>CAYPLY010000021.1:0-2117 GCA_964412025.1 Candidatus Woesearchaeota archaeon | reverse complement strand
AATAATTCTAAACATTTAAAAGTCTTGAACTTTAATTTAAATTGGGGTTTTAGCTCAGCGGGAGAGCACATGACTGAAGATCATGGTGTGCCGGGTTCGACTCCCGGAAGCCCCATTTACCCGCTGACATAAAAACATTTATAAAATAAAATAATTTGATTATTAAAGAAATGAAAAAGGTGAGTATAATGCAACAGGATTCAAAGATTGTTAATGCGTATGTCTTGGGAGTTGTTAGTTTGGTTCTTGCTTTATTTGTTCCTTTTGGAGTTTTAGTTCTTAGAGTGTTTCAGCCATTAGTTGCTGCACTAATTTTGGGAGCGGGAATACCTCTTATAGCAATTATAGTGGGAGGATTTGGATTTGTTAAAAGTTTTAAACATTCTAGTAAAATGGCAAAAGCGGCAAAAATATTAAGTTTAACTGCTGTAATTATGGGAGTTATATTGTTTGTATTAAATTTGTATATATTTATAAAGTCTGCAACATTAGCTTGATAATAAAAGATGGTGAGAAAAATAAAAAATAAAAGAGCTGCGATGGAGATGAGCGTCGGAACAATTGTAACTATAGTTCTTTTAATGTCTGCATTGGTTTTAGGATTAGTTTTAACAAGAACTGTATTTAGAGGTTCTACAGAAAGTGTTGAGTCATTAAATTCAGGAGTTCAAAAAGAGATTAATAATTTATTTGGTGAAGAAAATAAGAATTTAGTTATCTCTTTAGGAAGTCAAAAAACTGCAAGTGTTAAGCAGGGTACCCAAAACTTTGGAGTTCCAATGGGTTTCTCTCCAGATGATCCTAATGCATGGGGACCCCATAAAGATAACTGTCATTACACTATTGAGGCAAATGAAGATGGTAATTATTGCATTAATATGGAAATGGGATGGGAAAATCCTGAAGATGATATTATTTCAGGTACCGAAGAGGTTCAATTCGATGAATATGGGGATGGCAATGGTTTTGCATTGATAAAGATAAATATCCCTGAAGAAGTTCCTCCTTGTTTACAAAGATTCACAGTTCTTGTAGGATGTGATGGAAGCCAACATCTTGACGAAGCAACTAAGACTTACTTTGATATAGAAGTCATAAAGAGAGGATTATTCTAAATAGCTAATTTTTTAAACTGTGTTTTCTTAATTAATTAAAGAAGAGGGAGAAGTAAATTGGAACCAAAAACTAAAAAAATAATTTTGATAGTATTTGTTATACTTGTTATATGTGTTTTAGTTTTATCTTTACAAAAATGCGTATTTGGATGTTCAGATACAACACGCAGTGTAACTTCTATTAATTCTCAATTGTTAAAGGAAATAGATGATTCTTTGGAACAAGATGAAAATTTAGTTATATTTGTAAACTCGGATATAGAAAAAACTGCAGTGGTAGAAAGTGGCCAGGAGAGATTTGGAATTCCAATTGGATTTGCCCCAGAAGACTCCCAAGTATGGGGAACTCAGAAGAGTGGATGCGTGTACAATATCGAAATTGTGGATAAACAAGAATATTGTATGAATAATGGATGGAACGGAATAGAAGAAGATATATTCCCTGGAATGAGTAACCAACTATTTAATGAAGTGCAAAATGGAAAGGGATATGCCCTAGTAAGAATTAATATTCCAAAAGAAGTTGAACCTTGTATCCAGACATTTGTGGTAACAGTTTTATGTGCAGAATATCCCGATGAAACGGTTTCAAACTATTTCAACATACAGGTTATAAAAAAGAAAGGATTTTTTTAAAAAAATGAAAATAAAAGAAATATTACTCGGGATTGCTATAGCAATAATCTTCTTGATGTTTTGTGTATTTGGAATGAAACTGATTTATGATTCTCCTGAATACGAAGATTACTGTGATTATAATGTACTAAATAAGATAGATATTATGAATGACTCTTATTACTATAATCAAATATACGAGCAATGTTCTGAAGAATATGAAATAGCAAATAAAGCGTATTCAAAAAACATGTTTATAATAAGTTTAATTTTTGGGGTTTTGGTTATTGCAGGATGCACAATATTCATAAATATAAATTCCATATCCGGGGGTTTAATGTTTGGAAGTTTAATGTTTATTATTTATGGAACCGGAAGATACTGGAA
>CAYPLY010000020.1:0-2201 GCA_964412025.1 Candidatus Woesearchaeota archaeon | reverse complement strand
ATGATTGTTATTCTCCAGTTTGTGGAAATAATATCCTTGATACTGGTGAACAATGTGATAAAGGAACACTAAACGGACAGGTTTGTAATCCTCTTTATGGAAGTTCATGTACTTACTGTTCAAATTCATGTTCATGGGTAACTCTTCAAGGACCTTATTGTGGAGATGGGTCATGTAGCAATGGTGAGACTTGTTCAAGCTGTCAAACAGATTGTGGGGTTTGTCCAGATAATACTAAGCCAATTGTAAATATTACATACCCTCTTGCTAAGGATTACTGCCCTCATAGAACCAGTATGACCTTTTATGTTTATGATGATAATTTACAATCTTGCACATATACTTTAAATGAAGATAGTCCAGTAAATGTATCTTCTTTAGTAAATGGGTTTAATACAATAACCGGAATAACTTCCATTGTTGGAAGTAATACTTGGAAGGTAACCTGTAAAGATGCTTCGGGTAATATTGCTGTAGATTCGGTTACATTTACAGTAACATGTCTTCCTGTGTGCGGAGATGGAGTTTGCAATGGATATGAAACTTGTTCAAGCTGTCCAGCAGATTGCGGGGTGTGTCCAAAAGATAATTGCACAAAATGTATGGACTCAAAACCTTTAGACGATAGTTATTATGATGAGTACTATTATTCTCAGATGAATAATAAACCAAATGTAATCTCTGGGGAGATTGTATCCAATGATTTAGATAATCAAGAAAAATATACTCTAAAAAGTAAATTACCTTTTATAGCTATAATCTTTATTATTGCAGTTTTAATACTTTTAATATTAATTATGTTATTAAGACTTAGCAGAAGGTAAATTTTATATCTGGAGAATATATTTGTTTTTAAATATTAAAATATATTAAGAATTATGATAATAAACTCTATTCGTGATGCATATAACCTTTCTAGAGAGATAACCTATTTTAAGAAAGAATTCCCTAAAATAAAGTCTTTATTTGAGGATTTTGATAGTTCTGAGAATCCTAAATCTTCTTTGGATAAGATACTAATTTCTGCGAAAATTAATCCAATTACAGATGATTTTCTTAAAATAAGTAGAACTTACGATATGGTTTTAAGAGCAGAAGAAAATGCCTCAAAAAAGGGGTGGCCTTATGCTTGCCTTGAGGCTGTTAAAGAAATGGGAGTTAATATAAAATTTATTTCCAAGGAAAATATTCCTCTGGATGATCCAAGCTTGTACATAACTAATCACCCCTATGGATTGCTTGACAGTGCTGCTGTGCTTGGAAGTTTGGGCTCTATGCTTAAAGAGAATGATAAATCGATAAAATTTATAGCAATGAATCAGCTAAGATTTATAAAAGGTATAGAGAATATATTACATTTTGTTAACACAACAACTTCTAGTTCCAACCGGAGTGTATTGAGAGATTCTATAAAATATTTAGACGGGGGAGGTAATTTGGCTGTTTGTCCCGCAGGAACTATGTCTGGTCCTGGACTTAGAGAATATCCTTGGAAAAATGAAATTGTACCTTTTATTTCTCATGCCACTTATGTAGTTCCAGTTTGGACATCCGGTCCAAATCATGAGGGATTATATAACCTATTTGCAAGATTTGAAAAGACTGAAAAATTGCGTAGGGTTCTCTCATTTAGAGAAGCCTGGAATAAAAAAGGTAAGGATTTGTATATTAAGATAGGAAAGCCAATACCCTCAAAATGGATAATGGACGAGATAAAAGATGGTAAGAGCAGGATTGAATTTCTCAAGAAGTGTTCTGAATCATTGAAGGTTAATGTGTAGGTCTAATTAAATAATTTTAATCAAAAGTTATATATACTCAAAATAAATCAAACTTTTATGGGAAATAACAGAAGATTACATCAGCATAAAAAAAGAGGAATGAATAAAAGAAGCAGGACTGGAAAAAAACCTATGAGCCCGGAGCAGAAAGAAGCTAGAAAAAAGATGGCATCAGCTCAGAGAGAAGCAGCATTAGCAGCTAATTTAGCTAAGAAAAAACTTTCTAAAAAAGAGTAATTCTGAATGTAGTTTTAATTAAATTTGCAAGTAGTAAGCTTTAAAAATTAAAGTAGGTATGATTTCTTGTGCCTCGGTAGTTTAATGGCTAAAACACTTGCCTGTCGCGCAGGAGTCCCGGGTTCGATTCCCGGTCGGGGCGTATTGATTTTTATTAAGGAATAAGTAATTTAAACCATAAAT
>CAYPLY010000019.1:0-2420 GCA_964412025.1 Candidatus Woesearchaeota archaeon | reverse complement strand
TCCATATCATTTTTGCTTTTTCCTATGTAAAGATAAGCAATCTTGTATATTTCGTCTATCCATACCTCTCCGCTTTTGTATACTCTCGGAGAACTTATTGTCATTGTTGGGACTGGAAGCTGATATTCTTTATTTCTTTTAAGAGCATCCATTACAGTCATCATCCCCTGACAATCCGGAGTATGTCCCATTAAATCCATTCCTGGGCAGTATCCTTTCTCGTGTATATTCGGATAGATAACCCTGTATTCTCTTGGGTTTACCCCAAGAATCTTTGAAAGGGTTTTACCCGATATTCTGTTTGGTTCTTTTCTAAGAATTTTCTTCATTTTAATTCATATACTCCTTTGTTCTTAACATATTGTAATCTTCAATTGCATAGTTTATCCTGTCAATCCCTTTTTCTATATCTTCAGGTTTTAAATTATGCTGAACTGAAAAGTTATACAGAAAGTTATATAGATGCAGTCCCCAGGTAAGATTTCCTATTGGAGAAGATTCATCTCTTCCCTCAAATATATCTTTAACATAATCGTTTATTTTTCTTTCAATATCGGATTCCTGTTTCAATTGTTTTTTCATTTTGCCTCTTCAACTGATTTCTCAAGTTTATTTACAGCTTCTTCTCTTTGTTCAAAGGAAGGGCTCAATAATTTTATTGGCAATCCATATTTTAAATAGATATTCAATGAATCCTGAAATGTTTGTGGATTTTCACTTTCAAAAATTCCATTGTATTTTTTCTCAATAAGCATTTTTCTGTCCTCTTCTTTCTGATTTTCAACTTTTATCCTTTCAATTTCTTCAAGTTGTTTTTTAGGTTCCCATTCCTTTGTTAAACTCAAAGTTCCAAGGTATCCTGAAAGTGCAAAAACCCCTGCAAGTGCATAAAAGTCATGAAGTATATCTTTTGCATCATATTCTCTTCCTTCTAATTTATCTTTGTTCTTTCTTCGATAATTTAAACTGCTTCCAACAGGAAGAACCTTCCAGAAGTTTTTACCAATGTATTTAATCGAATCTGTTAACTTTGTCATTTTCCCAAACTCTCCAATATGCTCTTTATATCTTCAGCATTTTTTATCTTTTGGACTCTTTCAAGTCCACCTTCCATTTCTCCATACCCTTCACTAATAACCTTATTTTTAGATAAATCATCATTTGCCATGTGCCAGCATGTCTCAAGATAAGCCTGGTCAAGTAGCTTGCCTTCATCACTGTCATAAATTCTTGAGTCATAATAATACTTAATGAATTCATTTAATTTGCCCGGGATATACACTTCATTTAAAGAAGGATACAAGCTCACTTTATTTTGAAACTCTTCCCTATTCCCGCTATGAAGAACAAGATTCAAAAGTTTTCCAGCACGATAAGCATGCTTTAAAGGTATTCTAACATCCCTAGAAGAATCTGACTTCAATTGATATTTTACGAGTTTGTACGGATTTACTATGTTTTTTGTTTTCATTTTATTTTTTCCTTTTATTGTAATACCCATTAACTATTTTTTTCTTATCATCAAATTTATCTCTTCTTTCAAGGAAATTCAATTCTAAACCCTTGAAAGCAGCTTCCTCTTCCTTACTCATCTTTACAATTTTATCCAGTCTGCTTAAATCATAAGTTCCAACCATAATATAAATATCATCCTGTAATTTCAATGCTCTTGCATTGTAATCTTCTTGATTTGATTTTCTAAGATAATTAGCTTTAACAGCAATGTCTTTTTTAACTGAAGTTTTCATATCTTTAAAATAAGAATATTTGTTTATTTTCTTTGATAATGTCTTTAAACTGTCAGATTCAACAACCATTTTCATTATCTTTTCTGCATGATGCATTCCATTCTCAGGAAGATTGATTGTATCATGAGTTCCCGATTGTAGTTTGTATTCCACTGTTTTCATTTTAATATTTATTTTACCCTTTACTCTTCTGCATCCATCAATTTATTGTATTCCTTTTTATTGAAATTAGGGATTATGCTTTTCCAATCATCCAAATCCACTTTCAAAGCAGGTTTAACCCCAAGAGCGTACGCCTCATTTCTCATGCTTTCATAATCTGATATTGCCATTATATAATTAGCCCTTGAACCAACAGTATTTATTTTTTTAAGAACATTTGCTGCAGAATCCATTTCTATGTATCTTTTTGATAATTCATCCTGTATTACTCTTTCACCATATTCGGCAAGTTTCTCAAGATTTTTTCTTTTTGTCATGTTTCAACCAACTCTCTCCTAACTTATAAACTTTACTATTGTGATGTCACTACTGAATTACACTAAAAACCCAAAGTTTATAAATACATTTAACCAGTATATTTCAAGTATGAAATATACCCTAAACAACAATAAACAAACACAAAATGACAATCAAAATAAAACCAAACACTCTAAAGAACATTGAAAACAT
>CAYPLY010000018.1:0-4396 GCA_964412025.1 Candidatus Woesearchaeota archaeon | reverse complement strand
AAAGAGTTTTTAAGGGTTTTTACTCCAAACTTTTAAAAAAAGTTTAAAGAGTTTTTAAGGGTTTAGTTTGCTTCAGCAGGTGCTTGTGCTTTATTCTGCTCAGGGAATATTTCTGAAAGTTTTTTTGAACCTTCTTTTAATAATTTTAGGTTTACTTGAACTATTGCATTTGATATTATTTTTCCTCTTACTGTTTTTCTCAGTCTTAATCCTCCTGGTGAAGGGTTTGATCTTTTCTTTTTTCCTTCCTTTTTAGAACGTTTATGCATTCCTTTTCCATATGTAAGAAGAACTTTTTTTAATCCTATACCATCAACATCTTCCATAGATGTAAATCCTGATTTATCACTTGTTCCGGTTATCTCAAATTCGTATCCTTCAAAATCCTTTGAGATATCTTTTCCAGGTATCTTATCTCCCAATGCTTTTCCAATTAGTTCTTCGGATTCAACTTCCAGTTTGTAGGTTTTACCTTCCTTTGTTCCTATATTTATTTTGAATGGCATGATATTTAGATTGAAAAATGGTTTTTAAATCATTCGTTTTAGGCATAATAGCCAATACAGAAGCTTTTTAAATGGTATGTTGTTAGTTTTTCTGTAAGAGAGAAATTGAGGAATTTAAATTATTATGAATAAGTCAAAGAAGAATATAAAACAGAATTATAAAAAACAATCACAAAACAATTTTAATTCTAGGGCAAGATTTACTGGGAGTAAAGTTCCTTCTGTTAAACCTGTTGAAAAGAAGATATCTGAGATAGTTGGGGGTAAAGAAACTGTTTCCCTGACAGGGCATGTAAATAAAGTTGTTCAGACTGGGGGCCCTACCGTTTTTGTTGTCTCAGATGGAACCGGAAACCTATCTCTTAAGGGATTTATTAAACCTGGAGTTAGGGCTTATCCTGAGATAGTTGAGGGGGTGATTGTAAGGGCTACTGTAGAGATAGGAGAATTTCAGGGAGAGATTGAGGGAGAGATAAAATCTATTGGAATTTTAGACGAATTTAACAAAAAGATTTTCTTGGATAAAATGAAAGAGATAGAAAAAGAGAGGGCTAAAGTTGTTCCTCCCAACTTTATGGTTGAGAGTGTTATATTAAGCAAACTTAAAAACAAATTTATTGAGGCAGCAACACAAGTGAGACTTGCAATAATACAAGATAGGCCAATAATTGTTAGACATCATAATGATACAGACGGATATAGTTCGGGATTTGCGCTTGAGAGAGCCATTCTTCCTTTAATTGAAAAACAACATAGTTCTGAAAAAGCCGCGTGGGAATTTTTTACAAGAGCTCCTTGTGCAGCACCATTTTATGAAATTGATGATTCTATAAGAGATATGGCAAATTCTTTGAGAAATGTTGCAAAACATTCTAATAAAATGCCTTTAATTATAATTGCAGACAATGGTTCTTCTCCTGAGGATTTAATGGCAATAAAACAGGGAAAGGTTCATGGAGCAGATTTTATAGTTATTGATCATCATTATTTTGATCATGATGCCATATCAGATGAGGTTTTAACACATATAAATCCTTTTTTAGTTGGAGAGGATGGTTCACATTTTTCTGCTGGGATGTTGTGTGCTGAGTTTTCCAGATTTGTAAATCCTGAAGTTAAGAATATTGAACAGATACCCGCTTTGGCAGGTTTTGCAGATAGAATTGATATAGCTAATCCAGATTTAATGGAGAAGTATATGCGAATAGCTTTATCCCAGGGATATACAAAAGAACTTCTATCAGATATCTCTCTTGTTATTGATTATGTTTCTTCTAAAGTTAAGTTTATGGAAGCAAGAGAATATATTGAAGTTTTATTTGGAGAACCAAGAGCTAAACAAAAACAACTCGTTGAACTTATGGCTCCTTATATTAAAGAACTTGATGAAAAAGGGTTTAAGATTGGAAAGGCAAATTCTAAGTTAGACAAGTTTGGTAAAGTTCATCTTCAATTTTTACATTTTGAGGAATTTTTTCCTGGATTTGGATTTTTTCCCAAACCAGGGAGAATTGTAGGTATGCTTCATGATTCTCTTCAAGTTGAAAAAGAGATTTCAAGTTTGATTACAGTTGGAGTTATGGGTACTGCAATGACAATAAGGGCTACAAATGAATCTAACTTTTCGGTTCATGAATTTATTAAATACCTTAATGAAAAAATCCCCGAAGCTTTTGTTGAAGGAGGGGGACATAAAAATGCAGGTTCAATTACTTTCTTACCTAACAAACAAAAAGAAGTATTTCACTTGCTTAAGGATTTTATAAAATCAAGGCAGTAATTATTTTTTTATTATTTTATATATTGAGTCTTTTTTTAAATAATATGCTCTTAATTCTGTATTTGCCTTATTTAATCTTCTTTGATAATTATTCTTCATACTATCCACAATATCTTTTTCGTTCAAGCGCATCATTATAAAATCTCTTCTACTTTCAATAGATTCTATTTTATCATTTATTTCAATTAATTGATACCTGGCATTGGTTAATTCTTTTTCAGTCATCTTCGTGTTTGTTATATTTTCTATATTTTTTAGAGGGAGAGAATCTCCATTATCTATTGTTTGAGGTATTGATAGAAATGCTAAAATTGTTATTATTTTTGGTATTTTTTTTGTCATGTTGTTTTTGTATTTTTCTTTGTTATAAATGTTTTGGTTATTTTGGGGCAAGGTTTATTAATCATATTCTTATTTTTTATCTATGAAAAAAGAGATAGATTCAAATAAAACGGTTATTCATCTTAGAAATGTTGCTAAATATTACGAGATGGGAGAGAGTGTTGTTAAAGCAGTAGATGATATAAGTATTGATATTAAGAGAGGAGATTTTGTTGCAGTCATGGGACCTTCTGGCTCAGGTAAATCTACTGCTATGAATCTTGTTGGGAGTTTGGATATGCCTACAAAAGGACATATTTTTCTTGATGGGGAAGATATCTCTTCTTTGGACGAATCTGAACTTGCACAGGTTAGGGGTAGAAATATAGGTTTCATTTTTCAACAGTTTAATTTGATTCCAACTCTTACTGTATTTGAAAATGTTGTTTTGCCAATGACTCTTCAAGGGGTTTCCCAGTATGAAAGAGAAGAGAAAGCAGAAAAAATTTTACATAGACTTGATTTATGGGAGAGAAGAGGGCATTATCCTAATCAGATTTCAGGAGGGCAACAGCAAAGAGTTGCAATAGCAAGGGCTTTAGCCAATGATCCCGAAGTTATCCTGGCTGATGAGCCTACAGGAAATTTGGATACTAAGACAGGATTGAAAGTTATGGATTTTCTTACTGAGTTGAATAAAGAAGGAAGAACAATAGTTTTTGTTACCCACTCTCCAGAACTAGCCAAAAAATATGCACACACTATTTACTGGCTTAAAGATGGAAAAGTAGAGAAAGTTACTAAAGAAAGGAAGAGCTAAAATGAATTACTTCATTCTTGCATATAGAAATTTGAAAAAGAAAGGTATAAGGAGTTATCTTACTCTTTTGGGTATTTGTATAGGTATTCTTGCAGTTGTTTCTTTGATTACACTGAGTAATGGGCTTAAACTGGCTGTAAGTTCTCAGTTCGGTGTTTCAGCAACTGAATTGATAACTGTTGAGGGAGCCGGAAATGGCTTTGGTCCCCCCGGTACAGGACAGGTTAATCCCCTTACCCAAAGAGATTTAGAGGAGATAGAAAAGCTTAGTAGTGTTAAAGCTGCGGTGGGCAGAGTCATAGTTGCAGGGAGATTAGAATTTAACAATAAAGCGATTTTTGGATATGCTACGAATATTCCTTCTGGAGATGATAGAGATATTCTTTACCAACAGATTGAAGCTAAGACTATTGCCGGAAGATTACTTGAAGATGGAGATTCTGGAAAAGTTTTATTAGGATATAACTTTTATGTTGATAAAGTAGGTTTAGAACGAGAGGTTGTTCCTGGAAGCAAAGTTAATATTCAAGGAAGGGATTTTGAAGTTGTTGGAATTGTAGAGAAGAAAGGAAGTTTTATTTTTGATAATATTGTTTTTATGAACGAAAGAGATTTGGAAATTTTATATGGTTCTATAGAGGAATTGGATTTTATTGCAGTTCTTCCAAGAGATAAGGATGATATTGAGAAAACAAAAGAGGACATTGAAAAATTACTTAGAAGATTAAGAGATGTTAAAGTTGGAGAAGAAGATTTTACTGTTTCTACACCCGAAGCTTCTTTAGAGCAAGTTAATAGCATTTTAAATGCAATTACTATATTTATTGTTATTGTAGCTTCTATTTCTATTTTTGTTGGTGCAATTGGAATAATTAATACTATGACTACTTCTGTCCTTGAAAGAAGAAAAGAGATTGGAATAATGAAAGCTATTGGTGCAACAAATCATCAGATATTTATGCAGTTTTT
>CAYPLY010000017.1:0-5563 GCA_964412025.1 Candidatus Woesearchaeota archaeon | reverse complement strand
ATTCAAGAAGATATTCATCATAGAGATTACACTCTTCACTTATTTCATTTATTGAATGTACTTCTTTATCCTTTACACATACTGATTCTGATTTATTGTTTATTCTATCAAGAGTTATGTTTTTTGTAAAATTTAATCCATTTATTATTACATATCCTCTACTTGAATTTTCTTCCTGTTTTTTTATAATTATCTTTGTCCAGTCAAATTTAGTATTTGATGTAAAATTTATTTCTGTCTCTATAATTGTTTGGTTATTTTGTAGGATTTCTACTTTTTGAAATTCTGAACGAGGTTCTGAAAATATACTTAATTCTTCAGATACACTTAATCTTGAGTTATTGATTTCTATTGTTATATTCTTTAGAGAAGTGTTTATTGGAGAAGTCCAGTTTTCGAATTCTCTTTCTAGGATTTTTATCTGCTTTGCTAGTGATGTTTCGGCATAAGTATAATATTCATAACTTAAATTTCCCTCAACCCCTCCGGTGCTAACAAAAATCGTCTCAGGATTTAATCTTTCTCCAAATAATGTTATGTTCTCTCCCTCTTCAGTTTCATAGAAAATATATCTAATTTCATCTGTAAATTTTTCTGTACCATTTTCAAATTCATCCATAAGAGAATATTCTTCTGGAGTCCAATTTGCAGAAGAGATATTTACACTAAATACAGATCCAAATTTATATTTTGCTTCCTCAAGGTTAGATATAGAAACGTTCCTATTTAAAAACAAGAAGATATCAGATGTATCAGAAGAGAAACTCATCTCATTTTCTATTTGTCTCCCGCTTAAATTTTTAACATATTCTACAAATTCTGGAGGGTAATTTCCACTGATTGCTGCTACCATGTTAATTCCTAAGAAATTATTCATCCCAGAGATACTTCTTACATTGCTTCCATTTATTTGATAAACAGCATATATTGGACAATCATTTATCTTAATATAACCTCTTCCAAAGCTTAATCCTTCAGAGTATCCGGAGGATTCCATCTCATTTAATAGACTTTCATTTGGAGCAATAATTATAAGATCTTCAGAACTTCCATTAAATATAGATTCCCATACTTTTATTATACTTTCATTTGAGCAGTTCTCAGGAGAATATGGTTTTTCTATAACCTTAGTTGTTGGGGAGAGGTTTTTGAAAAGAATAAATAGGATTATTAGAGTTAAAATTGTTAGTATAATCGTTATTATTAATTCTGCATTAGAATTATAACTTTTTTTGGGAGAGGCAATAGTATTTTTTTTCCTAACGTTTTTTCCTCTTTTCATTTTAGTTCTAAGATAAGGTGTTTTAAAAGCTTATTTGTGTTTTACCTTCTTCTTTGGTCTTCAAAGTCTTTTTCTATTTCTTCTATTTTTGCAATCTCTGAAATGTGCTTATCGGATCGCAATGCTGTTATTCTTGGAAATCTTAAAGCCCATCCAGAACTGTAATTAGGAGATTGCTGGATTTCTTGGTATGTAACTGCTACTATTATCTTTGGTTTTATTTTAACATCTTTTCCTTCTTCTTTTATTATTAATGGCTTTAACAAATCATTTAGTTCATTGAATGAAACTCCTTCCTGCTCATCTTTTTCTTTAATTCCTGTTCCTACTTTTCCTATCTCCAAAAATTCTTGTTCCTCTTTTCCTTTACAAGATAAAATGAAACTGCTTAACCATCCGCTTCTTTTTCCTGTTCCATATTCTGCACTCGTTATAACTAAATCTAGGTCTTTTCCGGATGGTTTAACCTTTAACATATGTCCAACTCTGTTTCCTGGCTGATATCCGGTTGAGAGATTTTTCATCATTACCCCTTCTTGATTATCTTTAAGGGCTTTTTTGTAGAATTCCTCTGCTTTGTTTAAATTATCTGTTATTATTTGTTTAGAAGAAACAATTTTGTAGGGAGTATTTGTCACTATTTTTCTTATTAAGTGTGCACGTTTTTCAAAAGGTTCTTTGATTAAAGATTTTCCATTATAATAAAGAATATCAAATACATTTATTTCTATTGGTAATTCTTCTCTTATTTTCTCAATATCATATTTCCTTCTTATTCTTTGAGAAATTGCTTGGAATGGGGTGTACTCTTTTGTTTTTTTATCATATCCTATTGCTTCACTGTCTAGAATAAAAGAGTCTCCTTTAACATATTTTTTAACATATTCTACTGCTTCTGGAAATTGTTTTGTTACATTCTCAAGTTTTCTTGTGAAAAGTTTTATTTCAGATTCCTTCTTATGTATTATTAATCTAAATCCATCATACTTGTATTCAATTGCACAAGGTTTTCCTACTGCTTTAAATCCATCTTCAATATTTTTTGCTTTTTGTGCAAGCATTGCCTTTATTGGTTTTCCTACTTCTAAACTTATTTTATCAAATTCGCTTATCTCTCCTTTTTTTGAGATAAGAAATATTTCTGCTAGGTCGTTGGAATTATCAATTGCTTCCTGGATTATTTTTGAGGATTCTTTATCTGAATTAAAAAATGCTTTTGATAAAGACTCTCTTATTGTTGATTCTTGTATTCCTATTCTTAAATCTCCTATAAGTGTTCTTACAATGTAAAGAGATTCCTGAGGAGATGCTGAAGTTAGTAGTTCGGTTATAAGGGATAATTTTTTTTCAATTGTTCCTTCTCCCTCAAGTTCTGGAAGTTTTCTTAAATTTTCAATTATCTTTTCAGTTGTTAAATGGGATTTTGTGAAGAGTGTAGATTGTTTTTTTGAGTGTATTAATTTTTCCGCAACTTTTCCCAGATCTCCTATTCTTTTCCATTCTTGCAAGACTTTTTCTGAGGGATTTCCGGATGCTTTGGATATGGCTTTTATAACAAGCTGATTACTTATTCCTATTTTTCTTTCATCATAATTTGGATATATTTCTCCATTTAGAAGATAAAGGACATCTTTATCTTCCTCAGAAAGGTATTCAAGAAATTTTGATAGAATATTTATCTTTTCAAGACGTTTTGTGGTACTTCCAAGGTTTTCATATAATTCTGATAGCTTTGAGTATAACATAAATTAATTAGTAAGAAGAAGTTTTTAATTATTCTTATTTATTCTTCTTTGTTTTTCCAGAGTCCATGTAAATTGCAATATATCCTTGCACTTACTGGTTTAAATGAGAATTTAGTTTCTGGTTTTGAATCCGGATTTAGATATATTTTAGAGATTTCTCCATCTTCTGAAGTTGCTTCAATCCATTCAATGTAGTGTTCTGCACTCATAGGGTGTTTTTCTGAACCAACTTCTATTGTTTTATTGTTTATTACAGGAACATGTTTTTCTAAAGATGCATCTACTGTATTTTCTTTTTCAAGTTTCATAGGTTGTCCACAACAAATAAGTACTCCTCCACCTCCATGTACAACCTCAACAATGTTCCCACATATATCACATTTGTAAATTTCTGTTTTTTCAACCATCTTAATTTATTTTCTAATAGTTCTCCTGTAATATCTCATAATAAGATTGGGGGTGCTTACATGCAGGACATTCATCCGGAGCTTCTTCTCCTTCATGAACATACCCACAGTTTCTACATTTCCATCTTACAACTTTATCTTTTTTGAATACACTTTTTTCTTCAATATTCTTCAGGAGTTTTCTGTAACGTTTTTCATGTTCTTCTTCAACTTCTGCAATTTCATGAAATGATTCTGCAACATCATTAAATCCTTCTTTTAATGCAACTTTTTCAAATTCAGGGTATAAATCTCCCCATTCTTCATGTTCTCCATTTGCAGCTGCAAGAAGATTTTCTTTTGTTGTGCCTATTCTTCCTGCAGGATAACTTGCTGTTATTTCAACAGGTAATCCTCCTGACTTTTCCAGGTGTTTAAAAAATATTTTTGCATGCTCTTTTTCATTGTCTGCAGTTTCTGTAAATATAGCAGAAATTTGTTCATATCCTTCCTTTTTTGCAACAGACGCAAAATAGGTATATCTCATTCTTGCCTGGCTTTCACCAGCAAATGCCTTTAGAAGGTTTTTTTCAGTTTCGCTTCCTTTTATTTCCATATCTATTTGGGTTTGTTATAGTTTAAATATATTTTGTAGAACTGAATTTACATAATGTTTTGTGTTCTAAAGATGGTCCAACTACCCTTTATTTTAATGGTTTTACGTATCTTCTTCCTGAAGGAGGTATTGGTTTTTGTCCAGCTCTTCTGCTTGGTCTATTCTTATTTGTTGGATCTTTGCTTCTTAGTCCTCTTGATTTCTTTGCAGAGCTTGTAAGTCCCCTAAACACTCTGTTTCTGTTTGAACCTTTTCCTGTCCAGTTTATTGATTTATCGTTTTTTATTTCTGGTCTTTCTGGGTCAACGCAGATTACCTCATAGAAATAGTTTATTCCGTCTTTTCCGACTTCATAAGAATTTAATATTTCAAGATTTTTATGCTTAGTAGCGACTCTTTGTTCAGCAATCCATTTATAAGACATTTTAAGATTCTTTCTTGTGTGCATTCTTTTTCCTCTTCTTCCTTTTATAGGTCTTGGTCTTGTATGCCCCCCTCTTTTTACTCTAACTCTTATCACTACGAATCCAGTTTTATCCTTGTATCCTAATGCTCTTGCTCTGTCTATTCTAAGGGGTTTTTCAACATTTACTTGCGCTGGTTGTGCTCTCCATTCTTCCATTCTTTTTGAAAGGACTTTTGAATCTGGTTTCTTCCAGGCTTGCTTAATATAATGATACATACCATGAACGCTTTTTTGAGGTTCTTGTTTTGTTTCTTTTTTATTTTCTTTTGGTTTCTTTTCTGCCATGGATATTTTAGAAAAAGTTCATTTAAAAAGCTTGAGGTTTGGGAGATTTTATATTGTTAAATTCTTCAGAACAATTTATAAAGTTCAATGATTTTTCGGGGGTATGATAAAGGGTGTTAATAAAAAAAGTGTGGAAGTTAGGAAAGAGAAGAAGGTGAGTTCTGAAGTGTCTCTTAATTTCCTTAAATTGTCTAAAGAGGCCGAGGCCCCTGAATATGCTCTTGATACTGATGCAGGATTTGATTTAAAAGCTATAGAAAATGTGAGTATCTTTCCATTTGATCAGAAAAAGGTTAGTACAGGGATAGCTATAGAGGTTCCTGAGGGGCATGTTGGGATTGTTAGAGATAGGGCTGGAATTGTACAAAAGATGAATGTACATACTGTTGCAGGTACTTTTGATAGTGGATTTAGAGGAGAGGTTTCAATAATGTTGGTGAATATGAATGATAAAACTGTTGAGATTGAGAAGGGAATGAGGATAGCTCAGATAATTTTAGTTCCTGTTGTTAAGGCTAAAATAAATGAGGTCAAGAAACTCTCTGAGACTAGCAGAGGAGAGAAAGGATTTGGTTCTACTGGAATGAAAGAGATGATAAGAGAATTGAATAAGCTTTCTAAAAAAGGTGTTTAAGTAACTTTTATAAATTGTTTGAGTTTGTTTTTGTTACCAGAAATAGGTATATTTTGAGGCTGTAGCTCAGTCTGGTTAAAGTGCTAACGCACAAACCATCCTGAGAATAGTCTTGATACAAACAATGAGGCTGTAGCTCAGTCTGGTTA
>CAYPLY010000016.1:0-6755 GCA_964412025.1 Candidatus Woesearchaeota archaeon | reverse complement strand
TCCCGGTCGGGGCGTATTGATTTTTATTAAGGAATAAGTAATTTAAACCATAAATTCCATTTATTATGTTATGAGAGTGATAGTAGGTTTCATGTTTTTAATTGGGGTTGCATTGGGGTGGATTTTGTATAAATTTGACTTTTCCCCAATTCAAGAAGCAATCATCATAAGTTTGATAGTTGGGGTGGTGACGTTTATACTTGTTTCTGGGTTGATTTATTCTGGTTCAGGTAGTAAACGAAATAAGAATTTGGATAATGAGTCAAGCATAAGGAGAAGAAAAAGAAGAGCGCATACTATCGGGTTTATTGTAATGGTTGCTTCAATCTTTTTATTTCTTAGTTTTTACCTTTACTTTAAATCTCTTGTGGGTAATGATTTACTCGTTTCACTTGACGTTGAAGAACAGAATTTTTTCTTAAAGAATTGGGAAGAGGCAAGATTGGGGGTTAAAGCAAGAGTTCTAACTAATCCTTTTTGTAGCGCAAATTGTTCATTTGTTTTGGAAGATTTGTCTGAGGATAAGCGTTTAGTTTATGAAGAGGTTTATGTAAAATCTTCAAGTCCCATATCTAAGGAGTATATTTTAACTTCTAATGGAGAAAAATATGGACAAAAATTGTATAAATTATCTTTAGAGTGCAATTCTGTGAAAGATGGAAAACTTTGTTATGTTAATAATAATCTTTCTAAATTAAGAACAAGGATTATTTCTGTAAACTATGAATTAAATGATGTTCAAAATTTAATAAAGAATGCCTTGAAAAATGAAACTGAAGGAATAAATAGAGATTTTTATACTGCCGAAAACATATTAAATCGGATAGAGTTGGACATTTCTCCATTAAATCTTTCCGAATTTGAAGATACATACGAATCTCTTAAGAATAATTCTGGTAAAGTTCTTGAGAGTATACAATACCTTAATTATCTCTATAGTAAACAGGAATATTCTAAGTTAGGTACAGAAATCTCCGGGGTAAAGGAAGAAACAGAGAGTTTTTTTAATAGTGTTGTTAGACTAAATAATTCTATCTCAAGCAGTGTAATAAAATATAATTCATTAATAGAGAATGTGAGTTTGATACGTTTACAGATATTATTCCTTGAAGATTATAATTTTACGGAGTATTCCCTATCACTTGCAGAATCTTTCGTGGGAAACTTTAATTCAATGGTTTCGAGTATTGAACAGGTAGATACAATTGAGAATAAGCTTAGTTTGTTTAATTTGTTGTGGGTTGATAAGGAGAATCTTTTATTTGTCCTTGAAAATGAGAGTTTAAATGAGGTTTATGGAGATGAAAGACTAAACCTATCAATTTATTCTACTGATTTTAAAAAAATTTATCTTAACTATAGTAACTATGCCTCTTCTTTCAGCTTAGAGGATCCTTTACCTATATGTTGCTTTATGAATGAATGTTATGAGTGTATTGATGATTCTTCTTTGAAATATCCCGTGATTCTTGTTCATGGACATAGTTTCAATGAGAAACTATCTGCAGAGTTAAGTATGGAATCATTTAGTGATATGGCAAGAAATCTGGAGAAAGAGGGATATCTAGATGCAGGATATTTTTATAGAAGTCAGTATGATGAAGCTTCTCAAGGGTATCTTGGTAAAATAAATAATTCAATTGTTGTTGAGGCTACATATTATCTGGATACTGCTGTTACGGAGGAAAGCTCTTTTATATATGATTCTAAGCTGGAGAGCATAGATACATATGCAACCCGTTTAAATGAGATTATTTCTAATGTTAAATATCTTACAGGCAAGGATAAGGTTATAATTATTGGGCATAGTATGGGATGTCTTGTTACTAGAAGATATATCCAGCTATATGGAGATGATAGTTTACATAAAGTTGTTCTTGTTGGGGGTCCCAATAACGGAATAGACGGACTTGTACTTAATTCATGTGCAGTATTTGGGGCAGATATAGAGTGTAGCGAGATGAATAAAAGTAGCTCATTTATATCAGAATTAAGCAGTGCTCCAATTCCAAGTATCCCAGTTTACAATATTATTGGGTTAGGCTGTCCTTTTGAAGGATCAAATAGCGACGGTATAGTAAAAAATGAGAGCGCTTATTTATATTGGGCAGACAATATCTATGTTAATGGCACATGTACGGGAGTTGATTTCTTCCATGTTAAAATGATCAAACCAACTTATTATCCGGATATATATGAGATAGTTAAGAGTTTGATTAAAGAATAATTTCAGTAAGCCTTAAAAGCATATTTTTACTTATATATTTTATAATGGAAAAGAAGAGGTTTATACTAGTAATTTCGGCATTCGTTGTAGTTTCGCTATTAATTAATTATCTGTTTATTAATAATATTTTTGTCTCTCTTGGTTTAAATAAGGGAGTTGTCTTTTATCTTTTGCTTTTCTTTCTCTCTTTCTCATACCCTTTAACAGTTTCTTTTGAAAGATACAAACCTATGTTTGTTACAAGATTATTTTATATGATTGCTTCAATCTGGATAGGCATAGCTTTTTTTTCAGTTTTTGTATTTTTAATTTATAAATTTATAAATATATTTTTTAAGATTGAACCTCAGTTAGGTTCTGCAGTCGTTCTTTCATTTATTCTTATAATGTCTGTTATTGCGCTTCTTAATGGAAGGAAATTAAAGATAAATACCTTAAATATAGACATTAAAGGACTCAAAAAAGAAATTAAGATTGTACATTTAAGCGATTTGCATATTGGGGCAATACATAGAAAGAAGTATCTTGAAAGGGTGATTCAGGAGACGAATTCCTTAAATCCAGATGTGGTTGTAATAACTGGAGATTTAGTTGATGGGAGCACAGTTATTAAGAATGGTATACTCTCCTCAATAAATGATATAAAAAGTCCAGTATATTTTGTTGTTGGAAATCATGATATATATGAGGGATTGGATAATATTTTACCTATACTAAAGAAAACAAAAATGAAAATTCTAAGAGACAGAAAGTCTAAATTTAAGGGAATAAATTTTATAGGTATCGATTACTCCGACTTTAAAAAAGAGATATCTAAAAAATTAGACAGGATAGATATAGATAAAAATCAAGTCAATGTGCTTCTTTATCATGCTCCAATGTTTAAATTGAAAGAACTGGAGAAAAAGGGAATCGATTTGCATTTAGCAGGCCATACACATAACGGACAAATTTTTCCATTTAATTTATTTATAAGACTGATGTATAATTATCCTAGAGGACTTTATCAATCCAGAGGTTCAAGCATATTTGTATCTTCTGGTACTGGAACTTGGGGCCCTCCCATGAGGTTAGGTTCTCAGAGTGAGATAAGTTTGATTAATTTAAGGAAGAAGAAGTCATAATTTGTATTACCATATATCCAAATTCTCTCTTTTGCTTTCGTCTTTAAAATCTGGAAATGGGTTAACTTTTTTGGAGAGTATTTTTTCAGAGATATTTTCATAAACTTTGATGTTCCATTCGGGACAGATATTTTTATATTCACACCATTCACAAAGAATTGATTTATTTGGTACGAATTCCTTTGTGTTTTCTATTTGATTTATTAGGTTT
Source organism: Candidatus Woesearchaeota archaeon (assembly GCA_964412025.1). Lineage (GTDB taxonomy): Archaea > Nanobdellota > Nanobdellia > Pacearchaeales > GW2011-AR1 > MWBV01. The sequence continues at coordinate 3,193 of CAYPLY010000016.1, read as the reverse complement.
TTTGTTTCTTCTTTTAATTTCTCTAGTTGTTCTTGTGTTCTTCTTGATATTATTTTATGGTTATATGCTAAATAATGCCAGACTAATTTTACTTCTTTGTCCTCCCCATATATTTCCTTTATTGCTATGGAATATAATGCTAATTGTCTGTCCTGGTCCATCTTTTCCTGTGTAGGGAGAGTATTTGCAGTTTTGTAATCATGTATCTCATATTCTCCTGTTTCAATGTTATGTACTAATCTGTCCACAAATCCCTGTATTTTTGTGTTCTCATCTAAATCTATTGTTATCTTTTTTTCACATTCAATCGTTCCATCAAGGAAGGGATAATTTTCCTGGAAATAATCTGCAAGGAATTGTATCCCTTTGTTTAGATAATCCTTGGGGGTGTATTGTTTTTTTACTATAAGAATTTCGTTTGTCCAGTCTTTTTGCCATGATTGTATATAGTAACTTATTATCTCGTCAAGCGATGGAGGAGATTTAGGATTTTCTTTTATTGAGTTATATATCCATTCTAATGTATTGTGTACTGAAGTTCCTAGATGAGCTTCTATACTCTTTTCAATTTCTGGTTTTATCTTGTCTATGTACCTAAATTTGTATTTTAAGGGACACTGTTCGAATGTTGATAATCTTGAGTGAGAGTACGTTGTCATAAATTTTAAGAAAGAAAAAGGTATTATAAAGTTTTATGGTGTTTAATCTTCAGTTTCTTCTGTTAAATCTTCTTTAATATCTTTAGCTAAGAATCCCCACCAAGGGTTTCTTACTTTTATGGTCTCTCCTGTTTCAGCATCTATTTCAGCATTTACACTTTCTTTTACAGGAATTATTAAGAATAATCTAGATCTTTTCTTCATTTCAACTTTGTAGTATCCATCCCCAGTTAGTTCAATTGATTCATTTTGTAATTGTAATCTTTTCCCTTTTTTCTCTTTTAATTTTTCCATAACTTCATCTGGAAGCCGTATTTCTTTTGTTTCATTGTCTCTGAATGTTCCGTATATCTTTCCATCTTCCTTGTATAAAGTTACATTTGTTGAAGCATTTATGTTTTTTACTTGTACTATTACATTTCCTGAATTACCTGCATAAATTGTCATTACCCTTGTTCCATTTTCAAAAGAACACTTTACAGTTTGTCCTGAACATGTACATTCCTTAGGACATTCTGTGGGGTTTTCATTTCCAAATTTTATTCTTTCCCGTATTCTATCTCTGTTCTCTTCCCCAATACATTTAAATTCTTCTTCATCCCATCCTTTGTATCCTTTGTTTATACAGCATTCATTTTGTGTTCCTGGAGTCACAGTACCACAAGATGAGCCTAATCTTTTTTCTTGTTCTCCATATTCTTCTGTTTCATTATCATCTTCCTCATCTTCTTGTTCTTTTTCTAAGAAATCTAAACATTCTTCTTTGGCATCAAATGTATATAATCCATAATACATGTATGCTCCACAAAATTCCTTTTGAGAACAGTTTTTATTGGTGTTATCTATCCAATATAAATTATTACATGAATTTTGTTCTTCATCTTCTGAAGGGCAATCATAGAATTCACAATTGTTTTCAGGGTCTCTCCCTACATATGAACCATCAGGGCACATCTTTGCATCCATAGTACAAAATACAATTTCATCTTCAGATTCGTTTTCATTTTCAATACCATCACAGTCTTGAGGGCAATAATATGGATAAGTTGATGTATTCTCACCAGAATCACATATATCATCTCCACATTCTCCATATTGAATAGGTCCTCCTCCTGTCTCTTCTAATTCTTCAGCAAAAGCAATTCCTATAGATCCGATTAAAAATAGTGCTATTATAAATAACCCAAACTCTTTTTTCATAATATATCTATGTGTAAGCTACTTATAAATATTTTTATAAGTTCAAAATCATTAGAACAATATTGGAGGTATTTTAAGCGACCTCTCCAAATCCAATAAGTCTCCAGTGATTGTTTATGTTTCTCGCTATTCCTGCATTGTCTCCTTTAAGTGCAATTATGGGTATATTTAGAAGAAGTTCTATAGAATCTTTTGAAACCTTTTCAACAATCCCAAGTGTTATTGTTGTATTAACCGATATCATTAGAGCCTCTTTTGTTTTTATTTGTTCTACTTTGTGATGCTGTTCCATACCTAAAACCTCTTCGAATAATTTTGTTTTTATTACTAGTTTATGGGTTATATTTGGGAGATTTCCCTTTAATGAAACAACACATCCATTTAATGAATCTGCTTTAGTTAGCGAAGGATCTAGCAAAGTTTCAATAGAAATACTTGCTCCTGGAGATACCTCTTTAATGCTTTCTGTTCCTTTGTATATAGAAACTATTTTTGCAGTTAAGGTTTGATATGTTGTCTGGTTGTTCTTTTTTATATTTAATCCAGGTTTTATCTCAATCTCCTCTCCTACTTTTAATTTGCCTTTTTTTAATATTCCTCCTAATACCCCTCCCTTTATATCTTTTACATCAGTTCCTGGCTTGTTTATATCAAAACTTCTTGCTACTAAGAATATTGGTTTTGATGTCTCATCTTTTTTGGGTATTTCAAGATTGCAGAGTTCTTTTAGAACTTTATCAATATTTATTTCTTGTTGTGCAGATACAGGGATTATTGGTGCATCTTCGGCAATTGTTCCTTTTACAAAATCTTTAATTTTTTTATAGTTCTCAATAGCTTTTTCTTTTGAAACAAGGTCAATTTTGTTTTGTATAATTATTATGTTTTTTATTCCTTTTGCCTGTAATGCCATAAAATGTTCTCTTGTTTGGGGTTTTATTCCTTCATTTGCTGCAACAACCAATATTGCAGCATCAATTATTGCTGCTCCTGATAACATATTTGCCATGAGCATTTCGTGTCCAGGAGCATCTATAAATGAGATATATCTTTGAGGAGTTCCTTTTTTGGTATTGTATATTTCTCCATCTTTGTAGATTACTGATTGAGCATAACCCAATTTGATTGTTATTCCTCTTTTAAGTTCTTCAGAATGCGTATCGGTAAATTTCCCTGTTAATTTGCTTAACAGAGTTGTTTTTCCATGATCTATATGTCCTACAACTCCCACATTTATTTCTGGAATATTTTCTGATTTTGTCATATAATTCAATTGGAGAAAGAGTTTTTAAGGGTTTTTACTCCAAACTTTTAAAAAAAGTTTAAAGAGTTTT
>CAYPLY010000015.1:0-10119 GCA_964412025.1 Candidatus Woesearchaeota archaeon | reverse complement strand
AAAAATGGCAAAAATAAGTCCAGTATCAATAAAATATATGATACATGCGAATTTTACGGCTGAAGGAGCTTTAGAAAAACCTGATGTAATCGGAGCTATATTTGGTCAGACAGAAGGTTTGCTTGGGGCTGAGCTTGAAATGAGAGAGCTGCAGAAAGAAGGGAAAATAGGAAGAATAGAAGTTGATTTAGAAAGAAGGGACAAGATGACAACTGGAAAGATAATGATTCCAACCGCTCTTGACCAGTCTGAAACAACCCTTATAGCTGCTGCAATAGAAACTATAGAAAGAATAGGTCCAAGTGACTCTCAAATTGAAGTTGAGAGAATTGAGGATGTTAGGGGAAGCAAAAGAGACTACATTCTTGAAAGAGCTAAAAAGCTCATGTCTGAGATAAAAGGTTCCACTGATTCAAGAGAAATCTCAAATGAGATAAAGGATTCTGCAAAGACTTCAAATATACAAGAGTATGGTGAAGAAAAATTACCATGTGGGAATATTTCCGGAAAGGAGATAATTGTTGTTGAAGGAAGGGCAGATGTTGTTAATCTTTTGAGAGCGGGAGTTACAAATGTTATTGCAATGAACGGCACTAAGATGCCTAATGCGATAAGAGAGCTTGGTAAAGAGAAAGAGATAACTCTTTTTGTGGATGGTGATAGAGGAGGAAAACTTATTGTCCAAAACGTATCTGACAATGCAGATGTGGATTATGTGGTTGTTGCACCAGATGGAAAAGAAGTAGAAGAACTTGCTGGTAAAGAAATCCTCATGAACCTGAGAAGAAAAACTCCATTGAATGAATTCCTTAGAAGAGAGGGTATGCAAAGAAGAGAAGGAAATGGTTTTCAGAGCCCTCCAAAAAAGAAAGAGATAACTAATGAAGAGAAAGAAAAGCTTAAACAGATTCTTAAAGAAACAGAAGATTCTGGAAAAGCAATTCTTCTTGATCAATCTCTTAACAAGATTAGGGAAATATCCTCAAGAGGTTTTGGAGGAAGTTTAAGAAGAATCAATGAAAGACCCTTTGCAATTGTTCTAGATGGAACAGTGACAAGCTCAGTTATAGATTCAGCAGAAGACGCAGGGTGTCAGGTTCTTGTTGCAAGAAATTTTGCGGCAACAAGCAACAATATTCAGTTGTTAAGTTTTTAATTTTTAAGTAATACGAGGGAGAAGAAATTCTTCCTTGTGTTTTCTATTTTTATCGTGACAAAGAGTTACATTATTTTATTTATTTTTTAGTAATAATAGAAATATGTCATTTGTTGTACTGACACTCAGTAACTCTGGTGTAACTATTAAATTACTACAAACGTAAGCTTTATAAAGTAGGTAAATTCTAATAATACTGTAGAAAAAAACTTTCTACACAATTAAATAAAATGAGAGCAAAAATGAATACAAAGAAAATCTTGGTTTCTCTTTGTACAATCGCAATCGCTTTGTTCGTACTTGCTACAGTTAGCGCTAGTGTTTGTGAATGTGATACATCAACTGATGTTGATTGTTCATGTTGCGGAACACTTATGACTAGCTCGCCTGAACCTCCAATTGCAGACTGTGTAACAATTGAGTTAGATGGGATGAATATCCTAAATAATCCAAGTGTTATAGCTGGTGAAGATGTTACTATAAAGGTAACATTTACTGCAGAAGATTTTGGTGAAGCTCAGTCTGGAGTTAGAATAAGAGCAGAACTTGAAGGTGACAAAGACAGTGTATATGCTGTTTCAAGCCCATTTGATGTGGAAGCTGGACACACATACACAAAAACTTTGAAACTTGAAGTTCCTTACGAACTTAAGGATGACTTATCTGAGGACGTAACTCTTTCTGTTAGAATATGGAATGCAGATTATGAATCAGAATATGAAGACATCTTAGTAAGAGTTCAAAGACCTTCTTACAACCCTGTTGTTAAGTCAATAAGTGTTGCTCAATCAGTTGATGCTGGTGAAACATTCCCAGTTGATATCTTATTGAAAAACGCTGGTTACAATGACTTAGAAGATCTTTATGTAACTGTAGGAATCCCAAGCTTAGGAGTCCAAAAGACTGCTTACTTCGGTGATTTAGTTGCACAAGAAGATTGCACAAGTGACTGTGAAGAAGAAGACACAGTAAGTGGAAGAATCTACTTAGAAATACCTTATGGTGTTGAAGCTGGTGTCTACACTCTTGAAGTTGCTGTTGAAAATGATGATGTTGTAGCGAATTTCGCTAGACAAATTGCTGTAGAAAACAATTTGCCTGAAAACGTTATTGTTACAAGCACTTCAAAAACAGTTGCAATTGGTGAAAACGCTGAATACACTTTGTTACTTGTAAACCCTACAAACAGTTTAGTAGTATACAAAGTTATAGCAGAATCAAGCGGAGATGTCTCTTCAAGCGTTGATGGTGCTGTTGTTGCTGTTCCAGCTGGATCAAGTAAGACAGTTACTGTAACTGCTAAGGCTAAGTCAGAAGGAGAATACAACTTTGATGTTAATGTTTTCTCTAATGATAAGCTAGTTGAGAAAGTTACTCTTAGCTTGAAAGCTGAAGGAAGCGCTGTAAATCCAATTGTTGTTTTGACAGTTGTTCTAGCAATAATCTTCTTAGTATTGCTGGTTGTTTTGATTGTACTAATCGGAAGAAAACCACAAAAAACTGAAGAATTCGGAGAAAGTTACTACTAAATTCCTTTTTTCCTTTTTTATTTTTTATTTAGTCTTTCTCCTTTTCTTTTTTATTTGATAATAAACTCATTAAATTTTTCTTTAAATGTTAAAAATGAAAAATACACACAAGATAATTTTTCTACTAATTTTATTAGTTTTATTAATAATTTCTTTTGTGTTTAGTACCTCTGGATTTATATCTGGAGATCCTCTATCAGATTATACTAATTCTTGGACAAAAGCTATTTGCAATGAAACCCATTGTCAGGATTATGTGATTTATTGTAGAGGGGACGAGTTTGTAGGGAAGTCTCCCATAAGCGGGGCAATAATATCTATACCTCCTGGATGGGAAGACCCAAGAGATGAAGAGATGAGAGGAAGAGTTTGTGAATGATGTTTTGTTAATTATGTAAAATCAAACCTTGATAGACCTATTATACTAATTAAATGTTGAACAAGATTAGGGTGATGGATATAATTGATAATTAAATTACCTAATAGAATAAAACAATAAATTAAACAATTATTTAAACTTCAATATATTTGTTCGTATGTAATGGTTAAGAAAAAAAGAGTGAGCAAGTTTGTGTATTGGACACCAAGAGTATTATCAATAGTTTTTATAATATCTTTATCGTTATTTTCTTTGGATATCTTTGGGAATGGATATACTTTTTGGGAAACCCTGGGAGGACTATTCATGCATAATATCCCTTCATTAATTTTATTGGCTGTTGTCTTGATATCATGGAAGAGATATGAAATTGTTGGAGGAATTGTGTTTATCTTTGTAGGGGCTTTTTATTTTTTCCTTATATTGATTCACATTCTTAGAAGTTCTCCAAATGAATTATATCAGTTGTTTTGGACCCTTTTAATATCTGGTCCGGCAATTCTTATAGGAGTATTGTTTTTAGTTAATTGGATTAAAAAGAAACATTAATCTACAAAGTGGACAAAAATAAAACCGGGTATCTCTTTTTCTACAATATACTTTCCTTCTATCTTTTTTATTGAGGTAAGAGTTTGCATGAAATTTGAACCAATGGGGGCTACAATTATACCCTTATCCGCCAATTGTTCTAATATCTCATGAGGGATCTCTGTTAGGGCTGCACTTATTAAAATTCTGTTAAATGGGGCCTCAGGGAGCTTTTGTCTCCCATTCTGGTTATAAATACTTATATTGGAATAATCTTTTAGATGGTTTATTGATTCTTCAGCAAGTTCCTGGACTATCTCAACCCCATATGCTTTCCCTCCCTCTCCTATAATATTTGATATTAAAGCAAGAGTATATCCACAACCAGAGCCTATCTCCAGAACTTTATGATTCTCCTTAAGCTTTAGAAGAGAAAGGGCCAAGGCAACAGTTGAAGGTTGTGATATCGTCTGGTCATTGCTAAGAGGAAGAGCAATGTCTTCATAAGCCATTCTCTGGAAGTTTTCATGAACAAAGTTCTCCCTTTTTACATGCTGAAAGGCAGTTATTATTTTATCATTGAAGCCTTTGTTTTTTAAACTCTTGATTAGCTCTTCCTTTTCCATTAATTATTAAGGGAGTGCTTTTATTTAATTGTTTTGAAAATTTGAGTTAATCACAATAATACTTTTATATTAGGTAATTGACTGAAATATATGTACAAAGGTTTTACCGAAAAAGATTGGGTATCGAAATTGCCTGAAGGGCAAAAAGAGATTATTAGATACTCTTTAGGAGGACCTCCAACTACAATACCTACAAGTATGAAAATAACGACTAAGTGGATGAAAGATATTGCATTGGATTATCCTAAACAGAATATGGGAGATTTTGAACATCCTCCTATTGAGAAATTTGAGAATGATTTGAGGTATTGCACAGTTAATTATTACTCATATCTAATGCAAGCAATGGAGATAATTGGATTTAAACATCCGGACGAAAAAGTTAGGGATTCTGCTTTGGGATATTATGCTGCAATGGTTGAGTTTTTACATTTAAACCCTGAAACTGAAGAAGATATGGACAGAAGATTAGAGGGTAGAGTTTGAGAATTTTTATAAACATAATTGCGATATATATTTAATGGAAATAGGTGAAACACTTTATGTTAAAGATAGGGAAAAGTGGAGAACTTGGCTTTCTAAGAATTATGATACGAAAAAAGAAATATGGTTAGTATATTATAATAAGGCTTCTGGAAAACAAAGAATACCTTACAATGATGCTGTTGAAGAGGCTTTATGTTATGGTTGGATTGATGGAATTATTAAGAGGATGGATGAAGAAAGATTTGCACAAAGATTCAGCCCGAGAAGGAAAGGAAGTATCTTATCTGAAATGAATAAACAAAGAATAAGGATGATGATTCAACAGGGTAAGATGACTGACTTTGGTCTAAAGGCAGTTGAACATGCTTTTGATAAGGAGAAAGATAGGAATGAAAAGTTTATTTTTCCTGAGTATATAATAAAAGAAATAAAGAAAAATAAAAAAGCCTGGGAGAACTTCCAGAAGTTTCCCGAGCACTACAAAAGGATAAGGATTACTTATATTGGTCATCAGGGGGAAAGAAGTGAAGAAGATTTCAAGAAAAAACTTGATTATTTTATTAAGATGACTGAGAAGAACAAAAGATACGGTATGATGAGGTGAATTCTTATCACAATAATTCTTTTAAATTGAAAAATTAATTGAAAACTATGGATAAAGGATTTGTTCTAAAAGATTGGATGGCTGAATTGCCTTGGAAACAGCAAAGTGTTATACTCTCTTCTTTAAGAGGACCAGATACTTCAAGACCTGCGAGCGTTAAAGTAATTAACAGATGGTTAAGAGGGATTATCCAAAATAGTGCGGACCTTTCTACAGATTATATGAAAAAAATGCCTTTTCCCTCACTTGAAGATTTCCAAAGAGATTTGGAGTATTGTACTATGCATTATTACGCTCATTTAACACATACACTTGAGATAATTGGGTATAACCATCCAGATAAAGAAACTAGAGATATTGCAAATAAATATTACAATGCAATGGCAGAATTTCTTCATTTTAATCCAGAAACAAAAGAAGAACTTAATAAAAGACTTGAAGATAAAGTTTAAGAAATATTATTATAATCTTAATGTTGAAATATAAATAAGATTAGCTTTTACTTAGATAATTTAATTATTAAAAAGATACATAAAGCTAATCTAAACCTTCAAACTTATAACTTTAGAAACTCCTTCATGCATTGAAAGTCCATAAAGATTAGTTGCATTCGTAATAATCTCATCGTTGTGAGAAATAACGATATACTGTCCTCTTTGCATGTATTTCTTGAGAAGTCCCCCCAGACGTTCGGAATTTCTTTTATCAAGAGCTGCATCTATTTCATCGAGAATATAGAAGCAATAAGGATTAAGCTCTTGTATTGCAAAGATTAATGAAAGTGCAACCATTGTTTGTTCTCCTCCTGAAAGAGAGGTTACGTCAAAGTATTTTCCATGTCCTGTCTTTACAACTATTCCCACTCCTCCCTCAAATGGTTCTTTTGGATTTTCAAGTTCTAATGAAACCTGTCCTTTGAGACTTATCTGAGCAAAATTTCTTGAGAATATTTCATTTAATTCGCTTAGGGTCTTAAGGAATACCTTTTTCTTTTTAACATCTATATCGTGTATTATTCTAAGTATACTTTCTTTCTCTTTTGATATGCTGTTTGCCTTCTCATTTATTATATCATATTCTTTTTTTATTTCGTCGTATACTTCTACGGAACGGAGATTAACAGGACCAATTTGGGAGAATGCTTCCTGTATTTTTGATAATCTCTCTGATAGGGATTCTCTTGAACCTTTTATTATCTCAATATCGGGGAAGTTTAACATTTCCATCTCAAGATTTTCAATTTCGGCATCAACTTTTGCCTTGTCTATTTTAACATTGTTTATTTCCTGTTCTATATTGTATATAAAATTCTTTTTTATAAGAGAATCCTGCTCATCTTTTCTCACCTTAGCTTGAAGAGAATCTCTTTCTTTTATTAGATTTTGAGATTTTAGAACAAGTTCTTCCTCTTGTTTTCTTTTTTTCTCTAGGACTTTTTCCCTCTCTTCAAATTTCTTCCTGAAAGTTGAAAGTTCTTCCTTAACATCTTCTTCTTCCCTTGAGAATTGTTTAAGAGCTATCTTCAGACGTTCATATTCTCTTTGCTTGAAGGATATCTCGGAACTTACATTCTCTCTTGTTCTTAGAGATATTTCCTGTAATTCTACCCTTAGGGTTTCATATTTCTGTTCAACATTAATATTTTCATCAAGTTCTTTTTCCAGATTCACTTTTAATTTTTCTATCTCTGAAAGCTCTTTTCTTGATATTATTATCTTATCATTTAGAGATTTTATTGCATTCTTTTTTTCATTTATGTTGTATATTTTAATTAAATCTGTCTCTCTTTTTGATAATTCTGAACCAATCTTTTCGATTTCTTCAGAGAGCATTTCTTTTTTTAATCCAATTTGGGATAGTTCTTTATCTGAATCTTCAAGCTCTTTCTTAAGAGAGGTTACTTTTGGGAAAATCTCTTTATGGATACTATCAATATGCTCTTTGGTTATTTTGCTTTTACAAAGAGGACAGATATCCATTTTTGATATTGTTTCATTTATCTTATTCTGCTTTTCAATCTCTCTTTCGTTTGAAAAAGATATTTTCTCAAGTTCTATTACTCTTTTATTCAGGGAATCCTGAAGATTTCTTTTCTGTGAGAGAGAGGATTTTAATTCATCAATAATCTCTGTTGATGTTCTCTTATCAAAAAGCTGTGATGAAAGAGATTCAATCTGTTTAACAAGAAAATTAGATTCATTTTCATAGCTTTGGAGAGCAGACCTTTTATCTTCAAATTTCTCTCTCATTGATTTTAATTCTGATTTTATTATGTAAAATCTTTTTCTTTTTTCTTCAAGCTTTTCAAGTTCACTTTTTTTAGAACCTATCTCTTTTTCTTTTTTCATCACAGATGGAGATTCGTTTTTTAATTCCTTAAGCTCAAGATCTCCCTTTCTAATTAGCTCTTGTGTTTCTGATTCCTGCTTGGATAAAGAAGAAAGTTTATTTTCATGGTTTTCTATTTTAACATTTAATCCTGCTATCTCTGCTCTTATTGAGGTTATCTCCTGATTTAGCTTTTCCTGCTCAAACCCTGTTGATTCCTGTATCTTTTTATTTATTGAAATAATTTTTTCTTCAGAATTCTTTATTTCTTCGGATATCTTGGATATATCCTGTTTTATCTTTTCAATCTCTTTGTTCTTTTTGGATATTAGCTCATGAATTTCCTTAAGATGATTTTTCCTTTTGTTTAAATCAACACTTATTATACTTGCCTTGAATTTCTTTATGTCTTCTTCAAGTTTTTTGTATTTTAATGCCTGCTGTCTTTCTTTTTCAAGGTTGTTAAGGTAGGCTGTTCTCTCCCTTAGTATTGAAAATACTTCTTTTTGTTTGTCTTCCGTTTTATCAAGTTCTTTCAGGGATTTTTCTTTTCTAACTTCATATATAGATATTCCTGAAACCTCTTCTATTATCTTCCTTCTTTCTTCAGTATGCATTTTTACAAAGTTTTGAATTTCTCCCTGTAAGATTATATTAAATCCATTAGGGTCAATTCCTGCTTGTGCCAATAAAGATAGAACTTCCTGTCTTGTTTTTGTTTCTCCATTAATTTTGTATATACTTTGTCCATTTAATCTTACAATTCTCTTAATGGATATCTCATCTTTTTCTATTGAAAATGTATTGTCTGAGTTGTCAAATACTATCTCAACTACAGCTTCTTTTGCTGGAGAGGCTGCTTTTGTTCCTAGAAATATAAGATTTCTTGCTTTTGCTGCTCTCATTGATTTTATGCTCAGTCTTCCTAAAACAAAGCATAATGCATCTGAGATGTTACTTTTTCCACTTCCGTTTGGTCCCAGAACTACGTTTATTCCTGATGTAAAGGGTATTTCAGTTTTCTTTGGGAAACTTTTGAACCCATGCATCACCAATTTTTTTATATAGGCCATTGAGAAAAATAAGGAAGAGGGGTTTTTAAGTATTAATATAAGTTATGTTTAATATTGATAAATGAAACTAAACCAGTTTTCTCTGAGTCAGTTTATCTGAAGCTCTTTTCCAGGTATCCCAGGTTTTTCTGAATATATTTGAATCCTCATCATTATTTGCATTTTTCTCAAGGAATTTTATTGTTGCAGGATCAGAAGTATATCCAGAACCTATTTGGGTTCCATATTTTTCTCTTAATTTATCCATCTCTTTTTCTCTTGTTGACTTTGCAAGTATGGATGCTGCAGAGACAGAAACATGGTTTTTATCAGCTTTATGTTCACATACTATCTCTAAATTAGATAAGTTTTCTATCTTCATCTTAAGCATATCTGCCCATTTAGCTATTCCAACTGAAGGACAATCAATTATTACCTTGATTCTCTTATATCCTTTGTTTATTTTATTTATTATAGCTGCTATCTTAATTGCTTCCAGATGATTGAGATTAGTCCCATTTTCAAGCTTATCGTCAATTTCATTGGGATATGCTATTGCAATCTCAAAGGTTTCTGCCTTTTCTCTTATAATATTTGCAAGAAATTCTCTTCTCTTAGGGGTTAACTCCTTGCTGTCTTTTATACCTAATTTTTTGAATTCTTTTTCCGTTGCTTCATCAATAAGACAACCTGCAAGAATCATAGGTCCTATAACCGGTCCTCTCCCCGCGTCATCAATACCCAAAATCATATCACCCATAAAAATTCTAAAAAAAGAGGAGTTTTTAAGAATTGTTGTTATAAAATAATTTTTAAGCAACATCATCAAATAGATAGCTTTCTTCTCTTTTGTCCTGATATATTATTTTGTCTAATTTGGATTTACGGGAAGATAGGTGCTTTTTTATTAGTCTCATCAATTCAATATAATTATCCTGCCCATAAACCTTCAATAAATACTTATCTTCTTCTTTCCAAAGCTCTCCTAAAAGTTCTGCTCTTTGGGGTTTTTTGTACTTAATTCCAAATATGCTTTTTACAACAGGTTGTTTTTCTTTAAGAATTCCAAACATGTTATAAGGGGCTTGTTTTTCTTCAGGAACTCTTATCCCTAGATGCCCTGCTATGTTGTATCCTTTCTCTTCCCTTATTCTTTGTGAGAGTCCATGCATATCTAGAAAGGAAAGATACTCATTCAGTGAAGTTATGTTGTATTCCTCTGTTTTCATGGTTTTTATTCTAGAAACTTGGGGTTTATAAATCTTTTGTTATATAACTACTAAATAATAGTTACATTTATATAATTTGAAATAGTTCGTAATTGTATCGAATTAGAATACTCAAACTAAAGCATACGTTTAAAAATAAAAAACATTTTTGAAATGAATAGCGGGGTAGAGCAGCCTGGAGTGCTCGTCGGGCCCATAACCC
>CAYPLY010000014.1:0-11406 GCA_964412025.1 Candidatus Woesearchaeota archaeon | reverse complement strand
CAATCATAAATAAAACAACAATTGTTGCAAGGAATTTTGTTGATTTTGAAATACTTGAAGAAGGAGATTTTTTAGGAGGTTCTTTTGAGGGGAAGTGATTGATGGAAGAAGCAGGAGAGGGTTTCTTTTGGTAACTCGAGGGGAACCTGGAAGGGTAATTTCCTGGACTACGTGGGGGATATCTAGCAGGGGGATCTCTTTTTATCATTGTATATTACAGTATTAAGATGTTTAAAAAAGTTTATTTGAAGCGAATATATTCTGCAAAATATATGCTCCAGTATATAAAAAGCAAGGTTTTTAAATAAAAAGTACTTGGAATAATAATGAAAAAGGTGTTGAAAGAGTTCAAAGACTTTCTTAAGGAGTATAAGGTTATCGGGTTGGCAATTGCACTGATAATAGGTTTAGCTGCAACTGCTTTGGTAAAAGCGGTGGTGGATTACCTTGTTATGCCAATTATAACCCCATTTATTCCTGGGGGAGCTTGGCAGACTGCAACCTTCAAGGTTTGGGAAATTGTAATAAGCTGGGGGGCACTATTAAGTGCTATAATTAATTTTGTAATTATAGCTTGGGTAGTATTCCTTATTGCTAAGTTTGCATTAAAGGAAGAAAAAGTCTCCAAGAAATAAACAAATTTATTCTTTTATTATTTTATTTTTTATTTATAAGAGAGTTCTTTAAAAAATATCTGTATTTATATTAAAAATAAGTTAATTTAAGAGTAAGATATTTAAAAGAAGGAATTTTCAAGAAGAGATAGAGGTGAAGATGATTGGGGTTAATTTAGCGTTGTTTGTAATATTTCTAGTTATACTGTTAAAATCGGCAGATTATGCGATAAAGTACTCTTCAAAAATTGCAAGTGCATTACATCTTCAGGAGTTTATAGTTAGTTTTTTTGTAATTGCTGTTGTATCTGTCCTTCCAGAAGCAACAATTTCAATAATGTCTGCTATACAAGGAGATTCTCATCTTGGGTTTGGAACTTTACTGGGTTCAAATGTTGCTGACCTAACAATTGTATTTGGAATAGTTGCACTTTTTTCTTCGGGAGGAATTTCAGGAGGAATAAAAGTAAAAAGTAAATTATTAAGAGATGATTTTTTTTATATAGTTCTTCTTCTATTTCCTCTTTTATTGGGATTTGATGGGACTCTCTCAAGGATCGATGGGGGAATACTCGTAGCTGTAGGAAGTTTATTCTTCTACAAAATGTATAGAGATAGTAAAAGATTCAGTAAAAAGTTTGATCAGGCGAAAAGAGAACCCTTCAAAAAAATCCTGGTTATCTTAATATTTATATTAATAATTCTATTGACAAGCGCATTCCTTACTGTAAAATATGCGGAGGACTTTGCAATAGAAATAGGAATTCCTGCAATACTTATAGGGGTAACTGTTCTTGCGCTTGGAACCTGTCTTCCAGAATTAGCATTCTCTATTAAAGCAATAAGAAAAGACCATGATGATTTAGCATTAGGAGATATACTTGGAACTGTAATATCAGATGGAACAATTCTTCTGGGTATTGTTGCTCTAATAAATCCTTTCAGCTATGCTCCGAGCATTATGTACATTCTTGGGGGAACTGTATTTTTATCTGCAGTAGTATCATTTACTTTCATGAAATCTGAAAAGTCAATAAATAAGATAGAAGGAATGATACTAATATTTTTGTATATAATTTTTATATTTGTACAATTTTTCATAAACAAATCTGCTATTTAAATAAAAAATTATATTTGATGAGAGTGAAGTTCTGAGAGCTTATTATAAAACAAGGTTATTCTCTTCATCACTTTATTATTTTTATCATACTTCCTTTTATAATCAATTCTTATTTTTTCATAAGCTTCCCTTCCCTTAAGAATATTTTTATCAGCAATAGCTTTCCATCCCTCAATAAAATGGCTCTCCATTTTTTTAATAAAGTTTCTTGAACGTTTAAGTTGTAAATAGAAAGATATAAACAAAATTAAAATTACAAAAAAAACAAATATTCCTATTAAATAAATTATATCCATATTGTTTTATCCTGAGCTTTTGGAAGGGGTTATTCTAATCCTGCCCTGAATTCTCCTCTCTTATCATATTTTATATAATGAGCATATTTTATAATCTCGAACCAAATTATGCTTAGCAATGCTGCTCCGGAAGATATTAATAACTCCCTAAATGTAAGAGGGCTGAATTTAAACATCTCTTCTACTGGGGGAACGTACAAAGACAATCCAAGAAGTAATAATGCTCCAAAAGCCACAAACCAAAAAGCCGTATTCTTTTCATATATTGTTTTATAGATAGGTTTTGAATTTGACCTATTACTTAATATTAAAAGAAGGTTAGAGAATATGAGTGTTGAAAAGCTCATTGCACGTGCTATATTCTCGTTGTTTGTTGAGTTAAGTGTAAAATAGAAAACAAGAGCTACTGCAATAAGCATACCGAATCCCTGAAGGATACTGTATGTAAGAGTTCTTGTATTGAAGATTTTTTCTTTTGGATTTCTTGGTTTTCTTCTCATAATATTTTCTTCCTCTTTCTCTGCTTCAAATACTATTGAACAGGTTGGGTCTATTATTAGCTCCATGAAAAGGATATGGATTGGAAAAAGTATAAGCGGCCATCTGAATATTAATGCCAGAGCAGTTATACCCAATATAGGAATATGCATTGAGAAAACATAAGACATTGCCTTTCTTATATTATCAAATACTCTTCTTCCCATTCTTACTCCATTAACAATAGAGGTAAAATTATCATCTAAAAGAACTATAGAGGATGCCTCTCTTGCTACGTCAGTCCCTCTTTCACCCATAGAAACTCCTATGTTTGCAGACTTTAATGCGGGAGCATCATTAACTCCGTCACCGGTCATTGCAACAATCTCCCCATTTGCTTTTAGGGCATTAACCAGCCTTAATTTCTGCTGAGGAACAACCCTTACAAAAATATTAACATCTTTAATCTTCTTTTTCAGTTGAGAATCATCAAGTCTCTCAAGTTCATCCCCCGTAATGTATTTATCCGGATTCTTTAAACCAATCTCCATTGCTATATTCTGAGCAGTTCCATGATAATCCCCTGTAATCATTATAACTCTTAAACCTGCATTATAACATTCTTCTATTGCATTTGGAACGGTTGGTCTTATTGGATCTTCAAAACCAATCAATCCCACAAAGCTAAAATTAAACTCCTGTTGTTGATTTGGCAAAGGACCCTTAGAGATAGCCTTTGCAACTGCGATTACTCTTAGTCCCTCTTTTGAGAATTCTGCAACTTGTTTTAAAATCTTTTTTTTGTTAATGGTGTCAAGTCGGCATAAACTCATAATTGCTTCCGGAGCGCCCTTTGCGGCAACAATATGCTCTTTGTTATTTGGTCTTGACCAAACATGAGAGATAGCCATTAATTCATCAGAAAGATGATATTCCTGTATAAGGTGCCAGCTTTTGTGAATAAATCTACTTTCATTCCCTCTGGACAAATCTTTCAAAGCTTTTTCCATGGGATCAAAAGGCTCTTTCTGACTGGCAAGTATCCCATATTCAACAACCTCGTTAAATTTATCTGGTATCTTTTTGCTGTTTTCAACAAAGCAGGTTTCATTGTTCCAGTAAAGTTTGGATACACACATTTTATTTTGAGTGAGAGTCCCTGTTTTATCTGTACAAAGAACTGTTGTTGAACCAAGTTCTGATATTGCCTGTTGCCTTCTTACTAAAACATTTTTCTTTGACATTCTCCAGGCTCCTAAGCCCAAAAATAAAGTAAGAACAACTGGAAATTCTTCGGGAAGAACAGACATTGCAAGAGTTATCCCATTGAGCATTGCTTCAACCCAATTTCCTTTTAATATACCATAAGCTATTATTATGACAACACAAGCAGATATTCCATAAATAGCGAAATATTTTACGAGGTGTTTTGTTTCTTTCTGGAGATTGGTTTTTTCAGACTTTATGCTCTCAAGAGACTTTCCTATTTTACCCATCTCTGTTTCAATGCCTGTCTTTTTTACAAGAGCTATTGCAGTTCCCCTAACCACAAGAGTTCCAGAATATACAAAGGGGGTATCTTCTCCCCCCGGAGTTTGCATTAATATCTTTAGATTCTTTGTTGGTTTTTTGGAAACAGAAATAGACTCTCCAGTAAGAAGACTTTCATCTACAGAAAAATTACTTGATGCAACTACAACTGAATCTGCCGGAACTCTATCCCCCTCTGTTAAAATGACTATATCTCCTTCTACTACTTCTTTTCCGGGTATTCTTTTTCTCTCCCCGCCCCTTATAACTAATGCTCTTGGACTAGATAAATCCCTCAGAGCGTTAAGAGCTTTTTCTGTTTTATTTTCCTGATATATTGTTATGAAAATAATAACTCCTACAAATCCCAAAAGTAAAAAAGATTCTTTAATATCTCCTAATGCTAGATAAATACCCCAACAAACCAAGAGAAGAATAAACATTGGTTCTTTAAGAACTTCAAGAATAATTTTGAGGGTGGTTTTTCTTTTTTCCTTAGGAAGTTCATTATATCCGTTTTTTTGAAGTCTTAAACTTGCTTCCCTCTCTGAAAGACCGTTCAAGTTCATAGATTTTAAAGTTTCAGTTACGCTCTGCATTTTCCCTCTTATAAATTAGATAGATAAAATCATTTTATATATTTTATTAAATGAACAGAATTAACCTCAGAATCAGTGTGAAAATCTGCTCATACAATAATCAACAAGTTCTTCATCAACAATCTGTCTTGACTCGGTTTCTGTTCTAATCATAAACACTTTTCTACCTTCCAGATTGATAAATATCCTATGTTCACTTTTTTTAACTTTAATATTACATAATATCTTTTTATCTATCTCTTCAAATTCAATTTTTAGATATTGACTTAGTCGATTGTAAACTCTTGGTGGAAAATAAGAACGAATAATATCATCAATAATCATCCTTTTATATCCATCTTTACTCGCATCCTTACCTATAGATTTTAGTCGATCTAAGTCTTCTTCAATACCTATAATCTCAAAATCGTTGGAATGGTCTCTCTTCTCTTTCACCCCAATTACAAGATTTCCTCCTTCAGAATTAAGCAAAGCGGCAATTGCTCTTGCAATTATAACTTTAGAAGCTTTGTGTCTATAAGTATGGAGGTCATAAGATTTGCTTTCTTTTATTTCCTTCTCCGTTTTATGTATGCTCCAGAGAGCGTCAGATTTAAACTCGAGCTTTGAACTCTCACCTTTTTTTATTAGATGCTCAACTTCACTGTAAATCTTTTCAGAAAGTATCTTTTTTACTCTTCCAACTTCCCCCGTATTAAGAACTACCATTATCCCATCAGTATCAAACTCTTTTCTGGAACCCATCTCCTCAATACGCCCTTTTACTAGTTTACCTTTATTTGTAAATATCTGGACCTCCATTCCCTTGGAAAGATTTGAAAGATAGTTACCATTTTTTTCCCCTTTTTCCGGAAGTATTACTGCCATATCCGTATAAATTTAAGCGATGTATAAAAGATTAAGCTATCTTTCAAGAATGGTGATAAAATTAAAAAACGTTTAAAAAACCAGATTTGCTTAAGGGTATATGAAAGAGGATTTTAAAGAAAAGATTCTTGTTGGGCTAACGGCAAAAAGAGGTAAGGGATGGGAAAAGAAGCTGAGGGATATAAAAAAATACAAAATAAAAAAATTTGTTCTATTTATAGAAGAAATAAAGAAGGAAGATAGAGAAAAACTTTATAAAAAATTACTAAATAATAATTTTGAGATACCTTTCGTACATATAAGATGCGATACAGACAAAAAGGAATTAGAATTTCTTTCAAAAAACTTTAAGTCAAGATATTTTAATATACACGAGAACCATTTTGAAGATTTAAAGAAATGGAATGGTTTTCTTAAAAGACTTTGTGTAGAACTAAATTATGATGACTATATACCAAAAATTATGGACGTAAACAAAATAGGAGGGTTCTGCATAGACCTTTCCCATTTTAAGGCTGCTGAGGAGAGAGGGAGCAGGGAATTTTTATATGTTACAAAAAGGAAAAATAAGAAGGAAAAATTTATATGTAACCATTTAAATGGATATTCTTACAAAAAGAGACGTGATCTTCATTTGGTTTCAAGTACAAAAGAGTTTGATTACCTTATTTCTTTGCCTAAATTTGTGTTTGGAAAAATTATTGCTCTTGAGATGTATAATTCTATATCAGAGCAGTTGAAATTTAAGAAATACCTGGTTAAATTACTAGAAGATAAATTCAAAAAACCAGATATTTATGAAAAATAACAAAACTTTTTAAAGATGCATTACTATAAATTGTTACAATGGTTGCTGGACTTACTATAAGTATAATCATCTTTCTCGTATTAATTATAATTTCTGGATTAAGATTATTATACCAATATGAGAGAGGGGTTGTATTCACCTTGGGTAAATTTTCTCACATAAAGGAACCGGGTTTAAATTGGATTGTTCCTGTATTCCAAACAATGAGGAAGGTTGATATAAGGATAAAAACAGCAGATGTTCCAAGACAAGAGGTAATAACTAAAGATAATATTCCTTTGTTGGCAAATACTGTCGTGTATTTCAAAGTTGAAAAGCCTGCAGATGCTATAATAAAAATTGAAGATTATGAATTTGCAGTAAAACAGTATACCCAGGCAGCATTAAGAGATGTTGTTGGAAATGCAGAATTAGATTTTGTTTTAACTGAAAGGGAAAAGATTGCTGAGAGTATAAAGAAGATTGTCGATGATGAAACTGGAGGATGGGGAATAAATATAGAGTCAATTAAAATACAAGAAGTTGAATTGCCTGCAGAGATGAAGAGGGCAATGGCTAAACAGGCAGAGGCAGAGAGGGAGAAAAGAGCGGTTATAATTGCAGCAGAAGGAGAAATAAAGGCTTCTGAAAATCTAAGGAAAGCTGCAGAAAATCTTTCTAAAAGTCCAGCTGCTGTTCATTTGAGAACACTTCAGACCATAAGAGATATCGCTGCTGACCCTTCTGAAAAAATAGTTTTATTTTTACCTTCAGATATTTCTGATATTGTAAAGAAGTATTCAAAATAAAATGCTAGATAGAAAGAAAAGATATCTACAAATTGCATTTAATTCTGATTTGAATTCTGTTATAAGAATACTCCCCACAATACCTCAAGATGAAAGAATATTTATTGAGGCTGGAACTCCCTTCATAAAAAAAGAGGGGATGAAAGGGATAGAAGTCATTTCGAGATTATGGGAGGGAATTATTGTTGCAGATTTAAAGACCTCTGATGGAGCTATAGATGAAGTTCATATGGCCAGAGATGCTGGAGCAGATGCAGTTACAGTTATGGGAAGTGCACCAAAAGAAACTCTTGATTTTTTTATCCAGGAATGTAAAAAAATAGGGGTTTACTCAATGATTGATATGTTGGGAGTTGAGGATCCATTAAGAGCAATAAGAGAATTAAAATCTCCTCCGGATGTAGTTATACTGCATAAAGGAAGAGATGAAGAAAGCACAAGAGGCAAAATAATCGGTTACAAAAATGTTAATAAAATAAGAAGCAAGTACAATGTGCTTATCTCTGCAGCGGGAGGAGTTGATTTAAAAGAAGCAAGAAGTGCTATATTCAACGGGGCAAATATTGTTGTTGCAAATATTGTAAGCGAGGGAAAACCCTGGAAAGGAATAGGAGAAGATGAAGACGTAGCGGAGATGGCTAGGAAATTCCTTGAAACGATAGAATAGAATTAAATCTTAAGAGAATTTATTTTGAATTAAGTTTTTGAAACTTCTTTCTATATCTCTTACCTATAATATACCCTAAACATTCTTTTGAACCACACTTACAAGGATGATCTTGATAATCATTTAAATCATAATCGTAATCATAATTTAACTCTTCTCCTTTCTTTATGTCTCTTTTTGAAAATATCCAAATTCTATTGTTTATTATGTCGTAATCACAGTTTGGATTACAAGAATGATTAATGTATTTTGCAGGATTCCAGGAAACATTTCCATCAATATCTTGCTTTTTATTTAACTGGAAGATGTAAACTGCTCCTGAACCTGTTTTTTTGGATTTTTTCAACTGTTCTTCATATATTCTTAGTCCTTCCTTACAAGAAACAATCTTGCCTACGTATTCAATTATTCTTGTTCCCTTAGGAATATCTTTTCTTGCAAATACTCCTTTTCCATGAACTTTGGAATTTCTGACAATGTAAAACGGTAATTTTTTATTTTTCATAAGCAAATAAAAATAAAATGAGTTTAAAAGCGTTGGGGAGGATTATTAAAACAAATCGTTAAGATTGTCTGCAATCTGTCCTATTTCGTTTCTGTGCCATTTCCAACAGAGAGCACTTCCAGGTTCTCCAAGACTGGTCTTTTCTCCCACCCCAAAATCACAAGTGGTTCCTATATTTGCAGCCTTGGAACTTCCTATTAGTCCCCAGACAACCAGAACTAGAAGAATTACTGCGACAATGATGATTACTTTTGTAGAGGTTTTCATATGAATTAAAGTAATTTAATCTTTATAAATTTAACAAAAAGCAGAACCAATGAATGAAGCTTTTTCAATTATTACTTGGAATCTAGAAGAACCATAAAATTCTCCCTCTTTGGTTACTTCAATTT
The DNA here is from genome assembly GCA_964412025.1 of Candidatus Woesearchaeota archaeon. Lineage (GTDB taxonomy): Archaea > Nanobdellota > Nanobdellia > Pacearchaeales > GW2011-AR1 > MWBV01. Next base: position 2,743 of record CAYPLY010000014.1, on the reverse strand, counting down.
GGTATTTCAAGGTACACAAGGGAGCATCTTTTGGAATCATAAATTCTACCACATCTGAATATGTGTCTCCTCCCCCAATTGTAACTCTTGCACCCTTTCCACTTACTATGTATCCCTCGGCCTCTTCTTCAGTAATTGGACAATCCCCTAAATCCATAACACTTAATTCATAACTGAAATCTCCAGAAGAAGATTTATCTTCGTTTTCTATTATAAAACCAACTCCATAATATACTCCTCTTGATATTTTGTTTTCTAATTCTTTTACAACTACAAGATTATCCTGGTCAGAAAATAATTTTTGTATTTCTTGTTGAGTAAACTTTTCCATAGAATCAACCCCCGTAATCGCTGCACAATAAGATTTTTTTATAATTATAGTCCCCACAGTTAACATCATTAAAGATAAGATTATAACAATTAACGTGGAAATTGTAAGCTCAATTCCTCTTTTATTCATATAGATAATATATATCCATATTTTATAAATATTAACAAATTAAAAAAATTAAATCCCACCCTCCTTTTCCCTGATAAAAAAATTAAATTTAAACAAAACATATCAGTTTAGTCTTGTTCTTCAGAGGGAAGATTAGCAGCTTCCGCTTCATCTCTCTTATCTTCCAACTTCTCTTCCTCTGGTTGATCTTCAGAGGATTCTTCTGACTCGACTTCCTCTGATTGAGTATCTGGAGTAACTTCTTGAGTAACTTCAGCATCCTCTTTTTCTTGTGTTTCTTCTTCGTCTTCCATACTTAGTAGTGGACAAAGAAAGTATAAAAGCTTTTCCCAATAAAAAGAGGCATTTTATATGTATTAAAAAAATATTTTTAAAAAAGAAAATAAAAACCCTATTCCTATTTAGATATTTTTCCCGGCCCGCGTTTATCTCCAACAACCTCGTAATGATTTTTTCTCACACTTCTTATATCTTCAACTGTAAAGAATGCTTTTTTATTAATTTCTTTTATTATCTTAAATATCTTCTTTAATTCTTTTCTTTTAACAACTGCTAAAATCATTTTTACATCAGTTTCTTGATCTCCGCTTTGTCCATTAATTATGGTTATATGATAACCGTTCTTTTTCAAATGACTTATTAATTTTTTAGAGTTTTTCCTGATGATTATCCTTATTAATACGTTTCCTATAGAAATCTTCTCATCCAAGCATATACCTACATAATTTCCTGCTGCAAATCCACATGCGTAAGCTAAGACTAACCAGGGATTGGAAAAATCGGACCAGATTTGATTTATTGCTAAAAGCCAAATTAAAACTTCAAAAAAACCTACAAATAAGGATAAAAATTTAAATCCCTTTGAAATAAAAATTATTCTTATTGTACCTAAACTTACGTCAGCAACCCTTGCAAAGAATATCAGCAAAGGCAAAATTGCATATGAAAATACCTCTTCCATATTTAAAAAAATACTTTAATCTATTTAAAGTTTATCTTGAAAATAAAGAAGAAATTAAAATGCCCCCACGAAGACTCGAACTCCGATTGTCTCGATTCTGCTGACTTCCATTCGGAGGCATAGAGAGGAAGTCCCTTTCCGTACCTAAAAGGAAGGTGTGTGAGAGGAAACCTTGGTTTCCTTCATCCGCAACGAGATATTCTATCCATTGAATTATGGGGGCTCAATTAGACTTCATCTTGAATACACTAAAATATAAAAACTTATATCATTTGGGGTTCTTTAGAAAAGAACCTACAATGGTAGAAAAGGAAAAATAAATGATAATAGGGCTTACAGGGAGAATTGCAGGAGGTAAAGGAGTTATATCTGAATATTTTAAAGAGAAGGGTTTTGAGTACTTATCCTTGTCTCAGGAAGTCAGAGATGAGGCAAAAAAAAGAGGAATTGCTTCTGAAAGAAAGGCATTGCAAAACTTAGGAAATCTTATGAGAGAGGAGGAAGGACAGGGAGTTCTGGCAAACAGGGTGATAAACAAAATAGAAAAAGAAAAAAATTATATTATTGATGGAATAAGAAATGCTGGAGAGGTTGAGAGATTAAGGAAGGTTTTTGGGGAAGAGTTTTATTTAATTTCAGTGGATGCCGATTTAGAAACAAGATGGAGAAATGCACAGAATAGAGAGAAGATAAGTGATCCAAAAACATTTGAAGAATTTTTAGAGGCTGATAAAAGAGATTTTGAGGAGAATCTTGAGAATGGACAACAGGTAAAAAAATGTATGAGTTTAGCGGATTATTCTTGTTTGAACAATGGAACAGTTGAGGAATTAAGAGAAAAATTAAAGAATATATGTGAGGAACTAAAATGTTAATTGGATTAGTGGGTAAGCCATCCGTTGGAAAAAGTACTTTTTTTAAAGCAGCAACCCTAGCAGAAGTTGAAATAGCCTCTTATCCTTTCACAACAATAAAACCCAATCATGGTATAGGGTATGTTAAAGTGGATTGTATTGACAAAGAATTTAATGCACAATGCAATCCTAATCATGGGTTTTGTATAAATCATAAAAGATTTGTTCCAATTGATTTGATGGATGTTGCCGGACTTGTGAAAGGGGCAAGTGAGGGAAAAGGATTGGGAAATCAATTTTTAGATGATTTAAGGGGAGCAGATGTATTTGTTCACATTGTGGATGTTTCTGGTACAACAGATGCTGAAGGTAAACAAACAGAAAATTACAATCCTCTCAACGATATTGAATTGCTTGAAGATGAGTTAAATAAATGGTTCTGTAACATTTTAATGAAAGTCTGGAAAA
>CAYPLY010000013.1:0-13625 GCA_964412025.1 Candidatus Woesearchaeota archaeon | reverse complement strand
GCATAAGCAATTCCCATCAATCCTATTCCCTTTACTAAGAATAAATACGACAACCCCAATATTACAACACATCCAATTACGCTTCTTACAATTATCTCCTTTATCCTCTTTTTTATTCTGAATATACTCCCATATATTGAATTAATTGATACAATTATTCCACTAAGAGCCATTAGTCTAAGGAAATTAAATCCCTGAGCAGAATACTCCTCCCCAAATGCTAACAGTATATACTTCCCGAATAATATTGTAATTAAAATTGCAGGGATAAGCAATAAAGATATTATCCATATCGATTTTATAACATTTTTCTTCAACCCCCTCTCATTATGGCTTCCCTCTGCAAACAAAGAACTATTTGTTGCATTTGGTATAACAAATAAAAGACTTGCAATCATCATAGCCATATAATAATAAGCAGTTGTCTCTGGATGAAGAAGTGTGGTTATTATTAAAGGTAAAACCATTAAAGGTAACCCTCCTATAAATCCCGCAACATAATTACCAAAAGAGTATCTTCCCATTTTCATTATAACACTATCATAGAAAACCATCTTCGGGTGATAATGGAATTTGAATATTAAAATTAAAAGTACAATTCCAAATCCAATTAATGCGGCACTCATATAAGCACTGAATATTCCAAAAGCCCCAAATATTCCTAAACCTACAAACAAGAAAGGCATCCCTAATTTAACAACACTAAATATTGTATTCTTTAATAAAACAAATTTTGCTTTTCTTAATGCAACAAATACACTTTCAAGCATTGAATTAAGAGAGTTAAGAACCATGAAAAATATAAAAGCAAAACTAAATATTATATTCTCCCGTATAAATCCCAGTCTTGGAGAAAATTTACCAATCCCAATAAGAAAGATACATGAAACAATTATTGCAACAAGGGCAACAACAGTAAATGAAGTATTAATTATTTTATTTTTATCTTTTGAATTCGGCATATACCTTATCATTCCTGTATTCAAACCTAAAACTGAAAAACTTGCTATAAGCCCCATCATTGATATAATTGTTGTTGCAAGTCCAATATCCTCTGCAGCAAACAATCTTGCACATATCAACCAGAAAAAGAAACCAAACACAGCCATAACCCCAGAGCTAATCATTAAATAAATTGAATTTCTATACAAAGAATCTCCCATCACTTTCTCAAGTCCATTTTTAAGTAAACCATTTCCAATGGACTTTTTTTCATCTTTCTTCATTTCCTATCTAAGAATTACTACTTTTAAATATTATTTATTTTTAAATTATCCCGTAAAATTATTATCCCTTAATCATTTACAAGGTTATGCAGGTTAAGCACTAACCCCCCTGTTACAGTTAATTAAATCCATAGACTATCTTTAAATCCAATAGTTAGTTTCCTGTATAAGTCTATCAAATATCAAATGCATTGTTGTTCCAATAAGGAACAATACAAGTGCAAGAATTGAATTTCCAAAATTTTCCTTTGATATCTTCTTGAAACTATACAATAAAAGAGCAATTACCCATATTACAGTAGCCCCAATTATCCAGGTAAAAGGATTATGTGAAAATGCTGCTATTGGTCCAAACCAAGGATGAGTCATTATGACCCCCGGATTCAAAGAGCCCATTTTCAATCCCGTTACCCCAAAACTAATCAAATCAGGAACGAGATGTCCAACAACAAAAGCAACACCATAATACCATTTCTTTGAAAATATGTAAATTAATACAAATCCCACAAAACAAACAATCAAATGAGTTGTCATTCCTGCCATTATTATATTTATTTTACTAGGTTTTTAAGCTTAATTAAATAAAAAAATAAATCTTATTGCCTTTATTTTCTTCTAACAACAAAGAATACACCTAATGCTCCTACTAATGTCAAGATTCCGATAACAGTTCCGAATTCTGGAACAACATTGCTCGTAGTACCCGTACTTACAACGCAAGCATCAAAGTAAGTCACACCCCCATAATCATGAACCTCACAAACAAGGGTATTATCTCCATCAGCAACATATGCTGAAAGATCAGTATAAAGTCCACTTTGGGGATCAACAGGAGCACAATTAATATGCTCATAATTAACTATCAAATCTATACCATTTGGATATTTTGAATTTGTTAAAGTACATTTTGTTATATCATTATCTATAGAAATATACAAATCTGTTTGAGCTAAAGCATATCCAGTGAAGTCACATCTTGCAGATGTATCTGTATTCTCAGGCCAAAGTGTATTAAAAGTTAACCCGCATCCAGCCCCATTACCTAATGGCAATAATAATGGATTACCTTCAAGGGTCTTCCACTGGCAAATATCTTGAACTCCTGCACATCCTGCACTAACAACCCCCAAGGTTAAAAAAACACTAGCCAAAACAAAAATGCTTAATAATTTTTTCATGTTGTTTTACAATTAACCTTTTCTTTATAAGCATTATTGTATTCCATTAAAACTAATTTACTTAAGAAAAATCTCCTCTCATTTACACCTCCTTTTTTGTTATATTAAAAAAATAAAAAATAAATCTTATTGCCTTTATTTTCTTCTAACAACAAAGAATGTTCCAAGAGCACCCATTACTGTTAAAACTGCAACAATAGCCCCAAATTCTGGAACTAATGGTACATTAACTATACCTACATCTAACTGGATACCACAAGGTATTTCCCAAGTCATATCTATTGCTCCTGAATTATCCCCTGTTAAACCATCTTTTGATGCGTGTACGGTTACAGCATCTCCGTAATTACATACACTACAGTCAAAATTAACAGAATAAGCTCCATTAGCAATACTTGTAGTAGATATTGTAGTTCCATTACAAGTTACATCCACATTTGCACCAACAACTCCATTAGTGATAATATCTTGATAGATTGTTCCACCAACAACAGTTTGTGAAGTACAAATAGGTGCAGCAGCTAAACTTGCACTAGCGAATCCAATTGTTAAAAGGATTGTTGCCAAAACAAATAAACTTAATGTTTTTTTCATCTTATTTCCCTCCTTACAACAAAAAATATTCCCACAGCCCCAAGAGCTGTCAATAGGATCATGAATGTTCCAAATTCTGGAACTAAAGGAGGTGTTGGTGTGTGAATACAACCCCATTGTGTAGGGTCTTGTGAACTCAAGTCACAGGAATCATCTGTCAAAGGATCATTATCATCACAAAATTCTGAATAGTCTACAATATTACAACTAAAACTTAAATATTGAACAATTGTGCATGGATCTTCATCATAACATGCTGGTTGTAAAGTATTCTGACATCCAATATCTGAAAGACACCAATCATAAGTTGAAGAATCCCCATCACTACAATCTATAGGAGTGTGACGACACGACAACAAAGAACTTCCACTATCTATTGTGCACACATTATTATCATCACAAGTTGAAGAATGTGAACAAATTCCATTAGAACAAGTTCCATCTCCTTCACAAGAATTTCCAGATAATTGAGCACTAGCACAAATACCATTAGCGATATCACAATAGTTATGAACACATTCAGTGCTTGCAGGGCAATCCAAATCATTAGAACAACCTCCAATGCTAATTGCACTCATAAACCCTAAACTAATAAGAAATACGAAACTCAAAATAAACACCACAATTGTTTTTTTCATTTTATTTTCTCCTTACAATAAAGAAAGCACCTAATGCTCCCATAACAGTAAGTATACCAATAAATGTTCCAAATTCTGGAACTAAAGGAATATCAATTCTTGCTAAATCCAAATCAAAGCATTTTCCTGACATAAAATCCTCAACAAACCCAGTTACTTCTCCAGTTAAATCCCCCTTTGTAGCTTTAACCATTACTTCATCTCCAGCTACACACTGAGATTGAGGAAAATAAACAAAATACCATCCTTTCCAAGCCCCATATTTATGAGTAGAAGTAATTCTTGTGTATTCTGTACCATCATGAAAACAAGTTATCTCAACAGTTGCTTTCCCAGCTTCATCTCCAGAATCTGCATAAGTAACTTCCCCTTTTATCAGTGTTTGTTCTATTGGAGTACATTCAGTATCTCCATCATGACAAGCAGAAACAAACCCTAAACTAACAAGAAACATCACACTCAAAACAAATACCACAAGTGTTTTTTTCATTTTATGCTTTAGTTTAAATTTAACTGCTAGAAATTTTACTTTCTTCTAACTAAAAAGAACACCCCTAAAGCACCTAATGCTGTCAGTATTCCAATCATTGTTCCGAATTCAGGAACTTGAGCAGGAGGTCCATTAACTCTGTAATTATCATTTTTACCACCAAAATTAACCTTGTATTCTCCACAATCTCCTTCTAATATAGTGTATGCAGCAAAGCAAGCACCTCCATTCATATCGGTCATCTTTATTCCAGAAGCAACAATCATTCCAGGATCACACGAAGAACCACCCTTGCCACCTGTGATATCCCAAGAATATTCTGTGTTTAAATCAAAACCAGATGCATGAATATATACTGTTTCTCCTTCTTCATAATGATTTTCATTTACAGGAGCATCACACGGAGATGTAGTTGTCTTTATATCGCCCACGCCAGCAGCAACGAATCCTAATGTTAAAACTAACATAGCTGTTAACATAAGTACACTCAATGTTTTTTTCATACTCATTTCATAGTGACATCACTTTATAAGGTTTATTGCATAAAAAGATATATATTTTTTCACTACTCTTCTTAGAAACAAAACTATCTTCTTCTCACAACAAAAAATATTCCCACAGCACCCAATATAGTTAACACCCCAACTATAACTCCAAACTCAGGAACAACTGCTCCGTTGTAAAGTTCAACATCCACCTCTCCAGAATAAAGCATTACTCTTCCAGAATTTAATCCATCTAATCCATTTTTATCTATAGCATACACATTTATTGCAGCCCCATTATCGCAATTATCCGCATCATTAAACACAACACGGTAATGCCCATTTTCATCACACGTTTTAGGAATGGATATTTTTAGAGGAATAGTTTCACATTCAACAACCACTTCTGCAAAACTTGCAACTCCACCGAGGGAATAATATACATCTCCCTCGACAATTGTATCTGTTCCCCCAACTGCATATCCTCTGCTATTACCAGATATAAATGAAACACCGACGATAAGAATCAATAAACTGGAAACGAGTAGTAAAAGTTTTTTATTAAAAAAAACATCCACTCTTTTTTTCATATCATTTCTAAGGGTGATTTGCTTATAAGCTTTATTATTATAAACTATATAATTAAGACAAATTTCATCCAAGAACCCCTAATCTCACACCCCCTCTCCTTTTTCTCACCTAACATAAATTATAAAAAAAATAAATACGCTTCTAGGGCCGGAGAGAATCTTACAAGTAATTAGCTTAAAATTATCTTCTTCTTACAACGAAGAATACACCAACAGCACCTAGGATTGTTAATACCCCAACAATAGCCCCAAATTCTGGAACTAATGGTACATTAACAACAGCAACATCCAATCCATCATAGACATTGATTAAACAATTGTCTGTATTTGGATCAGAACATGTTCCTTCTGCAAGGATTGTTCCTGTTTTCTGTCCTGTTAGACCATCTTTTTCTGCATAAACAGTCAAAGAGTCCCCAACATAACAGCTTCCGTCTGTATATTCAACCTTATAAGCCCCATCAGCTTTACTAACGACAGATATTGTAACTCCATCACAAGTTACATCCACATCAGCACCAGCAATCACAGCGGTATAATCTGAGTTATAGATCTTACCCGCTATAATTGTAGTCTGTTGTTCTGGAAGGCCATTTGTTAGATCAATTGCACTAACAACGCCCAGCATTAAAACTGCCATTAAGCTAACTACAACTAGACTTATTGTGTTTTTCATGTATATATTAGGATATTCATTATTTAAAAGCATTATTGTATAAGAGAACATGTTTATTTTAACTACTGAATTAGGACACAATACCCCTATTTAACATAATTTAACTAAAAATACCCGGATAAAGCATAACCAGAACTACATGAAACCCAATATTCAACAAATAGGTTATGTAAAGATTCTTCTTAAAATGATAAAATGTGCTTATTATCAGCGAAGAGAAAAACGCAATTAGTGTGAATACAAACCCATAACTTAAGCTAAAAGAAGCATAAACAAAAGAAGTTAGTAAAATTGAGAAATTTCCAAACCATTCTTTGGTTAGATTCTGGAATCCTCCCCTAAAGAATATTTCCTCTGCATAAGCAATTATTGGTATAAGAAAAACCAATGCATAATTATTCCAGTTAAGAAGGTATCTTGTAGCAAGGCTTGCCACCCCAGAAACCCCCAAAACAATAAGAAAAATTCCCGGATTTCCTATAAATGGCTTTGTTTTTATCTTGAATTTCAATGCATAATACACCACCAAAGCTATTATCATAAGGTAAAACAATAAAGTACTCCAAAAGAAATTCAAATTCAGGAACAATTCAGCCAACCTACATATTGGTATAATCATTAAAAATACAAGAGTTTTTTCCTCTTTTGTAGGACCAATCTCATTTTCCATTAATATCAAAACAACTCCCACAAAAACAGCATACACAATAAACCCTACAGAATAAAAAGAATTAAGAACATACTCAATTATTGGAAGTCCAAGCATTACAAGCAAAAAGTTTCTTTCTATTTGTTCCATTATGCAAAATCTCCTGGATTTTGTATCCGGAATTTACGAGGACTTAGAAAAAATTTGTTTTCCATTTTATCTCAGATTCATATACGTATTATAAACGCTTATTACAGCAAGTATCATAAATGCAATAGCCAAAACCACAACAAAAGGCATAAGTGCTTTCTTTATTTTTTTATTTCCAAGTTCAACTATTATAAGGTAAATAATAAGCAATACTGTAAGGAAAATAGGTGAAATCTCTCCTATTTTAGCCAGGGTTATCATAGAAAATGGTATTGCAAGAATTATTTAAACGTTACTATTCTCGGATAATACTAACAAACTTTCTTATTTATATTCATAAGCTCCTATTGAAGGAGGATTATTCCAGCTCTGCCCAGCATAATCTCTATCTAACCCAACATAAACACCCTTACTTCTTGCAGGAGAAGAAGAAGTTAAACGGAAATTATATGGAGAACCTCCTACAAATAAAGGATCAATATTAACCAGGTTTCCATTATCATTGCGATTATTATATGTTAAATCACTGGAATAAGAAATACTCGAACTAGAAGTCCCATGAAATAAGTTATTATTAATATTCAATCCATTTATTTCAGTGTTTAAATCTCTGTCAGTTATTCTTATAGGATAACTAAAGCTACCTTTAATGATATTATTTTTTATATTAAGATTAGAAATATCTCCTCCAGCAGAAACATAGATACCAGAATGAGTATTTTTTGCTGCTGTAATCACATTATTGTAAATGTAAACATTGTCTATAGGAGTAGGAGTATTATCCCCCCAATTAGATTCAACAACTATCCCATTACTATAAGAATTATTGGAATTACCTACACCTTCAATTATATTATTATACACCCAGATATTATTCATGCTTATCTGAGCATTATTTATATGGATTCCTGTTCTTGCATTTTTGAAATAATTGTTATAGATATACAAATCATTCACATAAGTGAAAGTTTCAACATCAATATATCCCTGATGTCTACTGTTTGTAGGAGGTATTGAATTGGCTATAAAGCTATTATTGTATATTTTCCCTCCAAAATCATATTTACCTTTTATAGTTCCAGAAAAATCCACTGTTGAAGCACCATAAAATGTATTGTTGTATATTTCTATTCCTCCCCTATGATAATGCATCTCATAAAAAAAGTTCCATTCATCTCCCTCAATATCATTTTTATAGAAAACATTATTGTAAAGTTTTAATCCATCATTCTGATATCCTGCAATAATATCTGCATTATACCCTTCTGCCTGGTCTTTTTGATAGAAAACATTGTTGTATATTCTCATTCCACTCTGTCCTTCTGGCCTTATATGTCCAGCTTCCCATAAATTTGTTTCAGTTCTATGCAAATTAGCACAACTCTTGAAAAAACAATCATGTACTTGGTTTCCAGTTGGAAGAATGTTTTGAGGAGCAACATCCCAGCTTGAAGTTGTTCCATGAAAAGCAACTCCAGACAATCTAAAGTACGAAAAATTACAATGATGAACTTCAACATTGCTTCTGTAATTAACAGCTATTGCTCTATATGAAGCCTTGGAATTTCCATTAAAATTAATATAACTAATACTCTGGTTACCATTTACAGCATTTCCTGCAGGAGAATTCAGTTCTATATATCCATAAATTTTAGAAACTCCATAAGTATAACTTGTAGTTATATTTGGAGGAGAATTTCTTTCTCCCTCTATACTAACCCCAATTGCCAAATCACACTTATTGTTATCAATATAATTTCCAGGATTTACATGTATTGTGTATCCTGCTGTTTTAACTCTTGAACAAGCATAAGACAATGATGCCCATTCCTGCCCAATTGAACCATCTCTGCTTGAACTATCAACCCCTGTTTTAGAAACATATCTTATATTCTCAGCTGGAATTGTGGGGACTGAGGAAGAGTATTCAAATGCTCCTAAATCAGGAGCAGTTCCAGAATAAGGCAATCCAACATTAACTCCTTTGTTTATTAAATCACTTCCTTGAGATAAATGTCCGAATGTGATATCTGGCAAGCTTCCGTCTTGTTTCCTTTCATTATCCAATTGACTTACATCTAGACTTACAAAATCTGAATTACTAACACTAATCCCATTAGTATCCCACGAATTATGATTAACATTTGTTAAAATATCAATAACTGCATCCATCTCTCCATTATTATATGCGATATTGTTTTTCATATGGTAGGGAATTCCTTGGACTAAATTAAAATGATATCCCCCACACCAACCTTCAGCATATCCTCTATAACAATTATTATATGCAAGATTATTGTATAATCTAATATTACAATTAGCCCCGTTGTCTAAAAATCCCCAATTTTTATTATAAACTCCCAAAGAATTAGTTAATGTCCTTAAAACAGTATTGGGAAGAATAGCCTGCGTATCTCCTAATTTAAATCCATTTCCATTTCCTGCTTCTTCAAAAGTGTCCGGTATAAAACCATTATACCATGACCAACAATTATCAATTATTAAACTTCCCTCATAATGCCACAAATCTATTCCATCATCAGTATTCCACCAAAATCTACATCCTTTAAAAGTGTTTACAGAAGAAGTAGATTCGCCCATAATCCCAACCCCATCTGCATTCCCATACGGATCATAATTTGTTAATGGATCAAGATTATGATGAAAATCAGAATTAAGAATCAAACAATTATTAATATTCTCAAACATTGCCCCGTTTCCGCAATGATGTATATTTAATTGTTCAAATATGCTATTCTCAGAATTAAAAACCCATAAACCAGACCAGATTCCCTCATTTTCCTGTTCAAATCCGTATATTTCAATTCCTTTAAAATAAAGATAATTTCCATTAGGTACATATATCAAAGCATTTGGCCATTGAGCAACATAAGAACTGCTTTTTGTTATGGAAGGTTTTAAATTATCATAGGGATATGCCCAGACATTAATATAATTTCCAGAACTACCACTTTTTCCGCTTAAAGTTTGTTTATTATATCTATAAGTTCCTCCCCTCATATAAATAATATCCCCTGGACCAACATATCCCCACGCTTTGTTTAATGAGAACCAAGGTTTTTGTATTGAGCCATCTCCATTTGTATCGCTTCCTGAAGGAGAAACATAATAGATATCTCCGCTTGGATTTGTGGGAGGATTTGTTGTCCCAGAACTTACACACTGTCCATTAGTACAACTTTCCGTCGATAAACAACTTCCACAATACACTGTTCTTGAATTCTCACAATTATCGTTATTAGTAAAACTATCACACTCCCTGTTTAATCTATTGCAAAATGCAGAGTTAGATTCTGGAGTACAAAGGTTCATACATGTTCCGTTATAATTACAGGAGTATCCTGTTGGACAGGTTCCACAATTTACACTCATCCCACATATAGGGCGAATTCCACACTGATAATTCAAGGAAGCACAAGTTTGAGTACAAGGAGAAGCACACAAAGTTGTATTAAACATACATCCAGAACACAATAAAGTTCCAGTATATCCTGCTCCTAAAATACCTGCACAGGTTGCTCCTCCTAAACTTGTTCCATCGCATTTCTCTTCCCCCTCTCTAACATTGTTTCCACAAACAGAAGGACAATCATTATCAGTCATATAACTGCAAGAAGAAGGACAACACCCATCGTTGCTTACACAGGTTGTTATAGAATTGTAAAAACATTTACCGTTAGAACAAATATCTCTTGTACAGGAATCCCCATCATTACATTCCTGAACTGAATTGCAATTTAAGCAATTAGAAACAGCGTTATTAACACAAACATTCCCTATGCACAAATCAGTTGTACAAATATTGTTATCATTACAAGTTGTTGCCTGATTTGAAGTTGTACATTGAATTGTATTGGAGGTATTAGTAGTATTTGTATTCGAGGGATTACAATTAACTACAGGATTAAATATACATCTTCCCCCAAGGCAAATATTATCCGTGCAGGGGTTACTATCTTCACATGAAACGTTCGAATAACAAGAAACACATCCGGGGGTTAAAAGATAAGTACAAACCCCTCTTGAACATTTATTTGCAGTGCATGCATTGAGGTCTTCACAATCAGAATCGAAATCACATGCAACGCAATTATTTATCTTCTGATAGGAACAATTTCCATTTGATAAACATTTATTTGTTGTACAGTTATTTTTATCATCGCATTGTGAATCTGATTTACAGACAAAAGTTTCATTTTCCATCTCTTCCAGAATAATCTCATTCCCCTCAGCATATTCAACAACAGCCTGGTCCTCAACTTCACCCTCAACCTCATCCCCATTTTCATCCTCAAATACAGGAATAATCGAAATCTTGTTTATCATAGAGGCATTTGCAAAGTGGAAAATCATCTGGAAATTTGCTTCTTCTAATTTTTCTATAGGTATTTTACGTCTTGTAATTTCGGAATCGTTATCATAGAAAATAAAAACAATAAACTCAAAGTTATCCTCTTCCGGAGGATTTATTTTAATATTTATATCGCTGTAGTTCAATAAATGTGCATTTGAAATTCTTAAATCGGCTGTAAATTTATCTATTTCGTCTTCTTCATCTTTATTATCATCCTTTGAAATTCCTTTTACAATTAAAAAAATAATTCCTGCAATCATAAATAAAACAACAATTGTTGCAAGGAATTTTGTTGATTTTGAAATACTACTCTGAGAAGGAGATTTTTTAGGAGGTTCTTTTGAGGGGAAATGATTGAAGTAAGAAGAAAGAGAGGGTTTCTTTTGGTAACTCGAGGGGAACCATGAGGGGTGATTTCCTGGACTACGTTTGGGATATCTAGAAGGGGGACCTCTTTTTATCATTGTATATTACAGTATTAAGGTGTTTAAAAAAGTTTATTTAAGTTTAATTAATATATTCTCTAATCTCTAATAAGAACTATTGATGAATAAGGTTGAAGAGTATGGCTTCCAGAATAAGTCGCCCCTTCTATATCAATATAATCCATATCCAAACTTACAGTTTTACTTGAGCTTGTAGGATTGTATTCAAATCTTAAATCACTTGTGCTTGAAATGCTTTTTGGAGATTTTTTAGAGTGAGCATCCAACCCAGAATAGGATTGCCATTCTGCAAGTGTCCTGTAGGTTGTTGGTCCATCCCAAAGATATATTTGATTTCTGAAGCTTTTTGTATCATCTATTGGCCTTGCATAATAGTTATAATCCACTGAACCCAAACTTCTTACCCCCTCATCTCCACTTCCAGTTGTATAATAAAGAGTATGCTGATTGGATTCTTTTGCAACAAAGATATTATTTCTCATAATTAATCCTATTATCTCTCCCATTCCTCTCCAGTTTGAAATTATTTGTATTCCTCTTACGTTATCAAATGCTAAATTATCCTGCAAATCAATTCCTAATGCCCTCGTATTTAAGAATATTCCAGCACCCTCATTATGTGCAACAGTATTTCTATATATTCTAATATTATCTGAACCATCGATATATATACCGTGGCCATGGAAATCTCCTGGCGATTCTCCAGACCCCTCATCATGATTAAGTCCATTCATAACAACATTGTCAAAAATTTGCTTCCCAGTACCACTATCTTCATAAGTATAAATCCCTCCACAATCATCCTTTTTCTGGCAGAAATGGTTAATGAAATTATTTGTAACTTTGGAATTCTCCCCCCTAAAACTTATTCCATTATATCCTATATACTCCATATTATTATTAGAAATTAATGTATCTAAGGCATCAGTTGTTATTCCAATAGCAGAGCCATCCTTAATTCCGGATAAACCATCTATCATTCCAATATTTTTGAGAGTATTGTATCTCATTATAGCATGTTCATGATCTCCAAAAACTTTTATCCCACAATTATTATTATCTATAAATTCACAATGCTCAACCTTCATATATGAGGAATCTCCATCCCAGGGACCATATATCCCACTCCCTCCAAGATTTTGGAACTTGCAATTAGTTATTGTTATATGTCTTGAATTTCTAACCTCAATGGCTTGAATATTATATCCTTCCAAATGTAAATTATCAAATGTAATATATTCTCTGTTATTCAAAGAGGCAAAAGTATCCAATGTAGAAACTTCAACCTCATAATCTGAAGGAGTATTTGAACCAAAATACATATACAAGTTTCCATTAACATACGCCCAATCCCCAATTATATCAAAAGTGTCTACATCATTTTGTATAAAATATCCTTTCCCAGGTTTAAGCACATAATCCCCTCCCAATTCCCATGGGAAATTTACTGTAGAACCCGAATGACTTGATATTCTCGCTCTGTATGTTATCCATCTGGCAACTCTTACAACAACTTCTCCATCTACATAATTTCTTCCGCTTAACTGAGTATCTGTAAATGCAGTATTTCCAGAATTAGAATCAATTGAGTACCATCCGGTATTTGGCCATCTTCCTTTTGGAGTATTCTTTCCATTAACAGTTACAATTAATGGACTTGATTGAGTTGAAACTCCTTTGTAATATGTTCCCCCTCCAGAAGAGACCCATCCGGTTAGTGTTCTAAATCCACTTATTATGGGTTTCTCCCCGGTACCATATGCCCCATATGTTATTGGTGCACTTGAACTTCCAGATGAACTAACTGTTAAAGAACCATACCAACTATCTCCTCTCTTGAATAATATTGCATCCCCTGCTCTAAAAGTTTGTGAATTAACTTTTGTTAGAGTCCTCCAGGGAGAAGATTGAGAAGTTCCAGTATTATCATCATCCCCTTCGGAACTTGAAACATAAAATGTCCTTAGATAATTCTGACAGCTTCCACAATCTCCAGAACAACTCGAGCAGGTTTCTCCCCCATTGCATGCTCCATCCCCACAATAAGTTGAAGGTGTTGAACTTACACAAACCCCGTTTGTACAAGTTTGAATTGAAGAACAATCATATCTTATTCCTTCTCTTGTTC
>CAYPLY010000012.1:0-14492 GCA_964412025.1 Candidatus Woesearchaeota archaeon | reverse complement strand
TTTGCTTTGTGGAAATTTTCAGGAGAGGGGGAGAAAAGAGATATGGAATGGGAGAGTCCTTGGGGAAAAGGATTCCCTGGGTGGCATATTGAGTGTTCTGCAATGTCAATGAAATATCTTGGGAAAAATTTTGATATACATACTGGAGGGATTGATCATATTCCAATTCATCATACTAATGAAATTGCACAATCAGAATGTTCAACTGGGAAGAAATTTGTTAATTATTGGGTTCATTCTGACTTCTTGGTTTTAGGGGAAAAGGAGAAGATGAGTAAATCTTTAGGAAATGTAATTAATTTAGATACAATAAGAGAAAAAGGATTTGAACCTTTGGAGTATAGATATTTATGTTTAGGAGTGCATTACAGAAAAAGACTTATCTTTGGGGAAGAACTTCTTAAAAGTGCTTCTAATTCA
Organism: Candidatus Woesearchaeota archaeon; assembly: GCA_964412025.1. GTDB lineage: Archaea > Nanobdellota > Nanobdellia > Pacearchaeales > GW2011-AR1 > MWBV01. Next base: position 14,072 of record CAYPLY010000012.1, on the reverse strand, counting down.
ATGCAAAGACTTAGAAATAAAATACTTGAGATAAAAGAAGATGCAAAGAAATTAAGTATTGAGAAGTTAAGTCCTGAATCTAAAAAATATTTAAAAGAATTTAGGGAGAGTGTGTTTAATGATTTGAATACTCCTAAGGGTATTGCTGTTATGTGGAATATGTTGGGAGATGTGAGGTTGGATAATTCAGAGAAATATAGTTTGTTGTTAGATTTTGATAAGGTTCTTGGATTGGAATTGGATAAAGTAAAGAAAGAAGAGGTTAAGGTTGATTCTCATATGAAAGATTTATTGAAGAAAAGAGAAGAGTTCAGGAAATTGAAAAAGTGGGGAGAGGCTGATAAGATAAGAGATGAAATCCTTGAAAAAGGGTATGTCATATTGGATACAAGTGAAGGGCCTAAACTTGAGAAGTCTGGAAAATAAGAGGATAAAAGATAAGGAATATATTTATAAAATCCCTCTTAGTTTGGGTGGACTTTTAGCCATCCTATTAAATTTGAGGTGTTCGTCTTTGGGAGAGTTTTTGTAATTACTTCATAATAGTTAATATCCAAAGATTTATAAAATCATATAAATTAAAGTTTTTATGGCAAGAAATAAAAACCTAGAAGAGTATCTATTTGAGAAAATGGAAAGAAACTCTAACAGAAATCAAAGAAGAAAGGGAAACTCAAAAAAAGATAAAGGATGGGTTGTAAAAAACGATAGACCTGAGGAGTACTTAGGAAATCCTCATTTTTATTATACTGATGAAGAAGTAGAACAATATGCTCGTTCTGGGGGAATGAGAAGAGCACAAGAAAAAATAGCTTATAGGGTTTTAGAGCTTCTAGAGTTAGAGCCTGGAAAATCCTTATTGGATGTTGGCTCTGGTCCAGGATATACTGCCGATGTTTATCGTTCTGAAGGTTATAATGTGACTTGTATGGATTTGATTCCAAAAATGATAGATAAAGCCAAAGAAAAAGAGTTTGAAGCTTATGTTGGAGATATGAGAGATATTGAAAAACTATTTGAAGGTCGTAAATTTGATGGAGTTGTTTCTGTTTCTGCTCTTCAATGGATTAAAGACAAACAAGAAATAGAAAGAGTAGCACAAGGTATTTATTCTGTTTTAAGCAAAGATGGGCCTCTTGTTGTTCAATTTTATCCAAAAAGTGAACAAGAATTAAAAGAAACTGCGAGTGTTTTTACGCAAAATGGCTTTCATGGACAAATAATTACTGATTGGCCGGATATTCCAAAAAATAGAACGACTTATTTAGTCATGAAAAGAGATTAATTTCCAAGAATTTCCTTCTTTTTTAAAAGTTATTAATTTTTTCATCCAAAATCTTTTAGGTTGAGATATTAAATTAACATTATACATTAAATTAAGATATTTATCTAAGTCTTTTTTTGGCATATACTCTATAAAATTTTTTACTCTATTATAAATTTTATTTTTTTCTTTCTCACTTAAATTAGAAACATATTTACAACCAAGACTTAAACCCAAGAAGCAATTATCTCCCTTAAATTTAACTTTAATAGGAAAAAGTTTGCAATCAAGGGGCTTATCCTTGTTAATAAAGCATTCTCTCTTTCCGTAAAATCTGCAACGAGGAATTTCATCCAAAATTAAATTTCCTCTTTTATCTCGCCTAAATGAATCTATGCAAAAAATAGAATTATTTAGATTTATTACTGGATATCCTTTTTTAGCAAATTTCTTTGCCTCCTCGTCTAAAATCCAACCATAAGTTCTACAACAAGTATTACAATCTTTGCAAACTTCTGAAATTCCTGGAAAAATATTTTTTATATTTATTTTAGATATGGACATTTTTCGCCTGTTAAAAAATTTAATGTTATATTTTTTGAAACATAAGATAAATAAGGGCAATTTTTAGGCAAGTTCTTTTTAGAAAAATTATTTGAGAATTCTGTAAATTTATGAAAATTAGGGTGAAGAAAACTCCCTAAAAATTTTGTTTTTTTACATTGCCTTATTTCTGTGCAAAAATAAAACTTTCCTTCGGAAGTTAAAAAAATATTCTTTGGGTTAATATTACAACCCTTTTCAATTCTAAATCTTTCATTAGGAGAAATTTCTTTTAAGATGTCCAAAATTTCTTTCCTATTTATTTTTAGATATATTTCTTTCTTATTTTTTTTAGCTCTTCCCCTTAAAACAAGCTCATTTAAACTAATATTTTTGGGATTGTATTTAGTGATTTCTTTAAGGATTTTCTTTAGGCTTAAAATATTCTGTTTATTTAAAGTCATATAAATTCCAAAAGGAATTTTTTCTTTATTTAATAATCTTAATGTTCTTTTTACCTTGTTGTAAGAGTTTTTTCCTCTAATAAAATCATTTGTCTCTTTTGTTCCTTCAATACTCATCCCTACAGAATTAACGTATTTTTTAAGAAAAATAATATTCTTACTATTAATCTGTGTTCCATTTGTAAAAAGATTGTTTACTATTCCCATTTCATAAGAATACTTTAAAATTTTGAAAAAATCTTCTTTGACTAAAGCCTCTCCACCAGTAAAATTTATTTGGTTACACCCTAACTTTTTTAATAAATCTATTACTAAAAAACATTCCTTAGTAGAAAGTTCTCTTTTTGGTTTGTGATTGATTAAGCAATGTTTACAATTAAGATTACAATTTGTTGTTATCTCCCAATCACATTTTTGAATAAAGGTTTTCATCTTTCATCTATTGCTCCAATATAGATGAATTTAGAAAGTAGTTCTCTTAAATCTTTATTTTCAAAATCATTTGAAAATTTATCTAAAATTTCTTTTTCTAAGATATAACCTTCATTTTTTAAAATAAATTCTATTATTCTTTTAGTAGATTCATCAATCTCTACTGTTTGATATCTTGTAACAATATAAATCTCTTTGTGAAAATCATTTAATCTCAAATATTTATTTTTCTTGAATCTCCTCATGTTTGTTGGTATTTCAAATACTGGTTTTTCTATCTTGATCTTAACTTTATTAATTGGTTTTTTACAGCCTCTTACAGCACAATCAATACAGAATTCTCCCGGACAATTTGAATCAACTTTACAACCACCTACACATTCATAAAGTAAATCGCAACTTTTACAGGGTTCATCAACCCAGTTTAAATCTCTAAATTCATTTAGTTCTTTTTTATTCCAAATTTTTTCTAATGGCTCTTTTAAAACATTTCCATAAATTTTTAAGGATTGATTGCAAATTCTAAAATCTCCCTCGGGATTTATGGCTCCAAAAGTTACTCCTACTCCACAATTTGCATAAATGTTTTCATCAATTAATCTTTTATCTAAACAATAAGGAATTGCTGTTCCAAAACCAAGAGGAATACCAAAATCTTTTTTTGCTTTTATCATCTGGTCTAAAGCTATATTAAACTGCTCATTTGAGGGTAAAAGTTCTTTTGTTAGTTTACTGCCAATTCCTCCCGGCTCAAATCTATCTACAAAAATACTTTCTGCCCCTAATTTAACAGAAAGTTTGATTATATCATACATCTGATTATGATTAACAGACATCAAAACAGGAATAATTCTTACATCAAAACCTTCTTCAACATATCTTTTTATATTATCAATTATTTTATTGTAACCTCCAGAATTATTAGTTAAATATTCATGGGTTTTTTTATCTCCATGAATAGGGACACCTAGACAAGCGAGATTTTTCGAAAGCCCTTCCATATACTTAAAACCATTAGTCACGATTGTAACAGAAGAATATTTTGAAAGTTTGTCTATATATTCGTTTAATTTTTTTACGCTCAAAATAGAAGGTTCTCCCCCAATAAGATAGACATGAGGAATTTTTGATTTACAAACACTATCTACAATTTTATCTAATTTTTCATAATCAATAGAGCAATTTCTATTAGGGTTGTAACAAAAGATACATCTTTGATTGCATCCATAAGTTGTTTCAATATGGATTAAGTGGGGCACGCTATAATAGTGTAGTTTTTTTACCATTTTAAAAAAATAAAATTAAAAAAGAAATTTTATTTATTGGATTTTTTAACATTCTTAGAAGATCCTTTAGCTTTCTTTTGCAAGCTAATGCTCTTAACCTTCTTAGCGTCTAAAATTGCTTTGCACTTTGACATTTTGTTTTTCCTCCAGTTTTAAACATAAATCAAAGTTTAAAATATTTTTGTTTGGGGAGGGGAGGAAAAAAGATTAATTGTCCTAAGGACAGGCACGCACCTCGTATCTGGCGGGTAGGGGGTGTCTTTTTTAGATACTGTCTTACCAATAATATCATTCTTAAAACCAAGGAATATATTTATAAAATCCTTTATTCTCTATAAATAAGAGGTTGAACCCAAAACAAGAGGGGTTTGATAAAAGAGGTGATATGGTATCAGAACAACTAGCAGGAGTATTATACCCGGCGCTTTTAGGAGGATTAGGAGGTTTAACACGAGGGGTTGTTGGGTTGTTGAAGGCTTTATCTTTAAGAAGAAAAATATTATGGGGATATTATACTATTACTGTTCTTGTTGCATTGGTTATAGGTGCATTTACAGGAATAATATTTAATTTTGATTATAGATTGTCTTTATTGGCAGGATATGCTGGAACGGATATCCTGGAGGGAATCTACAAAAGTTTTGCTGTTCAGAAAGTTTATGTCGGAGGGGTGAAAGCTGGGAAGAAATGAAAAAAGAGACAATAGGAAAAGTTCAATTATGGATTGGAATTTTTTTAGTTTTGGTGGCAATTGCTGGATTAGTCTGGTCTCTGGAAACATTCAAGGAAGTAAAACGATCTATGAACAATCCTGATTTCTTGAAAGGTGAAACTGATGAAGAAACATATATGAGTTTTGATTTATGGATAAGTGTGTTAAGTTTAAAATACGACTTGCTACTAACCAAGTTTTCAACATCAATAATATTATTATTTCTCTCAATATTATTCATAACTCAGGGATTGGCGAATAAAGGAGAAGTGAGTGAATAAAAATGGAAATAGAAAAATACGTTGAATACATAAAAGAATGCAGGAAAAGGGGATTTGAGGATGATGTAATAATTGATTCTCTTCTTAAAAAGAACTGGCCCCAGGAAGAAATAAATGAAGCGTTTGAGGTTGCAAATGGGAAGAAACCGTTTAAAAGTAAGAAAAAAAGAGAAGAAAAGAACATTGGAGAAAAGATAAGAAAAGAAATTGAATCCCATAAGGACATAGGTGAAGTGATAAGAAAAGAGATAGATGATTATCAGGATATAGGTGAAGAGATAGAAGAAATAAGAAGAGAAATTGAATCAGGGGATAAAACCATTCAAAGAGAAAAATTTGAGAATTCTTTAACTATATTTTTGGATGATGAACTTAAATCTGCGCTTGAGAAGAGAGCAAAGAAAAATTTGTTTACATTGCCTGAGCAGATTGAGGATATACTAAGAAGAAGCACCTTAAACCAGAAAAACAAGAAATCGGTTCCTAATGAAAATCTTGATGACAATCTTGTTGGGCTTTTTTCAAGAAGAAATACAGGACAGAAAGTTAAGAAGAAAAAAGCTAAAGCTAAGAAAAAGAAAGTTAGAAAAGAAAAAAGGGAAAAGAAGAAAACAGAAAGGAAAAATAAAAGAAAAGCAAAGAAAAAGTAAAATTAATAAATAATAAAGGGTATATATTAAAATGGATGGGGGGGTGATACTTGCAATAATTGCTTTGGCAGTGGTGGCTTGTGTAGTTTTAATAATAATTATTTCTCATAAAAGAAGAATAAAGAGGAAGAAAGCCCTTACTCTTCTTGGAATATGGATAAGTCAGGCAAAGATAGCTGGATACGATTATCTTAAGATGAAAACCGACTTAAAGGTAAAGGGATGGGATAGAAAACTCATTGAGAAAGCCCTGAAAGATAATGGGGTTGAGAAGCCTGTTATTTAAATTAATTTTTTGAATTTCCTCTTATCCAGTTCAAGAATTTCTTGTAACAATATTTAAATAAACTTCAAAATACTGAATTTTATAGGGGTGGGGGTTATTATGAAAGAAGAAACAGAATGGCCTGAGAATCTTCCCGAAGTGGCAGTTTGTAATAGTTTGGATAGGTGTTTGATTTGTGTGCACCTCCGGCTGGATCCTGATGAAACAGATCAACCCTTGCCTGAACATTGTTTTCCTATGGTTAAAACTTACAAGACATTTCGTAAATATAGTAAAAGGGAAATAGGGGAATTTGAAAAGATATCCGACAATGTTGTATGCCCTTTTTATCATGGAATAAGAGACACTCACAAGTATGTAAGCTCACATGTATTATTTATGAATAGGTTAAAAAATTTAAGTAAAAATCATGTTATTTAGATTTTTTATTGAATATGTCCTGGTTATTTATTAGTGAGAAAGTTAGCTTAATATTTTTTATTTTCAAATCTTTTTCTAATTGTTTGTATTCTTTTATGTAAAGATCAATTGTTGGCTTGATATTCTGTTTTTTTTCATATTCCTGTAGGGATCCATAATATTCTGCTCTATTTTTGAGGTTTATGTTTAATGGGGGGAGATTATGTTTAATTAAAATATTGTTCAAAAGGATTCTTCCAACCCTTCCATTTCCATCAGCAAAAGGATGAATATTTTCAAATTGGTTATGGATTACTGCAGCTAAGATAAATGCAGGATATTTTGAATTGTTTTTTTCATACCAAGCTATTAATTCATTTAATAGATAAGTTATTCTTGTTTGTGGTGCTCCTTCGTGGACTACTTTTCCGGATTGATTCATAACAACTACCTCTTCTCCTTTTTTTCTGAATTGTCCAGCAAAACTTTTTGAATTTTTAAATACAATTTTATGTATCTCTTTTATTAATTCTATAGAAATATGCTCTTTGGTTTTTCTAATAAACTTTATAGCATCATCAACACCATATGTTTCTGCAATATCTTCTTTTGATTTGTCTGGCCATTTATCATGTTCTAAAATATTGAAGACTTCACTTTGATTTAACTTGCTTCCTTCAATAGCATTTGTATTATATGAAAACAACTTGGAGAATTCTTCCCAATCTCCTTCTGATAAGTGAAGGATCTTTAATGGGATTTCTGCTTCTATTTTTTTAATTGATTCTATTTCTTGTTTAGAAAGCTCAATTTTCAAAGGGTCTTGGATTATCTTGTATTTGTGTATTTCTTCCAGAATAAGTTTTTCAGCGATTGAAATTCTTTCTTTTAATTTCTCTTCACTTAAATCAGTTCCAAGATATTTTCTGAATTTATGGACTTTTAATCCTTCACGGTAAGAGTGACCAAGATAATACTTTATTTTATTTCCTGCTTTTCTTTTTTCAAGATTCATAAATATATTTAGGTGTCTACAATATATAAATATTTCTATTTAGGTGTCTACAAATAAGCTAAAATGTAGTCACCTAAGTTTTTTCAATGAGCTTGGATTAGAAAGGGGATTGGTTATCTTTCACATCTAAGTTAATTTAAAATAGAAAGATGTAAAAACTAAAAGAGGCAATATAATTAATGGTAAAAATAGATTTTAAATGGTCTTGGATATATGAATCTACAATTCATAATCCTACTGTTAAGGAAGAATTTGATTATGAAGAATATGAGAAGTTCGTGAGCTCATTTTCAAGCAAGATTAAGCATATTTGGAAAGAGAAGGAAAAAGAGATATTCTCTTATTGTGAAGAGGTAACTGGATTAAAATGGAAGAAAAAAGAAATACCTGTATATTTTATAAAAATTAGTTCATTAGCTCCAATTTCAGACCCCCTAACTATACCAATACAACTTGAGATGGAAGATGAGATAATCAGTTTATCTCAGGAGAGGTTTATTGATATGCTGATTCATGAGCTTATACATAATCTATTTATTCAAAATGAAAAAGAGATGGGAGATTATTTTGATTTCATTTTAAAAAAGTATGAAAATGAAGAATTTGACACTTCAATACATCTTTTGCTTCATGCAATTCATAAAAAGATATTTCTTAAGTATTTTGAAAAAGAAAGATTAGAAAATGAGATTGAAATGAATTCTTATTACCCTGCATACAAAAGATCATGGGAGATTGTTAATGAAGTAGGAGAAGATGAAATAATAAAAGAATTTAAAGATTATATTAAGGGTTTTCCTAAAGAGAAAGCATAAAGAGGAATTTCGTCTTCTTGATTTATATCGATTAATTCGGATAAGTTATCATTATCAAAACCTCCCAATGCACAACACCCTATTTTTTCTTTTTCTGAGAGCAAGGAAATATTTTGTCCTATATGTCCTGCCTCTAAAAGTGCAAACCGATATGCATTTGCTCCATATTTAACTTCTGTTCTGCTAAGAACCCCATTTAAGATGATAAAATTTGGATTTCCCTTATAAGCTTCATTGAATATCTGTGAAGACTCCAAGGATAGGTCCTTGTTTAATAATTGTTCCAAGTTATTTTCTTTAATGTTGTAATGATATAATCCTTTTTCCAACCCTTCAACATTATTACTTAAAAAATAAGCTTCTATAGGATATCTACCTCCTGCAGAAGGATAAAATCTTCTGGTGTTCTCAAGAGATTCCTTTGGATTTTTTATACCAAAAGAATAGTAAAGTATCCTATTCAATTGCTCCAAGCCTATTGGGAGATCTTCAAACTCCCTTATTGATTTTCTTGATTTCAATAAACCGTAAAATTCCCCTTGTTCTTCTGGAGTTTGTAATTTAATTTTATTCATTCTTGGATATGTTTTGAAAAAAATCTTAATCCAATTGACAGGCATTTTGTAATCTTCAATAGTTGGAATTTTCTTTCTAAAATTGAACTTGGTTTGGTTGTATAAAGTTTTTATGCTGTTTATCATTTTACATAAATGGATGTAGAAATCTATTTACCTCCTTTCCATTTAATTCCTTGTTTAATCTATCACTATAGTAACATGGGAAAGATTCATCTAAAAATAATGGATGCAATTGGGGCTGTATTACTCTTACAACAAAAAATCCTGCATCCTTGAATACTGGATGAGTTAAATCAACATAATAAGTATCTATGCCATTTTTTCTTAATTTATCTTCCAATTCTTCTTTGGTTGTTGGGGGTTTAATTTCCTTTATATCTTTTAATAATTGAGAGTTAAGAAGATAATCTAACTCATTGATCTTAGCTAAATCATACCAATAAAATCCCCTATCTTCAATTTCTTTAACATCTTCTTTGGAATAATTTTTGGGGTTTGCTTTTTGGACCCATAAATTTCTAATCCACTGTCTAACCTGTTGGGACTCTTTTATTGAACCTAAAATCCCTTCTCTAGGGTTTACTGATGCATTTAATCCCACTGAAACTGCTGGACCCAATCCTGTACGGTCTAGGTTTAAACACATAAAACTAGGTATTTCTAAATCAGTTGTGGTTTCAAAAACTTGCAAATCTAAAAGGTATCTCTTGAAGTAATTATTGATGTCTTGAAAATCTTTTTCTAGATTAATTTTGGGTAATTGTTTTTTAGATAAGTAAGAAATCATATATGAATCCCTTTCAATGTTTTCCATTATTCCTGAATATAATGCTTTCTCAAGAGATTCATTGGCTGCAGCACCAGTACTTACTCTTGGTCTAATCATTGGTTCATTTGTGAAATCAAAATCAACATAAACCAATTGGGCTGGAACTAAAACTTTAGAACCCCTTTGTAAGCTTGTTGCTTCTACCCATTTTAAGTTGGAATCCTTTATTTTTTTTATATAATCCTGTTTCCTGAAGTTTAAATCAGAATCTCTGAAATTAATGAACAAGGAAGGATCTAAAGCAGAATCTTTAAGTTTGTTGTATTTTCCAGAATAAAACTTATTTTTAGGATTATCTAGGCAATATCTTTCTATATATTCTCCGCAGGATTTAATTTTGGCTATTTTTTTATTTTCATCAATAGAAGAGCCTTCATATTTTCCATCTGGGGAAACGCAAGAATACTGAAAAAATTTAGGTTCATCTGTGAAATTAAAGGTTCTTTTAAGGATCCCCAAATATCCTTTTTCTTCCAGTGATTTAAACTTTTTAAGAGTGTGATCTAAACTCATACTTAATCAAGTACGTTTTCAACCATCTCTGCAAGTTTTGAATCTCTTCCATTCAAAGAAGTAGAGGCACCTTTACTTCCCTTACATCCATAGCAACCCCCACCGCAACTTTTGCAGGGAGCCTTGCAAGGAGACTTGGAAAGGTTATATGCTGAATTGCCTTCACTAGTAAGATAAGCAGCAGACTCTATATAGTCGCTCTGATCTACTTGCTTGTTTTCCATGAGGTTTTAAACGTGTCCATTTATTTAAACTTTGTTGTCTTCCAGAATAAGGCTTCTGAGGGCCATCGCCTCATGCTATATTTAATGTGTTTCAGTTTAATAAACTTCCTGTTAAGATTTGGTTACCTCCTCTATTTTTCTCCCAGAATAAAGCATATAAACTATAATCACTACTAGAAATTCATGAAAACGGGGTTCTTTAGAAAAGAACCTACGATGGTAGAAAGCAAAGTAAAAAATCCTACGATGGCAAAGATAAACAAGATGAAGAAGATTAAACCCAAGGAAAAGAAAAAGCTTGAGCCGGGATTCAAGAGTTTTTTGTGGAGGACAGGAATATTTATTGCTGCGTTCTTAGCTTATTCATTCATTATTGGGAAACAGATATTCTTGAATAACTTCATGACTTTATGGAGAATAGATATTTATCCTAGAATTGGGTATATTTTATTGTTTTCAATAGCAGGTTTTGTACTTCTTTATAGAAAAAGACTTACTGCTTTTCAAAAGTTCAAGTATAAACCCAAAGATGCTCTTATGTTGCTCGTATCTGTTATGATGCTTGTTGCTTTTTGTGTGGTTGAGGTTTATTCTATTCTTATTCCCCTGACTACTCTGAATTTGATATTAGTTCATATAATGGGGATTTCAATATTCTTATTTCTTGCAGTAGGGGTGTATGGGGTAAGTTTCACAAAACACTTCTTGATTAAATTCAAAAAAGAATTGTTTTACTTCTTGATATTTGGAATTATTGTTTATAGTTTAATGAATGTGGTGTGGAATTCCTGGCCTTTTTTTAGTGCAGGGGTTTTGGTTGCGGTTAAGTTCTTGTTGAAAGTAATAGGAGTAGAGGTTGCAATCCTTGGACCAAGCACAATAAGTGTTAATGGATTTGCTGCACAGATTGCTGAGGCTTGTTCTGGGGTTTATTCAATATTTATTTTCTCGGCTCTTTACCTTTTCATTGTCTTTCTGGATTGGGAGGAGATGAATAAAAAGAAAGCAGCTATTATGTTTGTTCCTGCGGTTTTGGGGGCTTTCGTGTTTAATATTATTAGGGTGTTTACATTGATGTTGGTTGGGGCTTACATCTCGAGAAATCTTGCATTGGGATTGTATCATAGTTATGCGGGGATGATTTTCTTTTTGATATATTTTGGATTGTTCTGGGGTTTGGGGTATAAATACATGAAGCACTGAAATTGAAAATCCAATAAATTGGATTTAGTGGATGAAGAAGTAGGGGGGGGAAAGTTTATAGAATTCTTTATTTTAAAAAATATATGGTTGGAGAAGACATAATAATAAAGGTTTATACTACAAAAGATAAAATTGACAATTTACTTAATACCTTAAATCTAAAGAAATACTCTTTTGAAGATTATATTAAACCGCATCATTATGATATTTCTTTATTGACTAAAGGGACAAATGAAGAAGAATTAAAAGAAATTTATCCAAAGTTTGAATTGATAAAATTAATTATGTTAAGAAGGCATAAAAGTGGATATGAAAATTATGACTTTCATTATGAGCTTGAAAAAGGAGATTATGCATTATTTGCAATACATATTGAAGAAGGTAAAAAACCAAAGATGGATAATGCATTTATAGCAAATAAAATATTCAAAAATTTTTTGAAAGCTGTTATAAAAAGATATGGCAGAAATATGATTTAATTAGACATACATTGCAGAGGGATATTTGCTATAGGAATCTGCTTTATTACTGAGTTTCCATTTTCTAATCCTACTCCAATAAATAACTGTTCTTTACCTGTTTTTACAATAAGATTAAGGTTATCAAAACTTTTTATCTGATTTATACTTAGCCCCATTAGTTCTAGAAAATTAGAAAATTCCATTATCTCAAGACTCACTACTTTTCCATTTCCAGTTGTACTAATAACAAAGTCTCCAAAGCTAAAATTCTTCTTAACCTTCTCATTATCTTCAATAGAAGATACAATTAGACTATCTGTATCTTCGTCATAATTAGACACCTTTATCATAGTACATAATAGAAAGAGGGTTTATTTAAGGTTTTCTATTTTCTCTTCTTATCTCCCTAGAAAGATTTGCATTTAGGATAAAATCTGATAAACCAATAATCCTATCTGAATAACTGCTAATATTCCCAATATAATAGTGAGCCAAAACATTCTATTCGAGTATCTTGACGAAAGGAGGTTAAATCTTTTTTCTTCATTATTTATTAGAATTATACAAATACTTAACCTTTTCCCCATTAAGTTATCTCCCACAGTCCGGTTATTATGTTAAGCAATGTTGGTTTCTGTGATAATTTAATGTTCCCCTGGGTGGGTGGGCAACTCTGTGAAGCTTCGGGACTTAGTGTCTTCATTTCTCCAAATATTAACATGCTAAAACATATCTTCTACACCTCACAAAAATAATTAAACATTATTAACAGTATTAGAAAAAGAGTTATCTAAAGCCTAGCTAATATTTCTTTCATCCCTATTATATCTGTGAAAATTACTTTGCATCCATCTATTTTAATTTCTTCTTTCTTATTTTCGTATGAAACAATAATTGCTGTCTTTGGTTTATATTCATCTATAAATGCCCTGATATTTCTCTCTATTTTTCCTGTTTCTGCATTTATTTTTACTTCTATTGGAATAATATTCGAATCTTTTTCTACTACAAAATCTATCTCCATCTTGGTTTTTGTTCTCCAATATTTAGGAGAAAACCCCATCTTTAATAGTTCTGTAAATACATAATTCTCAAATAAATTTCCTTCCGGATCCTGATTAAAAGATTTAGCTATAAAGTTTCTTAGACCTGTATCAATAAAATATATCTTGGGTTGCTTAATTATCTCTTTTAGCTTGTTTTTATAGAATGGCTGAACTGAAGATATAAGATAACTTTTTTCCATTGCTCCCAGATATTTTTTTATTGTCTGAAAGGATATTTTGGTATCATTAGCTAAATTATCATAAGAAATTAGATTTCCTATATTAAGTGCGATATATTTTAAACATTTTTCCAAAGAAGAAATATCTTCTATTGAGAATGTTCTTGAGATGTCCTTAAGAACCATTGTATCGTATAAATCTTTAAGTATAGTCTTCTTTAATTCTATATCTTCTGTATAATTTACTTTTGGGTAACCTCCAAAAGTCATATGCTCCCACAATGCTCTTTTTAATGCAGTTTGGGAAAACTCTTTTAAATTTTTCGATTCTAAAAACTCTTCTATTGAAAAAGGATATAACTTAATTATTGAAACTCTTCCAACAAGATAAGAGAGAACTTCTTTACTCAATAATATTTCAGAAGAAGAGGTTATCCATAGTTTCTTGTTATTGTCTGCAAGATATTTGATTTTTCTCCCCGCATCTTTGCAGTATTGTACTTCATCCAAGACAGATAATTCATGTCCTTCTATATTTTGTGTCTCAAATTTTTTAATATCTTCATCAAATAGCTCTCTTATATCTGGATCATCAAATAAAAGATAGTGACTTTTGAATTTTCTTGCCTGTTCTTTTAAAAAAGTTGTTTTTCCTGATTGTCTTGCTCCAACTATTGCTATAACAGGATAAAGTTTTATTAGCTTCTCAAATTTATCCTTTATCTTTCTTTCTGTGTATTCTTTATATTTTATATCCATGATTAATTGAAGATATGGCTATTTATAAACTTTACTATTATTAAAGTCTAGTTTAATTATAGTATAACTATAGTTAATATGTAGTTCAATTATAGTTTGATAATCGAGGAGGTATTAAGTTGTCTCCCTCCAG
>CAYPLY010000011.1:0-17546 GCA_964412025.1 Candidatus Woesearchaeota archaeon | reverse complement strand
ACAGGTTCAGAATACATAGAAACAGCATTATTTAATTTCACCAATTTCATTATTAATTAAATCTAGAGAGTTATTTAAAATTACTCTTTTAATTCTAGAACTTCTTGTTCATCAGATTCTTCTTCAGATTCTTCCTCGTTCATATCAAATTCTTCTTTTATTATATCAAGCATCCTCTTAGCTATAACATTGTAATCAAAATTAGCAACGGCATGTTCTCTTCCTGCCATTCCCATCTCTTCTCTTAAATTTTTATCCATCAATAACATTTGAGTATATTTCTTCAAATCATCCACATTAGCCCTATATCCAAATGTTTTTGGGACTGTGAATTTCATCTTGCTTTGTTCATTAAATCCCATATAAGGATAAACCCATTCCTCACTCAGCTTAACTTCCTCTGCAACTCCGGCTAAAAATCCTGTCTTCCCATGAATTATTGTCTCTGCAGGCCCTCCCACATTTATTGAAATAACCGGTTTACCACAAGCCATTGCCTCAACCTGTATCATCCCAAACCCTTCTATTCTTGAAGGAGCTGCATAAATATCACACGCGTTAAGCATATTAGCTACAAATTCTGGTGAAAAGGTATCATCTAAGAATATTATTTTTTCCCTTATATCTAATTCTTCGGCAAGAATCTCCTCAAATTCCCTCCATTTTTCTGCACACTCACTTGGCCAGGATTTACACACATAAACCCAATCTTTGAATTCTTTGTTTATTTCAGCTAAAGCTTTCATCATCTCCTGAGCACCCTTTGAGGTAACATCTCCTCCCATAGTTAAAATCATTGTTTCATTATCCTTTACTCCTAAAAGTCTTCTTAATTTAAGATTCTCTTCAGGATTATTGTTTGGTTTGAAAAGTTTTGTATCAATACCTATATGCATTGGAATAATTTTAGATACATCCACCCCATCTCTTTCATAAATACTTCTTACCCAGGCACTTGTTGTGAACATTAATCTTAATTTTTCAAATTCTTCTCTGTAATTAGCAACCCATCCATCTGCATTAAACCAAGGAATCACAATATGTCCGTAATGTTGTGTGTCTTGAACAATTTCAGGAACATTTCCCCAGAAACCTATTCCAATAACAAAATCAGGTTTTAAGTATTTTAAATAAAATTCTTTCTGAATACTTTCTTTGTAATGACATTCAAAAACTTCTACCCCCAAATTTCTTAATCCACGAGCCAAATAATGCCCTTGAAGACTTACCCCGTCAGATTCAACCGGATAAGGATAAAGTAATAAACATCTCATTTTAATTTTTATTTTCTTAAATCAAATGCTTCTATTTCTTTGCAAGATTCTTCTTCAAATCCTCCCTTCTTGTATCCATAAACCTCTTCAATTATCATTTTCTTCATTTTAAGATAAGGTTTTTTTAATTTTATAAGTTTATCTGCATTAGAGTTGTATATTGCATATCCCTGATACTTATTTTTAATTTTCTTGTAAGAGAAAAAATAAATTTCCTCTGCAAGCAATAATCCTCTACGCAACATCTCCTCTACAGCTTTGTGCACATCCAAGTGTCTTACATGGCCATATTCACCTTTTTTCCCATGTGTATAAAGAGCATCATATAACTTATTCTGGGTTACTTCTAAAATTCTTTTTATTATCTCTTCTGAAGAAACTTCTTTGTATACTCCTGATTCTTCTCCATCATCTAAATCAAAAATATATCCTTTAACCCCTAAAACCTCACAGGCTTTTTTGAATTTAGGGTATCTATCCTTATCCTCCTTTCTGCATAAAGAAATGACTGTAATATTAAATCCTCCTTTCTCCTTCATCTTCAACAAAGTTCCACCCATCCAAATTGTCTCATCATCTGGATGAGCAACAACAACAAGAACTTCTTTATTTTTATTCACAACACTCCTCACCATTTCTCCAACAGGAAAGTTTTTAATTAAATAAATCTTTCTACAAGGATAAAAAGAGGATGAATAAAGAGGTTATAGTTAATAATAAAAAATGAATTTTGATGTTGTAAGTTTTGGTTCTGCTGTTGTGGATGTGTTCATTCACACAGATGTATCTGAAAAAAGAGGATTCATGAATTATCCAATAGGAGAAAAAATACTCATAAAAGATTTAAAATTTGATGTTGGGGGAGCAGGAACAAATACTGCTGTTGCATTTTCAAGATTAGGATTAAAAACAGGATGTATATGCGAATTTGGAGATGATGAGAATGGGAGAAGAATAAAAGATTTGCTTAAAAAAGAGAAGGTTAAGTTTTTAGGAAAGACAGTGAAAGGAGAATTAACGGGATATTCTGTTGTTTTAGATAGTAAAGGGGGAGATAGAACCATTCTTACATATAAAGGAGCAAATGATGAAGTAAGTTTAAGTGATATAAGTAAGTTCAAGGCGAGATGGTTGTATTTTAGTTCTCTTTTAGGAAAGAGTTTTGAAACTCAAAAACAAATTGCAATTAAATCAAAAGAGAAAAGAGGAACTAAAATTGCCTACAACCCAAGCAGTTATCAAATAAAAAATTTAAACATCCTCCCCTTACTAAAAATAACTGATATCTTAATATTAAACAAAGAAGAGGCAGAGATGCTCTTAAAAAAATATAAACCAAATGAAAACAATTTACTTTTAGGGCTATATAAGATTACAAAAGGGATCATTGTTATAACAGACAAAAACAAACCAATCTCCTGTTATGATGGAAATAGAAAATACTCAATAAAACCCCACAATGAAATTAAAGTTGTTGAAAGAACAGGTGCTGGAGATGCATTTGCTTCAGGATTCGTTGGGGGACAGATAGCAGGAAAAACAATTACTCGCTCTTTAGAATTAGGAATAAAAAATTCTGAATCAGTTATACAACACTTTGGAGCTAAAAACAATTTAATACGAATGAAACTAAAAGAAAAAGAGCAAATATAAAACCAAAATGAAAACAATCAACCTAAACAAACTAACAACAAAAGGAAAAGCACTCTATCTTGCATATGACCAAGGGTTGGAACACGGGCCAAGCGATTTCAATGATAAAAATGTTGATCCTAAATATATAATTGATATTGCTAAGAAAGGAAAATACAATGGAATTGTATTCCAGAAAGGAATAGCGGAGAAATACAACAAAGAAATCAAGGCAAGTAAAGTACCCCTCATAGTAAAGCTTAATGGAAAAACCAATTTATTCAAGGGAGAACCAATATCCAGACAACTATGCACCGTTGATGAAGCAATAAAACTAGGAGCAGCTGCAGTTGGATATACTATTTACATTGGAAGCGATTCTGAAGATGAATCTTTCCAGGAATTTGAGGGCATACAAAGAGAAGCCCACAAGAAAGGACTTCCAGTAATAACCTGGATATATCCAAGAGGAAAATCCCTCAAAGGTAAAAAACCAGAAGAGTTAATGGTGTACGCAACACGAACAGCCCTGGAGATTGGAGCAGACATTGTTAAAATTCAATACACAGGAAAATTAAAAGACCTCCAATGGGCGGTTAAGTCTGCTGGTAAAACTAAAGTTGTTGTTGCGGGTGGAACAAAGAAAGGAGAAAAAGAACTTATCAAACAAGTTCATGAAATCATGGAAGCTGGATGTATTGGACTTGCAATTGGAAGAAATGTTTGGCAACATCCTAAGCCACTTGAAATTACAAAAAAGATAAAGGATATAGTGTTTAAATGAAGTATAAAATAAAATGAAAAAACCAATCATTGTAATAAATCTTAAAACATATCAGCAAGGTGAAAAATCCATTAAAATTGCAAAAGAAATTGAGAAAGTTGATAAAAATATAATTCTAGGAGTTCAAGCAAGCGATATTTATGAGATTACAAAGAAAATCAAATTGAAAATCTATGCACAACATGTTGATCCTTTCCTTCCAGGTAGAAATACTGGATATATACTACCGGAAGCTGTAAAGAAAGACAAAGCAATAGGAGCTTTCCTTAATCATTCAGAACACAAGCTAACTCTAGATGTAATAAAAAAAACCATTGCACGCTGTAAAAAAATAAAACTAAAGACAATGGTTTTTGTTAAAGATATTAAGCAAGCAAAAGAAATTGAAAAACTCCAACCAGACTATCTTATATACGAACCTCCAGAACTTGTAGCAGGAAAAATATCTGTAAGTTCAGCAAAGCCTGAGATAATTAAGAACCTTTCAAAGAAGCTAAAGAAGACAACACCCTTCCTGGTTGGTGCTGGAATAAAAACCAGAGAAGACATAACCCTATCAATGAAGTTAGGAGCATCAGGCATTGCACTATCTTCCGCAATAACTCAGGCAAAGAATCCTGGAAAGAAGTTGAAGGAACTTATAGCTTAATACTTGAACCTCTTTTCGTATGTTTTGTGGTCCATCCACTCTAAAATAATCGAGAGGACTTCAATTCCACCTCTTCCTACAGAATAAATAAGTCTCCATCCTCTTGGCAAATCATATTTCCATAAATTATCTATATTATATTTTGAGATGTAAATTGAAGGGATTAATCTCTTGGGTATTTGTATGCCGGAGAAAGCATTTAATTTTAAGTTATCCAAAGCTTGTTTTACATGATTATACAATTGTTGTTCTTCTAATTTACCTTTTTTTAGTTCTTCTAGACTTTTTCTAAGACTTTCTTCTGCAAAAAATACTTTAGATTTTATTTCCATTCTAAATTCTGTTTTTTAAGATATTTTTTTACCAGTATTGGATTCCAAATCCAACCTATTTTTCCTTCTCTGTCTACGGCTATCCTATTGGAATAAAGCAGATAATCAATAATAACCGAAAAGGTTTGGTACATCATCTTTTTTGGAAGTCTTGACCAGAGTTGTTTTTTAGTAAACTCTCCGCTAGTCTCATAAATTAGCTTTTCTACCATTAATACACTATCTAAACGAGGATAGTGCAATATTTTTTGAATATTCATGGTTATATATACTTATATACCTTTATAAAGTTTATTATAGTGGAATAATTAAAATTATTTCCAAAGAGAACCCCTAAGACATATTTTTAAAATAGTTTTTCTTTAACAATTCATGATAAAAGCCATCCTATTTGATATTGATAACACTCTAATTGATTTCATGAAAATGAAAGAAAAGAGCTGCGAAGCAGCTGTTGAAGCAATGATTTCTAAAGGGTTAAAAATGAAGAAGCAAGAAGCTATGAAAGAGATTTATAGCATATATGATAAAAGAGGAATGGAGTATAGAGATGTTTTTGAGAAAATAATAAAGAAAGGAAATGGAAAAATAGATTACAAAATAATGGCTTCTGGTGTTCTTGCATATAGAAAGGCCAAGGAAAATCATCTTATCACATATCCTGGAGTTACAAGTACATTAACTAAACTGAAAAAGAAGTATAAATTAGCAATTGTAAGTGATGCTCCAAGTATGAAAGCCTGGACAAGACTAATTTCAACGGATATTGATAAATTCTTTGATGTAATTATAACAAGAGGGGATGTTAAGAAGCAAAAGAATTCTTTTGTTCCATTTAATGCTGCATTGAAAAGATTGAACATTAAACCAGAAGAAGCTATTATGGTTGGAGATAGAATTGAAAGAGATATTCACACTGCAAAGAAGCTTGGAATAAACACATGCCTCGCAAGATATGGTATAGAAAATCCTCCCGCACGAGGGGAAAGCGGAGCGGATTTTGAAATTGATGATGTTAGGGAGTTGGTGAGAGTTGTTGAAAAGTAGATAATTAATTTAGAACTTATCCCTCTTCCCATACCTCGTATGCAGCAACTTCTTCAGAACCTCTCCCTCAACACAAACGCCAATATAACAAACCCCGCAACTATCGCAATACCTATTATTAAACTAGGTAAAAGCAAATTATTTTTTAGATTAGATTCCTGTTCAGAAGTAACTTCTCCAGTAATTGTAGGTTTATTTCCAGGAGGTATTTGAATTGGAGTTGATTCAGTTGTAACTTTTGTATTTGTATATTCTGTAGTTTCTGTATATTCTTCAGTTTCAGGAGGTTCTTCTTGAATTAATATTTTCTGTTTTTGAGGCTCTGGTAATGAGGTTATATAAAATAAATCTAACCCCTCTGTAGCAGTTGTTCCAGAAGTTCTATCCCTTGCACTTCTAGAAAACTTAACCATTACATTGATTCCTGCAGATTGCCTAATATTAGTTGCTGCTTCTATCAATTCATTTCCTATTATGACTCCAATTTCTATATTTGAAGATTTTATGTATTCTATTATCTTTGAAGGAGCATTATCTTCTTCTATAAGGATAAGTACGTTTTTTCCCTGCATTATTTCTTTTTCTATAAATTCTCCACTGCTTAAAATTACTTGAGCTATTGAACCAACTTTTTCGTATTTTTTTACAATTTCTATATTATTTTCAAATTTATCTCCAGTATCTATTCTTTCTGGATTGTATTTGGATAATTGGTTTGTAATTTCCGGATCAAGATATCCATAAATAAGCAAGTTATTTACATTTCTGCTTGAGAGTATTGTATCTATTTCATTTATATTATCTTTATTTGCTAAGAATACCCAGGAGTTTGTTTCAAAAGCATAAGCAACTACTGCCATTGCATTATATCCATAAGAATCTTCAACAACAATGAAATTTTTTATTCCATATAATTCCTCAATAAGATCCAAGTTTGCTGAAGAAACATCTATCTCCTCGACTGAATTAAAACCATTTGAAATTGCTAATGAAGAATAATCTTGAATAATTGGATTATATCTTGAGGTGATAATTAGTAAATCATAATCTTTATCTATATCTTGGAGTAAAGCTAATCCATTATCCGAATTAACTAAAAAATCTGAATCTAACCCCATAAAATTTGAATATAATATTGAAGAATAAACATCCCTCCAATCTGCTGAATTTGAAATAACATAATTCTCTGCACTAACAAAGTTTAAGGTAAAAAGTATAAATAAGAAAGGGATAATCATTAACTTATTTTTCATATTCTTTTTAATATAAAGAATTATTTAAGGTTTATTGCAGTTAAAAAAGTCTCTTTCTAAAACCTCTCCTCTCCCCACAACAACAATCCTTAAAAATGGTTTTGGTATGATTTTTCTATGAATAAAAAAACATTAAAGAGATTTGATTTAGAAAAATATGTTGCAGGAGGCACTCTTAAAGTTAGTTTAGGAAATCATATTGATTTAGATAATATTGTTTTACCTGCTAATCAGGAAGGATATTTAATTTATATTAAGTATAATAAAGAAGAAAAGAAATACAAATTCTCAGTTTATGAAAAGAAGAAAGAATAATTATTATTTTTAAGTCATCTAACTCATTTTAAAATAATGGAATTGCTGTGATAGATAATTTAATTTCTTAGAATTTATCCCTCTTCCCATACTTTGTATGCAGCAGCTTTTCTTAAAATTTATCTGGGATCAACAACTTTTCCAATGAACAGAATATTTCCAGTTTCCTTTTCCTGAATTATAAATATAAACGGATGATCTGCCCTAAACTCTATAAATCTTGGCATTGCAGCTCCAAAACCCATACTGACTATAGTTGCTGCAGCTGCTTCTGTGCCTTCTTCATAAACATCAATGTAAGCCTTGTGCAGGACTTCATCAATGTAAAGCATTTCTGTTCCATCTATTCCTGAAAAATCTGCACCTGGCCAGACAAAAGGAAGGCTCATCCCCATACTTTTTAGATAATCTGTTAATGAATAAGTTGTTTCAAAATGATATTTTGGAAGATAAATAAAAACTATTTCAGGTTCCATTTCGCTTCTCCACTCCTTGAGTTTTTCTTCACTTAAAATTGATTCTAAGTGTGTAATGTTGCTGAGAGAGAGGTTTTCATTTAATCCAAATTCATATTTATAGTAATTGTATTCATCATCTTCAGAAGCTTCTGTTCTTGGAAGAAGTACTAGCATGGATATTTTGTCTCCCTTATAAGGCATTTCAAGTATCTGAATTCCATCAGATTCGCAGTAGTTGAATTTCAATTCATCATCCCTAAGTTGCATCGTAGGAATTTGTACTTTTTTACCTGATTCAAGAGTAAAATCTTTTTGTTTTGTATCTTTTTTATCAAACTGATGTTCCCACTTTCCTTTGAAATAAATAGCATTAGTCAGAACAGCGCGTGTTAAAGGATCAAACATGTTAGGAGAAGCTATATTCTTTATTTTATTGTTTGTATTCTTTGAGACCCAATTATTTATTTCAGAACTTGCTTGCCCGGGATTTTTTACAAAATCAAGAGTATTAACGTTTCCTAGATAATACCTGCTTATTGTATCTTTGTACTCCTGTAAAAAAGGATAATCTTCCTGTAACCAGATTGCATTTGCTGTACTTAATTGGTATTTTCCTCCTCCTTTATTTATTGTGTTTAACATATTTGCATAAGAAGATCTTCTTAAAGAATCCTCTTCAGGGAAATAGAATACATTTTGGATTTCATTAGCTGTTTCTCCTCTGGCCCCTTCATATACCATTGCCATTGCGTTCGATATACTCCATGGAGAAAAAAAGATATTTCCTTCAGAATCATCTTTTATTTTAGAATATAAATCAATAGAAAACTGATTGTTCGCTCTTACTGCCTCTTCTACTCCTTCTGCTGTTGCTCCTCTATCATCTGCAGCTTTAACAAAAATATCACTCATTCCAAGATTAAAAAAACTATACAACAAAATTCCTATTAATATTATTAAACTTAAAACAATCAATTTCTTTTTATTCCAGTTTATCTTGTTTTCGAGGATCCCAAAAAATGCAATTAAGCTACAAGAAATAAGATAAAACCAAAGAATATCTAATATTAATCCAAGAAGCATTCCAATTATTCCAAACATGCCAAAGAAAAATATAGGAAATATCATTATATATAATATAATAAGGGGTATTTTTGTCAACCCCGTACTTTCAGATTTGAAAAACAAAAAAACCGCAAAAGCCAAAAGAAGAATTGTCAAAGCTATTTTTTTCCAGTTACATTTAAAGAATTCACCCATAGTTATTATAATATTTTTATCTTTAAAAAATGTTTTATTACAGATATCTTGGATAAATATACTTTACAATTAATTATTTCCCTAAAACCTCTCCCTCTTCCCATACTTCGTATGCAGCAACTTTTCTGCTTTCTTGCTAAGTGGCTGTCCTAGATACTTCTTGTAAATATCTTTCACAATTGGATTTTCATGAGAACGTCTGTATTCACGCATACTGTCTTGCTTGTAAAGTGCTTGAGCTCTAAGTGTTAGCACTTTATCATCAGAATATATTGGTTGTCCTCCTCCCCCTACACATCCTCCAGGACAAGCCATCATTTCAATGAAATCATATTTGTCTTTATTTCTTAGAAGCTTTCTTATATTTGCTCCTCCAGACGCTGTTGCATAACGTATTGTTTTATTACCGAGTTTTATTTTTCCTTCCCTTATACTACTGTCATCTGTTCTTAGGTTTTTGAATTCAACTTTTTCGAGACGTTTTTTTGTTGAGAGTTCATAAGCTGTTCTTAATGCAGCTTCCATAACTCCTCCAGCTGCTCCAAAAATATCACCAGCACCAGATGCTAATCCAAGGGTTGGATCAAAGTCTGTATCTTCTAGGTTTGGAAAATCTATTTTCATTTGTTTTATTAGTCTTCCAAGCTCTCGAGTAGTTAAAACATAATCAACTCCTGTTTCTAATTCTGGCCTTGTCGATTCAAACTTCTTTGCTGTGCATGGCATAATTGAAACTACCACAATATCCTTAGGGTTAATCTTTGCAAGTTCTGCATAATAACTTTTTATTAACATCCCAGACATTTCATGAGGAGATTTACATGTTGACATATTAGGTATTAGCTCAGGATAAAAGAATTCCATCATTAATATCCATCCTGGACAACAGGTTGTTATCATTGGAAGCTTTTTCTTGTCTTTGTTTTTTAATCTCTTGAGAAGTTCTGCAGATTCTTCCATAATTGTCATGTCTGCTCCCAAGTCAACATCAAACACTTTATTGAAACCACATTTCTTTAATGCAGTTACCATTTTACCTGTTACTAGAGTTCCTGGAGGCATATTGAAAAGTTCTCCTAAGCTTGCTCTTATTGCAGGAGCTGTCTGAGCAACAACATGCTTTTTAGGATTGTTTAATGCTTTGATAACTTCAGGAAGATGTGTACGTTCGCTTATGGCCCCAACAGGACAATTAATTAAACACTGTCCGCATTCAATACATGCAACTTCTTCTAATTTCTTTTCATCGTATGGGGTTACGTGTTCATTATGAGCCCTACTTGCAAAATCAATTGCGTGTATTTCTTGAATTTTACCACACACCTGAACACATTTACCACAATTAATACATTTATTGTTGTCTCTTATTATTGCAGCACCTAAATCTGGATGATAATCTTTAATTGATTTGAATCTTTCATATTCAATTCCAATCTGGTCATACACTTCTTTTGCTTCAAAATCCCCTCCCAATTCTTTATATTCGATATCTGGACTCATTAATTCAAGATTCATTTTTCTTGATTTGATTATTTTTTCAGAATTAGTTACAATTACTGCATTCTCAATAGGCTTTGTTGAACAAGACGTAACTAATTTTCCATTCATCTCAACTAAACACACTCTACATCTTGCTTCAGGAAAAAGATTTTTATGAAAGCAAAGGGTTGGAATCTTGATATCATTTTCTTTGCAAATTGTTAAAATTGTTTTATTTGGATCCACATCAAGTTGTTTGTTGTCTAATGTTATTTTCATTTTAATGTTTGTAAAACTCTCCTTGCCCATTTTCTATCAGACTCTTTTTCTTTTTCAGATAATTTTGAATAAGGCTGTTTTATTTGTTTTTTCCATCTTTTTATATTTTCTTTTGTAAAATTTTTAAGCATATAATTAGTCCAGTGAGCCCATTGCTTATGTTCTAGATTAGCTAATTTTTCTATTAATTTTCTATCTCGTTCGTTTAGTTTCATTTTTTGATATACTTCATATAATCTTGTTTAAAGTGTTCTAATGAAGTGAGTATATGAGCTGTTGAAGATTGTCCTAATCCACACAAGCTAGTTTCTTTTATATGATATGAAAGCTCTTTCAACATCTCTAAATCTTTTTCATTTGCTTTTCTATCTCTAATTTTCTTTAAAATATTCAATACTCTGATTGTCCCCTCTCTACATGGAGTACATTTACCACAAGATTCGTAAGTGTAAAATTTAGCTATGCTTAAACAAATGTCCACAATATTCCTATTTTTTCCTATGAATATAATTGTAAATGCCCCATGCTGACAATCTTCCTTACATATTGTTTCAGTTGTAACCAATGAATTCTTGTCTAGAGGCATTATTCCCCCAAAACATCCAAATGAGAGAGCTTTTATTTCTTGAGTCGGTTTAACTGTATCAAGAATTGTTGACATCTTAACTCCTAACTCCCATTCATATATCCCCGGATTTTCAATATCTCCAGATAAAGAGAACAATCTTAAATTAGGATTCCAATCTTTGTATAAAAGCGCTTGTGCCACACATGTTAAAGTTTCAACATTATTCAAAACAGTTGGACTTTCCCATAATCCTTCTTCAGTAGGGTAAGGGGGTTTGTACATTGATTGTCCTCTATATCCCATAATTGATTGCATTATTGCGGTCTCCTCTCCACAAATATACGCTCCTGCTCCTCTTACTATTTCAATCTCAACTTTATTTTGCATTTTAGATTTTTTAATTACTTCTTGAATTGTGTTTTCTAAATCTTCTCTTAAAAATTCATACTCATTTCTTAAGTAAATGAAAGCTCTTTTTACGCCTAGGACATAAGAAGCAATTAAGATACCTTCAATTAAAGTTTCTGGATTATTTTTTAAAATAAATCTATCCTTGAATGTTCCAGGTTCTCCCTCATCGGCATTACATATAAGATAAATTTCTTTAGATTTATTCTTTTTTTTACTATTAAGAGCAAGCTTCCACTTTTTTGCAAGTGGAAAGCTTGCACCACCTCTTCCTACCAAAGATTTTCTCTCGAGTATTTGTAAAACTTTTTCTGGCCCTAATTCTTTTGCAAGTTTCAATGCTTCAAGGTTTGTTTCTCTTAATATTTGCATTTTTTGTATTATTTTATTTGTTAATTTTTAATTTGACTATTTCTTCTTCAATTCATTTAATAACTTCTTTACTCTTTCAATGGTTAATTTGGTGATAGGTTTTCCATTGAGAAGCATTGCAGGAGGCTCATCACAACATCCTATACATGAAGTTTTGTATACTGAGAATTTCTTGTCCTTGGTTGTTTCCCCAATTTTTATTTTAAGTTCTTTTTCAAGGAATTTTTCTATCTCCCTACTTTCATTTAATACGCAAGTAGGTGAACCACACAACTCAATTATGTATTTTCCTTGAGGTTCTGTTCTAAACATTGTATAAAATTTAACAACCCCATATATTCTAGATATAGGAATTTGATATTTGGTGCTAATTTGTTTCATTGCATCCACAGAAATATATCCTTTTTTATCCTGCTCCTCATGAAGAATGTTAAGCAAGATATCCTCTTTTTTCTCCCCTTTTTTTTCTTGTTTTTTCATCATCTTCTTTATTATAGTATGATTAGGTTGTTTTTAAAATTTTAGAAGCCATCATAAACTATTTAAAACGCTTTTAACTTTTTAAAGTATGAAAGTGGTGAAAAGACCCTGGGGAATATTTAAACAATTTGCGCTTAATGAAAAATGTACTGTCAAAATTCTTGAAGTTAAACCAATGCAGGAATTAAGTTTACAGAAGCATAAAAACAGAGAAGAAAAATGGTATTTCATTACCCCAGGAATTGTTCAGATTGGGAAAAACATAAAGAAAATAAAAGAAGGAGAGATGGTAAAGATAAAAAAGAACACCCCACATAGACTTTTGGCAGGAGTAAATAAAGTTAAGGTTCTTGAGATATCATTTGGAAAATTCGATGAACATGATGAAGTAAGGTTGGAGGATAAATATAATCGTAAATAGATAAAATGACAAAAGTTATAGCAATTGATTTGGGGGGAACAAACCTTAGAGTTTCTCTAGTTAAAAACAACAAGATAATAAAATATGTAAAAAACAAAACCCCAAAAACCTCCAAAGAACTTATTGATTTAATGTTCAAGAATATTGAATTTCTAATGGAAAAGGATGTTGAGGGTATAGGGGTTGCAAGTGCCGGTCCACTAGAAAAGGGGATAATAAAAAACCCCCCTAATCTTCCTTTAAGAAATTATAATCTTAAGGGAGCTCTTGAAAAAAGATTCAAAAAGAAAGTTGAGATATGCAACGATGCTCACTCTGTTGCAATAGCTGAATTAAAACTAGGTGTAAAAAAGAAAAATTTCATTGTCTTAACTCTTGGAACAGGAGTTGGAGGAGGAATAATTATCAATGGACAATTATATGAAGGGCAAGGATATGGGGGAGAAATGGGACATATTATTCTTGACAATGGAAAAACATTTGAGAAATTGGTTGGATGGAAATACACAAAAGAATTATCCAGAAAAGCTTTTGGAAAAGAATTACTGATTAATGATTTAATAAAAATGAATAATAAAAAGGCAAAAGAAATATTACATATAATAACAACTCACCTTGCACAAGGAATTGGAAGTTTAATCAATGTATTTGATCCGGAAGTTGTTGTTTTAGCAGGAGGGGTAAGAGAAACCGGTTCTGCTTATCTTAATCTTATTAAAAAAGAAGCTAAAAAATATTCAATCCTTCCAAGAAACACACCTATTCAATGGAGTAAACTTGAACATCCTGGAACCTTGGGAGCAAGTTTGTTGATAAAATAAAATGCCAAAACATCATATAAAAGCAAAAAGAATAATCTCTCCAGTAAGAATTGACTTTGCCGGAGGAACTACTGATATCTCCCCATTCAAAGATAAATACGGGGGGTGCGTATTAAATGCAACAATAAACAGATATGTGGAAGGAGAACTTATTGTTAACGACAAAAAAACTCATCTCGAATACACTGGAAATATCCCTACTTCCTCAGGATTAGGAACTTCTGGAGTTATGAACCTGGTCTGGTTAAGTTTAATCTCACAGAAAATTAACAAATTAGATGATAATGCAAGAAAAAAATTATCTGAAACTGTTTACAAAATGGAACAAGCAATGGGATTGGTAGGCGGGAAACAAGATCAGTATGCAAGTGCTTTTGGAGGAATAAACCTAATGAGATTCAATAAAGACAATGTTGAGGTAGAAAAATTAAAACTAAGAAAAGAATTCATTAAAAAATTAGAAAGTAAACTGGTTTTAGTTTATACGGGAAAACCACATTTTTCAGGAAACACTAATGGGGCAATGATGGATAATCTAAGAAAAGGAAAAAACAACTCTAATCTACTTAGAATAAAAAAAATTGCACTTGAAATGAAAGATGCTCTACTTAAAGAAGACCTGGAAAAATTTGCAGAATTAATGAATCAAGAAACTGGTGAAAGAAAGAAGCTTCACAAAAGCATTGTTCCAGAAAGCACACAAAAAATAATTTCCCAGGCAATGGAAAACGGAGCAATTGCAGCAAAAGTCTGCGGTTCAGGAGGAGGAGGAAGCATACTTTTTTTCGGAGACAAACAAAAGCTAAAACAAAAATTTAAGGATAAAGTAATTGATTTCAAATTTGACTTTCAGGGTTTAAGAATTTTGTAGAGTTTAATTAGCATATAACTAGATAAAACCTTGTTCAAATTATAATTTTTAATTATCTTAAGATCATTAATTATTGAATAAGTTACAGTTATAGAGTAAAATCATAAAATTGTTCAAATTACAATATATTGATAGATTATTAAGGATAACTAAATTATCATAATCAAACAATCGCCTTTCCTTTCTTTATCTCTTCAAGCATTAATCTTGAAATTAAGTATTCAATAGTTGACTCTGCACCCTGATTAAGATTTATTGAGCTCTTAGATAGCCCATCATGACATCCGCCCGTAACATCATTATAAATCATTTGTTTTAAATGATTCTTTCCTAAAAACCAATTAAATGCAAGCACAGCGTTATTGTAATAATCCTCCTTACCCGTAATCGCATATGCTGTTAAGTATGTTTGAACCATTGAAGATGCGTCTATAGGCTGTTGGTCAAAGAAACTCCTTACCCCATGTCTATTATACCACCCGTTCTGTCCAATAGGAGACAACTCATCCTTAACAAAAACCAAATTAGTTAAAAACTTAAGGCTTTTCTCCGCTATCTCAAGATATTCTGGATTTTTTGTTAAGTTATAAGCCAAGAAAAGAACTTCAGGAAGTTTTGAATTTGAATAAGTTAAATACCCTTCAAACCAATTCCACTCTTCTGTTGCCTCATTTTTGTAAGACTCTACCAAAGCATCTACTAGTTTAACTATCTTAGCTAATATCTGCTCATTCTTATATTTTTGATAATAATGATACATTCCAATCAAAGAAAATGCTTTAGCTCTTGGAGAACTATCCTCTTCAATATGAACATGAGATTTATCAAACATCTCTCTTGCCCTATTAATATGCTCTTCATTCCCCCCATAATTTATTAAATGCCCTAATGCCCACAAAGTTCTTCCTATAGCATCCTCACTTGTAGATATAAGATTTTTACTCTCATACTCCATATCATTAAATCTACCCTCTCCATCATGAACCTTTTCCAAGAAATCCAAATAAATCTTTGAAAGCTCTTTTGAAATCTCTGAGTTATATAATCTATCATGAATTGTAGCAACGATTAATGCCCTGGCATTATCATCAACAGTATATCCTGATGAACTATCCGGAACAGCAAGCTTTGAAAATTGTATACATCCAACATGATCTGTAAGTGTCTTTAAATGATTCAATTTTATCTTAGGATATTTCTCTGTTGTTTCCTCTCTTAATTTAACAACTTTATTGAAAAGATGCAAATAACTAGAAGCAACATTTGGCCATATCATTGACCTTGCAAAAGCATAAGCATTTTGTTCTATTCTTTTTCTTAAATCAGGATTAGATAAAAGTTTATCTATACACTCTGCATAGGATTTTGGATTTTGTAATCCTGCCACAAGCCCCCTCTCTCCACTCAAAACTTCCTCTGCATATAAATTTGGAGTTGAAACAACTGCCTTCCCACACCCCATAGCATAAGACAATGTCCCAGAAACAATCTGATTTCTCTCTAAATTAGTCATAATATAGATGTCAGATGCAAGAAGATATTCTATTATCTCTTCTATATCAAGATATTTATTGTAAAACTTAACGTTATCCTGCAACTTAAGTTTCTTAACCAAGTCCATTAAATAATTTCTATATTCTTCTCCCTCCCTCTTTCTTATAACAGGATGCGTCTCACCTATAACCACATATAATATATTTGGATATTTCTTTACAAGATAAGGAAGAGCCTTAATCATATACTCAATACCTTTACCTCTGCTCAACAATCCAAAAGTTGAAAGAACAATCTTATTGTCTAATCTCAATTTCTTCTTAAATGGCTCTGCATCCTTCAAGGGAGTATCTGGGATACCATGTCTTATCACATGTATCTTGCTCTTAGGAACCCCATAATCATTATGGAGGATATCTATTGCACTCTCAGCCATTACTATCGTGGCAGCACACTTATCACATATAAACTTCACCACATTCTTTCTCAAATTATTTGGCTGAGGAAGAACGCTATGAAAAGTTACTACAACCGGTTTAGTTACCGCCTCTAAAAAAGGAATAATATAACTTCCATACTCTCCCCCGAATATTCCAAACTCGTGTTGTATACAAACTAATTTTATTTTATCTGAACGATTTATCTTCTTAGCCATATTTATGTAATCCTCAAGATAATCTTTGTTCATCTGAAGGATAACTCTGCTATCATAATTGTAAATGCTGGACTCTTCATTAAGTGCGATAACTCTTGACTTGACTTTAGGATTAAATTTCTTATTCAGCGAAGTGATTAAGTCTTGAGTAAAAGTAGCAATCCCGCATTCCTTCGGAGGAAAATTGCTAAGAAAGCATATTTTCGAATCTTTAAATCCAGCCAGCTCTTTTTCATCCATCTCAACTACCTTAGGTAATGGTTAAACTAAAAAATTAAAGTTTATAAAAGCAACGCTTTTTCTTGGACCAACATCCTAACACGCAAAATAAACCCGGGCAGTAAATAAATCAAAGAAAAATTAATCTCCGACGATAAAATCATATTTTTTTATAAAAACTTACAATCTTAAGTGTTAAGATTGCGCTCAAGCTCCCAGCCACATCAACAACCACATCCAACACACTCGCAAATCTCCCTCCAACAAAAAGCTGATGAAACTCGTCTGAAATTGCATAAGCCAATGAAATGAGAACAACAACCAAAACAGTATTTCTATCTAATCTCCCCCCTTTAAAAGAAAGCGAAAGGAAAAAAGTGAACATAAAAAAAACTCCAAAATGATATATCGTTGATAGAATAGAGGGGGGGGGGGGGGGGGGGGGGGGGGGGGGGGGGGGGGGGGGGGGGGGGGG
>CAYPLY010000010.1:0-19188 GCA_964412025.1 Candidatus Woesearchaeota archaeon | reverse complement strand
CAAACTTAAACACAACTTTATACCAGATACTGAATAATGGTTCTTACTTCAATTCTGCAGAAACAGATCTATACTGGTTGTTGAATTACACAAATATGCAAGAACTTGATTGTATTGCAGGATATCATTTAATTGGTTATTATCCTAATGGAACTCCTCAATGTTATCCGGAAACAGACCCAAGATGGACTGGAAATTACACTGCTTACAATGCAAGCTGGAGTTCAATAACAAATACCTCTTACATGACTGGAGTTAACTTCACATTACAGAATACTTCAATGAGGTATTATGTTTTGTTTGTAAATGGGACTATGGCTTCTTATGTAAATTCAGAAGATATAAGATTCAACAACTCAATTGCTGCATATATAGATGCTAAATTCTCTGGAGTTGGAGAACCTAATTGGTTGTTGAATTATACAAACATGCAAGCATTGGATTGTATTGCTGGATATCATTTAATTGGTTATTATCCTAATGGAACTCCTCAATGTTATCCGGAAACAGACCCAAGATGGACTGGAAATTACACTGCTTACAATGCAAGCTGGAGTTCAATAACAAATACCTCTTACATGACTGGAGTTAACTTCACATTACAGAATACTTCAATGAGGTATTATGTTTTGTTTGTAAATGGGACTATGGCTTCTTATGTAAATTCAGAAGATATAAGATTCAACAACTCAATTGCTGCATATATAGACGCTAAAACATTAGCAGTAACTTACAATGATACCTGGATAAACAGAACTTTCTATAATAAAACTCAATCCGATTTGAATCTAACTAACTTAAACACAACTTTATACCAGATACTGAATAATGGTTCTTACTTCAATTCTGCAGAAACAGATCTATACTGGTTGTTGAATTACACAAATATGCAAGCATTTGATTGTATTGCCGGATATCATTTAATTGGTTATTATCCTAATGGAACTCCTCAATGTTCTTCAGAAACAGATCCAAGATGGACTGGTAATTACACTGCTTACAATGCTAGCTGGAGTTCAATAACAAATACATCTTACATGACTGGAGTTAATTTCACATTACAGAATACTTCAATGAGGTATTATGTTTTGTTTGTAAATGGGACTATGGCTTCTTATGTAAATTCAGAAGATCAAAGATATAATACTTCAATTGCTGCTTACATTGATGCTAAAGTTTCTGGAGTTGGAGAACCTTTATGGACAGGTAATTGGACTAATGTCGCTTTTACAAATATATGGGAAAATTTCACACAAAATGTTACCTTTATGAAGAATATAACTTTTGAAGGAGATTCTCCCTATCAGGGAATTTATTTTGATGGTTTGGATTGGACAGGACAAAGATTGGCTTTTGGAGCAGATTCTACAGGTACAATAATACAATCTGTTGATAATGATGCAGGCGATGGAATCCACTTTAAGGCAGTTGGAGGAGGAACTGATCTTATGGTAATAAACAACACAGGTTCTGTTGGAATTGGAACAAATTCTCCTGCAGGAACTTTGCATCTTTGGGGAACTGGAACAAATGGAGCAAACGCAGTGTTATATTTTGGGGATAGAGGTTCAGCTGCAAATCCATATATCAAGGAGTATGGCTCAGGAGATAGTGACCAACTTGAGATATCTGCTCGTTTAGGATTATTTATCCCTTCTGGAAATGTTAGCATTGGTTCTTCAGCTTATAACGCTGGATCTGATGTTCAGATATATGGTTCAAATCCAAGTATCGCTTTGGAGAGGGGAAGTTCATCATCTAGTGTTGATTGGAAGTTGGAAAATACTGCGGGGGATTTTGGTATATATGAAGGATATTCAAGTACAAGTTCGGGGGCATGGGAATCTATGCCTAGATTATTTATCCTTTCTGGAGGTTCGGTAGGAATAGGAACTGCTTCTCCTTCTTCTTTACTTGAACTTTATGGTTCTGGAGTTGCAGGTAATTTAACTCTTTCAAATAGTGATACGACCTTGCTTGCGGGAGATATCATTGGTGAAATTGGTTTTAAGAGTTATGATACTAGTACAAGTGGTACAAAGGTTAAAGCATATATAAGAGGGGTGGCTGAGAGTGAATTTACTGGAGGAGATCACAGAAGCAAGATTGAATTTGGAACCGCAACAGGAACAGGAGATCCTACAACTAGAATGACTATAACTGGCGAGGGTAATGTTAACCTTTCAGCAAATGTAAATTTAACAATGAATGGAGGAAATAAAATCAGCTCAAATGTTACTTGTATTAAAATACAAGGTCCAACAAGCGTATTGGAAGTATGTTGAATGGTGAGAAAAATAGGAATTTTGGTTGTATGTTTAATTGTTTCATTTGTTTTGATAGTTTTGGCTTTGTTTAATTTTAATTTCTCTAACGATTTTATTACTGGAGATTCTATTTCGAATTCTATTGAGGAGATATCAGATAATAGTCAAGATATTTTGAATCAGGAGGAGGGTGTTTCTTTTGTTAAAGATGGGCTTGTTTTAGATAGGGAAGAATTTTTGGAAACAGAGAAGGATTTCTTTAAGAAAATCAAAAAAACTAGTCATAAGGGGAGTTTTGCTGAAGATAAATCTAGAGAGTATAAAGAAAAAAAAATTATTTTAGAAGAGTATAAATCAAAAGAGGTTGGTAAAGAAGAATTATTTTTTGATAAGAAATTTCATGATAATGGAAGATATGTTGTGAATTCATTAAATGAATACTCTGCTGAATGGTATCCGGATGATAGTCCTAAAAAAGATTTGAAAAAATTAACTATAGAATTACAAGTTACAGACAAGGTTACAGGAAGTAATTTCTCAATAAAAGGTACAGCTGATATACCAAAATATTACTCTGGACATTTTGATTTTAATACAAGTTTAGAAAATTTAGTTTCTTTTGAAGGTATAAATCCAGAATTTGTTTGGGAGTATTCTGAAGATTCTTCTATTGTTTATGTTAAGAAAAAGGAAGAGAGAGTTGGAACTGAAGACAAATTAAAAACCGAAACTTATGTTAAAGAAAAGGAATTCAAAAATTACAAGCCTCTTGATAAAAAATTAAAGGAAAGTATTCCAAAAGGTTTGTTTCTTGATCCAAATGTTTCTGCATGTGGTACTCTTTCAACTGCTGGAGCTACGTTTAATCTAATAAATAATGTTAGTTCTTCAACAACCTGTTTTACAATAACCAATCCTAATATTACCTTGGATTGTCATAAGTATTGGATAACCTACTCAACAGGTTCTGGAAATCCTTATTATGGGGTTTATTCTGAT
Source organism: Candidatus Woesearchaeota archaeon (assembly GCA_964412025.1). GTDB lineage: Archaea > Nanobdellota > Nanobdellia > Pacearchaeales > GW2011-AR1 > MWBV01. The sequence goes on along the minus strand of CAYPLY010000010.1, from coordinate 15,922 downwards.
GAAGTCAATACTACAATAAAAAATTGTAATATATATAGTGCAAATAGAACTACAGGGTATTGGTATAGTGCTGGAATACAACTACAAGCGGCTCATAATTCAACTTTGATTAACAACTATGTTAATACAGTTAGTTCACAGGGAATTATGTTTGGAAGTACTAATTATAGCAGTTTAATTTTTAATAGGGCTGTGACATCTTATTCTCAGGGTATAAGGTTAGACTATTCTTCTTATAATTATTTGGTTAATAACACTGGTGAAACACTTAATAATGAGGGTACTGGTTTTACATGGGGGGCTAGGTATAATGTAGCAATAAATCATACTTCTGTTGGAAATGATGAAAGAGGTACATATTTTTCTTATGATTCTAATTATAATTTATTAATAAATCCAAATAGTACTGGGGAATATGCATTTCAATTTTCCAATTCGAGCCATAATACTATTATTGATTGTGTATATATTGGAGGGGACCCGTATGATGTTTACCATGCATCTTCTTCTCTTATTTCAGTTAATAATACTTTCATAAATTGTTCTTATGATAATGAATATGTACATTCTAGTAATTCAATAAACAGGAAATGGCATTATGGAGCATATGTTAATTATACAAATGGTAGTGCAGCAAATGGAGCAACCATAACTGCTACAAACACAACAGGACATACACAATTCTCAGTTCAAACTAATTCTTCCGGTTTAATTTTTATTCAGAATGTTACAGAGTATGTTAATCGAGGAGGTACAAGGACTTTTTACAATAATTATAATATTACTGCAAGTAAATCTGGTTTCATTCAGGATACAAATACCTTTAATTTTTCTCTTACTCAAAATAAAGTTAATGATTTTTTTACTTTGGGAGGAGGAGATAATACTACTCTTTCATTTACAGATATTGAAGATACTTATATAGCTAGTGGGGCTCCTACAACTAATTATGGAACAAGTGTAGCAATTGGGGTTGATGGTAGTCCATATGAAAGAGGATTAATTAAGTTTACAAATATATTTGGGGATGGAGAGGGTCAGATTCCTCTGGGTTCTATTATCTTAGATGCTAATTTAACTCTTTATAACGATAATGATGCTGGAAATAATCCCATCGTTTATATTATGAGAAGTAATTGGACGGAGCTTCAGGCAACTTGGAATGCAAATTTTACCGGGAATACTTGGACTACAGCAGGAGTGTATTCAACAGATTGTGATACAAGCATAAGTGCAAGCACAACTTTAGGAACGGCTAATACCTATAGCAATATCAATGTAACTAGTTTTGTTCAAAATTGGAGTAATGGGGCCCCAAATTATGGTTTTTTAATTTATGAAGGGGGAACTAGTGGAATAACTATTTCTTCAAGTGAAGACACTGAATCTCAGAGACCTGTTTTAACTATTAAATATCTTCCTGGTAGCGGAGATATATCTTCCCCTGTTATAACATTTGAAAGTCCAACTCCTTCAAATACTTCATCAACTACAAGTCCTGTTACTATTGTTGCAGATATCTCGGACGAATCAAATACAACTTCTTTCATCGATTTTGATAATACTTTGTTATTGTGGTTAAGTATGGAAGGAAATGCATTGGATAATTCTTCTTATAATTGGAGTACAAGTAATGGGGGGGCTACTTTTACGGATGGTAAATTTGGACAATCTTTAACAGGGTTTACATCTACAAATAAAGTTACTGTTGATTCTGATTTGGATTTTGCTTCAACAGATATGACTATCTCTTTTTGGATGTATGTAATAAATGGGGCTGTCCCAAATAGACAAAATCCTATTGGTAAAGCATATGGGGGCGATGGTACCTTTACTCTTGAACCAAGTGGAACTATAACTTTCTTTTGGGGGAGTTATGGAGGTGATAGTACACCTTATGATAGTGATTCAAGTCCAGCATATACTAATGGGACTTGGGAACATTGGGTAATTGTAAGAGACAGGACAGGTAGGACAACTCAATGGTATAAAAATGGAGTTGCAGATTCTCCAGAAAGTTATACTTCAACTTATGATCCTGTTCATAGTAGTAATGATTTAGAAATAGGAGATGATTATGTTAGCCCTTTAAATGGTTCAATTGATGAGATTATGATCTTTAATAGGACTTTGTCTTCAACAGAAATAAAAGCATTATATAGTTCTCAGATAAATAAGTTTAATACCTCTGAGATGGATTTGTCAACTGGACAACATGATTACACTGTTTATGCAATTGATGAATCTGGAAATCAGGCTAGTTCTGGAGAGAGAAATTTTATTGTAACCTCTGGAGCAACTTCTTGTGGTACTCTTGATGCCGCAGGAACAACTTATACCTTGAGTGGCAATGTTAGTTCTACAGATACTTGTTTTGAAGTTACTGCTGCGAATGTTACTCTTGATTGTAATGGATATTGGATAAATTATTCAACGGGAGGTGCGGCAAGCACTTATGGAGTTTATTCAAATCAATTTAATACGACTGTAAAGAATTGTAATATTATTCAGGGTAATCGTGTTAGTGCTAATACAGACAGAGAAGGAATCTTTTTTAACTCAGCAGAAAATGGAACAATTTTTAGAAATTGGGTTAATACAAGTAATTCTATCTCTATAAGATTAGTTGGTTCAGATTACAATAATCTTACTTCTAATGTAGCGGAAAGTTACTCTAGTAGCGGTATAGATATTCATAGTGGTTTAAATAATATTCTTGTAGAAAACAATGGCACGAGTATTTCAGGAACAGGTATTTATTTAGTAAGTTACTCTAATAATACAGTTTTGCTTAGAAATAATGGGGTTGGGAGAGGCTCTAACCCAGGGATATACGTTTATTCTTCCTTATTCAATAACTTAACAGAAAATAAAGGAGTAAGTCTTTCTGGGAGCGGAATAATTTTGGATGATGATTCTAATAATTGTATTCTGATGTCAAATAACGCTACAAGTTATGCATCCGGTTTTTTTGGTCTTTATTTAACAGAATCTAGTAATAATATCTTAATTAACAATACTGGAAGAAACCCTCTTGATGGGATTGGTATCTATCTTGGAGGTGCTTCAAATAATAATACTTTAATAAATAATACTGGAATAACCACAACGGGGCAAGGAATTTATATTTATAATAATGCAAACAATACTTTGATAAATCAAAGGGCAAGCGGAGGTTTAGGAGTATTTATAATAAATACAAATTGGACAACATTTAGAGATTGTATTGATTTATCTGGAAGTAGCTTTGATGTACAGATTCATTCCCTAGCTTTAAGCATAAATAATACTTTCATAAATTGTTCTTATGATACGGAAGCTGTTGGAGGAACTTCTAACGAATTAATAAGAAAATGGTATTATATGGCTTATGTGAATGATAGTTCAGGGAATGCTGTTGCTGATGCAAATATACTTGCAACTAATACAACAGGACAAACTCAATTTTCAGTTCAGACTAATTCTACAGGCCACATCTCGAGACAGGAAGTTATAGAATATGTTAACAATGGGGGAACCAGAAGCTTTTATAATAACTATACTTTAACCGCAAGCAAAACGGGTTATAGTTCTGATGTAAATACATTTAATTTTACTATTACTCAGAACAAACTTAACGATTTTTTTACTCTGGGGTCTGCAGATCCGGATGAACTTAGCATAACATTTGAAAGTCCAACTCCTTCAAATACTTCTTCAACTTCTCCAAATGTAAGAATTCTTGCAAATATTTCAGGACCTCCCCCTCTTTCTTCCTGGATAGACTTTGATAGGACTCTTGTTGGTTACTGGTCGATGGATTATTATAATTCAACAGGGATTTATGATAATTCTACTTGGAATAATTTTGCTGTTTTTGAGGATGGTGCTGGTATCGGAGGTATAAAACCAGGTATAAGGGGAAATGCATTGGAATTCTATGGAAATAGTTCGGATATTAGTTCCGTTAAATTGGGGGCTTCCACTGCAGCAACTTTTGATACTCCCGGGGAAATAACTCTTGCTGCTTGGATAAGACCAGATGTTATTTCTTGGCAGGGAATTATGGGTACGGAAAATGTCAGATTTCATCTTAATTCTGGTCCTCAGCTTAAGGCAACAATGTACTACTCAAATGACACCAGGGTAGATTGGTATATGTCTGCATCTTTGGTTGCAAATGCCTGGCAACATGTTGCACTTACATATGATAGAACAGATGGAAATTTATCTGTATATCTTAATGGTACTATAATCGGTTCGAGAACATATAATGGTCTTGACTTAAGTTACTCAAGTGATAATTTTAGGATTGGGGATAATTGGGGAGATTATTTTGATGGATTAATTGATGAGGCGATGGCATTTAATAGAACTTTATCTCCTAGTGAGGTAAAAGCATTGTATGATTCAAAGAACAATAAATTCGATGCTTCTTTTACAGGACTTTCTGCGGGTTATCATAATTACACTGTTTATGCAATAGATGAAGATATGAATAGAGTATCTGTTTATAGAAACTTTTTAGTTAGTGGAACTTCTATAAGTTCTTGTCAAAATCTTAATACTGCAAATACAATTTATTATTTAAGCAATAATATTAGTTCTACAGGTACTTGTATTACTGTTCTTGCACAAAATATCACTATTGATTGTCAGGGGTATAGAATAACTTACTCCAGTAATGGAGGTAATGGAGAGTATGGAATTACATCAGATTATTTTAATACTACCATTAGAAATTGTCATATTTTAGATGGTAATTTTGCTGACGATCAATGGACTCCCTCAATTTTATTGAATGATGGGGCTAATTATTCTACAATTTATAATAATTTTATAAATGGGGAATCTATTAGTCTTTGGTTAGCTAATACCTGGAATGTTAATGTTTCTAATAATATCTTTTTTGTTCCTAGTGGTTCAATGGAGCCGGTTTATATTGAAGGAGCAGTTAATAATACATTTGTTAATAATAATCTTACTTCAATTGGAGATTATGCTCTTAGGATTAGTTATTATACATATCCTTCAAGAAATAATCTTTTTATGGGGAATAAAATATATTCTTCAAATACTTATGCAGCATATATTGATGGTTCAACATATAACACTTTCATAAACAATACCCTTATTTCGGGTTCTACAAGTGCTAACGCAGCACTTGGTTTGTATGATGATACTATAAGCAGTGATTATAATACCTTCATAAATAACACAATTAGGGGGTATCGGGGGGTGTTTCTTTCTAATGCAGAGTATAATAATTTTGTTGGAAACAATATAACTGCTACATATAATGGTATGAATATTGATACCTCCTCAAATAATTTATTCAGGGATTGTGTGAGTTTTAGTGGAACTACTTATGATTTTTACACACAGAATGCTGCTACAAATAATACATTCATAAACTGTTCCTTTACTCTCTCAAAGGGAGTTGTTAATTCTGGTGGGGCGATTACAAATAAATGGTATTATAGAGCATATGCAAATTACAGCAATTCGACTCCTGCGGCAGGAGTTAATATTTCTATAAATAACTCCGCTGGGCCAGTCGGAAGTTCTGGAGGTTGGAGTGATGAATTAGTTAGCAATCCTAGTTTTGAAAGTGGATTGACTGGATGGACAACTTCTAGTGGAAGTGGAGAAACCTGGTATTCTAGTACTGGAACTATAGGACATAACACAACTGCTTATGATGGAAGTTATGCTGCTACTTGTACTTATTGTACTTCATCTACTTATATTTATCAAGATGTAGACATATCTGCTTATGCAACACAGATTGATGCGGGAACAGCCAGGGTTAATGCATCTGGATATCTACAATCTGCTGAACTTCCTCCTCAAGATTGGGTAAGATTACAAATTATGTATTTAAATTCTGGTATGTCTGTTATAGAAACCTCTTTGAATACAGGAAATCTAGGGGTTTATCCTTGGACAAGATATGGTATTTATAATGATGTTCCTCCTGTGGGTGCTCGCTATGTTAGGGTGTGGGGAAATACATATGAAACATGTTGTAATTCAGGAACTTTGGATAAATATTCCGTAATGGTCTATACTCCTCCTTCTCCTTTAGTTACTGATGGAACTGGATGGATACCCAGACAGGAATTAACAGAATACACAAATAGTGCGGGAACAAGAACTTACTATAATAACTATACTATGAATGCAACATTGAATACGACTTTATTTCAAACAATTACACATATATTTAATTTTACAATCCAACAAAATAAAATTAACGATTTTTTTACATTTAATGTTAGTGGAACTTGTACTTATTCTTCAGGAAATTGGTATATAAACTGTTCTGAAGGATGTAATATAACTTCTAATTATGATGTAGGGGGCAATAATATAACCATTGTAGGGTATGGAACTGTTACTGTATCTTCTAATGTTTCGAATTATAATAAATTACATATAGAAGGATTAAGTTCTTCAAATATCTGTACTGTAAGATGTATAAACGGGGGGTGCTTTAAAAGTTAGTTAATTAAATTTTTAAACCTATTATGATTTGTTTAGATATGAATAAAAGAGGAAATTCTAAAGGACTTTCAACTATTGTCGCTACTTTATTAATTATTTTATTAACTCTCGTTGCGGTAGCTATTATATGGATGGTAATAAGAGGAGTAATAAATGAAAATGCTGAGCAGGTTTCATTCGGAAAATTTACTGTTAATTTAGATATTACTAAAGCGGATGTTATTGATGAGACAAGCATAGGTGTAACAGTAAAGAGAAATCCTGGGAAAGGGAATATTTCTGGGGTGGCTTTTGTTGTTTATGATGAATATAATTCAGAAGTTGTTAAATCTTATATAGAATTAAAGGAATTTCAGTTAGAGCCTGTTGAGATTATCCTTGATGAGTTGAATGCTACTAGAGCGCCCTTTGTTAAAGTTTCAATAGCTCCCATATTTAAGTTAGAATCTGGGAAAGAAGAAATTGGAGATATTCAGGATGAATGGTTTTTTAGTGAGGATATTTCTTCTCCCAATATCCCCTCTCCTAATCCTTCTCCTGATGAAGTTCCTGAACATTGGGAACCAGATTTAATTGCAAGCGATAATGGAGGATTTGAATTTGGTAATCTTAATAACTGGTATACTAATGGAGCATATTTTGAGACGACAACAGACTCACAAGCTGGAGATTATGCTGTGATTTATAATGCTGCTAGCAATCAAAATTATTATATTCAATGGGATGTGGATTTAACAGATTATTCGGCTCGTATAGACTCAGGAGATGCTAGAATTAATGCGAGTGGGTGGGGACGTTCATTGGGAGCTAATGATTTAACAAGAATACAATTTATTTTCTTGAATGCAGGGTTATCTCCTATTGAGACAGCATATAATTCGGGTTATATATCAAATCCTAATTGGTGGGAAGGTAGTGTTGAGAATAATTATGAAGTTCCAGAGGGAACACGTTATTTGAGAGTTTGGGCAAATACCTATAATCCTGCAGGTACTCCTTCCGGGAGCATCGATTCATTTTCAGTTTCTATAGGATATTTTGAATAATCTTTTATGTTGTGTAATTAATAAATTTTTAATTCATAACTTTTATTAACATGATTTCTTTAGGGTATATATGAAAAGAGAAGGATTGTTTGTTTTGTTTGCTTTTGTAATTATTTCTCAATTTGTTGCTGGAGATGTTATCTCTGTAAATTCTGGAGGTAGTGATGAGATTGTTATAAATCCTGATGAATATATCGAGGGTTTTTTTTCTGATGGAGGGGTTCAGGTTCTTTCTACATGTGGTAATGGTATTCTAGAAACTCCTTATGAAGAATGTGAAGATGGTAATACCGTTTCTGGAGATGGATGTTCAAGTACTTGTAGAATTGAGGATGGACCAGAAGGACCAGAGGGTCCAGAAGGACCTGATTTGCCTTCCGGAGGGTTATCTATTCGTGTAGATCCTCAAGAAATAAAGAGATCTATGCTTATTAATACAAATGTTGAAGATACAATTGGGATAACAAATTTAAATCTAACATCAAGCACTATTTTAATTAACTCTTCTGATTTTCATCCAGATTTGATAGTTAGTTTTTGGGATGAAGAGGGAGGAGAATGGACAGATTCATTTTATCTAACAATCCCTCCAAGGGGAATTCACGAATTAAGAATACGTTTCTCGGCTCCAGGTGAGGTTGGATTATATAATGGTACTATTTTTATTGGGGGGATAAGAGTCCTTGTTTCAATAAATATCCAGGAAAAATTAATTTTATTTGACTCAAACATAATTGTATTGAATGAAGATTATCGTGTCCCACAGGGAGAAAGACTTAGGACTTCAGTTACATTGATTCCTCTTGGGGATAAAGAAAGGATGGATGTTACTCTCAATTATATTATAAAAGATTATGAGGGTAAAGTATATTTAACCAGAAGTGAGACTGTTCTTGTAGAAGAACAGGTTAACTTTAAGAGAAATTTCGATACAGGAGTTCTTCCATATGGTTCTTACATAGTTTCTCTTGAATTGATTTATCCTAATGGAGTCGCTCCCTCAAGCGCACATTTTGAAGTTGTTGAAGGAACTCAAAGCACTTTGTTCGGGAGAATCGTGTTCTTCTTAATAAATATGATTTTGATAATATTAATATTAATTATATTTTTGGTTTTGTGGAGATTGATAAAACAAATTAAGGAGAGAGGTAAAAAGGGAGAAAAATATTTTAACTTAGTTATTACTGGTGCAGGTAAAAAAGGAGATTTATTGAATAGTTTTTTTGTTTCCTGTAAAGGAAAAGATGATTCAGAACTTTTGGAAGTAGGAAAAGTTGATTCTGGATTAAAAGATAAGCCAGAAGAGGGAGCAGTTAATTTAGAGAGATTAAATGGGCTTCTAAAACCTTTGATTCTCTCAGAAAAAGAAAATGATGTGAAAATAAAACCAAGTTTAGTTGTTGAAGTTAGTTGTAAGGATATCAGTAAGTCTTCTGATTATATTTCTGGATGGGAGTTAAAATCTCCAAAGATAACTTGGATTAAAGAAAATAAACGCTTGTCAGATATATCTAAATTGAGTGATATTGAAAAAGAATTTTCCATTAAAAAAGAAGATTCTAATGAAAAAAATATTTTAAAAGAAAAGGAAAATGCTGAGAATAAAGAAAAAACAAAGGGAGAAGACAAAATAAAAGAAGAAGGTAAATCTAAAACTCCGGAAAATCCTAAAAAATAATCTATCCAAACATTTTTAAATGAACTCTTTTTTAATATTTCATCCAATGAACATAGGGGAGGATAATCAATTCTCTTTTGTGTTGTTTTAGCGAGGAAAAAATGGACATTTATCAAATAATAGAAAAAGCAAGAAAAACTGGAAAAATTGAGAAAGGAACAAATGAAGTTACAAAGGCAATAGAAAGAGGAACTGCTAAGCTTGTTGTATATGCAGGAGATGTTCAACCTAAAGAGATAATTCAGCATTTGCCTGTACTATGTAAAGAGAAGAATATTCTTTGCAAGGAAGTTGATAGTAGGCAGAAACTTGGTATTGCTGTTGGAATAAAGGTTCCAACTTCTTCAGTTGCAGTTATAGAAGCGGGCGATTCTCAGAAAGATATTGCTGGATTAAAATGATTCTATAAATCAAGATGGCAAAGGAACAAAAAAAACAAGAAGTAAAGCAGCAAGGTTCTAAAGGTAGTGATAGGATTGTTACAGAAGAGGCTGTTCCTGCCGTTGTTGAGGAAATTCTTGGAAGAACTGGTTTTAGAGGAGAGATTACTCAGGTTAAATGTTTGGTGCAGGCTGGAAGAGATGAAGGAAGGAGTATGAGAAGAAATGTTAAGGGCCCTATAAGGGTAGGAGATGTATTAATGCTTAGAGAGACAGAAATAGAAGCTAGGAGAATTAAATCTAATATTACAAAGGGAAGTTATAGTTAAAATGCCTAAATGTGTTTATTGTGGTAAGAATTATGATGTTCATAAGGGATTGACTTTAGTTATGAAAGATGGTACTATAAACTATCTTTGCTCTTCAAAATGTAGAAAGAATATGCTTATGAAGCGAAGAAAGGTTAGGTGGATTTCTAAAAAGAAGGCAGAGTAAACTTCTTTTCTTTAAGTATTTATGAAACATCGAAGAATATTTAAATAAAGATTTTATTATTAGATAAAGAAAGATGGCTGAAAAAGACAAGATTTTTTCGAGCAAGGTTAAGTATGATGGACTTATAGATTTCAAGGAGTTTTACAAATTTTGTTATCAATGGTTAACTGAGGAAACAGGTTTAGATGTTGTTGAGACAAAGTATGCAGAAAAGATATCTGGAGATTCAAAGGGGATAAAAGTAGAATGGAGTGGGTCTAGAAAAGTTACAGACTATTTTAAATTTCAGGTTGATGTTAAATTCGAAGTATTGAATTTAATAAATGTTGAAGTTACACATGAAGGTAAAAAGATTAAAATGAATAAAGGAGGGGTTGAGGTTTCTATTAAGGGAACTTTAGTAAAAGATTATGAGGGAAAGTTTGAAAAAACAGCGTCACAAAAATTTATGAGATCTATTTACGAGAAGTGGGTTATTTATTCTAGGATAAAAGAGTATGAGGATAAACTTATGGGAGATTGTAATGAATTTTTATCTCAGGCAAAAGCTTTCTTGGATTTAGAGGGAAAGTTTTAATTTTTTTGTTTAATAATTCTTGCATAATCTATTTGGACTTGTTTATTTTTTGTTGAAAATGCAAACCGAAATCCTTAAATATCAAATTCTGTTAATGTTTATATGAAAAAGAGTATGAACGTTTTGTTTATTTTTATTTTGGCTATTTTAGTTATTTCTTCTGTTTCTGCTCTAGATATACAAGTTGAGAAATTAAGCTCTAATGAAGTTTATATATTAGGACTAAACGAACCTGTTAGTTTTGATCTTAGAATAACTAATCTTGGTTCTTCAGAGGATATAACGTTCTATAGTTTTTTTGCGCAGGATCTTTATCCCAAGGGTTCTATATATTTAGAGAGGAAAGCTTCTCAGGATTTAGTTCTTCAAATATATCCCTCTTCAAGATTAAAACCAGGATATTATACTTTTGATTACTATATAAGAAATAATCATGGAGATGAGATAACTCAAACGCTTACAATTGATGCTGTTGAATTTAAGGACGCTTTTGAGATTGGTGCTGATGAATTTGATCCGGAATCAAAAACACTCAATGTATATATACATAACAGGGTTAATTTTAATTTTGAAAATATAAGTGTTTTGTTTGTTTCTCCTTTTTTTGAATTTAGAAAGGAATTTACTTTGGGACCAAATCAGAGAAATGATTTTACTATAACTCTCGATAAAGAGGATTTCAAAAAATTGATGGCAGGATATTATACCTTTGAGGCGGAGGTAGAAGCTAAGGGTCTTGAGGGAGTTGTTGAGGGAACTTTAAAATTTTCTGAGAGAGATATCTTGACGACTAATAAAAAGACTTATGGGTTTATAATAAATACAAATGTAATAGAAAAAACAAATGAGGGAAATGTTGTTACAGGTACTGAAACTGTTGTAAAAAAGAATGTTCTTTCAAGATTGTTTACTCATTTTAGTCCTGAACCTAATACTGTTGAAAGAGAAGGATTTACCGTATATTATACCTGGTATAGTGAACTATCTCCCGGAGAGGTTCTAAAAATAAATGTTAAGACTAATTGGTTACTTCCTCTTGCTATCGTTCTTTTGATTGTTCTTGTAGTTATATTGGTTAAGAATACTTCTAATAGAAATATAATTTTGAAGAAAAAGGTTTCTTTTGTTAATGCAAAGGGTGGAGAATTTGCCCTTAAAGTTATGATTCTTGTGGAAGCAAGAAACTTTATTGAGAAAATTAGCGTTATAGACAGGTTACCTTATTTGACAAAAGTTCATGAAAGATTTGGTGGAGAACAGCCAGCTAGAATTGATGAGAAAAATAAAAGAATGGAGTGGAATTTTGAGAGGATGCAACCTGGAGAGAGAAGAGTATTCTCTTATATAATATATTCGAAGATAGGGGTTTTGGGTAAGTTTGCATTGCCTCCTGTAACTGCTGTGTATGAAAGAGAGGGCAAGGTAAAAGAGGCACAATCTAATCAGGCTTTCTTTATGCTTGAACAGAGAGATAAGAGAGATTTAAGCGAGTGAATTATTCAGCATAATTTTATTTAAGATAACTTTAAAAAAGAATTATTCTATTTATTTTATATCCCTCCATAGCTCAGTGGCTAGAGCGCTTGGCTGTAGCTTATAGCTAGCGTGGACATTCCATTTTGGATTAGGATGAAACGCGAGAAGCCATTCCTTAGGGAATCTGTAAAAAGCAGAACCCGAGAGATCCCAAGTTCGATTCTTGGTGGAGGGATACTATTTTCTAAATATTTCCGTCGGTAATTTTTATTTTATAATAATTATATTTTAATCTATCCTCTATAAAATAGAAGAATTTAAAAACTAGAAGATACATAAAAAATGATAAAATGAGGTCGAAAAATACTGACGAATCAGACTTCTTCGAAGAAGGAGATCTAGACGAGGAGATTGACTCTCTTGGTCTTGACGAGTAATCATTTTTCTAATTCTTTTATTTTTTTATTTCGAAAGAAACTTTGTTGTTAGTTGTTTCTAACTCTTCAAATCCGCTTTCAATAACAAATTCTATCTTTTCTATGCCTATTTGTTTTACCCATATGTTTGTTATAGATATTCTTCTTCCATATCCTATATCGATTGGAGGAATATTTATTTCTTCTATTTCTTTTCCATCAACAAGTATATTTACCGTGCACTCTTCTGCATTACTTAAACCATTATTTCTAACACTAAAGTCAATATCTAAATATTTACCGTGCATTAATGCAGAGGCATCTTCAAATAATAAATCTGGTTTGCTTGGAATTGAGTATATTTCGTTTATAAATTGAATTGTATCCTGCCCAATTTGCTGATCACATTTGCTTATCTCATACATTATATTCTTTGAATTGCTTGAATGATCAAAACCTAAAACATGCAAAAGTTCGTGTATTGCAACATTAGGTTTACTACAGTCCGAATCTTTCATTAGAAGTATCTTTCCCTTTTCTATTACATTAAATTCTCCAGCAACAGTTATATTTGTGGGTCCTCCTTCTCCTGCAATGAATAATCTTCCCTCCGTTTTTACCGCTTCTTCACATGTTACAGTTATATCTTCTTCACCCGTTGTAGGATAGAAATCCAGAATTGTTTTTTCTTCGATTATATCAAATGCCCATTCCATATCATCTTCTCTCTGTAATGAGCATCCTTCTATCTTATAAGATATTCTTGTATCTTTAAATCTCATATTCGGGTAGAATTGTAGATTGTCGTATCCATAACTGTTTAAGCTAAAATTAGAGTTTGAATTTGATGATATATCAAATTCGGTTGTATTTAAGGGGATAAACCAATAAACAGAGAGTAAAATTAGTATAATCATCAATACTAACACCCCGTTAAAAAATTTAGCATTCATTTAGTGAGATGGGCAATTTATTTTATAAATCTGTTGTTAAGGGTTTTTGTATTTATTGAAAGAAGACAAACTCTTTAAAATATTCTCATATCTCAGAAAAGTGACTATTGTTCAGTTACATCAAAATAGAAATATTTATAAACTATGGTTTTGAATAATAATTACTATAAAATGACAAAAAAAGACATAACCAATAAAGTTATAGGAGCTGGGATAGGATTAGCATTAGGCGCTCTTCCAATTGTTTCTGATGCTCAGACTATTAAAGAACAGCAATCACTTCAAAGAGGAGTTAATGCTCCAACTTATGCTGGTGAGACTCCTACACATATTCTTTATCATTTTGATTTTAATAAGGATCTTGAGAGAGCAATAAAGACTTCTGAAAAACCAGAAGTTTATGTTGATAAAAGTCATCGTAAAGACAGTTATTTGGTATTAGATTCTGATACCTCTGGTTATACCTTGTATTACAATAAAAATAATTTTGATGAATCTGGTAAAGGCAGAGACATTATATTAACAGTAAGGGAGCTTGGAAAAGTCGGAGTTTGTCCCAAGGGTAAGTTAGGAAGCAATGAAAGTTCCCTTCCTTCATTTAAAATAACTCCTACTCTTAGTTTTATCGGAAAATCTGAAGAACCTTCTAAAGAACCTTCAAATCAACCAGTTTCTAATTATAACCAGACTATAATAAATAAAGACAGTCATGATATTTATAATTACATTTATGGAGATACTTCAAAAGAAAAACAGAGAAGTCTCTCTACTCTTGAATTAAGGGCAATTATTGATGCTAACAAAGTTGTTAATCCATTGATGAGCCCCTTTTTTAATTTTTCATTAAACCCCCAATTGGTTTATAACAATCCATCTGGATTGAGCGTTGGATTTGGTCCTTACTTTACAAGAGGTTTTGGAAAGAATAGAGATCTAAATATAACTAACATCGAGAATGAAGTGCTGTTAGATCAGCACAATCAACTATTCTCTGGTACTGTAGGTATGAGGAAGGAAAATATTGAAAAGTGTTTCCCAACTGAATGGGGTGCAATATTATCTATAGGTAAAAATAATAAGGTTAGGGGAGATTTTGGGTATGGGCTTATTAACGAGTCAGAATCAACAAGCGGGATATCTGAATCTGGATTCGATTATATAAGGCAAGGTGGTGAAATTATTCAAAAAAAAGATTATGGTCCTATTTATGTTGAAAAAGGAAAAACATCTGAGAACATTAAGCATACTCAACATGCATCTATATATTTCAGTCCTTTTAAGAACGGAAAGGTTGGTTTGAAAGGGAAAGTTAAACATATAGGTAAGCCAGGTTCAGAAGATGGATTTTTCCATTATGAGGTTGGTTTGAGCGGAACAATTGGAGGAGGAAAACATAGAAAATGAATAAACCCTCTAAATTATTTGGATTGATTCCTGTTTTTTTGCTAGTTATAGTATTGCTAAGTGTAATACCTTCTGTTTCTTCAGGTTCAGAAGTTATTAATACTTTTTTAACTTATGAAGATGCTTCAGCAACTTCAAAAACAGTAACTCAGGGGGATTATGTTAATTTGTATCTAGTTGCTTATGGGCATGGAGAGTCTTTGGAATATGAAAAATTAGAACTTGTTTCTTCTACATTGATATTTAAAGAATATGTCTCTGGAGATAAAATCTTAGATTATACCTGGCTTTATACCCGTTCTCCATATGTTTTAAACACAGGAATTCTTACTCCTGGTACCTATACTTTAAGATTTACTGCGAGTACAAAGATAACACATAGTATAGAATATTCTGAATTGCAATTAATAATTTTACCTAAAGTTACGCCTCCGGTTTGTGGAAATGGAAAGTTAGAAGGAACCGAACAATGTGATAAAGGAACACTAAACGGACAGGTATGTAATCCATTATATGGAAGTTCATGTACTTACTGTTCAAATTCATGTTCATGGGTAACTCTTCAAGGACCTTATTGTGGAGATGGGTCATGTAGCAATGGTGAGAGTTGTTCAAGTTGTCAAACAGATTGTGGGGTTTGTCCAGATAATACTAAGCCGGTTGTAGATATAACAAATCCCGTTTCTACAACTTATAATTCACACAGAACTAGTTTAACTTTTAGTGTTTATGATGATAATTTACAATCTTGTACTTACAAATTAAACGGAAATACTCCAGTGAATATTCCTTTAGTTTCTAATGGGGTTAGAACAATTACAGGAATTACTTCTGTTGTTGGATCAAATACTTGGGCAGTTACTTGTAAAGATGCTTCTGGTAATGTTGGAAGTGATTCTGTAACTTTTACAGTTAATATTCCTCCTGTTTGTGGAAATGGAAAGTTAGAAGGAACTGAACAATGTGATAAAGGAACCTTAAATGGACAGGTATGTAATCCATTATATGGAA
>CAYPLY010000009.1:0-23622 GCA_964412025.1 Candidatus Woesearchaeota archaeon | reverse complement strand
AACACAAAATGACAATCAAAATAAAACCAAACACTCTAAAGAACATTGAAAACATTTGCACAGGTATAAGTCTCATAAGTGCAGGAGGATTTCTTACAGGAGCACTTATAGACAATGAGCAACTTGGATTAATATCAGGAACAATTGGGGTTGCATCTATATTGGGAAAATATTATTCAAAAAACAAACTGAATGAATACAACGAAACATCAATCACTCCAAACACTCCAAACACACTAAACACACAAAACCTCCAAAAATATGAATTAACAAATAACAACCTAGATTTGGATGAAGATACAAATCCAAATATACACAACTCAGATTACGCAAAGAATCTCGAACACTACACTAAGATAGTTAAATCAATATTAGAAGAGCCCAAGAATAATAAATAAAATGACAACACAAAAACCTAACAACAAAAATCCAGAATATAATCAGCAAGAGCAGGAACGCATACTGGCAGATTTGAAAAGAAGGGTATATAGCGAAGTGGACACCATAAAAAAGATGATTAATGAGGACAGTAACCAGTTTCATTCAGTAAATAACCTTTTAGTAATAAAAGAAGCATACACCAAAATATTGGTCCCCTCTGTTAAGGAGTACCTCATGAGAAATAACCTACTCAGGTTATATCTTGAACCAACAACCAAGGAGATGTATAATCTGATAAATGGAATGTACCAACATGCCTTCAGGCATGCAGAATCCATTGGAGTGAAACCTTCAGACCTCCCTCCACAGATATTCCCCAAATCACTGGAAAAAATAACCTTCCCCCAGGATAATTAACAAAATGACCCCCAAAACCCCTAAACAAACACCTCAGAAAAATCAATCTACTAAAAAGTTCAAGAAAATAACACTCATGGTTCCTTGTTACAATGAAGAGAAAGGAATAGGAAGTGTTATTGACAACATCCCAGTAAAAAAGCTAAACCATGCAGGATTCAAGATTGAAGTTCTTGTGGTAGACAATAACAGCACTGACAACACAGTAGCTATCGCAAAAAGCAAAGGAGCAAGAGTGGTAACAGCACCCCTTCAAGGAAAAGGAAACGCAATTAAAACAGGATTCAACTCACTACCTGCAGATGTCGATTACATCGTCATGGTCGATGGGGATGATACTTACAAAACATCAGAAATATTGAGAGTTATTGAACCCCTAGACTCTGGATTCTGCGATGTAGTAGTCGGCTCACGTCTAGAGGGGAAAATGGTTGGACATTCAATGAGCACATCCCATAGATTAGCAAATTGGTTATTCACATTCTTAACAAGAAGATTGTACACTAATGCTAATGTAACAGACACTTGTACAGGATATTTTGCCTGGACAAAAAACGCAATAGACATCTTAAACGGACACATAGAATCAAAAGGGTTTGCAATTGAATCTGAGATGATAAGCAAGATGTCAAGACTTAAACTCCGTGTCTACTCTGTTCCAATAACATATGAACCAAGAGCAGGAGAAACAAAATCCAAACTTTCTCCATTTAAGGATGCTTTAAAAATAATATGGATGTTATTTAAGAATAAGAGATGGAAGCCGAAATACCAGGAAGAAACAAAAGAGGAAAAAGAGAAAGGAAAAAAGGAGGAATAGGTGTAAAATGAACACCTTATTGTTAATATGGTTAATTCTTATAGGAATAGTAGCTATTATCTTTCTTTCATATACTTTATTATACATTTATCTTTCAAAGAAAAAACAAACTTCATTGAAAGCTAATTTTCTTCCAAAAGTTACACTAATAATAACACTATACAATGAGGAAGTTATTATAAAGAAGAAAATAGAAGATACTGCAAAGATAAAATATCCAAGAGATAAATTGGAAGTTATTTTTTTAAATGATCATTCTACAGACAACTCAGTTAAGATTATTAAGGAGAACACAAAAAAATTCCCGTTTAAGTTTAAGATTGTTAATAGTAAAGGGAAGCAAGGAAAATCAAATGCTTTAAGTTATATTTTTCCAAAGATAAATGGAGAAATAACGATGATTACAGATGCTGATTCTTTAATTAAAGAGGATGCTATAGAAAAATTAGCTAATAATTTTAAAGATAAAAAGGTTGGAGGGGCAAATGCTAGATTAATAATATTAGAACCAAAGGATTCTAAAGCAAGCTATCGTGAAGAGAATCTTTATAGGAAATTTTATCATATTTGGAGAATGGGAGAAAGCAATCTCCATTCAATATCAATTTGTAATGGGCCTCTTATGGCATTCAGAACAGATTTAATTAAGGATGCTAAATTAACTAGCTGTGTTGATGATACTGAATTATTGTTTGGGATTATCAGGAAAGATTTTAGAGTTATATATAATTCAGAAGCAGTAGTTTATGAAATAAGCCCTTTAAAATCTTCAGAAAGGATTAAACAAAAAATGAGAAGAATAAGGGGAGTTATGGGAGTTTATCTTAAAAATATAAATTTAATTGGGAGAAATAAGTTTGGTAATGTTATTCTTCCTTATGCCTTGCTCACACACGTTATTTCTCCATACTTAGTATTATTTGGAAGCTTGATTTATTTTATTTTACTTTTTACAATACCTTATTTCTTTCTAACTCTGCCTATTTTTATCATACCCAAATTAGGATCATTTGTATTCTCTTTTGTATCCACGCAGATTATAATGGCAATCTCTCCTTTTTTTGCAAAGGGATGGAACACTGCTAAAAGTTCTAGAGAGGAGTTAGGGAAATGAGAAAATTTTTTGATTATTTAAACAAAAGAAGATTAAAAATTGCTAAACCTTTCCTAAAAGGAGATATATTAGATGTTGGTTGTGGGCCAGCAACAACCTATGATTTCGCTAAACCTAAAAGCTATACAGGTATAGAAAGAGATAAAGGTTGGATTAAAAAATTAAAAAATAAATTCCCATTAGCTAATTTTTATGCAAGAGATATAGAAAAAGATAAGTTTAATATCAATAGAAAATTTGATACCATTATCCTTCTTGCGGTAATAGAACACATTAAGAATCCAGAATTTTTATTTAAAGAAATAAGGAATAGCTTAAAGAAAAATGGAAGATTAGTTATGACCACTCCTACACCCTTTGGAAATTTTGTTCATACTATTCTTTCTTATATTGGTATTACCTCAAAAGAGGCGGTTAAGGAACATGTTAATATATATAGCTATAATATGTTTCTCGATGTTGCAAGCAAATATGGTTTCAAATTAATTAAATATCAAAAATTTGAGTGGGGGTGTAATTCAATGGTAGTTTTAGAAAAGGAGATTATGAAATGAAAATTTTAATGGTTTCTCCTAGTTATTATCCAAATATAGGGGGAATAGAAAAGCACGTACAAGAAGTAAGCGAAAGACTCGTAAAAAAACACCATGAAGTTATAGTGTTATGTGTGGATTCAACTCTGAAAAATATAAAAGAAGAAAAGATTAACGGAGTAAATGTAATAAGATGTCCTGGTTTTGCTCCTAAAGGAAATTATCATGTATCAAAAGTACTCTATAATAAGATAAAAGAATTAGATTACGATATAATGCATTGCCATGGATATAATAGTGCAACAACACCATTAGCAATTCTTGCAAATAATAAAGAATGTATAGTCACTTTTCACAGCGGAGGAATGGGACTATGGATTAACAATTTTCTACATCTTCCATACATTATGCTAATGTTCTTTATTAAACATAATATAAACAAATTTATTTGTGTATCTAATTTTGAAAAGAGGAGGTTTTCTAGGAAATTATGTATCAAAGAGGACAAGATAATGGTTATAGAAAATGGTTTAGATTTTAATGAGTTTAAGAATTTGAATCGGATAAAATCCGATAAGAATTTAATTATAAGTGTTGGCAGACTATCTAAATATAAGGGTTTCCAGCATGTAATAAGAGGATTTGCAGAAGCATACAAGGAAAATAAAAGTTTAAGATTAGAGATATTGGGTAAAGGAGATTATGAAGATAACCTTAAGAAACTTGTAAGAAAACTTAATTTAGAAAAAGCAGTTAAAATAGTATATTTAGAAAGAAAAGAAATGTTGAAACATTTGGCAAGATCTAATACATTTATTCTACTCAGTAAATATGAATCTCAGGGAATAGTAGTTCTAGAAGCTATGGCTCTTAATAAGAAGATTATATTAAATAATAGGACTGCACTAAAAGAATTCGTAGATAATGGATATGCCCTGGGAATATCAAATATAAAAAAGTATACTGAGATAAAAAATAAAATATTCCAAAAAATTAAGTTAAAGAAACATAAAATAAAATCTTGGAATGATATAATCAAAGAAAATGATAATTTATATCGGGGTAGTTTGAATGAGCAATAGAATTAAAGTAGCCCTAATTAATCATGAATGTCCCCCAATACCTAATGGGATAGGAAGTTATACTTTTGATCTAGCAAAAAATTTATCTAATAAAAAGATAAAGGTTATAATCATCACCGGGAGTTATGATGGAAATGATTCTGTTCAAAAAATAAATAATAATCTTAAAATATACAGAATTAAGACTCCAAATAAAATGCCAAGATTTTTATGGTTTCAATTATTCAATAGAAGAAAAATAAAAAGAATATTAAAGGAAGAAAAGGTTAATTTATTGCATGGACAATCAGAATCATCTGCATTTCTATTAAATAATTTTGTATTTAAGGGTAAAAAGATTATTACCATGCACGGAACTGCTTGGAGAGTGTCAAGAGAATTATTAAAAGCTCCTATAAAACATATAAAATTTAAGGATGCACTAATTCATATAATTGGATTTCCTTTATGGTACTTTTTGGAGAATAAGGAAATTAAAAATTCAGATGAATTAATCGCATTTAATCTACCTTTAGTTGAGTCAATAAAAAAAGAATATTCTATAAATAAAAAAGTTATAATTATACCTCAAGGAATGGATCTTGAAAAAATAAATAGTTTTCAGGATAAGAATTTCCAAGAAGATAAAAGCATATTTTTTGCAGGGAGATTAGTTTGGATAAAAGGAATTACATATCTTCTTGAAGCATTTAAACAGGTGAATAATGAATTACCAGAATTAAAGCTTAAAATTTTTGGAGATGGCCCTCTTAAAAAATTTATATCAAAATTTGCAAGAAAAAACAATTTAGAAGACAAGATTATTTTATATGGATTTTTAACATCAGAAAATTTAATAAAAGAAATTCAAAAAAGTTACTTTGGAGTTTTTCCATCATTAATTGAAGCTGAAAGTGTAGCTATGCTTGAAACTATGTCCTGCAAGAAACCACTAGTCGTTTTTAATTTACCTTTTATTCGAAATACGTTAAATAAAGAAAATGCCCTTCTTTGTAATAAAGATGTAACTTCTTTAGCAAAGTCAATAAAAATATTGATTAAAAATAAAAGACTTAGAGAAAAATTAGGGAAGAATGCATACGAATTAATTAATAATAAGCATGAATGGAGAAAGATTGCAGATAGGTACATTGATGTCTACGAAGAAGTCCTACGCGAACACAACAAAAAACTCAATCAAAAAAAGAAGTGACTAACTCACAATGCCAAATTACAAAAAAGTAAAAGTTAAACAACACGCAAGTAATTATTCCTCTAAACCTAAACGAAGTTTTGGCCAAAAACTCAAAAACTTCTTCACAATACCCGAAGAAGATTTAAAGGAAGAAGAATCTCCTAAGTTTGAAAGAATTAAGTTATTCAGACTAAACAGGAGAATTATATTTTTATCAATACTTGTGTTTATGCTTATCATTAACCTTCTAATAGGTTTTGATGTAAACTTCCTATATCTTAGACAGATATTAGGATTTTTATTCATAATCCTAATTCCGGGATTGCTAATAATGCTCTGCTTTAAAATACGTACCGTAGGATTTTGGGAATATTTAGTTTACACAGTAGGACTATCAGTAGCATTCATCATGTTCGCAGGACTAGCAGTAAACTGGACACTACCCGCACTGAATATAACAGATAAACCTCTATCACTTTGGCCAATATTAATATGTTTCAACATCTTCCTGCTAATTTTATGGTTCATTGGAATACATCGTAACAAAGATCTCAAGCCCTTTGATATCACGGTACCAAAACTTGACACCCTAAACAACATTTTCTTTATAATTCCAATGGCATTCCCTCTACTCAGCATCCTAGGAGCATTCCTTCTAAACAACCACGGACCCAATATCCTCACAATGATTATGTTGGGAGGTATTGCAGTTTATGTCCTATTCTTGGTCATCTTCCGGAAGCATATGGATGAGAATATCTGGCCTTGGGCTTTATACTGGATGGGATTAGCACTTCTTTTTATGTTCAGTATGAGAAGCTGGTATATTAGTGGGATGGATATTAATTTAGAATATTCCGTTTTTCAATTAACCAAATCTAATTCATATTGGGACATTTCTAATTTTAATAATGCTTATAATGCTATGCTAAGTATAACCATTTTCCCAGTTATATATTCATATATTATTAATATAAATGAGATGTATATTTCAAAGATAATTTTTTCCATGATCTTTTCAATTGTACCTATTATAATTTTTTTATCTTTAAGAAGATATCCAAGGTTAATTATTCCTTTCTTAGCATCATTTTTCTTTATATCTCAGCCAATGTTTATTAAAGGTACACCAAATCGTCAAGAGATAGCATTTATTTTCTTTGGATTAATGCTCTTAGTACTTTTTACAAAAAATCTTAACCCAACTATTAAAAAAGTATTCTTTGTGATCTTTGGTGCTTCAATGATTGTTTCACATTATTCAACGGCTTACATGGCTCTCTTTATATTTTTACTAACTTATATACTGATTTTAATTTACAAAATTTATGAGAAACAGAAGATAAAAAAACGAAAAATAGATTTTTCACAAAAATCAGAATTTTATTTAACTGGGGCTTTAATTTTGTTATTACTAATTTTTGGATTTTTATGGTATAATCAAGTTACACCTATTTCCAATGACTTAATAGATTTTGCAGATAGAAGCATCTCAAACATTGGAAACATCTTTGAGGAGGGAATGCAAATTAAGGACCAAACTATTCTTGGTAAATTGAATTTTTTAAATAAAGAGAATGTTGAAAAGCCATTACTGGAGTATAATTTACAAATTAGAGATAAATATAATATTGAAAGTGAAAAAGATAAATTTTATAATATCAACTATTCCTCTAAAATAATTCCCATAACTTCATCTAAAACAACTAATTATATATCTCCATATTTAGATTTAGGAAGAAGTTTATTTAGATTTCTTGGAATGGTTTTTATTATAATTGGTTTTTTAGGATTAATGTTTATTAAAATTAATAAAGAAATTAGTATAGAGATATTTATCTTGGTATTTGTATTCTTAATAATTTTATCTTTGATAATCCTATTGCCCTTTTCTTCTATTAGATATGATACCGGAAGAACATATCAGCAATCATTATTGTGGATATCTTTTTTAGTAATCTTCGGATTATTTATTATATTTAAGTCAAAAAAGTATGATTATATTATAATTGCTTCGTTATTTTTAATATTCTATTTTTTATTTTTATCTAACTTTTTACAATATTTTTCTGGAGGGTATAATATTGATATCGGAATGAACAACATAGGTTATGAATATGACACAATATACGTTCATAGAGAAGATATATCTTCAGCTAATTGGTTGTATCACTTTTGTGGAGAATATCCAAAATATGCAGATGCCTTTTCTTTAGGCAAAATTACTTTATCCTCTGACCCAAATTATAAAAATAGAGTTTTAATAGATATAATCCCAGAAGTAATATCTAAAAAGAGTTATGTATACTCTAGTTATCTCAATGTCTTTAATAGGATATCATTTAGATCTTTTAAGAATGTTGTATTCTCTTTTGGGTTCCCAACCGATTTTTTAAATGATAATAAGAATAAAATATATGACAACGGAGGTTCAGAAATATTTAGATGAGAATATTATATATTACTGACATAGACTTTTCTTCAAAAGATGCACCCCCTATACATGTTAAAGAAATAATTAATAATTTATCTTGTCTTAAAAACAACCTATTTCTTATTTGTCTAAACAATAGAGATAATTTAAAGATTAGGTCCAAAATTAGGAATGTTTTTGTAATAAAAAATAAAATTATAAGAGATATCCTATTTAATATAAAATTATTTTTTATCATTCCAGGATATATTAAAAAAAACAAGATAGATTTAATCTATACTAGACAGGGATTATCTTTAATTGCCCCTGCAGCATTATCTAAACTATTATCCACACCATATATCACAGAGATTAATGGAAACATTGAAGATGAGCTACTTTCATATGGGCTGCCAAAATTTTACATTAAGATTTCTAAATTAGTAGAAAGGTATTGTTATAAGAAAGCAACTAAGATTATATCCGTTACACAAAAAATAAAAGAATCTATAATTAAGAAATATAAAATACCTGCTAAAAAAATCATTGTTTTAGAAAACGGAGTTGATTCAAACAAATTTAAACCTCTTTGGAGATATCAAAATAATAAAGAGAAAATTATTGGTTACATCGGGAACTTTGCATCTTGGCAAGGTGTAGAATATCTAATAGAAGCAATATCTATAATTAAAAAAAATATTCCAGATGTAAAATGCATGATTGTTGGTGATGGTCCAGAAAGAAATGAGTTGGAAGATTTATCTATTAAATTTGGATTAAAAGAGAATATAATTTTTAAGGGACATATAAATCATACTTCAATTCCAAAATATATAAATTCCTTTTATCTATGTGTTGCTCCTAAAAAAAAGGTATTAAAGAATGGAGGAGGTTCCCCATTTAAAATATATGAATATGCTTCTTGTGGAAAACCCACAATCTCAACTAAAATACCTGGAACAGAATTTATTAGTAAAAATGATTGTGGAATTATAGTAGAACCTAATAATTCAAGAGCATTAGCAGAAGCAATAGCCAAACTATTAAATAATCCAAAACTTGCAGAGAATATGGGAAGAAATGGGAGGAAGGCAATTTTGAATGGACATTCTTGGAGAAATGTTGCTGAGAGGACACAGAAAGTAATAGAAGATGCAATCAAAGAAAACAAAAAATGAAACCTCAAGTGCTAAGATCTCACTATAATTTTCAGAGCTATATAGATAAGCCTAGATGGATATCATGTTATTAATAAATAAATTTTATTTATAATTTAAATCCAAAAAGTATTCTAGAAATAGGTGTGGGGAATAAATTCATAAAAAAGTACTTCTCAGATACAAAAATAAATTATAAAACCCTAGATATTGCTAAAGATCTAAAACCAGATATTCTGGGTAGTGTTAACAATATGCATTTAAAAGATAATCTATTTGATCTGGTTTGTGCCTTTCAAGTCTTAGAACATTTGCCATCTGATGAATTCGAACAATGTTTAAAGGAAATGTTAAGAGTCTCTAAAAAAGATGTTTTGATAATTTTGCCTTATTCCAGTCGATTTTATTATCTTAGGATAAAAATACCATTAATAAGAGAATTTTATTTTAGTTTACTTGCCCCTAATTTTTTGAAAAAATAAATTTAACGGAGAACATTATTGGGAAATTGGCACAAAAGGATATTCTTTAAAAAAGATTAAGAAAATTCTAGTTAAATATTTTAAGATAAAAGAAGTTACCCATCCTTATGAAAACAAATATCATGTATTTTTTGTTTTAGAGAAGAGAATTTAACTATCTCTTCATCCATTTATACAACAATCCCCAGAATAGAACAAAATATCCAAGGAATAGAATCATGCTTGCATTGGTATGGAAAAAACCTATTGCAAAGCTTTCAGATACAAATGCTCCAATTGTTATTAATAAGTAAATTCTAATTATATTAAGCAAGAATACACTAATAACTCCGGGTATAAACATTACTGCAAGCTTTTTTTTGTTAAAAACTTTCCAATCAAATCCAGCAATAAACACATACAAAAATATAAACATCAACATAGAATCAACTCCGGAGCAGGGTTTTCCTATACTAACCACAAAATTATTTAGTATTCCTAATTGAGGAGTACCTCCAGTTGTGAAGCTTAGTACAGCATCAAATGTCAAATTCAGTAGCCAATAAACCATCTTTGATACAGCATAGCTAAAATACACCCATAGTCTTTGGAATTCAACAATTAAAAATAATGCCAAGATAAAAACAATTATTGTGATACCTATCTGTTTCTTAAAATTTTTAACAAAATCTTTTGTAAACCTAATACCAAAAATAGCTATAAAAAGGAAAATTGTACCCAAAATTAGAGTTAGCTCTTTCAAGGGGTAAAATAATAAGATATTTTCTACAGCATAAATAGGATTATGTGAGAGAAATCCCTTTAGAACATTATATCCTACGAAACTTATGATACTTAAAATATTAAATATCAAAGTAGTTTTTAATTCAAAACTATACTTTCTTAATAATTTTAAATTTTCTCTAGTTAAAAAGAAGAAGATCATAGCAGTTAATAGAAGTGCTTTTCCTATGTCTACATCAGCTAGAAAATAATATTCAGTAGGCATTATTGCTTTTTGTAATAATATTAAAGATAATTGTATTAATCCAAACAATATCACAAAAATCCCGGTTTTCCACAGAAACTGCTTGAATCCTGGCCCAAGCTTTAGCTTAGATTTTTTCTTAATTTTCTTCTCAGATTTCATGAATTTTTAGTGGTGATTATAGTTTATATTCTTTATTCTGAGTCTAAAATCCACTTTTTTCCTTTCTCTTCCTAATTCTCACCTCTTTCCTTCTCAATCGCACTTTCTTTTTTCTTTCCTTGTCAACCCTTATCTGATGTTTTCTAGCAGAAGTACTATGCCTCTCTTTCTCCTCATTTGTTAGCTTCTTTCTAATGAAGCTACTATGAAAAACTCCCTTGGGTATCTCTGAAGGAGAGATACTATTTACAAGAATCTTCTTAACTTCATTGTAAAGTGTTAATCCATCTTCTTTTGCTTTCTTTTCAAGAGCATCTTTCAACCAATTATTCAGAAGTATTGTCATAGGTGTTTTAGAATTATCATGGTCAATCCTTGATCTGTGTCTTATGTCAAATCTTTTTGGTTTTCCAGAGTTTAAGAAAGCATCATCAACTAATCTCCAAGAATATCCTTCATCAAGTAATTTTTTCTTTACGAAATCGTCTCTAAATCCATGTCTCCTTGCCTTTTTTATGTATTCTACAAGTTCATCAAGTCCTAACACGATATAAAATTTCACCCCGATTATGATAAATTAAGGAAAAAGAATTTTATAAATTTATTTAATTAGCCCCTACTCATAGAAACCTTAAATTATTTGGAAGAATTCCCCGCGTGTGTAAATATTAATCATTAACCTTACTCAACTTAATAATAACAAGGCTGTGGAAGATAACTTATTTAAACATCTTTTAATTATATTAATTATGGGTGTAAGAATAAGAAAAGCAAAATTAAGCGATGTAAAAGATTGTTATAACCTTAGTAAAATACGGGAACTTCTACCAGCAGATAAAGACCCAATACCATTAAGTTATTTTAAAGATATTGTTGGAGATAAAAGAAATATCTTTCTTGTAGCTGAAGAAAATAAAAAGATAATTGGTTATTCTACAGCAGATCTTCTTGCAGGAAGACTTGTAATATGGCAACTTTTAGCAGTACATCCAAAGTATCAGAACAAAGGAATAGGTAAACAATTAGCAAGGGAAATCCATAGTGAATGTAAGAGAAGAGGATACAAATATATTTTAGGTTATGCTCCCCAGTTTAATAAGAAAACTATTGCTTTTCATAAAAGTCTTGGTTTTAAAGTTGGTGAGAAGATGTTTGAGATACTTAAAGTATTAAAATAATTATATTTAATAAAGCGGTTCTCTCTGCATCCCATTCTCCTCCAAAGCCTTCTCAATCAAACTCCTATTCCATCTTTTTTCTTCAAGCATTGTCTTCATCTTTGTATAATCATAACCTAGGGCTTTAGCCCTCTTCACCCAATCATTTAATTTAATTATTGTCTCTGCATTGTGTTTCTTCTTTTTGTAAATACCCTTGATAATTAAACCAACCACAAGTATACCAATCAATAAAATAATTATAATTGACATATAGCCTTTATTTGATAATGCTTGAGATAATGTGTAAGTTGTATTTGTTGACTCAGAAACCTCGCTTTCTATACCTTCAGTAAGCAATGCTTCTCCCTCTTCCGAGGTTTCTGTTGGTGAACCAGAACCACTAGAAGAATGTTTTTTATCCTTGGAATAATTATCATCAGTACTAGAAGCTCCTGTAATATAATCTATAATTATCTCACCTAAACTTTCTGTTTTATTTTCAGTTTCAGATAGATTGTTTTCAGTTACACCTTCTTCAATTAAATTTAAGTTAGTTGAATCCCCAGTATCCCATAAAAATATTGTCTTGAATATGTTTCTTTTTTTGGTGGTTTTTGTAGTAATCTCCATTGTTTCATTAATAACCCACGTTTCATTATCTTGAACCACTTCATCCAGCATATTAGTCTCACCCCCTTCATCAATAGTTTCATCTTCAATTAAAATTTCTTCTTCAGATAATTCAATTTCCTCTTCAATTATTTTTTCTATAAGAGCAGTACTCTCATAATGTTTAACACCATACTGCTCAATAACCCCAACATCAACTGTACCATTAACAACATTGTAAACCTCATTAGTCTTTAAATCCATAAGAGCCTCAATACCACTACTTCCAACATCAATGCTAAGATTACTCTCTCCAGAACCGACCATGATTGCAGTAATGTGCCAAATCTCTTCGGGATTTAAACTAGCAACAACCCTGATACTTTCATTACTCGAACTTGAATTTACAATCATGTTACCTACTGCATGATAATGTGCAAAGTCTTTAGTTACGTTGTAAGGAGGGTAGTAAATATTACTTGAATTATCTTCATAATAATTTAAACCTGCTTGAGAAATCCAGTTGTACATATATCCTGTATAAGCAGAACTTCCATAAGCATTCCAAGTTGCTAATTGGAAACCAACAGAACTAATATTTTCTGGATAACTATTTAATAAAGACTGATAAGAGTCAGCCCATAATTGTCCATATTGATTTTTAGTTGTACTTCCTCTTTGGATAGTACTTGTCCCAACAGTCCATTCACTTAATAAAACTTCACTACAATTTAGACCATAAGTAGAACATAAACTAAATAATGTAATTGTAGAATTTAACTGAACAAGACTATTTGTTGAACCATAATCATAAGGATGAGTAGAAAGAAAATCTATTCCACTACTTAAATTTGATACAAAAGTACCTGTTATCTCTGGATGGACTGTAAAAAATCCACATCCACCTATTTTTATAAAAGGATATTTTGGCTTAGTGTAATTATATATATAACTAAAATAATCTGCCAAATATTCTCCTTTTATATCTTGACTCGCTAATGCCAACCAAGAATCTCCATAAGGTTCGTTTTGTATTTCAAAACTCATTGAATAATTATTTACAAATCCATCAGTTATATTATAAATAAAGTCATCATACCAATCTGTTATTGATGAATTTAAAAAAGGAGGACATGAATTATAGTAAGATGCATTACAATAAGGAGAACTTTTATTTGATAATGCACTTGGTGTTCCCCCTCTTAGATTTATTATGATATTTTTTCCAGATTCATTTAAATATCTTATCTCTCTTTTCAAATTTTCAATCCTATCATAGTCAAAAGTTCTCCCATCTCCTACACTTCCTGTACCAACTTTTCCAGATAACCAATACATATCCACCCAAAATGAAATAGTCTTTATATTGGCATTATCTAAAGCATCTCTATGAAACTCATAATCTCCTAATTTTTCTGGAACTTGGTCATAATCTAAGTCTACTTTTGTAATATCGCTTAATCTAAAAAAACCATCATTAATGCCATAAAAATCATCCCTAACTCTCCCAACCTCCTGCTCAGGATAAATCGTTACAAGTGTGTATTCTTCCCCATCGTCACCGATAATCCAACCAGTAATCTTAATGTCCTGGTGGAAGATTACGCTGTAAATGTAAACCGCTTCAAATGCTAGAATTAACACTATGAGTACAAACATTAAAACTACTACTGCTATCTCACCTCTTCTTTTCATGCTTTTCTTTTTCTTTATTGTTCTTTTTTACACTTCTTTCAATTTAATATCGTTAAGGGTGTTTAATTATTTTTGTGAGGTAAAGAAGATATGTTTTATATTGGAGAATGAGGGTAACACTAATTCCCACTCGCCCGCTAGGGAAGCAAAAAGTTAACTAAGAGAACTTCAAAACCCCTGGGCAACTTAATAATATCAGAACTGTGAAAGATAACTACTTCTTCACAAAAAATACTTATTTTACTAATATAATTTATTAAATACGCCAATTAACATTAACTATTAATTGTTTAGTCAGATTTATTGAAGGATCATCTTTTTTATAACAATTTGCAATATATTTAACATTCCTATAATTAGTTGAATGATACTCTATTCCAATGTATTGTGAATCTGGTTCATTTGGTAAATAATTATCAGTCCAACCATCATTTATTTGGTTATTATAATATTCTGTTACCTCACAAGTCATTTCGTATTCATTTTTATTTTTTATCCAAATATGAAAAAAGACCGTATCTCCAATTTTGCCATATAGAGGATCAGCACAATTAGATCCCTCATGATAACTTCTACCATTACAAGACAGATCAAAATCAAATGGAAGAACACATATCCCGCAATCTGTTTGGCAACTTGAACAAGTTTCCCCCTCATTACAAATTCCATCTCCACAAGAAAATTTATCCCCGAATACAATTGAATCACTGTTTCCAGCATCATCACTAACTCTAACAGTTATATCCTGCTCCACAGATCTAAAATAAACCTTTTTGTAGCACTGATTATACCTTAAACTTGTACATAGAGGTTTCCAAATTGGTTTCAACGCAGAATTATCAATATACTCAACCCTATACAAACTGTATCTGTCTTCATTTAAGATACTCATATTAAATACTATATAGCTTCCAGATTTAGTTACCTTTAGATTCTTTATTTCAGGAGCAGTGGTATCCACCTTTACGCTTGTATTTCTTGATTCTTTTACATTATTTGCTATATCAATTATCTTAAATCTGTATTTAACCGTTTGATTGTATGTTTGTTCCATAAAAATCCTCCCTCACTTTACCAACCTCGTCGTCAAAGTTAACATTAACAATTGCACCGGGATTTTTATCCATCGATATAATATATCCTCTCCAGGTTAATTTTCCATTCAAACTTCCAGCATTTAATATGAATGATGAGGTAAGAAATAATCCAAAGAAAAACGCACATAAAAATAAAAGAATCAATCCAGTCTTATCTTTATTAACTGATAAAGGTTTATGTAATAATATTAATTTACTTGCCTCGTCTTTAAGTCCATAACGAAGCAACATTCTTCTCAGAGAAGAAAACTTATATCCTTTTTTTAGTCCATCCTCAAGCCAGGATTTAAGTTTTTTATCACTAATAAAATATTCAGGTCTAAAAACATCTTTTATTCTTCTCATTTTTTTAATTTCCCCTCAAATTAGATTTATTTTCTATCCAGGTTATACCCTTCATTGTTACAGCTATTTTGCTGCTTTTCTCTAAATATTCAAGAATGATTTTGAGTTTGAGATGATTTACTTGCCTTGGAAGTTCTCTTTTTAAATCCGCAACCGAAATAGCATTCTCTTTAATTTTTCTTAAAGTTTCTTCCACCATAATCACAGTGTTTAAAGTGGGCCAGTGGACTTGCTTCTCTCCTCTTTTAACTTTTTTCGAAGTTTTCTTTATAGTTACCAATTTGTATCTATTAGTTATTTATATATACTAATAAGTTACTCATTAGTATTTAAATATATTGCGATTTAGAATACTTAGAGAAAATTTTAATATAATTGATAGAGTTAATAGAACAAGATTTGTTTTAGATAACTAAATTATTTTAAATATTCCACACACTTTTCAAGCAGTTTTTCAAAATCCTTTTCTTTTTTCCATTCATTTGCTAGAAATTCTCTTAATTCCTTATGTTCCTCATATCCTTTATCTTCTGCAAACCATAAATCCTTGAATTCTAGATTTAACAATACAGTTAAAGCCTCTTTTAAGTCTCCTGTTTTTTCTTCACCTATCTCTTTTTCAATTTTATTCCAATAGAACTCATGAAAATACAAGTGCATTATTTCATGTCCGCAAGTTTCCAATGCACTTGGAAGAGAATAGAATAAAGAAAACATAAAAGATGGTTCTTCTAGATTATAAGGACAGATTGAAAGAGTTGTAAGATAAGCAATTATGTCTTTGTTAAATTTGTTTTTCATCAGATTATTCATTCTTCTAAAGAATTTTTCTTCAATTTCTCTCCAAGATTTTTCAACACTTTCTAAAAATAGCCCTATCATTTTTGATTCATATGTTTTCCTGAAATTATTAGCTAATTCTTCTTTACATTCTTCAAATTTCTTACCTTTACAAATTTCAATTGTCTTTGGATTTATTTTAAATTGGCCAAAAGAAGGTTTCCAGTTAGATTTATGCCAATGATTCCATAAATCCTTTTCTTTGTCAAACTTGAATATTACTTTTACATTATTTTCCATTATCTCTAATAATCTCTTCTGGTTTAAATATTTTCCAAATTAAAGGACATCCTCCAGTACAGGGTTCTTTGCAAGAAGAATCATCACATTTCTCAGAAGGAAGCCGAGAAACTATCTTTCTGAATTTAAATGGAATTTTCTCAGGATCAAGATATTCTTCAAGAAACTCTTTTCCTGAAATTACTCTATTTTCTTTGAAAATATTCATCATTGGAAATCCGCTAAAATGCGTACAAGGAAGTATATTTCCATTGTATTCTATAACAAAATTCTTTCCATGAGAAAGTTGACATGGTCCTCCAGAGATAATTCCTTTTTCTTTGAATATTTTTAAGTGATTTTCATCAAAAATACAAAGAGGCATAGGAGTTACTAATTTTGTTTTTATTCCTTTTTTCTCAGAGTAATCATATACTCTTTGAAATGCTTTTGCTGTTTCTTTAGGAGAAATCATTGAGTTATTGTTTTCTTCTTCTGAAAGGCAAACTCCACAGAAATTCCAAGTCATAGTATTAACTTTATTCCCTAAAACATCAATTATCTTTTCAAGATCATTTATATTCTCTTTATTTATTACAGTGTTGCTCGAAATACTTATTCCAATTTTTCTGGCATTTTCCAAACCAGAAAGAGATTCCTGAAAACTTCCTTTAACTCCTGTAAGCTTATCATGAATATTAGCACCATAACTTCCAAAAGAAATAGATATTCCTTTTAATCCAGATTCTTTTAATTCTTTAGCAAAACTATAATCTTTTAATTTTCTCCCATTTGAGACTAATCCTAAATCTATATTGCTTGAATTAAATTTATTCAATAAACCAAAAATATTTTTGTATAAAGTTGGCTCTCCTCCAATAAGGATGGTTCTTTTAACTCCAAGAGATTCCATCAAATCAATAATTCCTTGTTCATATTTAGAGTCCAGTTCTTCTTTTTTTCTTATATTATTTGAATTAGCATAACACCATTTACATCTATTGTTACAATCATAAGTCAGAGCTAACCAAGTAGTGTTAAATTTCTTTTCCATTTTAAAAGAATCCTTAATCTAAGTCAGAGCCTTCATTACAATTAGTACACACACAGTCTCCACCCTGGCTACAATTACAATTGTCACTTGAACAATCCCCACAATCGCAGTAACTAGCGTAGTTTTTTACATTGTACTTGCTTCTTTCATAAGAAATTCTGTTTCCATTTAATTGGATCTCTCCAACCTTTTCTAAGAGGCTTTTCGTCATAAATTATGTTATATCTTCAACTATTTAAAATTAATTATGATGGACAATATTTTCACTTCTTCATCCATTTATAGCATAATCCCTAGAATAGAACAAGATTTGTTTATTTAGATAACAGAATTTAAAGGTTATACGACACCATCGTAAAGTAAATGCAATAACTATACGACACCATCGTAAAGTTTAAAAACAACAAAATCCTTGAATATACATGGAAATTGAAGCAGAGCTTTTCAAACAGAATCCATGGTGGGAAAAAGAATACAAAGAAGATAGCTATCCTAGAGAGAAATATTTAAATCAGATATTAAAAAATTTGAAGTCAAAGGAAATAATTCTTCTTACGGGATTAAGAAGAATAGGAAAGACAACAATAATCAAACAATTGATAAAGTACTTTCTTGAGACTAAAGTCAAATCTGAAGACATATTCTTTGTGAGTTTAGATTCTTTTAATCTTTTAAGCTACAATATACATAATTTAATCGAAGAATATAGAAAAATACATAAAAAATCAGCTTCTGATTTCTTTTATCTTCTTTTAGATGAAGTATCTTCAAGAGAGGATTTTGAACAAGAATTAAAGAGCATATATGATAATGAAAATATTAAAGTTATTTGTTCTTCTTCAATTGCCACATTGATGAGAGATAAAAAAGCAAATTTAACTGGAAGAATAAGAACAATAGAAGTAATGCCTCTTGATTTTCAAGAATTTTTAATTTTTAAAGAGGCTAAAATATCTAGATCAGACAATGCTAAATTAGAGAGTTATTTTAAAGATTACTTAAAAATAGGAGGAATACCCTATTATGTACTGAATGAGGATAAAACCTACTTGAATGAATTAGTTGAGAATATAATCTACAAGGATATTATCGCTTATCATAAAATAACTGCAGAAAAGATCATAAAAGAATTATTTATCTTATTATGTCAAAGAGTCGGAAAACCTATGAGCTACAATAAATTATCAGAAATACTAAAGATATCAGTGGATAGCGTAAAAAGATATGTAAGTTATTTCGAGAAAGCCTATTTATTTTATATTGTTGATAGATATTCCAAATCGCTTAATGAAAGAATAACCTCTCCTAAGAAGATTTATGTGGGAGATGTAGGTATTAAGAATATAATAACAGGATTTAAAGATCTTGGAGCAAGTTATGAAAATCTTGTTTTCTTAAATATAAAAGACAAAAATCCCTCTTATTATCTTAAGAATTCTGTAGAAATTGATTTCATTACAGAAGACACTTTAATTGAGGCAAAATATAATAGAGAGATAGAAAAAGACCAAAAAGAGTTATTTGATTCACTAAAGATTAAGAATAAGATTATTGCTCAAGGTTATTCTTTTTTTTATAAGAATACATTTGAATCTCACTTTTTCATCTAATTATACTAAAAACTCTTTCTCAACATCAACTTATCTGTGAAAGATAACTAAATTATGTGGGCACGTTTTATATCAAATTATATTTGTGCCCATATAGATTAAAATTGTTTTATCTCTTCATCCATTAATCTACTTTAGGAGATTTTGGTATTCAGTGTTTCATCCATTAATCTACTTTAGGAGATTTTGGTATTCAGTGTTTCATCCATTTATAGCATAATCCCCAGAATAGAATAAAGTAAATCAAGAAGAAAATCATCCCCGCATAACTATGATACAATCCCAATGCCAGATTTCTTGAAATATAAGCCCCAACCAACATCAATGTAAATACCCTAATAATATTAAATGCGAAAGCCCCCAAAACCGCAGGAACAAACATAATCGCTGCTTTCTTTTTATTCATCTTCTCCCAATCCAAGAAAACAATGAAAAGATAAAGAGCCGAGAAAATAAATATAGAATAAACTCCGGAACAAGCCTCGGCAATCTGTGCAGCAAAATTATTCACACTTATTGTGCTTGGTCCAAGAACAACAACATTTACACCTATCACCTTAAGTAAGAACTTAACTGAAACCAAAACTCCTGCACTAAAAAAAGGCCAGGAATTCCACACCACATTCATTAAACTATAAACAATAATTCCAAATATCAAGAAGTAAAACAATTCTTTTTTGAATTTAATCAAGAAGTGTTTTGTGAAACTTATTCCATACACCCCTACTGCAAGAAATAAGAATATTGAAATCCCAATTATATGAACCAATATCATATTCAAAGTGGTTAAGGGGATTAATATTGAATAAATCTCAACCACACAAAAAGCAACCAACATCATAACAGATACAAGCAACATCAGGGCATCTCTTGGTTTATACTTGAACTTTTGAAAAGCAGTAAGTCTTTTTCTATAAAGAAGTATAAAACCTGCTATTGAAAACAATAAAATATACCCTATTCTAGGATAAATATCTATTCTCCATAAAGTCATGAAGTTATTCAAAAATATTTGTTTTCCAATAATGAATGAATAAGCCATAAATGCACCTAAAAATATCCCGGTCCTCCACAAAAAACTCTTGAATCCCGGCTCAAGCTTTTTCTTTTCCTTGGGTTTAACCTTCTTCTTGGATTTACCCTTGTTTTTCATGAATTTCTAGTAGTGATTAGTGTTTATATGTTTTATTCTAGAGATAGATATGATGCATCTAAGTCCCACCCTCCCCGCCCAGAGATGAAAAAAGTTATCTAAGAGAACTTCAAAACGTTTGTAAATGGAGGATTATTAACATTGAGCAACATTAACCCCTCTGTTGCAGATAACAAAACATAAATATCCAATAAGAATGTTATTTTAATGAAGAAAAAAGGCTACAAAAGATTGTTTATCATTCTAATTATTCTAGAAGTCTTATTATTAATATTCAGTTTTCTAGTACTAAAATATCAATTTGGTTGGTTTGGTGGAGCAAGAATGATTCCTTGGAACTTAAGTTCTTGGTCAGGCTGTCCTCCTGGATTGGTATGTACAAATTAAACCTTGCTCAACATTAATAGAACTCTGAAAGATAACTACTTATCTAACTTCTCCAACTCATCCAAATCAGGCTCAAACTTTTGCAAAGCATTATTGAATTTCATTGGCAACTTGATAATCTTTACCTTTTTTTCAGGCCTCCTCTTTTTTATT
Organism: Candidatus Woesearchaeota archaeon; assembly: GCA_964412025.1. Classification (GTDB taxonomy): domain Archaea; phylum Nanobdellota; class Nanobdellia; order Pacearchaeales; family GW2011-AR1; genus MWBV01. The sequence continues at coordinate 2,598 of CAYPLY010000009.1, read as the reverse complement.
TTTTTAGTTTCTCTTTTCATCAACCTTTCTCCACACATTCTGTTACAGATAATCCAATCATGTGGGCACATTTATTTAATATTTATAATTTGTGCCCATAATCATTCATCTGTAAATTCAAAATCCTTCATATTTTCTTTTATACTATTAATTAAGAAATTCAGGATTTCCTCATAGCTTTCATCATTTCCTTTTCTTACTGCCTTAAGATACCCCTGTCTTTGTTTATTATACACATTTATCCAGGGATATTTTTTCTTTTGAAGTATGAAATTCATCAATAGTCTTGAAACTCTTCCATTTCCATCAACAAAAGGATGAATAGATACAAGCTTCATGGAGAAAATCGCCGCAAGTTCCAGTGGATGCATCTTTTTCTTATTTTTATTATACCAATAGACAAGATTTCCTATTAGCTGAGGTACCTTCTCAGGAGGTGGAAAACGAAAATCGCTTCCGGCAACTCTTACAGGGTTTTCTCTGTATCTTCCTGCAAACATTTCAGAGATATTTTTAAGTACTATTGAATGAATCTTCAGTATAAATAACTCATTAATCTCTCCCTTGTAATCTCTTATAAATTCCAGCGCTTTCATATGATTCTTTGCTTCGTAAATTTCTCTTAGTGTTTTTCCTTGAGGGGAAAGACCTTCATTTACAATGATAGCAGTTTCTTCTAAAGAAAGTGAATTTCCTTCAATTGCATTGCTGTTGTAAGTAAGTTCTGTAAAAAACGAGTTCTCAAATTTTACAAATTCTTCTTTAGAAAGCTTTTTTATTCCTTTATTATACTTCTTGGATAATTCTTCTATTTCCTGAACTTGTTCTTTATTCAGGTATTCATATTTTTTGTTTACCTTTAATTCTGTTTCAAATTCTTTTTTAAGTCGGTTTACATCTTCTTTTTTCAATTCCCCTGTTCCAATAAATTTTGATGTTTTTTTCCATTTTCCATCAACTCTCTGATTGCTAATAAGATAATTCATCTTCTTCTCATTAACAATTCTTACCTCATGATAAACCATATAATATCATGTGGGCACATATTTATAAACATTTCTATCTGTGCCCATATAAATCAAAATTATTTTTCCCGGTGTAAAACAGATATGTTTTATTCTTAAGATAGATTATCCATGTCCCAAAGTTGCCTTTCGTTGCCCACCCTCCCCCGGGAAGCAAAAAGTTAACTAAGAGAACTCCAAGCGTTTGTAAATATTAATCAAAGATATTGAGAAACTTAAAATCAGGACTGTGGGAGACAACTTAATTTTTCAATAATTCACTAATTTTCTTTCTTATTCTTTCAACATCTTTCTCATTAATCTTAGATAAAATACTCTTTGAAGAATTCACAAACAAAGGAGCTTGTGCAAGAATAAAATCAACATCCTTTGTATTTAATACTTTGTCAACATAATACTGGGCTATTGTTCTCAAGTCAAAAGCCTTTGATATTATTTTAATCTCTTCTTTTGAATAGTATTCTATCAAAAGCTCCTCCATGAATTTTAGTGTGCAAGAGTGAATTTCACATTTTATACCAAGTTTCATAAGTATAGAATATAAAGAATAATACATTGAATAATAACAGGCAGAGATGGAAAACGCAATGTTATAATTTCTTTCCCTGTTCATTGTCCCAAGTGCATTTTCAGCCATCTTCATGTATGAAATAGCAAGGTTCTCACTGGGACTTATAAGTTTAATTCCTTCTTTTTGCCTGCAACACCATCTTAAACTTACCATGTTAAATCAATATACTCCTCAACCCCTTTAATTATTATATGATTTTGAACTATCTCATTTACAAAAGGATCATTTAATTTAAACTTATCTTTAGTTGATTTTACTATATTCAACTTTACATTGTACATCTTTTCCAATTCTCCCAAATCTCCAATTTCTCCAATAACAAACAAATCAATATCTGAACTTTTTGTCTCTGAAAAACTTGCATAGCTTCCAAAGAGAATTATCATCCCTTTACTTTTTCTTTCAATTTCCAAAAATAAGCTACTTATTTTTTTATGCCTCTCTAAGAAATCAATTCTTTTATTTATCTCCACAATCTTTACAATATCTTTTGCATAAGGATTTAGTCTGTTAAGATAATAGTATTTGTTCTTCCCATCTTCTGTAAATTTAAGGATATTTTCTTTTTCAAGACTATTAAGTATGTTTGAGACTGTCTTTTGATTCATTTTCAATTTTTTTGCAAGTTTCCTTCCGTAATTCTTAACTGAATAATCTCCTGCAAATTCTTTCAGCACAATTGATTCTTTATTATTGAGTAACATATTACTTATATGAGTAATATATTATTTAAACATTTCTATATTGTTTTTCATTTAATTATTTTTCCTGGTGTAAAACAGATATGTTTTATCTTATAAGAATAAGGGTGCATCTAAGTCCCACCCACGCCTCGTTACACTTCCGCCTTCGGCGGCTCCCTCCCAGGGAACCAGAAGTTAACAGGGAGAACTCCAAGCGTTTGTAAATGATAATGCTAAACATTGCTCAACTTAATAAGAACCAGACTGGAGGGAGACAACTTAATACCTCCTCGATTATCAAACTATAATTGAACTACAT
>CAYPLY010000008.1:0-29448 GCA_964412025.1 Candidatus Woesearchaeota archaeon | reverse complement strand
ATTTAAAAACATCTTTAACGAATAATAATTATTAAAAGAGGAAATAAAAATGAAAGCAGGATTTATAGATTTAAGTTATAAACCAAAGAAGACAGATGTTATTTGCTTATTTAAGATTACACCAAATAAAGTTAGTATGCACGAAGCTGCAAATAAAGTTGCACTTGAAAGTTCAATTGGAACATGGGATAAAGTTGAAGGTATTAATGATAAATTGATTAAAAAATTGGGTGCAAAGGTATTTTCTATAAAAGGGAATTTTGTTAAAATTGCATATCCTATAGAGATATTTGAACCTGGAAATATGCCCTCAATACTCTCAGGTATTGCTGGAAATGTATTTGGTATGAAAGATATTAAATACCTAAGATTGGAAGACTTAACTTTTCCAAAAAAGATAGTAAAAAGTTTTCACGGTCCTAAATACGGGATTAAGGGTATAAGGAAAATGATTAATGTTAAAGATAGACCTCTTGTAGGTACAATTGTGAAGCCTAAACTGGGGTTAACACCAAAACAACATGCTGAATATGCCTACAATGCCTGGAAAGGGGGATTAGATTTAGTAAAGTCGGATGAAAATCTGACAAATCAGTCTTTTAATCAGTTCAAAAAGAGATTTTTGTTGACAATAAAAGCTATGAAAAGGGTAGAAAAAGAAACTGGAGAGAAAAAGATATATGTAGAAAATGTTACTGCTGAAACTAAAGAGATGGTAAAGAGAGCAAAATTTATTCGGGATAATGGAGGTAATTGTGTGATGATAGATATTCTGACTGCGGGTTGGGGAGCCTTTCAAACATTAAGAAATGAAAATCTAAACTTAATTATTCATGCACACAGAGCTGGGCACGGAATGTTTACTGAAGACCCAAATCAGGGAATGAGTATGGAAGTAATTGCACAACTTGCAAGAATGATTGGTACAGATAACTTACACATCGGTGCAATTTTTGGAAAAATGAAGGGAGGGGAAGAAGAAACAGTACACATTAAACAAGAGATTGAATCTGAATCAACAAAACAAACCGGCAAAAACCTATCTCAGAAGTGGTATGGTGTGAAACCTACTTTTGCTGTGTGCTCTGGCGGAATACATGCAGGAGTGTTACAAAAATTAGTAAGAGTTATGGGGAAAGATATCATAATGCAGGCGGGAGGAGGAGTTGGAGCTCATCCATTAGGGATACAAGCAGGAGCAAGATCTATGAGACAAGCTGTTGACGCTATTATGAAAGAGATACCATTAAAAGAATATGCAAAGACTCACGAAGAATTAAGATTAGCTATTGAGAGATGGGGCTGTTTAGACTAAAATTTAACTTATTATATAATACTAAATATTTATCAGTTAATTTATACTTAAATTTATTTTTACCTATTTTTTTTCTAGAGATATATCCTTCTTTATATAATGTTAAGACTCTATTAATATGTCTCCCCTTAAAATCAAAATAAATTTGGGATTCTTTCATAGTAAATTCTTTATTTATAAAATATTTAAAATCCAAAAATTGTTTTGTGAATTTATTATTATTGAAATATTTTATAAATTTCTCCTCTTTATCTTTATTAATTTCCAATAAATTAAGCTCAAATATTCTAACAAAGTTCTCCCATCTTGAGATTATAACTGCCCCTGCTCTTCCTCTTGTGGTCTTCCACCCTCTATTTATTCCCTCTTCTGGGGAAATTGTAGGCATATCTTTACAAGATACCTTAATCCCTATTTTATTTAAACATCTCTTATAATGTTCTCTTTCCTCCGGTTTACTTGCACTTATTCTAACCATATAAATACAATTTGTTGTTCCATTTACATTAATATTCCCCTCAGCAGCAATAATCCCCTTTAGATAATCTACTGACAAAGCCCTGTTCTTCTCTATTCTCTTCTTAGATAAAAGTATTATCTTTTCTATTAACTTGCAAATTATCTTCCCATTTAAACAAAGATGAATGGTCCCATTTTTGGTTATATTATTAAATTCTTCTCTTTCTCTTATTCTATCTAATTTTATATTCAAATGACTCTCCCAAAAACTTTGAGATTTCTTTATAAAATTTTTTGATACGTTCTTTGTCGAAATCTCTAAATATATTCTAAGGGGGATTTTAAATTGTTTTAAAAAGTTTAAAACTAAATCTATTGCATTCTCATTCGAGTTTGCAAATACAAAAGACCTGCCTCCTAAATACCCTTCTCCAACAATTAACCCTACTACTTTTGGAGAGATTCTTATTTCCTTGGGTAAATTCGTATAAAAAGATCTTCCTTTCTTGTTAAGATAAATTTTATTTACTTGTAATAAATTATCTTTAGATATTATCTTATATTTCTCTTTGGTAGATTGAATTTCTTGAATTATTTTCTTTATATTAAAGTTAAGTTGAGTTATCATCGCTCTATCACAATAGAATAAGATTTATAAACCTTTTTTACCAATATAAAATGAATAAAAATAGAGAGGAAAAATGATAGAAAAACTAACAAAAAAAGAAATCCTTGAAAGAGAAAGAATAAAAGCAGCTAAAATAAAAGAGAAAGCAAAAACTGGAGTAAAGACATTTAAAAAAGAATTTAAAAAAGAGATGAATACTGCAATACTTGCAGCATTTGGATTCTTAATTGCTTTAGTTTGGAAAGATGTTATAACAAGTATTGTAAACAACATAACTCAAGAAGCCCATATTAGCAGCGCAGTGCTCAGTGCATTAATTGTAACAATGATATGCGTACTAGGAATAATGCTTTTCACCAGGTTACTTAAAGAAGATGTGGGAGAGAAGGAAAAAAGAGATGAAGATAAAAAATAAACAAAAAAAAGACAAATATAGAAGGGCAATATTCGGGGTTACTTATTATATAACTCCTAGGGGAGATACAGAGTATATTATTCTGAAGAGAAAGAAACACTGGAAGGGTTGGGAATTTCCAAAGGGGAAAGTTGAGAGATTTGAGACTAAAAAAAGAGCAGCAAGAAGAGAGGTTAGAGAGGAGACGGGGCTTAAAGTATTAAAGGTTAAAAAATTCAAGGAAAAGGGAATTTACCTTTATGATAAAAAACTCTGGGACAGACCAGATAAAATTGGACAAACCTATCATCTATTTGCGATAAGAGTTGAAAAAGGAGATGGTAAATTAAAACTAGATCCTATGGAGCATAATGGGTATAAATGGGTTTCATTTAGTGAAGCGCAGAAAATGCTAACCTGGCCAAACCAGAAAAAATGTATGAAGATTGTAAATGACTGGTTAAAAGATAAATCTAAAAATAAATAAAACCTCTAGAAGTTTATGATACCAAGAGAATATATTCTTAATTCTGGAACGAAGATATTTTTAGGAAAAAACTCTGAAAATAATGATTCGCTTGTTAAGATATATCAAGGTAAAAAAAATGTTATTCTCCATACTGCAAAACCTGGGAGCCCATTTTGTGTAATAGACAGGATAAATCCGGATAAGAAAGATGTGAAAATATCTGCAATAATATGTGCATCTAAAAGTCAAGACTGGAGAGATAACAAAGGAGATGTGAATATTCATGCATTTACAGGGAAAGATGTTTACAAAGAGAAAACTATGAAAAGCGGAACCTGGGGATTAAAATCAAAACCAAAGTTAATTAAAGTAAAAAAGAAAGAAATAGAAGAGTGGGAAGAAAAATTAGAGGAGAAGAAATAAGATGCCAACAATAAGACAGATACAGATAGGAAAAAATGGACTTACGGATAATCTGATAGTAAATCTTAAACACCATTTTGATACCTGTAAAAATGTTAAAATATCCGTTTTGAGAAGTTGCTGTAGGGACAAGGAAGAATTAAAGAAAATAAATGAACAAATTCTTGAAAAACTTGGAAATCATTATACCTCAAGGATAATCGGATATACTATTGTTGTCAAAAAATGGAGAAGAGATATGAGGAAAGGGACAAAAGAAGAAACTTCTGAATGAATAATAAAATAAATATCGACTGTTATTAATAATAATTAACTATAAACATTGTTCAACTATATCTTAATTAGCATCTAAATAAACTCAACCTAATTGGGTAAATAGGATAATAAAAAATCCTTAACCAAATACTTTATAAACCCTCATTAACCATAATTTTCAGGCAAATAACTCAAAGAGTTAATCTATTGTCGAAAGACAAGCCAAATATGGGAACAGAAAATGGGAAATCCAGTATATGATTTAAGTGCGCAAGAATATAATATAAAATTAGCTGGTGCTCTAAAGAAAGTTCCTGAGTTTAAGGAACCGGAATGGGTTAAATTCGTAAAGTCTGGACCTGCAAAAGAAAGGCCTATTGAAGATGAAGATTTCTGGCATAAAAGGGCTGCCTCTGTATTAAGAAATATTTACAAAAAGGGTTCTGTTGGAGTTCAAAGACTAAGAACAAAGTATGGTTCAAAAAAGAACAGAGGATTTAAACCTGAGGAATTTAGAAAAGGTTCTGGAAAGATAATAAGAGTGATATTACAGCAAGCAGACAAGGCTGGTTTTACCGAGATTCAAAAACCAGTTAGAGGAGTCAAAAGCAAGAAACCGGGAAGAATACTTACAGATAAAGGTAAGAAATTTATGGAGGAGTTAAAATGATTGAATATAGATTATTGAATAAAAATAACTCTCCAGTAACTCTTGATAATCTTAATGAGATAGGTGGAACAATCGGAAGCGTCTTTCCTGAAAAGGAAAAAGAAAGAGCAGGGAGTAAAATAAGGGAAACTTATGGTGTAAATGGGCATACCTTCCATATTTATTTTGGATATGGCTCAACAAATATATATCTTCCAGAAAAGTATGAGAAAGATATTAAAAAAACCTTGAAAGATTTAGTACAATTAAAATTTGAGAAAGTACAATGCCAATAAAAAACAAACAAAAGAAATCAAAGCTTGCAGTCCAAGGAAGAAGAACTAAATGGGCTCCTGTTTGGGCTGTTTTAAAGAAATTTGGGACAGGTAAAAAAGTTCATCCTTCAGCTATGACAAAACAAAAACGTTCCTGGAGAAGAACTAAGCTTCATGTTAAACCCTACAAGAGGAGGAAGTCACACTTCGGTTAAAATGACAATGGGTAGAGAGTATTATCAAAGAATAGAGATATTTAAGAGCTCAAGAGAGGATGGAAGCGCTTCAAAAAGGAGTTTAGAAGACCACGGATTATTTGAAGCAAGGGGAAAATTAGATTTTGGAGGGTTGGATTTGAGAGAATATGGATGGAAGAGAGAATATGCTCTTACTCCACAACAGAAAAGAGCACTTGAAAATGATCCAAACTATATAGACTCTGAAGAAACTATGGTATACAAGGGACCTCAGGGAATAGCAGTGATGCACATTAATTATGCGACAGATATTCATCATTTAGATATAATAATTAAGAATCATGATAAAAAAGATTCAAGAACCATGGATGCGATTAAATTCATGTTTGAAAGAGAATTGGAATGTCAGTTAAAAGAAAGAAGATTAGAGGAAATTTTAGCTTCAAATGTAAAAGAAAATATTAAGAAAAATTAAAATGGCAGAAAAAAAAGCAAAGATGGGAAACACTAGTGTTGAAAGAGAATATACTATTCCATTAAGAGAAAAAAGCAGATCTGTTCCAAGATACAAAAAAACTCCAAAGGCAGTAAAAACAATAAAGGAATTTATTGCAAGACACATGGGAGTTAAAGATAGGGATTTGAATAAGGTAAAAGTAAGTAAGGATTTGAATCAATTTCTTTGGGCTAAAGGAATAAGAAAACATCCACATAAGATAAAAGTTAAAGCAATTAGAAATGGGGAAAATGTAATGGTTGAGCTTGTAGATTACCCTAATAACTTAAAATTCAAGAAATTGAGAGAGGAAAAGATTGGTAAGGAAGCTCTTGAAGCTATAGATAAAAAGAAATCTATGATGCAAAAGATGAAGGAGAACCTTCAGAAACCAGCAGAAGAAGACAAGAATAAAGACGGTGTAGACGATAAAGAAGAGATTGCCGAAAAACAAAAGGCAGGTGCAGAAGCAACACAAGAATTTCAAAAAAAAGAAGCAAAAAAAGCAAAGCATCAGACAGAAAAGCCAGCGAAAGCGGTAAAACCATTTAGACAGGCACTTCAGAAATAAATCTAATTGGTATTAATAACTGTTTTATCCTGAAATAAGTATATAAAAGAGAATTATCCTTAATTTAAAATGGTGAGAATAAATATAATTAATCCTAAGTTTTTAGCAGATCAACATCTCATAGCAGAGTACGATGAAATCCTTATGCTTTTGGGCTATGTGAAAAGATATCCTCTTAATAACCTTGATAAAATACCAAAAAAATACAAACTTGGTCCGGGGCATATATTATTTTTTAAGAACAAACTTAAATATCTCGAAAGAAGATTCAAGGATATAAAAGAAGAAATGAAAAAACGGGAATTCTCAGGAGAGATTAAGATAAATTTAAAAGAATTTGATAAGAGGTTAATAAATGACTGGAAACCCAATAAAAAGGATAAAGAAGTCATAAAAGAAAGATTAATTTACAAGATAAATTTAAAGCCGGATTATTACAGATATTATAGAGAGAAAAAGCCAAAGAGTTTTTTTATTGAATTAATTAAAAATGCTGGATAAACTAAAAAAAGAAATTGAGGGAAATAAAAATCCTGAACAAGCTAAGGTGCTTCAGAGGTTTTTTAAGACTGGGAAGGGGGAATATGGAGAGGGAGATATATTTTTTGGGATAAAAGTTCCTATACAAAGAGAGATTGTTAAAAGATACTGGAGATTCTTAACATTAAGAGAGATACAGGAATTACTTAACAGTAAAATACATGAAGAAAGGATGATTGGAATTTTAACCCTTGTTGAGACGTATAACAAATCAAAGAAAGATAAACTAAAACAAAGAGAGATATTTGAATTCTATCTTAAGAATACCTCAAGGATAAATAATTGGGATTTAGTTGATTTAAGTGCTCCAAATATTGTGGGGGATTTTTCTAAGATAGATGGTACAGAAGTTATTAGATTCCTAGCAAAGTCAAAAAATCTTTGGGAAAGAAGAATAGCAATTGTTTCAACCCATTATTTTATAAAAAAAAGGATATTTGGTGAGACCTTATCAATAGCAGATATTCTTCTTAAGGACGAACATGATTTAATACATAAAGCAGTGGGATGGATGTTAAGGGAGGTTGGAAAAAGAAATCAGGATATTTTAGAGATATTCTTAAAAGAGAGATATAAAGAAATGCCAAGAACTATGCTTAGATATGCTATTGAAAAATTTCCTGAAGAAAGGAGAAAGGCTTACCTGAAAGGAGAAATATAATTAATCTTTTAAATGAAGGATTTTTAGGTGAAATATGGATATTGAAAAGATAAAGCAGGAAAAGACAACCCGTGAGCTTATTGAGTTTGGTATAATTAATATTGATAAACCCTCCGGACCAACAAGTTTTAGTGTGTCTGAATTTGTGTGTAAAAAATTAAAACTAAGAAAGACATCTCATTTTGGGACTCTTGACCCAAAGGTAACTGGAGTTCTACCAATTGCATTAAATAGAGCGTGTAAATTAACAGGATATTTCCTTGGAGAGGATAAAGAGTATGTGGGAATTATGAGAGTACATGAGGAAATAGATGTTGAAATTATAAAAAAAGCAATAAAAGATAAATTCATTGGTAAAATAACCCAGATGCCCCCTGTAAAGTCCCGGGTTAAGAGGCAAAACCGGGAAAGAGAAATATATTCTTTTGAGGTATTGGAACAAAGTCCTGATAAAAAAGATATATTATTTAAAGTGAAATGTGAGGGTGGAACATACATAAGAAAATTAATTGATGATTTAGGAAAAGAGACAGGAATCGGGGCACATATGTTGGAATTAAGGAGAATCTCCGCGGGGATATTTAATGAAAATGATAAAAAATACCCTTCTGTAAAAATGTATGATTTTGAGAAGGCAGTTAATGAGTATGAAAAAGGAGAGGATAAATATCTAAGAAAGATGATAATTCCTGGAGAAATAGTTAAAAAGATTTATCCTCCACTTGAGATAAAAGAGGACAATCTTAAAAATATCCTAACTGGGAAGCCAATTTACAAAAAAGACTTAATTAGGGATGAGGGGTGGAAAGTTAATTCTATTGTTAGCTGTTTTTGTAAAAATAGATTTATTGGAATGTACAAAATATTCAGAGGAAAGGAGATATTTGCAAAACCTGAATTTGTAATGCAGGATATGAGGGGATAATATTTAGTTATCTGCAACAGTTATGAAATCTATCACATAAACTCAAAATCAATAAACTTATAATTCTACATTGTATTATCTTCATATGAGACAATTTGTATATTTTTCAAGTTCGGCTGCAACATCGGGAAATGCTCTCTCAAGATATTCAGAGGGGGAAGGGAACCTTATGAAAGCTGGGAGGATGGATATTGCAATACATAGTTTTATTCAGGGAGTGTTTCTGAGCCACGGGTTTAGAAAAGATTGTAAATTTCATTTTGTATTTTACGGACAACCAGACCCTCCCAAGCATATTGAGATACAAGTAAGGGATGAAACTGAAATCTCAAAGAAAGATGTTGGAAATATGATAAAGAAAATACTTTACAAATATAAAGAAAAAGAAAAAATAGAAGTTTTTCCTGGATGTTTTGTTGAGAAAAAAAGTTTTTTAGGAGTTATTGAAGAACTTATAAATCAGGGGAACGAAATATTTATACTTGATAAAAGAGGAGAGGATATAAGAAAAGCAAATATCCCAAAAGATTGCGTGTTTATATTGGGAGATCATGAAGGGCTCCCTCAAAAGGAACTCAAAAGACTAAAAAGTTACTGCAAACCTGTTTCTGTAGGAGATAAAATGTATTTTGCATCACAGACTGTAGCTGTTGTAAATAATGAGCTAGACTATAGAAATCTTTAGTTATCTAAAACTCTAGATTGTAATTAGCTGAACAATGTTTATATAGAGTTATACTTATTAACATAATGTAACATATCAAAATATTTAATAACATATTATTATTTGGATAATGAATGAAAAAAGCTGTGAGAATGTATATTGATGGGACTGTTCAGGATGTTTTTTTTAGGGGTTTTGTTAAAGAAAATGCAGAAAGACACAATGTGAAAGGATTTGTAAGAAACCTTGAAGATGGGAGGGTAGAAGTCTTTCTTGAGGGAAACAATACAGATGTTGATAAGATGGTTGAACTTTGTAAAAAAGGACCAAAACATGCAAATATAAAAGGAATAGATATCCGTCCAGAGAAATTTCAGGACATGAAAACTTTCAAGATATTACACATATAGATTTGCAAGATAAATTAGTCTTTATCTAAAGAACATTCCAAATTTATTACGTCTAAATAAATCAACTCCGAACCATTTTTTTTCAAGAGTTTTATAATTCATATTCCTTGTTTTTCCATAAAGAGGGTCATAATAGAAAATCTTGCCTTTCTGTTTATCATACCCATTAGCTACAACATAGTGTCCCGTTCCCCATTCTTGAATGAGCAAAATTACCGGGTTGTTTTTATCTATTGAAGAGGTTATATCCTCTATTGAAGAATCATGTTTTAAATCATAATTTAAATTAAATTTTCTTGCTACCTGTTCCATCCCTTTTATAGGAGCTCCTATTGTTTCTGAACAACAGGACATATTTATTAGCTGATGTTCTGGTAGAGAGAATCCCTTCTTATAAAGAATATATTGTTTAAGGCAATTTGGACCGCAAGAGCTAAGATTGATTTGCCTATCTCCTTCTGGGAACTTTAATACTTTTTTCATTTTATGCTAAAAAGAAAAATTTAAGAATTATTTATAATTCTTACCATTATGATTTACACAAATTCTGATGGAGGGGCTAGGGGAAACCCTGGACCGGGGGCAGTTGCTGCCATAGTTAGAAAAGAAGGGGAAATTCTTACAAAGTCAAGCAAATTTATAGGGGAAGAAGTTACAAATAATGTTGCGGAGTATGAAGGTTTAATCTTGGCTCTTGAATTAGCTTCGAGTGTAACAAAAGATGAAATAACTTGTTTTTTGGACTCGGAACTTGTTGTAAAACAGTTGTTGGGAGAGTATAAAGTAAGAAACCATAATATCCTTCCTTTATTTTTGAAAGTTCAGAAATTACAGGAAAACTTCAAAAAGATAAAATATGCTCACGTTCCAAGGACAGACAATTTTCAAACAATAGTTGATGAAATGTTAAATGATGAACTTGACAATCAAGGATACAGAAAAAACAAATTTATAAGAAGAAAATGAAAGACGAAGATATAGATTTTTTATTTGAGCAAAATCCAGATTTGGCAAGAATTGGGACAAAAGAACAATATGAAAAATACTTAGAAAGTGTTTTTCCTGATAGCAAAGTTAAAGATATTGTTTATCATCGTAGCCCACAAAAAATTGAAAATGAAAGATTTGATAAATCAAGAATAAAAAAATCAAATGCAAATAGATTTTATTTTAGTCCATTTGACACACACAGATATGGTAAATTTATTACACAAGCTCTTTTAAATATAAAAAATCTAGCTGTACCTTGCGATGATAATTTCATTGAGGAGGTAAATAAAAAACATCCTGAATATACTGAAGGAAAAAGTAAATGGTTCTCTCTATCTGACCAAATCTATGGAAATGCTAAGAAATATGGATATGATGGGGTATCTGCTTTTGAAGGTACGAATAATGATGAATATAGTGTTTATTTTCCATCTCAAATCCATATATTAGGCTCAAAAAAAGATAAAAAGGATTTTTATAAATTTGTTCATTCAAACGAAAAAGATTATCTTAGAGAAAAGAAAAATCGTTCTCTTGAAAAAATAATTTCAGGTATTTTTATTTTTTCTTTTCTTTCTGGGTTATTTTTATTTTCTGGAAGTTTAACAGGTAACGTTATAGGCAACATCACTAAAACTAGTTCGAGTCTACTTGGGATAATATTATTTTTATTAAGCATATCTGGATTTTTTGCATACAGGAAGTTAAGAAAAAAGTAAAATAGTATAAATGTAATTACTATTAAGTTACAATATAAGAAATGTTTAAATACTCTAATTCTTATCAAAAATTAAGGTAAAATCAAGGATAAATTTAAAAAATGAAACAACTTGAACAAATAATGGAAGAAAATGAAAGAGAACATTGGGCAGATTCGATTGCTTCAAAGTTAATTAGTTCGAACCCTAAGAAGAAGAAATTTGTATGTGCAGCAGGGATTAGTCCATCTGGAATAATCCATATAGGTAATTTTAGGGATATTATAACATCTGATATGGTATGCCGTTCTTTGAGAGATAAAGGATATGAAGCCGACCTTATATTTTCCTGGGATGAATATGACAGATTAAGAAAAATACCTAAAGGGGTTCCAGAAGATTTCTCTAAGTATATGGGAATGCCCCTTGCAGGGGTACCTGACCCATACAAATGTCATGATTCTTATGCTTCCCATTTTAAAGAACCCTTTGAAGAAGTCATGCCTCAACTTGGAATACCAATAAAGTTTTTATATCAGTCTGAAAAATACAAGAAAAACGAGTATTATCAGGGAATAAAGACCGCAATGCAAAAAAGAAAACAAATTGCAGAAATTTTGTCTAATTTTAAGACTCAGGGGATGACAGAAGAGCAAATAGAAAATTATTACCCCTTGCAAATTTATTGTGAAGAGTGTAAAAAGGGTACAACTACCAAGATAATCGATTATGATAATGAAGATAAGGTTACTTATAAGTGTGAGTGTGGAAACGAAAATACAGTTGATATTTCTAAAAAAAGTATAGGAAAGCTTGACTGGAAGGTAGACTGGCCTATGAGATGGAAACATGAGGGAGTGGATTTTGAACCGGGAGGAGAAGATCACGCAACACCAGGAGGGAGTTTTGATGTTTCAAGTCGCATAGCTAAAGAAATATATAAAATTAATCCCCCTTATTTTCAAGGTTACGGGTTTGTGGGTGTAGAAGGGGCGTATAAAATGTCTGGTTCTACAGGAACAGGAATAGCTCCAAAAGATTTACTTGAGATATATGAACCAGAATTGTTAAGATGGTTATTTACAAGAATTAATCCTTCAAAGAAGATAACCTTATTTTTTGATTCTCAGATAATAAGACAATACGATGAATTTGATAGAGAGATTCTAAGGTATAATTCAAAAGAGAAAAATGAAAAGAACAAAGAATCTTCAACAAATTTATACCAAGCCCAGCTTTCACCTAGCGAAAGAAGAGCTCTGGAATTTGCAACAATTGACCCAAAAAAACCCTTAACAAAAGAAAGAGTACCATTCAGACAAATCGGCTCTTTTGGACAAGTTGCTCAGGATAATTTTAGTGAGCTTAAAAAAATGTATGAAAGAATAGGAGAAAAATATCCAGACCAAATATTGAAACAAAGATTAGTAAAGTCCCAGAATTGGATAGATAAATTTGCCCCAGAATCAAAAATTAATGTAAGAAATGAACCAAATAAAGATTATTATAAGAATATGACAAAAGAGGAAAAAGAACAATTAAACAAATTCAAAGAGGAATTTGAAAAACATTGGGACTTGGAAGACCTTACTACTTTTGTATATGGAATACCAAAAAAACCTGAGATGAGTGAAGATGAAAAAAAGAAAAGTCAAAGAAAATTTTTCAAAAATGTTTATGAGATGCTTATAGATGCAGAAACAGGTCCTCGTTTACCTACATTTTTACTTGCTCTTGGAAAAGAAAGAGTAAAGGGTTTGTTAGAGATATAAACCCGTTTTCAGGTTTAATAATTAATAGATATCTATCCAAAAGTTTTTAAAAAATAAAGAACATAATATGCAATATAAAATGGGATTAATAATAAAATCAAACATACGTCCAAGAGTTAAAGAATTGGATAAAGAAAATGCAATTTCATCTGTTGCAGATGAGGTTGAAATTGCTCTTGAAAGAAAAGTTGAAGATATTTTAGATGAAGCTATAAAAAGGGCGAAAGCAAATGGGAGGAGAACATTACAAGCCAGAGACTTGTAATTAAAATAAAACAAGATGCCAGTACATAGATATCATAGGACAGTGTATAGAAGAAGATTTCCAACACTCGCATTTATAATTCTCGTATTTGCAACATTATGGCTTTTGAGAGAAATGGATGTTATTGACTTTTATGTTCCCTGGTTGCCTGTTATTTTAATTCTTATAGCTGTGGGAGTTATCTTTAATAGATTAATTGGTTAAACTTTTATACTAGATAAGATTTCTAAGGAGGATGAAAAAAGATTTCGAATTAAAAAAGGGGAAGAACAATAAAAAAGTGAATTATTCTAATCAGGGAAAAAGAAATCGTGCTGCAGGGCAGAGATTTGAGAGCAAAGTAAGAGCAAGTCTTGAAAAAATGGGTTGGATTGTAGATAAATGGACAAATACTGTGGATTATAACCGGGAGGGAAATATAGGCAAAGTAGTTCCTGCAAAAAGGAAATATAACCCTTTCAAAAAAATAATGGTTCTTGGGACAGGGTTTCCGGATTTCATTGCATTTAGAACAAACAATGGAGGAAATGCTGAGTCTCCTTTAATGAAAGGGTTTTGCGAGAATTGTAAAAAAGAATCCTTTGGGTATGATGAGGTTGAGGGATTTATATCCTGCAATTTTTGTGGAGAGCATATAGTTTCGAGCCCCATTGGAAAAGAAGAGAAATTCAAAGAAAGTCAAACAAAGATTATAGGGATTGAGGTAAAAAGCAATGGATATCTTGATGGAATTGAGAGAGATATGTGTCGTTGGCTTATACAAAATAATGTATTTTCAGAAATATTAATAGCAAAGAAGGGAAAAAAGAGGGGAGAGATAGAATATATTAACTTCTGTGAAAAATATAATACAGAACAATAATCCTTAAAATAATATTAGCAGATGTATTAAAATGGGAAAGTTGTTCCTTGGTCTGTTTATATTTATCTTAATCTTTACAATAACAATAATTTCTGCCTCCTGTCAGGATGGACAAATTGATATTAACACTGCATCTCTGGAAGAACTGGATAAACTTTCAGGAATAGGGCCTGTAAAAGCACAGGCTATAATCGATGCAAGGCCATTTCAAACACTGGACAACCTTATTGATGTTGTGGGGATTGGAGAGGTAACTCTTGAAAATATAAAAACCCAGGGACTTGCTTGTGTTGAAGGGGAAGATAGTTATAAAGAGGAAAAAGAAGAGGAAACAAATAAAGAAACCCCTCAAGAAGAAACTGAGGAAGAAAGGGATGAAGAGGATGAAGAAGATACAAACGATGAAGAAAATGAGGATGAGAAAGAAGATGAAGATTTGGAAATAACTAAAGTCCCAGAGACTAAACGTATTGATAATAAACCTCAACAGACAAGGATAACAGGAGAGGAAGTAAAAACAATTATGTTAAGTCCAAAAGATATAAAAAGTGAGGTCAATAAAGAAGAATTAAACAAGAATAAGTTTGCAAAATACGGACTAATAACTTTTGGGGTTTTGTTGGTATTTTTGTTTGGGATTAAAAAGATAAAAAATGAAAAAACAGAATTCAGATAAAAAAGAATCAGAGGAAAGAACAAAAGTAATTCGATCAACAATAATCCTTGAGATAATGGGGAAACCTCAGGAACACCTCATAAAGACTCTCGAGAGTATAATAAAGAACATAAATGATGAAAAAGGGGTTAGGGTTATAAGTAAAAAGATAAATGAACCATTGTTAATGAAAGATAGTAAAGAGTTTTATACCACTTTTGCGGAAGTGGATTTAGAAGTGGATGATATATTGTATCTTGCAATTGTAATGTTCAAATATATGCCTGCACATATTGAGGTGGTTGAACCGGAACTTATTGCACTTACAAATAACGGGTGGACAGATATTCTAAGCGAGTTAACCAGAAGACTTCATGGATATGAAGAAGTTGCAAGAATACTTCAGCTTCAAAACTCAAAGATGCAAAAAAAACTTAGTGAATTAATTCCAAGCAAAAAAGAAGAAGTGAAAAAAGAAGGAAAAGGCATTAATCAAAAAGGAAATAATCCTGTTTCTTAAATTATTAAGTGAAGAATATATTATGTTAGGGGTTGAAGATTGTTAAATCGTTAACTATCAATTAAATTTTAAATTAGATTAAAAGAAAAAATAAACCCTTATTTATTACCCATATCCTTAAGTTTTTTAAGAACGTCATCTAACTCGCTACCTTTTGGTTTGTCTAAAGGTTTTTTAGGAGGTTGAGGGGTTGGTGAAGAGGGCTTAACGGGTTGAGCACCCTTAGATAGAGGTGCCTGAGTTGAAGGAGGAGACTTTTGAGGAGGTTGATTTGTTGAAGAAGATTGGGGGGGTCTTTGAAGTTGTGAAGGTGTTTGGCTTTGTACTGGCTGTCCTGGTTGTCCAGGTCTAGGAGGATATCTAGATGGGAGAGGAGTTTGTGGTGAAGCTCCAGGAGGCAATATTCTTCTTGGTAGAATTCTTCCCTGAGGATTTAAGTGCATGGAAGAAGGCATATCAAATTTCTTTTTCTCTTTTTTTCCACCCATTTTATCTTTTATCTTTATCCACTGGGTTCTTAATTTATCTCTAAATATGATTCCCAAAGCAGCAAGAGCAATTAAAAGGAAAAGTATTACAATTAAAATCCACCCTTTGGATTTTTTAGTTGATGCGGTACTTTTTGAAACACAACAGGATTCAGCAGAGCTATCACAAAGATAACTTTTCTCATCCTCAGTTTTTTCATCACAACTGGATTTACAAGTTCCTTTTTTCTCTGCACATAGAGGTGTCTCAAGTTCTCCGCAAGTTCCCCCCACACAGCATACCTCCCCATATCCAAGTATATCTGAAACAGATTTCTCTATTCCATTTACACATTCCTCTCCATATTCACATATTGTCCCCTCTTCATATTCACAGGTGTTTAAAGCTATCTCAATATCACAACATTTGTGGATATCACTATTACAAAGATATTCGTCCATAACTATCCCTCCTCCTCCTTCACAAACTTCAGGAGAATCACAAGAATAACCCTCATCTAAACAATCTAAAACAACACATTCTCCGTCTACACATTTTCCGGCAATACAATCACTATCCAAATCACATGTGAAAGGGATACACTCTCCTGTTGTCAAATCACATGTACCATAAATACAATCTGAGTCGCTTTCACAAGGGTCTTCTTCCTCATAGCACTCTCTAGTATCTAAATTGCAAACTTCCCAGAAATTACAATCTAAATCGCTTGTACATCCTTCAGAAGGCTCTCCAATACACTCGCCAGCATAACACTCTTTTAATCCACATTCTTCCATTAAATTAGGAGTAATTACCTCATCACAAAAATTATCCTCGCATGTAAAATTATAAAACTCCATATAAACATCCCCATCAGTATCACAATAATTGAGAGATTGGGAACTTAAATAATCACAATCCTCATCTATCTCACATTCTATATAACAGGTATTTCTGTATAAACATGTTCCTGACTCGCAGGTTGCTTCTTTACACTCTTGTGGAGGACAATCCTCATCTATTACACAATCTCCTCCAACACAATATTCATTCAAACATATCTCTCCATCTTCACAATCATCATCTATTGCACAATCTGGTTCTTTAACACAACATCCATAATCATCACAATCATATCCATCTTCACATTTATTCCACCAGGAACACTCTTCTACTCCGAAAGCGCATCCATCCTGAATACACTCCCCGTCTTCACAAACCTGAAGTTCGGTACACTCCTGGACAAATTCCTCAATTACTTCAGCAGAACATTCTCCTGCAGAGGTACTTAAATCACAAGTGTAAGTGAATAAATCTCTGTAAACATTAGACTCATCCATACAATACTCACTTGAGTATTCTGAATCTCCACAATCAGAATCAGAAGTACAAATTATATCTAAAACACACGATCCATCCACACATTTTTCACCAGTAGGACAAGGTCTTAACCAACCACACTGGGTAGTAGTTCCCCCATCGGGTATACATTCTCCATCTTTACAAACATCAGAACCCGAACATTTTCCAGCCTCTTCTTCAACTGTACTGGGAGTACACTCTCCCCTGTTAAGATTACAGGAATAAGTATTAACATCTCTATAAAGAGTTTTATCATCGCTACAGTAGGGATCTGAAATGTAATCTAAATAAACACAATCACTATCCGAATCACATTCTATATTTTCACAATCATTGTCGTTGTTTGCATTGCATCCTTCTTCTCTCAAACAACACCCATCATAATTTTGACATCCAACACTTTCATAAACACACCTCTTTGAAACACATGAGACTTCCTGACAATCTGCCTGAGGACAATCATACTTGGTATCACATACTCCTGAGACAAGACCTCCATCTTTTGGCCATATAGAATAAAGAACGAATGCTGTATCCCTTATGTTGTTATTATTCCAACATCCATTGTTCTGTTGAACCTCCAATAACCACTCCTTTGAACTAGCTTTTTCTGGAGGAGGATTAGAACCAAAGGGAAATAATGCCAATGCAGTATCATAATATTTTCCGTATGCAGATTCTTCCCAATAAGAATCATATTTTTGCATTAAAAGTAAATCATTCTCAAACTTTCCGGTAAGGAAATATAAAAAAGATTCTGGAATAAAGGGTTTGTTAACTGCTTCGTCCTTAAACGTTAAAAGGTAGGGTAGAAAATATTCATAGTTATTATGTTCGGTTAAATACAAAATAAGCGTTCCCCATAAAGTCCCTTCATAATTACAAACTCCATCTTTAGAAAAACAAAGGGAATGGACAATTTCCTGAGTTCCAGAGCTCTCATCAGTTCCAGGATAAGAATGATGGACAGTATCTGAAACATGAACTGTAGAAGAACCAGATTTCATAAACAAAAGTGTACTTATGAATTCATCATTACATTGAATACGAATTGGCTCCTGATTATATAAGGTGTGATCAATTTCCAACCAGTAATTCCCATACTCTGCAGCTCTTGTTAATCTTGGTCCTGCATTTGAAGAGAAAGTTTTATCTTCAAGAATTGTTACTGGATAACGAGAACCAGAATAATCGATTGTACATTGAGAAGAAGGGGCTCCTAAAATTTCTATTTCAAGATACCAATCAATGTCTTGAGGAGTAGAAGTCTGTTGTAACAACCAATTTTGAGCTTTAAGAGTATCAGTTTCATCTTTCAATGCTAATATTGCCTGAGAGGTTGATTTTACATTGCACCCGGATTTTGGCCAGCATTGGTTTGAATTATAACTATCTGCCAACAACTCCTGAGTACATAATTCTGAAGCTAAATTAGAAAATACCTTTTCGTCAAAAGATAATGCAGAACATCCTCTTTGAGAAACGGTGCTGCTGAGACAAGTGTAAGCTTTTTCAAATTGGTCTACTTCGTCAGCATAAACTGGAAATAGGGAGAATAAAATTAAACTAAAAACTAATACAAATATCACTTCTCTTTTCATGGTCTCTGAAGACAATTCTTATTTATAAATATTATTATAAAATTGCTTTTTTCTTCTTTAAATTTTTAGAAGAGGATTTTGAATTTTGTTTATTGGATTTACTTGTTTTATTTGATTTATTGTTTGCCAAATAATTTTTTCTTACAAGATAATTAACTGGATTTTTAATAAGTTTACAAAACTCATCTGGTTGACAAACTCCAATTCCCTGATAAAATTCCTTGCAGTTTGGAGGCATTATAGGTTTCTTTCTGTAAGCCCATGAAATCTGGGTTTGAACATACCCTTCCCTTAAAGGAACCTCATTTTTTTTATTCCATTCGTAAATTCTTTTTTCAATCTCATCTTTATCCATTCCAACTGAACGGAACAGATTTATTAACACAAATAATGCTCTCTTTTTACCGTCTGAAATCCCTTTAAGAATATTTTTTATACAGGGGGGAAAATGTTCTTCAGAAATCTTGTCTATCTTAATTGGTTTAAAACCAATCTCTCTGGACTCGTTGGGAGATTTTTCCTTATTGGTTTCCCTATCCCAGTCCAAGGCTTGTAAAAGAAGCTCTGAAGCTTCTCCTTCTTTACAATCGGGAGTAAAATCCCTTATATCAGATATGGATAATTTCATTGGGCTTGCATCTGTAAGTTCAAATTTTTCTAATTCTTCTTTGGTTAAAACAACACTGGCTAATGCTGTTTTTTCATGGAGGGAATAGGGCATTCTAAACAAATGTCTTGGAGCAACAAGCACTAAATCCGGCATTACCTCTTTTGATGCTTGATAATCACGAATATACTTGCTTGGACGAGTAAGTTTGCTAATCTCATCAATAAGAGATTTGCTTGTTTTATCTATGATATATTTTACTATGACACGCGGGTATTCGGGAAACTTGTCTGAAGTTTTTACCCCATTAACTTCTTTTGGAAAGGCTTTCCAGGGAATTATTAAATGAAAACCCTTGGAACCACTAAATTTTATTCCTATATTTCTTATTCCATGGAAATTTAAAACTTTAATTATCTCTATTGCCATTATTTTGCTGTAATCGATATACTTACTATCTATATCGAATATTAAATCCCACCCTGCCCTTATTTCATTCAATTGCTTTTCGTTCATTCCTGTTTCAATTTTAAGGGGGTCTTTCCAAATTTCTTCAGAACAATGAAAAGATGTAGCTCCTCTTTTTACAAGCTCAAAAATATCTCCAGTATATTCAAATACATCTGGACGTTTTCCAAACCCCTCAAAATATCTGGGACAAACTTCTCTGTTTCTTGAAAATTCAAATAAAGCCTTCTGTATCTCAGGACGAGAATAATAAAGATTTGTAATTTTTCTTACCCTCTCCTCTTTAAACGAAATTTCTCTAGATTCCATTTTTTATTAATGGGCAGGGTATTTTAATAATTATCCTATACTTAACAATAGCAATGCTTAAAAAACAGGGCATTCTTTTAAGTATATGAGAATCAAACTTGAAAATTCATCGGCTCTTTCGAAATCCATAGAATTAATTTCAGAGTTAGTTACTGAAGTAAAAATACGAATTAATGAATATGGGTTAAGCATAACTGCAATAGATCCTGCAAACGTGGCAATGGTGGGGCTAAGAATACCAAAAAAAGCTTTTTCTGAATTCGATTCTGGAAGCGAGAGTTTAGGGGTAAATCTTGATAGTCTTAAAAGAATATTAAAGAGAAGTTCAGGGCAACTTGTTATTGAAAGAAGAGAGAACTTACTTTATATTCAGATGGAGGACAGAATAAAAAGAAATTTTACCTTAAGTTTAATAGAGATTGAAAGTGAGGACAAAGAGATTCCAAATTTAGAATTTAGTTCAAGAGTTGAATTACAATCTAAAGATTTAATTGATTGTGTTGAGGATTGTTCGGTTGTCTCCGATGCGTGTTCTTTTGTAATAAAAGAAGGAAAATTTATAATAGAAGCTAAAGGACTTAATTCTGCAAGAACAGAATTTTCGGGAGATGAGGCTGTGATAAATGCAGAGGAATGTAAAGCAAGATATAGTTTAGAGTATTTGCAAAAATTCATAAAAGCTTCAAAGCTTGCAGAAAAGACTTCACTTAATTTTGCAGATGATCACCCTCTAAGAATGGATGTTAAAACAGAGAATATGGAGATTTCTTATATATTAGCTCCAAGAGTTGAAACTGAAGATTAAATTAATTAGGAAATATTTTTAAATGACCCTTCCCTTGAATTGAAATGTTTGAAAAGAGGGTGAAGAGAGGACAAGTTACTATTTTTATAATAATAGGAGTTCTCGTCGTGGCTCTCGCGGTTTTGATTTTTCTTTATTTCCCTGAGCTTGTTTCAAAAGTAAGTCCTGAAACAAAAAATCCGGCAGGATTTATACAGGAGTGTATTGAAGAACAGATTGAAGATAATACTGAAATAATTTTAAAACAGGGAGGATATCTTGTTGTGAGTTCCAGAGACGGATATTTGTACAAAAAAGAGGGAGATAGTGAAGCAAGATACGTTGGATATGTGTGTTATACTGCAGATTCTTATGTCCCTTGCATAAATCAGGAACCATTTTTAAGAGAGCATTTTGAGAAAGAAATATTAAGTTCTATAGAAGAGGATATGGAAGGGTGTTTCAATAATCTTGTAAGAAGTTATGAAAATAAAGGATATGATGTTAATCTGGAAGAAAGAATTCCTCAGGTTAAAATACTTCCGAATGTAATTTCAACAAACTTTAACAGAACACTTACTCTAGCAAAAGGAGAGGAGAGTGAAAGATATGAAAACTTCCAGGTAAATCTTGACAGCAACCTTTATGGGATGCTAGGAGTTGCAGAAAATATAGTCAGCTGGGAGATAAATGTAGGGGATTCAATGATTGAGGCTTATATGTATGATAACCCTTATCTTAGAGTAGAAAAACACAGAAAAGACGATGGAACAAAGATTTATGTTATTACTGATATAAATACAGAGGAGGATTTAAGGTTTGCAGTGAGAAGCTTTGCTGCTCCTGTAGGATTTACCGGAATTGATCAGCTATGAGAAAAAATATATTTTTAATTTTGGGAATTATGGGTTTTATTTTAATTGGTAGTTCATTTATCTCAGGTATATGTTGTGAAAGAGTAAAGGATAGTAATATGTGGTGTCAGGACGTAACTGATAAAAACCAGTGTGAAATTTCTCTGGGAGATGAAACCTACAGAACCTGGGATTATAATTTTTGTAATGATGTTCCAGAGTGTACTGGAACATGTGTAAATTCTATAGAGGGGGGGTCTAATCTTGGAATATGTAGTGAAAATACTCCAAAAGTGCAATGTGATGAATCCGGAGGAACATGGAGCCAGATGGAAGTAGAAGAAATAAATGCATGTAAAGAAATTTGTTGTTTTGTAGGTAAAGATACCTATTATATTAGTAATGCAAGATGCACTGCATTATCTTTGGAATATGGAGTTGAAGTTAAAATGAGAGAGGTTGCATCAAGAGATGCGTGTTTGGAACAACAAACAAATATTAAAGAGGGAGCGTGTGTTATAAGCACTCCAACAGAGAGAGCGTGTGTTATGTCTACAAATATAGATTGTACAAATGCAAACATAAACAAATATGCAGATCAATTAAAAGTTGAAAGTCCAACCACTCCAAATGTAAGATTTTATGATGGACTCTTATGTACTGCTTCAATGGGAGGTATGGGAATATCTGATTGTACAAAAAGTCAGGATACTGAATGTTATGAAAACAAGGTATATTACAGAGATACTTGTGGAAATCTTGCAAATGTTTATGATTCAAACAAATATAATAACGCAGATTATTGGAATTATATAATGGATGCTTACGATCCTGAAGAGGTTTGTACAGTAACTTCTGGAAGCAATACATGTGGTAATTGTGAACCTACGGAAAATACTGTGTGTAGAGATTATAGGGAGGTTTCAGGAGCTACAAGACCAGCAAATAATGCGAATGGACTTATGTGTGGAGATTTAAGTTGCTGGTATGATTCAAATGGAGATAACAGAAGAGGAACAAATGAAATATATAAACATGGAGAGAGTTGGTGTGCTGAGAGTCCAGGAACATTATTGATAAATAGAAATCTAACAACCGGAGAGATAGATCCCGCAATATTGGCTAAACTTGAAAATACTAGCAAGTATAATATTCCTGGAAGTAGATATTATAAACTAATTTGTTCATTTGGAGAGGTTTTGGTTGAGGAGTGTGGAGATTATAGAAGCAGTATATGTATGCAGGGAGTTAATGATTATTCTGGAAGGAAAGAGGCATCATGTGTATTTAATCCCTGGACAATTTGTCTTAACACAATGACAAGAACTCAGTGTGAAGAGAAATCGGGTTCACTTTGTAAATGGGTTCCTGGATATAGATGGGATGGAGAGACAGCTGAGGAAGAGGATAGAAAGGAATTACAAGGTTCGTGTGTTCCTGTTTTTGCTCCAGGATTTGATTTCTGGAAAGCTACAGGGCAGGGTAATTTGATATGTGGAATGGGAAGTGTTATGGTAAACACTTTATTTGAAACCCCCGTCACAAGAGATAGAGACAATATGGATTCCTGGAGTGATGGATTTTTAGCAAAGAGATGTATTGATTCATGTTATGCTATACCAAATTATGCAAATGACTTTAATCAGAGACCAAATGAAGAAAAGTTGTATCCTGAAGATGTTCCTGAATTAGAAATTATGCCAGGATTATCCGTTTGGCGTCCAGAAACAGAATATCAAAGATTAACTATATTTTATGATGAATCGGAATATAGACTTCCAGATAATGTAGGGAGTTATAATTCTTTGTCCCAAAGAAGAGGACATTATTGTAATAAAGATGGGGATCCAAACCATTGGCTTACGGGAGCAGTTTCAGGAAATAATTATGATTGTACTCCAGGGGCAGGAAGTGAAGCTAAAGATGAAAGAAAAGAAAGAGATTATCCTATATTTTTAACTAACGATGAATGGATAAACAGTATAACTGAGAGAGCGCGTTCAATAGGAGATTGCGGGTTTAAACCAAATACTCTTGGAGAATACACTTCTCCTGATAAAGAAATGATAACCGCAATATTCCAAAAGCTTAAGCAAGATATGAGTGTGAAAAAGAATATAACCGTTGAACAGATAATATATGAAGGGGGAAGATATTTAGATGATGAAGATTTAAGAAATTACGAAGTGCAGCTAGCTGTCGAAGCATCAGAAGGATATAGTTGTGGAGATTTAATGGGAACTTGTGCAACAAGTGAGGAGTTATGTACTACCAACGGAGGAACAGTAAATCCTGAAGGGACTTGTTGGGGAGAAAGTAAGTGTTGTGTTTACCCACAAGAAGAATAAAACCAATCAAAGCATATAATAATATGAAAAACAAAAAAAGAGAGGAAAAAAGAAAGATGAATGAAAATAAAGCAATTGCATTTTTCCAGATATTCGTAATGGTTGTTGCAACAATTGCATTTTCATGGATGGTTGGAGGGGGAATAAAAACTGTGAGTGCTGCTGATGAAAGTTGCGGTATTGGGGGAAGATGTACAGACCAAAATCTTTGTGCAACTGCGAATAGAATAAGCGGTTCATGTGATGGAACACAAGTTTGTTGTAAAAATGAAAATTTAGTTTCTTGTACAGGAACCTGTGTAGATCAAAATCTTTGTGCAACTGCGAATAGAATAAGCGGTTCGTGTGGTGGAACACAAGTTTGTTGTGGATCCCCAGATGGTGGAGACGATAAAGGAGATGGGATAGATGTTGGAGATATTTTCACAGGGATATCTATTGTTGATTTAGCAATTAACACAGGTCAAAAAGCGGCAAAATTGTTTAATAAAGGGGTTGGAGAAGCAGCAAATGCAGGAACTACATCCGGTTTTTCAGCTGGTCCTGGAGCAGATATTCCAGCTGGACCAACTTCATCTTCTCCAGGTCCTTTGGGTTCTCAGCCAGGAACAACCGGATATGTCGGAGAGGGACCGGCAAAACCTTCATTTTCGGATTATTTTAGACTTGGAAGAGGAACAGGATTTTCACAGGTAGTTTCAAATTTTGCATGGGGAGCTGTAACAGTGATGATAGTGACTGCTATTGCAAAAAAATATTCAAGTGAAAGAAATGCGGGAGATATACAAATAGCTGCATTGATTGGTTTGGGAGCAGGAGTTTTGACAGCAGCTGTATGGTCTGCAGGAGCGCAAATAACCACAATGGTGACATCAATAGCAGGAGCCGCATCCGCAGCTGGTCCTCCCGGATGGTTAGCTGCAGCAGTTGTTCTTTTAGCTACAGCGATATATATGGTTGTAGGTTATCAGGTGTATTCTCAAGAAGTATTCACATACAGGGTGAAATTGTGGCAACCTCCAGTTGGAGGAGATGAATGTAGCAAGTGTAATTCTTTAATGATTGGAAAAACGGGAGAAAATGCATGCAGCGAATATATCTGTCATTCATACGGTTCAGCCTGTGAATGGATAAACACAAATACAGATTACGAGACTTGTATAGAAGCAAATCCAAATGACCATTCACCTCCGGTAATAGAACCTGTGAAGAATATATATGGAGAAGAGGTTTTCCCTAACGAAGAGTATGATTACAGAACTTCTGTGGCAGGAGCAAGAATAATTTATAATGGAGAGGGAGGGGGAACAGAAGGAGGATATTGTGTTCCAGCTTATACTCCGATAACATTGGCATTTAAGACAGAACAAGAAGCAGAGTGTAGAATAAGTCTTGTACAAAAGGCAGGAGCAATGAATGGGGAGGAGTTTGAAAAGATGAAATCTTTAATGGAAGGGGATGTTAAAACCCTAAACCATACATTGAAACTTCCTTCATCTGTAATCCCAAGCAGTACCGCTTTAGATTACTCTGGATATGAACTGGCAAATAATGGAATATATAGATTTTATATAAGATGTATAGATAATCAGGGAAATATAAATGCAGAGGATTACACTATTCAGTTCTGTGTTCAATCAGGTCCAGATTATACCTCTCCCGAGGTATTGGGAACAAACCCTGTTGAGGATTCATACATAAAGTATGGGGTTGGATTTATAGAAGATTTCCAGGTTTATACAACAGAACCTGCAGATTGTAGATGGGATACTGAGAGAAAGAGTTATACTAATATGGCACATGAATTTGAGGAATGTTCACAAAACTGGGAAGATAGATTAGTAGGATTCGAGTATGGGTGCCAGACAAATCTAACTAATTTCAGAGATGGTATGGAGAATAAATATTATATTGCTTGTTTGGACCAACCCGAGTTAAAAGGAAAAGGAACTCCAAAGGAGAATGAAAGAAACGTTGGAGCTCCAAAAGAAATAACTTTAAAGGGAACAAGAAGATTAACAATACAGGGAGTCAGCATAAATGGAAAGCAAAACAACTCCTTAATAACTGGTCCTGAAGAATATATGAAAGTAGAAGTAAAGGTAGCAACATTCGGAGGGGCTGAAGATGGTAAATCTAAATGTTTATATGGAGAGACTCAAGGGGGAACATTTTCTTTGTTCACAAATGACCATAGCAGAGAATACCTTAAAGAGAATGTTCAGGCATTTAATATGCCTTCCGGAGATTACAAGTACTTTATAAGATGTTATGATGTTGCTGATAACTCAAATATAACCTTCATTAACTTTAGCGTTAGGGTTGATACTTCCTCTCCTATTGTTGTGAGGGCATTCAGAGAAGATGATTATTTAAAGATAATAACTGACGAGGTTTCAGAATGTGTATATTCAAAGCTTAATTGTCTTTATGAAGTTGAAAAGGGACAAATGATGAGTACTTCAGATGGAAAAGAGCATTCTATAGATTGGGATACTCAATCAGATTTTTACATAAAGTGTAAAGATGAATTCAACAACTATCCAGCAGACGGAGACTGTAGTATTGTAGCGAGACCATTTGAGATATATAGCGCAGAATAAGGGGAGAATGAAATCTTTATAAAATATAATTCTTTGAGTTATTTATAAGCAGAGAAAGAGGATGGATAAAAAAGCACAGAATCAAATTTCTTTCGGAATGATTTTTTCTATAATACTTATTATAGTGTTTATAACATTTGCAATTTATGCTATTGGGATATTTTTAAATACACAAAGAATTGCACAGGTTCAAAGTTTCAAAAATGATCTTCAGGTAGATATAGAGGATATGTGGATGAGTGCAGGAGGAGATAAAGAAGTGGAATATTTTATTCCAAAAAATATAGACCAGGTATGTTTTATAGATTATGAATTTTATAATATTTATTTTAAGCCCGAGGGAAAATATGATGGGAAAATGCTTGAAAATGTTGATATAACAAATACTATAAGGGGATCAACAAGCAGACCAAGGGAACTATGTATAGATGCTGAAAATGGAAAGATTTCTTTCTTAATAAAAAAAGGTTATAATGAAAAATTGGTTACAATAGCAAAATGATTAAGAATAAAAAAGGGGCTATGGAGTTTTCTTTTGCTTGGATTTTTGCAATAGTTGCAGGAGTAATAATACTCTCTCTTGCAATATACGGGGTTGTGAAATTTATGAAGATGCAAAGTACAGAGATAGATGCCCAAACTGCAAAAGGAATAGGGGTTTTGCTTAATCCTCTTGAGGCAGGATTTGAAGACTCAAAAAGAGTGTTAATGGAAATCTCAACTGATACAAGGATATACACAGGGTGCAGTAATGATAGCATTTTTGGAAAACAAACAATAACTACTTCTCAAAAATTGTCTGGAGAATGGAGTAGCGAGGGGATAAATGTTCCATTTTATAACAGATATATATTTTCAAAGAATCCTGTTCAGGGAAGAGATTTTTACATATTTTCAAAACCTCTTGAAATGCCTTTCAAGATAGCAGATTTGATGTATATAACTTCAACTGAAGATAAATATTGTTTTGTAAATCCTCCAGATGAAATAGAAGATGAAATTGAACGTTTGATAAGGGAGGTGGAAAGAGAGAATGAAAATTTTATATTAGAAAATAGAAGGGCAAATTGCCCTCCAGAAAGTACACAAATATGTTTCGATACTCAAACTGGATGCGATACCTACGTAAACAGAAATTTAGGAAGGGTTCAAAGGAGCAGTGAAACATTGTGGTATGAGGGGGATGCACTTATGTACGCTGCAATATTTTCAAGCAAAAAAGATTACGAATGTCAGATTGATAGGCTTATGAACAGAACTGAACAGCTGTATGAAATATATCAAGACAAGGCAGAGTTTATTCTTAAAAAAACAAATTGTGATTCTCAATTAGATGTTGAAATTATGAGAATGTTAAGTCTGCTTGAAAACTTCCAGGATTCTGAGGATTTATCTGTGATATATGATATGTCAGAAGAAATTGAAAGGAGAAATAAGGCTTACCCCGAATGCAGGTTATGGTATTAAAATGAAATACAAAAAACAAACCAAGGGACAAATGAAGATACAACAAATGTCATTTATGATTATTGCAGTCTTTATTTTTCTGGCTGTTGTTGGAATGATGGTTTTTACAATAAAACTTAATAGCATAAGGATATCAGCAAGTGAATTGGAGAGTGAAAATGCCAAGCTTTTAGCATCAAAAATTGCAAATTCTCCTGAATTTTCTTGCGGGAACCTTTATGGAGGTTCAAAAACAGATTGTATAGATTTGGATAAAGTTATGGCACTTAGGTCAAATATAGGAAAATATACAGGGGATTTTTGGGGAGTTTCAAATATAGAGATAAGAAAAGTATATCCGGAATGGGTTTGGGAAGATAAGGAATGTACTCCGAATAATTACCCTAACTGCAGCATGATTCATTTAATAACTCCTTCAGAAAAGGGAGAGGGAAAATATAATTATGTATCCTTGTGCAGGAAGGAGATTTACAGGAAAAATATAAATGGAAGGACTTTTGATGAGGTGGTAGATAAATGTGAAGTTGGAAAGATAATAGTAAGGTATGGGGGAGAAGAATGAGAGATATAACAAGAAAATACTCCTTAAGGGGACAGAATGAGATGGTTGGATTTGGATTAATCGTGGTTTTAGTAGCAGTAATATTCATAGTTTTCCTTTCAATATACATAAGAAAGCCTTCTGAAACAATTGTAGACCACGAGGCAAATAGTTTTGTTCAATCCCTTTTACAATACACAACAATATGTGAAGATGGGGAGTTTGAGAACCTTACAGTTCAAAGGCTTATATCCCATTGTAAGGATAGAGATACATGTTATTCGAGCGGAATGGACCCTTGTATTGTATTAAATGACACAGTAAAAGACTTGGTAAGGAAGAGTTGGGATGTGGGGCCTGAAAACTACATAAAGGGGTATTCTTTAACAATAAATGTCTCAGATGGGGACACAAATGAACAGCTGGTTAACCTACAAGAAGGGATAGTTACAAGAAATTATAGGCTCTCATTACAGAATTTTGGAAAGGGATGGGATTATACTGTAATATTATTCAAGGCTTACACTCAACCTAGTTAAATGGTTATCTTTATTAGGATACTATCCACAACCAAAACCGGCCTGTGTCTTACCCTGTCTTTTGTCTTTTCTTCAATTAGTTCGATAAATCCAAACCTTTCAAGAAGCTTTATATCATCATTAACCGATTTAAAACCCCTGTTTAGAATCTTTGCAAGAGAGTAGATTGAGATGGGTTTTTGGTTCTTTATTACGTCCAAAATCCTTGCCTTTTCATTGCTTAAAAGCTGTCTTAAAGCCAGAATTCCTGAAAAATTATAACTTTTTTTGGAGACGTCTGAAGATTTGAATATGGAGAATGCCCCCTTGCTTTCTTTTATTACTATCTCCCTTATTTTTGTTGTTGCCATTTAAATTTTCTCAGTTAATTTTTATATTCCCTCGATAAAATACTCTTTTTTGTT
>CAYPLY010000007.1:33707-38118 GCA_964412025.1 Candidatus Woesearchaeota archaeon | reverse complement strand
TACTCAAACTTGTGCTTCCTTGAATTATCAGTGTGGAATTCGCCCTATATGTGGGGTTTCAAAAGATTGTGGAAATTGTTCAACAGGATACTCCTGTAATTATAACGGAACATGTATGAATCTTTGTGTTCCTGAATCAAATGCTGCATTTTGCAATAGATTAAACAGGGAGTGTGAAAGTTTTACTGCTAACGATAATTGTGGAAATTCAAGAACAGTGTATTGTGGAAGTTGTTTATCTACGGAAAGTTGTACTAATGGGGCTTGTGTTATTACTTGTACTTCTCATGCCTCTTCAGATTGTTATAATGGAGACGTTTATTGGTATAATTCTTGTGGAACAAGAGAAGGAATAAGATATGATTGTTCTTCAATTCAAACTTGTACAAACGGTCAGTGTGTAAATTCTGGAACAACAACCCCTCCAACAATTGTAGATGATGCTTATTATGTTGCAACCCCCTCTAATGGAGGAGACGATAATAACCCCGGAACATTCGAAAGGCCCTGGGCAACCTGGCAGAAAGGATTTAATTCAATATCTCCTGGAGATACTCTTTACATAAGGGGAGGAATTTATTATCCAACTGGAGAGCATATTTATTACGCAGGTAGAAACAGGTATTCCGGAGTATTAGTTAATAACAAAGATGGGACTTCTTATAATCCATACCAAGTTTTTGCATTTCCTGGAGAAACACCTGTTCTTGATTGTAGAAATATAAATCAAGAAGCAACACACTTTGGTATACTTCTTTATAATTCAGATTATTGGCATCTGAAAGGATTGACAGTAACACGAGCAGACCAATATTCTTCTTCTCATGGGGGATCTGGATTTGTTAATTATGCGAGCCAAAATAATATAATCGAAGATTGTGTTGCCCATCATAATGGGGGCCCCGGATTTTTATGCCAAGTTCAAAGTAGTGGGATGCATTTTATTAATTGTGATGCTTATTCAAATTATGATCCGTATACTGAAGGAGAAGATGCAGATGGATTTGATGTAGGGTATATCTCTAATGATGCTGTAATCAGGCTTACAGGATGTAGAGCATGGGACAATGCAGATGATGGGTTTGATATGTATCAGGGCTCTGGATACAGCGGAATATATTATTTGAAAGATTGTTGGGCCTGGCATAATGGATATATTCCAGGTACAGATACTGCTGCAGGCAATGGATGTGGATTTAAGTATGGTGATGATTATCAGTCTTATGACGGAATAACAAGAAGATATTCTTATAATTGTATAGCATATGATAACAGAGAAAGAGGATTTTCCCAGGAATCTGCAAATGTAAAGAAAGAATTTTATAATTGTATTTCTTATGATAATAATGCCTGGGGATGGTCTTTTTATGGATTAGATATAGCTGATGTTCTTCGTAATAATATTGCATTTGGAGATGGAATAGAACAATTAGGAAGTAGAAGAAATTCAGATCATAATAGTTGGGATGGAGGAGTCAGTGTGTCATCTGCTGATTTTGTAAGTGTAGATGGAAAACAATTGTTAAGCCCTAGGGAAGCTGATGGGAGCCTCCCTAAGAATATTACTTTCTTGCATTTAAGGTCTGATAGTGATTTAATCAATAAAGGTGTTGCTGTTTCAGGAAGAACAAGTGATGGAGAGGGGAATCCTATTGTTGGAATTCCAGATCTGGGCCCATTTGAATATCAAACTTCAACTCCAACTTGTTCAAATGACCCTGGTTGCACTTCAAGTGGTTTAACACAGTGTTACAGTTCTTCATCTTATAGAATATGCGGAGCTAATTACGATAGTGATTCGTGTCTTGAATGGAGTAATCCTATAACCTGCTCAACTGGAAGTTGTTCTAATGGACAGTGTGTAACTTCAACAACTTCCCCTTCAATTGAACAGGCAGATTATTATGTTTCTCCTGATGGAAGCGATTCAAACCCGGGTACAATTGATAGACCTTTTGCCTCAATAAACAGGGCTTGGTCTTTTGCTTCTGCTGGAGATTTAATTTATGTAAGAGGAGGAACATACACTTATGCGAAAATGGGTCAGACGAATCTTGCTGGAAAAAGCGGTACCAGAGATAATATGATCAGGATATGGAATTATCCTACTGAAAAACCAGTCATAGATTTTTCTGATTATAGTAATACTGCAAGCAGAACTGGCATAAGCATATATAATTCTGATTATATACACTTGAAAGGAATCCGTATAACTAATATGCCTCAGCCAACTTCAGGGACATTTACTCATGTAGGTATACGTGTTACTGATGGATCAGATAATAACATAATAGAGAATTGTGAAAGTGATCATATAGGAGGTTGGGGATTTGTTCTTATGGGGGGAAGCGATACAGCAGGGAAATCCTGTAGTAATAACTTATTCTTGAACTGTGATAGCCATCATAATGCTGATCCATATTCTTCTGATTCTTACGGAGGAGCAGATGGATTCTTGTCCAATTGCTATGCAGGAACAGCGTATATCTCTATGAATAATACATTCAGAGGATGCAGGGCATGGTCTAATAGCGATGACGGATGGGACTTAAGAACTATGGATGGTTCTATAATAATTGATAATTGTTGGGCATTCTGGAATGGATTTATACCTGGGACATTTACTCATGGTGGAAATGGTGAAGGATTCAAGTTAGGGACTAAAAAAAGTCCTCCTGATGTAACCACTGTTCTTAGAAAGGTAACTAACAGTATTGCTGCTGAGAATTATTTATTAGGATTCCACCATTATGATACATCTGGATATTATACTTTCTCAGTTAATGCATATAACAATTTTGCTTATAAAAATGGTGCAGGTGGACAGTTTAATTTCGGTACAATGTCTGGTTCTTCGGATATTTTAAGAAATAATCTTGCTTACGGAGGGTCTTATGTGAATTCTGCTGTTAATGATCATAATTCTTGGAATGGGGGCGTGACTGTTAGTGATGCTGATTTTGTAAGTCTTGATATCTCACAATTGGATAATCCAAGGAAACAAGATGGAAGTTTACCGGATATACAATTTGGACATCTTGCATCGGGAAGTGATTTGATTAATAAAGGAACCCCTATATCCGGAATAAGTTATCTTGGGAGTGCACCAGATTTAGGAGCATTTGAAAGGGAATAAAACTCATTTTCAACCCGGGAAACATTTATTAATGATTTTTTCTATCATTAAGTAACTAAATTTTACTTAAATTATCAATTTCGCCGGAGGCAGTTAGAAATTGTTCTTCAGTGATTTGAGGAAAACAGAAAAAACCAGGAGGTTGTTTTCATATGACAGAAATACATTACCCTCATGTTCCAACTTATAAAAAAGATAGCAGGATGCCCATAACGGAAGTTTACAGAAAACTCTCAAGGCTTAAAGATTCTCTCTGGATAGACGAGGTTATTTGTTCTCAAAGAATTGATAAGAAAGAATACAAAAACAAGTTTCTTCCGATATTGGGATTCAGGACAAGAAAAAAAGGAGATGCCCTTTGGATAATTTCGGGAATTCATGGTGAAGAACCAGCAGGAGTTAACGCAATTGCAAAAAATATTAAATTTCTGAACAAATTGGCAAAGAAAATACCTATTGTTCTTATTCCATTAGCTAATCCTTCAGGATATAGAAGAGATTGGCGTTATCCCACATTAAAAAGAAGACCAAAATCAGATAAAATTCCAGTTCCAAGCGTGGGAGCATCCGAGCACGTTTTAATTGACAAAAAAACAGGAAAAGCCCAGGCTTTAAATCCAATAAATAAAGAATCTTCAGAAATATCAAAATACATAATTGAAAATTTTGAAAATTATCCTCCTTTGGTTGTTTTGGATTTTCACGAGGATGAAAGTGCAAAGAAACAATACATTTATTCTCAGGGAAAACTTAAGGTTTATGATCCAATTGCAAGAAAAGTAATAAATGTACTTAAGAAACACGGATTTAGGTTTGTGGAAAAGGGAAGAACTTCTTTTAACGAGAAAATATTCAGAGGGATTGTCTCAAATATAAATGATGGTTCAATAGACGAATTGCTTTCTGCTGAAGAAATAATTGTAAAAGGTAAAAAAATAAAAGGTCCGGACGCCAAGAGCGTAGTAGTTATAGAGACAAAGACAATAGGCGTTCCTCTCAAAAAAAGAGTTAAGGCTCATGCTTATATCCTTAAGTCTGCTAAGAGCATTTACACCTTAGCTAAGGATATATTTGATGAAGGATGATTATTTGAAGAATTTAATTATCTGTAACACTTTGTAGTTTTATTAAGAGTATTATAAGTCTAACAATGTTTAATCCTCTATTTGAAAATTATCTTTTCTTCTGTACTAAACTCCAAACAACGTAAACACATAAACCAAGTATTAAACTCGTAATAACAATTCTAGGTTCGAATGCAAAATCCTTCCATAA
>CAYPLY010000007.1:0-33607 GCA_964412025.1 Candidatus Woesearchaeota archaeon | reverse complement strand
CAAGTATTAAACTCGTAATAACAATTCTAGGTTCGAATGCAAAATCCTTCCATAAGGTGGGAGGGCAAGATGCACCCATATCATTTATACAGTCTACATCAATTGATTTTACCTGAAAGAAATTACTAATAACAATCGCAGCTAAAGAAACAATGCTCTTCAATATTGTGGGTTTAAAATTCATAATTAAATAAATTGAATATAATTTAAAAAACTATTTATTTTAATCAACAATTATCATTAATGTATTTACAATCTTGTAACTCTAATGATAATCTTATTAATTGTTTAATCAATGTTTAATACTTTATCATAACAGGGATTAAATTATTCTTTATATTAAGATAACATTATCACTAGTAACAATCCTAAACAGTATTAATTTATGCAGATTAACCTTATTTATGTTAATTAATCTATTCAAAATATATTTTTACCCCAAAATTATATTAGCACCCGCAGATATAGTGAATGATATAAGCATCAATGCAAAAGAATGCTTTACTCCAGCCTTAACAGAACCCTCTCCAAGTTTACCAATAGTCAATCCTGTAAAGAAACCCTGGATTAACATAAGGTATAAGAAAGAATCTGATAATTGCTTTTGGTCCATATCTGTACTAGATACTCCCACCTCAGAAAAGCTTCCCCCCACCGAACCCAAATCTGCAATACCTGACACCATAGGAAGTATCTGGAACTGCATTATTAAAATTATAACTATGAAAACCATGAAAATAATATATCCCTGCACAACAAGAGTCGATATTGCAGCCTTTCTTTCCTTCTTCAGTTTGTCGGATATACTTACAGCCTCAGCAACCGCCTCCAATATCTCGCCTATATCTCCTCCTGCTCTTTCTGCCTGTCCTATTAAAATAATTGTTCTTGATACAGTTATATTATTAACATCTTTGGCAAACACCTGTAAAGCATAACTTAATGGAACCCCTATAGAAATTTGGTTTGAGAGTTTCTTTATATGTTTACCTAAAACCCCATAACCTTTATCCTTTAAGTTCATTATACTCTTACTGATAGGTGTTCCTGTTTTTACACTCTCAACTAAATTTCTTGTAAATTCTAAAAACATTTCTTCTTTTTCAACATCCTCTTTTGATTCGTTTATTAAAGAGATTACGAAAGGAAGAACTCCTGCAAGAACCCCAACTCCCACCATTAAAAAGAATAGTTTGGTATCTCTGAATAAAAATGAAATCGCAATTATGATTATCGCTGCCCCAATTCCAATCCAGTGTATCTTATTTACTTCCATGTTTATTTTTTGTTTTAGTTTTCTTTTACATTGTAGCTTTTCTTTTTCTAAAAGAAAAACCCATTATTTACTTCCATGTTTATTTTTTATTTTAGTTTTCTTTTACCTTCGCTTTCTACCATTGTAGGTTCTTTCCTAAAGAACCCCATTACTTCTTTAGCTGTAGGAACGCTAAAAACATTAAGTTTATCATAGTTACAGCTACAACCATTATTATAGTTATCATTTGTGTGCTCATTGATATTCCCAATCCACTTATTTTCATCATCATTAATAATATCATTAAAATCATAGGTGCTGCAATAACCAAGCTTATGTATATATCCATAAATGTTTCTGCTCCCTTGTTCTTCTTTTCCTGTTCCAATCTATTCTCAAATAAAAGTGTCTGAGATCTTTTATCAAAGAATTCTGGAAGGTATCCTCCAGAGTTTATTGTTGTTGCAAGCCCATTCAACAATTCTGAAAGTTTTCTGCTTGGAGTATTGTACGCGCTGTTTCTTAATGCGCTAACCAAGTCATACCCATAAAGATTTATCTCATTTATTATCTTCTTAAATTCCCTTTCCAATAAAGGATACTCATGAGTAGTTATTATTATATCAAATATCTTACTAGGATCAATCATTGAGCCTGAAATTGCAGACATGTGTATCGTTGCAAAAGGCAACTCTTCATCTATCCTATTTCCTGCTGAACTTTTTTCGGTATTAGGATACATATACATTATTACAAATGTTAAAACCGGAACTAATAGGATTATAAGAACCGAAACCAAAAGCCTTGTACTTAAAGCCCCGGTATTCATAACTATAAACGGAAGGTTTGATGTTATATTAAAAAAGAAGAAAAATATTGCGATAACAATACCAATCAAGAATGCAACGCAAGTAGTCAGCATAGTAAATGAAAGATAACTTCTTGGGGTAAATTGAAGATTAGCCTTTATGAGGTCTCTTTCTAATTGATCCATAGTCTTTTCATTCAGCATCTTTCCCGCAGTCTTTGAAAAAACTTTGTTTGCAAATTTCAGATACTCACTAGGTTTCCTCTCCTTTACCGCATCTGTTTTTTTGTCTTTCTTCTTCATTCTCTTGAGAGTTATTTTTTCAATTCCGACCGGCTTAAGCTCTTTAAGGGTGTAAACTTTCCCCGGCTCTTTTGGAATAGTATTAACTTTTACAGGTTCGGGAAGGGCTTTAACAGGAGTTTTTGCTCTTAAATCAGGATTAGCTGGAGTAGTAGAGGGTTGTGCAACGGTTGTTTTAGATGCAATAAGCGATCTTTCATCTTTTCCAGGAACATTCAGGATAGGTCTTTGGTTTGACATTATTTTATCCAATATTCCAGGTATTTCCTCGTTGGATTTTCTAAGAGTCTGCTCCATAATGTCTATCTGAGAATCAATTATTCTTTGCTCTCCCACGTCGGCATTTTTCATATAATTTCCAAGAGAGGTTATCTCTGCAATTATCTTTTTTTCCCTTAAAATTACAGACCTAAGTTTCTCAAAATCTTCTGTTTCGGTATTCATTTAACCTCCTGAGCTATCTGTTTTTGTAATTTCAAGATATAATCCTTGAGAAGATTCATCTGAACTGCATCATCTTTTTTACACGCTTCTTCGAATTTTAGTTCCGTCTCCTCAAGTGCAGTTATTAATTGATTAAGAAGAGGAAAACTTCCGTCTAGATCACCTGCTTTTTGTTCTTGATTAGCCATAGGGGATAAACACAATTTGTGTTATTAAATATTTTGATTATTCAACCTGAAATTTTTTTAGAATTTCCTGGGGCTTTTTGTAATACTCATTTACTATTTCCTGTACTTCTTCAAACTTGAATATTCCCTTCTGATATATTTTGTATAAAAGCTGAACTCTTTTCTTGAATTCTACTTCCAATTCCTCAACTCTTATACCGTATCTTTTTCTTATTTTCTCGAATATCTTACTGTTTTTCTTTGAGTAAAATTCATTCTCAAGCGCATTCCATACAAATGGAGTGTTAGTAAGAGCAATACCATCAAGAGTTACGTTTATTATTTCAACAACCTCTTTTAACTTTCTTGTTTCTTCCCTGTTTACAATAGCGTGAGTCATAATGCAAACACAATCAAGAACATTCAAAAGTGTTGGAGATAATTCTATAGGCGGAGTTTCCAGTCTTTTTATCAAAGTATCAACTGAATCTGCGTGTATTGTACTTATTGACGAATGTCCCGAAGCCATTCCCTGGAACAATACTGACGCTTCTGCACCTCTAACTTCACCCACAATTACATAATCAGGGTTCTGTCTGAAAGAACTTCTAAGTAAATCAAACAAGCTTATTTCTCCTGTCGTTCCTATACCTGTTGCATTTCTAGCAACGCTAGGCAACCAGTTATCTCTTGGAAGATTTAATTCCCTTGTATCTTCAATTGAAACAACCCTTGATTCTGGAGGAATAAAGAAAGCTATTGCATTAAGTAAAGTGGTTTTACCTGCCGAGGTTCCCCCTGTTATAAGAATGTTCATTTTATACTGGACCAACAACCACAAGTATGCAAGTATTTCAGGACTTAAGGTTCCGAATGCAATAAGTTGTGTGGGAGTCCACGGAGTTTTTGTGAACTTTCTTATAGTATATGTAGGACCCTTGCTGGTTATGTCTTTAGTATATGTTGCATTTACTCTCGAACCATCAGGCAAGCTTCCATCAAGTATGGGTTTTGCGTATGAAATGTATTTTCCACATCTTTGTGCAAGCTTTTCAACAAAGCTTTGAAGTCTATCGATATCTCTGTAAACAAGATTAGTTTTCATATTTCTGTATACTCTATGAACAACATAAACTGAAGAGTTTGCCCCATTACATTCTATATCTTCAACAAAATAATCTCTAAGCAAAGGCTCAACCTCATTGAATCCCATAAAGTCTCTGCAAAGATAATAAAATATTTTTTTATAACTTTCATAAGACAAATCTATCCCAAGTTCTATTGCCAGTAACTTAAATCTTCTATCTATATATTCGAGAAGTTTTGTCTTTTCCTTTTCAACCACAGTCTCAAAATCAATAAGATTATTCATTGCCTTTATTATTTCTGCTCTTTTAAGCTCTTCTTCATCTGTAAGTATTGGTTCCTCTAAATCGTAAACAACTTCATATATTTCA
The DNA here is from genome assembly GCA_964412025.1 of Candidatus Woesearchaeota archaeon. Lineage (GTDB taxonomy): Archaea > Nanobdellota > Nanobdellia > Pacearchaeales > GW2011-AR1 > MWBV01. The sequence goes on along the minus strand of CAYPLY010000007.1, from coordinate 29,173 downwards.
GGGTCCCAGTGAATATGTACAAAAGTATAGGGGGCTATCAAACAATATCTCACATCAACTTTTGTTTTATCTTTTATCTTTTTTAATGGAGGTATAACTGGACTGAAGTTTATATTGGGTCTAGGATAATCCTTTATGTATGTTGGGGGTTTATTTTCTGCCATTTTATTCTAATCCAAAATTTATAAGTACTTTATCTGATGATTCTCCGATGTTGTTTATGAACAACCTATAAGGATTCGAAGCTTTGGTCAGGGTTTTAACCATCTGCTGGTTATCATAGGTTATATCATATCCCTCGCTGAAATCTCTTGTTAAGGTAACTTTACTATTGTCTCCCATCTCTTCCGTTATTGCCTGTATATTTCCTATTGTTATTACCTGCCCAGGCTCTCCATATTCATATGTACTGTCAATCTCAAACTTAACAATATCGTTTTCAGAATCAATTATTATTGAACCTTTTCTTATCTCCACATTTATCAATCTTTGATTTCCAGGAGTTCCTATAGTTGTTATTGTTGTATCTATGTCTTTTAATATTCCTAATGATTGTTCTATTATTGTTCTGTCTCTCATCTCTTCTATTTTTGGTTTTATGAAAGAAAGTACTAAACCAATCATGACAAACGCAATGAGCAGATATATTACCGTCTCTACCCACACCTGTCCTTTTTGGTTTCTTGAAAATTTCTTTTCTTTCAATTTTCCCTTAAGATTTTTCTTTTGGAAAATTCCTACTTCATCCTCCTTTTTTTTCATACCCCTTTAAATAAAATTTAGTTTATAATGCTATCTTTTCAATATGCGTAAGCCATACAGTCTGTAACCTGATACATCTGACCTGTAGCCCCGCATTGCTTTTCTCCAATTACAGGAGATATTATTATTGAATCTATTTTTTCTCCATCAAATCCTCTTGCAGAGTAAGTTAATCCTGAATTCTTTCCAGGCAGAACCACACTGTCTGTAAACGTTCCTCTGTCTGGTCTTAAATTCTCAACAACTGTTGGAGTATTTGTAAGAGTAAAACTTCTCGAATTTCCACCCATAGATATCATTACAATCAATGATTCTATTTCAACATCTCCCAAACTTATAGAAAATCTCACTTCATCAAAAGTGGAATTAAAACATGTATAATATCCATTCAATTCTACCTTTTCAGAAGTTTCAAGGTCCATGCAATTTTGAGTATCCTCATTCAAATTTTTTTCTATTATATTGCTTACAAATGTCCAAACTATTGTAACAGAAACAACCACCAATAATATAATTAAAACAGTGGCAATAACTGTTGATAAACCTTTCTTGTTTTTAAACACTGATTCTGTATCCATATTGATTTTCGTCACAAACATAAGTTTTTCTTCCACTATCTGATTCTCCCATAAGAACAGGGACAAGGATTATTTCATTTGCACTTCCTACGTTATCACTAAACTCTGAATCTGAAAATACTCCTCCCTGATTTAATCCAACTTCAGGCCATTCAGTTGTTACAGATTGATTTCTCAAATCTAAAGTTTTGTGTTCTCCTGCACCCACAACTTTAACTTTCATATTAAATATTGGAACACTTGTTGGATTTCTAATGTACAATCCTGTTGAGGGAGTGTACGTTGCTTCAAAAGAAACCTTTCCACAAACTAACTGTATATTTTCATTATCGAATTTAGTTATCGCTTCTTGTGTCATTCCTCTCACCCAAAGAAATACAATAAGTGCAATTATAACAACAATGACTATGAGAAGAACGGTAGCAATGACGGGAGACAAACCTTTTGTTTTTTTGTTTTCACCCAGTTTCATCCCTTTTTTCATTTTAATATTTATATTTCTATGTTTTTAAATTCTTTGATTAGTATTTATTTAGGTGCACTCCAAATCCTTTTTTATCATCATTTTATCACAGCTTACAAGCTTCATTTTTTTGTTTTCCGTCTCCCACATAAACGGCACTACGTCCACAGAATATATCCTTCCAATCTCCTCAAGTTCATAAGTTTCTGTTTCCCATTCATTCGGTTTTAAATCATTCCTATCTCCATAATCAAAACTTCCAAACTTCACTCCTACACTTCCTTCTGGGAATCTCGCAGCTTCATAGGAATTAGCCTGAGTTAAATCTATCGTTGCAAGCTCTTTATCCTCTGCATCCGAACCATAAATAAAATATCCTCCAACGTCAAATCTTCCGTTATTTGTAAAATTAAGAACCAGTGTATTGGTATCACAATCGTAAGTATATTCTTTTATTAAAAGAGAAGTCCCATCAGGACAGGCAATCTGGTCTTTAGGGAGATAAGTTACTAATAGTCTGTAAACAATTATTCCAAGAACAACCGAGAATGTAATTAAAAGAACATACCCGATTATCGCACTCAGAGCTTTTTTTGATTTCATTCTTTAATTGAATGCCTTGTTTAAACTCATATTAATTATGCTGCAGGCACACAACAACATAAACTACCCGATGTAGAACCTACACATTCGCTATCTCCCCCAGGAACACGATCTCCTAATAGAGTACCCTGGCATGTCCCCCTTGAAGTAACACAAGGTCCACCAGTATACCCTAATCCTAGGCTTATACAATAACTTGTACATGTTATTCCTCCTCCAGTTGAAGTACATCCTCCTGTTCCGGTTGAGGCATAACCAGGATTACATTGACAAGTGTCCAGATTACAATTTGGAACAGATGTTCCATCACAATCAACGTTTTCTTCCCCAGTATTCCAAACCCCATCACAAGTGGTTTCTCCTCCGGATGTTGCACAAATGCCAGAGATACATTCTTCAGTTCCACAATCATCCCCACATGAACCACAATTGGTGGTTGTTCCTAAAGGAGTTTCACACCCATTGGTAGGATTACCATCACAATCTCCCCAACCAGCATCGCAAACCCCAAGTATACATACTCCTCCAACATCACACAAGGATTCTGCATGGTCTAAAATAGGACAGTCTTTGTTACAATCCGTTCCACAAGCCCATCCACATTCGACATCATCACAGGTTTCTGTACAGGTGATTTGTTCTACACACTCTCCAAGTATATTACATACATAATCTTCTCCATAAGAAGTACAATCTCCACAATCTACCTGAGTTCCACAATTATTTGTTTTCAATCCACATTCCAATCCATCACAGGTTTCTTCTTCTGGTTCATCAATACAAGGAGTAAAACAACCTATGGTTTCTTCTATCTTTGCATTATCACAACTTATCAAAGCCATTTTTCTGTTTTTTGTCTGCCATCTAAATGGTATTATTTCTATTGAATATATCCTTCCTATATCTGAAAGGTCATATATTTCAACTTCACTCTCTCCTGGCTTTAAATCGTTTTGGTCCCCATAATAAAAGCTTCCAAACTTTACCCCGATTGCCCCTCCGGGGAATCTCGAATTAACATAAGTATTTGCTTGGGTTAAATCTATAGTGGCCATTTGCATGTTCGGATCCGTAGAACCATAAATAAAATATCCTCCCATATCAAAATTTCCATTATTAATTATCTTCATTGTAAGAGTACTCGATGTGCAATCATAATTCACACTTTCAATAAAAATAGAACTCTCGCTTGGACATGAAGGGTCTTCCTGAGGGACATATGTTTTCATCCATCGATATACAATAACTCCAATTATAACTGCAAAGGTTATCAACAAAACATACCCTATTATTATACTCACTCCTCTTTTTGATTTTCTCTTTCTAATTGGCAACGACATACCTATCACCTCCCCTGTCATAAACAATTATATAATAAAAACTTTTCCCTTCTTCCAGTTTGAATTCATAATTCCTACCATCGTATCTAAAAACCACATTTTCTCCAACATTTAAATCAGATTCAAGTGAAACTTTCTGTCCCTGGGTGTAAATATATGCATCCTGAAACCCTGTACTTTTATCAACAACTATAAAATAAACATCCTTATCTTCCCCCGCATAAGCCGAATAATCCCTTGAGAATTGATCTATGAATACATTTGCTCCTGTATTTTCTTCATAATCCAGAACGTTTTCTCCTTCTATTCTAAGTTCAACCCCTATTTCATCTGCAACATTTGTACTCTCTCTTGAAGAATTGTTTAATGTTGCTGCGAGAGCTATAACTACAGCAACAACTATTATAGACGCAACCAAGTAAAACTGTCCTCTTTTGTTTTTCATAGTTATATTTTAAGCATATATTGTGAAATTAATTTTTTTGCATTCTTCCTTCTTTCCTGATGTTCCTCTAAAAATTTGTTTATCTTTTCAATAGTGTATTTTTTTAATTCTCCTGTGGATAATTTTCCTGATTTGTACTCTTTTTCAATCTCAGCAAGTTTTTTATCATCTTCCTCAAAAAAATGTCTCAAATACTGAAAAGAAACATCAATTTCAGGATTTCCTCCTAATTTTCTATGCTCTTCAATTGTGTCTCTTCCACCTGAAAACGCATATTTGTTTATTTTGTTTTTAACTTCACCAGGAGAATCAGTAGATAAAATGCCTTTAACACTTTCTGAACTGCTCATCTTACCTTCACTTCCAGTTAAAGGAGGTAGGAAAGAACATTGTATGCTTGCCGGTTTATAATATCCTAATTTTGGGAGTATATCTCTTGTTATTCTGAAATGAGGGTCCTGGTCAACTGCATGAGGAATTAAACAAGGAATTTTCTTTTTCTTTAATATAGAAGGCAAAAAAGCAGGAACAGCCTGCATTGCAGTGTAAAAAATGCTTCCAACATTATTACTTTCATTAAATCCAAAACTTGCCTTTATTGTTGAGAAAGTTAATTTCTTTGCGACTTTAATTGCTTCAGGATACATTATTCCGGCATGTTTTGTATCAACAATAAAATGTGTTTTTTTAGGATTAAATCCAACCGCAATTACATCAAGCATGTTTTCTTCTGTCCATTTTTGTATTTCATCATAACTTAAATCTTTGTACAAAAACTTCTCATCATCTGTAAACTGAAAATATAATTCACAGTCAAATTTATCCTGAAGCCATTTTGTGAAATACCATGCCATCAAATGCCCAATATGGATTGGTCCTGAAGGCCCGCATCCAGTATAAATAAAAAACTTGTTCCCTTTTTCATATTCTCCTAAAACCCAATTCAAATCCCTTCCAGCAAAGAATATCCCTCTTCTTAACATGAAATGGAGTTCTTCTTTACCAATCTGCTTTTTTACTTTTTTAAGAATATCCTCATTTATTTTTTCCAATCCAAACTCTTTAACCAGTCTATCGTAATTTACATCTCCATTAACTTCATAAGGATTAACAGTCATCTTATTCTCTTTCTCACCCATGATTATACAGAACAAGAAGTAATTTAATAATCTTTCTTTTGAAGAAAGATTCAGTTATTGCAACTCCCTGTTAATTTTACTTTTGATAATCTACATTCAAATATAAAAAATTAAAAGAATAATAAAAAAATAATAAATGATTTTATTCTTCAAGGTTCTTCTTTGCTAGAAATCCCCACCAAGCATTTTTAGTTTTTACAACCTCTCCAGTCTCAGCATCAACTTGTGCTTTAACTTTCATATCCGTTTTGAAGATACCTAAAAATTTTGCTGGTTTCTCTGCTTCAATTTCATAAGCAACAGTTGCTTCTTCGCCTTTTCCAACTTCTTTAAGCTCAATTTCACATCCTTCTTCTTCGCATTTTGCACCTAAAACTTCCAATGCTTTCTCGGATGCACTATCTGGCATTACCTTTACTTCGGCTTTAATACCATTAGAAAGTTCTGCATAAGTTTTTCCATCTTCTCCCTGAGACATTTTCATCTCGGTCTTAGCTTCAGCACTACCATTCTGAGTTCTTATTGTTGAACCGAATTCAGAATTAGTTTGAACCTTAAGTTGAGAGGATTCTCCTTTATTTGCAGTATCAACCGCAACCTGGTGTTCTCCACCAGAACCATTAACACTTTCACTTTCAACATCGGCAGAGTCGTCTGCTCCGGCTTCAGGATTTGCTCCAGTAACTACACTACCTGGACCTGCTGCAAAAACCATTGAAATCGCCATTAAAGAAACAAAAAACAATACAAATAATCTTTTCATCTTTATACCCCCTTTCATTTTTTAAATATTCTTATACATTTTTAACAACAAAAACTAGTATAAAAAATTATCGTAGAGAGCATAGAATTTCTACTAATAAAGGTCTTCTTTCATTAATTCTTCCAGTCCTTTTATCTTTTCATCTATGTTTGGAACATTTTTTTCCTCTGGTTCCAATTCAAAACTATTTAATGCCTCAGTTATAACAGACAATTCATGAGAAAATCTTTCTCTAATATAATCTGAAGTTAAGTTGTCTCTCTTCCCATCTAATTGTTGGGAAATCATTGCTGCATATTCTGCAATATCGTCTATACTTCTATAGATTAGGTTTAGGTTTCCTAGAAGTTCTTTTTCATCATATGTGAGGTATTTTTTCATATGGCTTTTATTTCTTTGTATTTTATAAGCATTATAGTCGTGAAAAGTATATTTTTAAAAGAAGTATTTATTTTAGTTCTTCTTCAAGACCAAGCCTTTTTTTCACTTCCTCAAATTTTTCTTGAGGTCCAAATTCTTCGTAATAGGCATATTCAACAGCAGGAGATACAGGTTTTTCACAATGAAACAATAAATCAACAATTAATCTATAATTCTCTTTTTTCTTTAAGTCCAGAAGCTCTGTCTGATAAAACTTTTCACCCATAAAATAATAATAGAATTATCCTTTATAACAATTATTGTGCTGATTAAAATTTATCTTCTATTAAGTTGAACAAGATTAACTAATTATCCAGAATAATAAAATTTTTTTAGCAAACCACGAAGTTGCAATAATTCTGGTTTTTTATATGATTTCATCGGAGGCAATTAGAAATCATCTTTAAGTGTTTTGAGGAAGTTTTGCAATTTCATTCAAGGTGTTTAGAGAAATTGCCCTTCAGTGCAAAGTGGAAAATAGAAAAAAACCTGGAGGTTGTTTTCAGTGTAGACAAGTGTGTTTGCTATATGCGAAATTTATTGAGTATACAATGCAAAACACTATTTCAGTGTAGACAAGTGGTTTGCTACTAAGGGCCTCAGAGAATTAGTCTCCATTCTTCCTCGGCTTTGCAACCCGCTAAGCATTCCAATAGGTGTTTAGGGCTGCTCCGATCAAGGCCTGACCCATTTCGCATCTACGAAATCAAAACGGACAAAGCGTCAACGTCGGAACAAAGATTCCCTGACACGCTTATCACGCCCCACTCGTAGTCTGCCATGAAGCCCGTTTGCAAGTAGCGGAGGGCTAACCCGCTGACATTAGTCTACAAAAAATCAAGATTATTCTCGTTTAAAACTCTTTTGGTTTAGAAGGTTTAAGGAGAAAATTATTAAACTCAGATAGAACAAGACTATGAATTATTGCAGGTTTTTTCAGTTCATAATATCATAACATTTATTCAGTTCTCTCTGGAGATTTTTTCTTTCAGAGTCATATTCATATTCCGATTCATATGCCTTTTCAAGCCAGGTATAATTTCCTCTTTCTTTTACTTCCATAGGAATGCTTGAGAGAGTTATCTTTTCTATATTTTCATTAATAAAGCAAATATTAACATCTTTCATCATTCTGTTTAATACAAGCTTATATATTATATAATCAAGATTCATCTTACCAAAAATTCTAATTATTTTTATCTTTCCAATTCATTTTCTTATTTAGATTGTAAAGGGCATTCCACATCTTTACCTCTCTTGTTAATCTGTGGTATTCAGTGAATTGCTCATCATATTCTCTGTAAGCTTCTTTTAGTTTATCTTTCATAAATCTCTTTTCTTCCCCGTTTAAATCCTTCCTACCATCTATCTCAATTATCTGCTCATTTAGAAATCTGTATTCCAGCATTCTTCTTTTTGGTTTAAATACCACTTCAGGATCTATATTTGATAAATTCATACAAAACAGAGGGATAAGAAGTATTTATTTATTTCTTTTTGAGATATTTATTTCTATTCATCTAAGAAGCATCACAAGGAGTATCAAGAGTGCTATAAAGATTAATCCTCCAAGAAAAACCCAAATCCAGGAATAGTTTAAACTATTTCCTTTATATCCAACATAAACTTTATCTGTATATCCTGTAGAAATTATTTTATCTGTACAAGCTGTTTGTTCGTAAGGTTTACCATAATTTGCATTGCAGTTATTTGTATCTGTACAGCTTCTTGTCATATATCCATTTATACACTCGCTCCATCCTGAGCACACCCAATTTGAATAACACAATTCATTTAACTTATTTGATTTATCTTTTTCATTGCAATCATCACAATCGTTTTCCTCATCACATTCTTCATCATTGTATTCATCCTCATCCTCCTCTTCGCAATCACATTTATTTGTTTGGTCAATATAACATCCAGGACATGGACAACCATCTTCTTCAATTTCACATTCTGCCGAACACCCATCACCATCTACATTGTTTCCGTCTTCACATTCTTCATATTCTTCCTGTAAGATATTATCTCCACAATACCCTCCATATAATGTTATGCTTTCACATGTTCCAGAACAGTAAGTGCATGAACCTCCGTAAGTAGGAGTACAAGGAATTCCATTATCCTTTTCTAAATCACACTCTTCCCCAACATCGACAACCCCGTTCCCACAGCATGGTTCAGGACATTCATTGTTTACATGAATTGTTACTGTATTACTATCTTTCCATCCTTCCTGATCACTCCAGGAGCTAAAAAAATTGCTTACCTCAAAATCAACACACTCTTCCTCTCCTTCCAAGACAATGGCTTCAAATGTTATTTCTCCTCTCTCCCCAGGAGAAACAATATGCGCATTCCATGTAAGGGTCTTTGAAGTCTCATTAAATCCAGGTATTCCCTGCCATCCATAATATACCCCTTCATCGTCAAAGTCATTTATAATATCTATATTATAATTACCATTATACTCAAGTTTATCCTCAAGAACATCCTGTATTTTAACTCCACCTCCTGTACAATTTCCCTCCCCAACATTTTCATAAGCAAGTGTAAATGTTATTACCTCTCCAGGTTCAGCAAGGGATTTATCTGATGATTTTATTATATTCAAATCACATGCACTTATGAATCCAATGCTTAAAACAACAAATGTAATATAAATCAAAACCGCGTACAGAATTTTGTTCTTTTTTATCATAGTATTGCTTATCTCCTTAAATATTAATATTTATTGTTTTTTAAAAATAATATTAAAATTAATATTACTGTTATCAATAGCCCGAGTACTACCACAAGAAGTACCCATTGATTTGTATTTATTTTTCTATACTCTTTATCTTCGTCAAATTCAACCCTAACTTCATGTTGTTCTTCTTTTATTGTCTGTTCATCAACCCCAAGATTTACGCTGTTGCTTGTTCTGAAAAGTCTTGTTCTTGATGTTGAAGATTTTCTTGGGGAATCTTCACTTCCCAGGACTATTGCACTTCCTGATGATTTATCTGAATCGGAAGAACTTCCCTGGTTTGTTGAAACGTAATTTTGAGGATTGAAGTTCAGATTTATTACTTTGCTTTCGTTAACCACCCCTTCTACACCGTAATTTCTTCCTGCAACAATAATCTCTTTAAGTAAATAATTCTCTCCATCATCGTATATTGCACTTGCCTTTATATCGTAATATCCGTATTTAGCATTATCAGGGATTAAAATATAGAATGTTTCGGTTTTTCTATATTTGTCCCCGTATTTTTCAATCTCTATCTCTTCACTCTCTTGGTATATATTAAGAGCGTCTATAGAAACAACAATCTTAACATCTTCATCTCCCCTTCCCAGGTTCTCCGCCTTTACCTCTAATTTAACCTCATCCCCAGGAGAAATGTCTTCTCTATCAACATTTATCTCGCTTATTACTACTTCATGCTTCTTTCTTTCAACCTCTATCTCAATATATTCTGAATTGCACTCCTCGTCCTCTCCCTCAACATATACATATATTGCAAATTCATTTCCTTCTATATCCCTAGGTATTTCCACACTAAATTCTATCTCCTCAGTTTTACCTTCATCAATATCAATTTCTTCTTCAATCTCTTCAATATTTTCTTCCTCTTCTATATCATAAAGATAAATTTTAACCTCGAAGTCCATATCTTCTTCAAATTTATTTTTTATCTTTATACTTCCTTCTACCACCTCTCCAATCTCAAAATCATCTCCATTATCTGGTTCTTTTATGCTTATCTCAATATTTTTATCCTTTAATGCACAAGTATCAGCATCATAAAATTTTGGAGGCTCTTTTGTATTTCCAACAAGTATTTTTATCTCTTCAGAATCTTTCATACCAGTTGAATCCTCAGAAATAAATTCAAGAGTATATTCTCCGGATTGATTATAATTGGGTATCCATGCAAATAATCCATTTCCATTTCCATTATCTGTGAAATTTGCTCCTTCAGGAAGACCAGATACATACAACTCTAATGAATCTCCATCTGGATCTGTTGCACGAACAGAAAACCTAAGCTCATCGTTTTCATTTACAACTTTATTTCCTATCTTGTTAAGTATTGGTAAATCTGGAGCGCTTATTGTAAATATCCAGGATTCAGGAGCAGTATTTTTATTCATTCCATCTGTACATTCAACATTCCAAGAATAAACCCCGTCTCCAAGGTAATCTATAAAGAAACTTCCTAAAGTGTTATTTTCAAAGCTTTCAGTTTCAAGCATCTTTGAGTTTGCAAATATACTACATTGAAGTTCTTCAGCCATATTATCCTTAACGTTAAATTCAAAAGTTACTTCTCTGTTCTCAGTAAATAGAGTATTGTTCTCAGGAGAATTCAATTCAACTTCCGGTTTTGTAACATCAGCAGTATTTGAGACCCCTCTTGTAGGATATATAAATTCCTCAAATGAGCCCTCAGTTCCATCATCAAATCCATCTGTTTTTCTTCCTAATGATTTGTAAACATCAAATTCTTCATACTCGACTTCATCAATTAATATATCATTGCATATTAATTGCAGTGTTCCTGATTCTTCAAGAGCGTTCCATCCAAATGAATCAAATCCTTCATCTTCAAGGATACCATAGATTATCATTTCCTCATCTGAATATTTAATCTTGCATTCTCCCAGGTCAAATGGAGTTTCTTTTGGATTATACAATTCAATCCACCCCTCACTTCCCCATGCAAATTCATTTATGAATATCTTTTGAAGAACATTAACATTCATCTGGCTGTATCCATAATCGTTTCCATCGTAGGCATTAACAAGGAAAGTATACATCCCATAATCTCCCTCTCCTGTCTGCCAGCTGAAATAATTCTTTATAATTTCATCCTGTATAAACCTCGAATCATTAACACCAAATGTAAATTCATCCCCCTCGACATCGCTGGCACTTGCACTAATCTCCACTTTCCATCCAGATAAAACCAGTTTATCTTCTATAGGGTTTACTTCAGGAGCGTCATTAACAGATAATACTCTTATAATAAATGTCTCATGTAATTCAAACTCCCCATCTCTTGCAGTTATCTCTGCCTCTTCCTCTCCATACCAATTTTCCTGTGGGATTATCTCAAGAATATTTCCCTCTATCAACAAGGTTATATGAGTAGTATTTTCAATTGTATATTCCAAATCACTATCTACATCTTCAATGTATTCGTCTAGGTTGAAATAATAAATTTCATCTTCTTCTAATTCAATAGTTCCAATTTCTTCAATTAATTCTGGGGCATCATTTATAGGAAGAACTCTTAATGTTATGTTGTTTGTTTCAACAACATTTATCTGGTCTGTAGTCTTGAATATTATCCAGTCTTCCCCATACCAATTTTTACTAGAGCTAAAATATGCAACTCCATCTTCTATTTTATCCAAGCTTATCTCAACATTATTTGAGGTTTCATGGAAAAGATATACTAATTCATCTCCATCTAAATCATAAAAATATTCCTTAAGATCCAGAGTGTGAGTACCTTCTTCTTCCCATTCCTGAACAGGTATTTCCATTAATAATTCAGGAGCTTTATTCCTATTCCAGACTTTAACAAGGAACGACTTTTCCGAAGATAATTCTCCATCACTAACAATAGCGAAGAATTTGTAATCTCCCTCATCTTCATATCCTGTTTCCCAACTGAAGGAATTTTCTGTCCCCTCATCCAAAACAAATCTTGAATCATTAATCTCGTATGTCATTTCATCTCCTTCAGGATCATATGCTTCAATTAATATTGTTGCAACATCATTTTCATTAACGTTTATTCTGTAAACAATATCTATTATTGGTGCATCATTCATACAGTTTTTAGTTAAATCATAAGATGCAATATTATATTCTGAATCTTCATCATCACAATCATCTCCACCCGCAATTTCTGCTATAAATCCATCTTCATCCAAATCGTTTAAATCACTTCCATCACAATCCTGGTCTATTCCATCATAGGGTATATCTTCTGCCCCAGGATATACATCTAAATTATTATCATCACAATCCAAATCACTCATAAATCCATCCCCATCCCTATCTTCACCATTAATTGCCCATTCTATTGAATTATAAAATACATCCTTTGTTTCTTGAGTCCATAATCTTGTTTCTGTAAATCCTAAGAAAACCCCTCTTGCATTTGATATCTGATTATCTCTTAATATAGAACCTTTATCAACAGTTGCTACAACCGCCCCATTCTTAGGATAGTATATTTTTAATAGTTGTAAGAAAGACAAACCATCTGCAATTATTGTATTCAACCCTGGCGCATCCAGAGATTTTGGAATATATCTTGTATCATAAGAACTAAGAGAGATATCCGTATTATACGGTATAAATGAATCACCCACCCCCTCCACAATTGAACTCTCATAATCAAATACTTTTACATCTACAGGATAATTTGAAGATTTTGTTGAAACCCCGTTTCCAGACCAGTACCATTCATCCATATGATAACTATTTAGTATAACTGCGTTCTTTGAATTTACTGGTATTAGGTATGGATTAGAGAATATTCCCTCTCCAACCAAGATTATGCTGTAACTTGAAAAATCTGTTGAACCTAATGAAGTTTGATATACCACATCATAAGTATACCCTCCTTCCTCCAATAAGCTAGTTATATAAGAATCAGTCCCCTTCAAGTCTTTAGTTATATATGCAATATCTTTTGCAATTACCCCTCCCAAACTACCAAATACAAAGAATACTATTAAAATACTTAAGAGGAATTTATTTTTTTGGTTTTTCATTTAGATTTTTTTCTTCGCTTTTTACTTTGGTTCCTCTTCTTACCCCAAATGTAAAGCAATACCAAAAGTATCACAAGTAGTATAAGTGTGCTTAATCCCCATATCTTAACTAATTTGGAAGCTCCTGTTTTTTCTTCTTCCTCTTCAGGAATTATCTCCTCTTCTTCTTCATTTGGATTTTCTTCTTCCTCTTCTTCATAATTTGTTTCTTTTTTAGCTATCACGACAATTGTGGAAGATAAAACAACTCCCGCATCTTTTCCCTCAACTGGTTTGAAAAATACATTTACTCTCCCTTCATATTTTCCCTCTTTCTTCACTCTTATTTCAATTTGAGCTTTTGTTTCTTCTCCAGGTTCAAGAATAAATGTTTCGTCAATTAAATCAATAAAACTTGAGGCATTTTCATCCAATTTCAATGTTATATTGATTGGAACATCATTCACATTTCTTACAAGTATTGTTTTTTCAATAACAGTATTTGTCCACCCATTAACTTCTGGGTATAAAACCATCTTTGCATTACCTATTGAACCAGTCAGAGCTGAAACTAAAATACCATTTGAAACTAAGAATACAATAACAAATGCAAATATCAGAGTCTTTTTGATTTCCATTTGACACTTTAGAATGAGTACACTATTTAAAGATTATTGTCGTCGAGAAAATGTTTTTTTGTTATTACTTATTTTTAATGAAACAATTCATTAAACTAAAAAACAATCAAGAAAAGAGAAAATAAAACAAAAAATAAAGATAAAAAAGAAATTCTGTTCACTTAAACAGCCTCACCCCAGAAGTAAATCTTTCCATCATCAAAATCCCCATTGCAGGGTTCTGGCAGATCAAGTCTGAAAGTAAGAGACATTTCTGCACCTGTTGTTAACAGATTTGAAAGATAATATGGCCCAACTTTATTTACCTGCATAATCTCATTTGCATTATAGAATGATTTTGGATCATTAAATCCTATACCATACTTAATTGGAACATATCCTTCTGAGTCTGCTCTAGGATCAGTATAAGTACTGTAAGCCCCATTAGCTGAGTAATACCTGAAGTTCTTTAATTCAAGAACATTGCTTGTTCCACACTTAGCCCCAGAACTTCTAGAATCGTAAAAGTCAGTTCCAGATATAAACATATCAAGAACAACTCCTGAATCTGGGTCAGCATCATTTCCTATGGTAACCATATTGGAATAAGAACTGGTTCCAGGTCTCACTCCATCTTCATCTCCAAAAACTATTCCTTCAGATGGAAGAACAGACAATTCAATAACAGGATTTAGGTACCAGTGTTCTCCTTCATCCATAACTCCTATTAAATCCTCTTCTTCTGAATCTCCCAAATCAACAGCCTCAACAGTTATATCTGATGGTCCGTACATTGATTCTGGAGTTTCAATAGTAACTTTACATAGGTAATAAGCCATTAAATCTCTGTTAAATGTAGTTATCTTTTCTTCTTCAATCTTAGCATTGCATGAGCCAAGTATTCTTTCTGGTTCCAAAGAAAGTCTGTCACAGTTTGCTTCTATATCTCCATCAACTGTAACATAAACATCCTTAACCTTGTCAATTCCGTTCTTATCCATAACAAGAACCTTCCATTCAATTTGTTCTCCCTCAAATGCATAGTTTTGCATTCTTTCAACAAGCTTGGTTCCATCCTCCGAGATTCTTCCAGGTTCGGTTCCGTCGTCGTAAACAACTCTGCTGTCACACTCCCAAACTAAAGGGGTAAATCTCTCGGTATTTATCGTAATCCCAAGCGCAGAACTTGTACTTATCACATTTGTCGTTCCTAAAACACCAGGTATCACAGAAAGCACCAATGCAGACATTACTAACAAACTTAGTAATACTTTTTTCATATTTTATAACCTCCTTTCAATTATATGTTAATCCCTGCAAAGCAAAGATGTTATCGTAATGTTATCCGGATAACTATCAGAAATACGGGTTATTTTTTGAGGGTTACTCCTCCCTATTTTACCATTCAACGTAGAATCACCCTTTTCACCACTCACAATAAATGAAATGATAAGTTATATATAAATATTATTGTCGTCGAGAAAAACCTCTTTTGTTATTACTTATTTTCAATGAAAACAATTCAATTATTCTTTTTTACCTTTCATTTCAAAATAGAAGTTCTTCATAAACAATACAGACAGGGGTACTCCTATAAGACTTATAGCTACTTCATAAACCAAATTTAAGATAGAGCTTACTATAACCATCCACATACTCAGAGGAGTTCCATTAAGAGTGCTCATCATAGTAAATATTGCACTTGGTATGTTTATTATTGAGGCAACAATTACAATCCCTATCATAACCAGCCCGAATAAAACATAAAGTCCAAAAGTCCTCCACCATCTTCCCTTTACCATCTCCTTACTTTTTTTAAGAGAATTTCTTATGCTCTCTTTTTTTTCAAGGAATATACATGCCGCAAAAATCCAATATATACCAAACATTATCCCGGGTATTATTAGGAGAAGAGAAAGAAGCAATATGAATATGAATATTACAACAGAAAACCCAAAAAATCTCCAGTACTTAGATTTACCTGTCTCCATAATTTCCTTGAAAGAATACTTAGATTTTTTAAGCGAAGTTCCTAACAGCCCAGCGCTAATAAGAATTCCAAAGAACAAATACACTAAGGAAAATCCAGCATTCGTAATAGAATAATAAAGTGGAATCTTTAACTCCTCTGAATCTAACTGATTCATCAATTGAGAGTTAGATACAATTGAAAACACATTTGGATCTGTAACTACAAACACTATCTGTAGAATTGTAAACAAAAGGTAAGGTATCCCTACAAACAGTATTATTAACTTGAATATGCTCTTAAAGTTTGCTTTATATTCATCAAAACTCTTATCCAATAATCTTCCAAATTTTACATCCCCTTTTTTTTCTTTCATATATACATCGTAAATTGTATTTATTTATAAATTATTCGATTTGGAATTTATATTGCCTCGCCCCAGAAGTATACTCTTCCTGAATCGAAATTTCCTACACAAGGTTCTGGAACCTCAACCCTAAATACTATTGACATGTCTGCTCCAGGAGCTAATAAATTTGCTGTGTAGTATGGACCAACTTTTTGATCTTGTATTATCTCGTTTTTATCATAGAACTTATTTGGATCATGGAATCCTCTTCCATAATTTATTTTACAATATCCCTCTTCGTCACATGTTCTCCCAACTTCCATATCATTTAATGTAGAGTATGCTCCATTAGTTGCATAATATCCAACTCTATTCAGACTTAATTGATTTGTTGTTGGACATTTAGCTCCAGAACTTGAAGAATCGTAAAAGTCAGTTCCAGATATGAACATATCCAATAATACCCCCGAGTCTGATTCTGCCCCATTAGTCAGGATTACATTTCCAGAATATTCTGTCGTACCCGGTCTTAATGAATTGAAATTTAATCCTCCCTGTATCTCAAGTGAGACGCTAGGGTTAAGGAACCAATGTTCACTCTCATCCATATCTCCAAAGTTTCCGAATAAATCTTCAGCTTCAACAGTTATATCTGCAGGACCGTACATTGATTCTGGAGTTTCAATAGTTAATATACATTCGTAATAAGACATTGTGTCTTTATTGAAAGTTGTTATTTCTTCTTCCAAGATTCTGGCGTTACATGTAGGATCAATTTGTGTTCCTCCTATTCTCCTACAATTTGCTTCTATTTCTCCGTCTACAGTAACATAAACATCCTTAACCTTGTCAATTCCGTTCTTGTCCATTACTAATACTTTCCATTTGATTTGTTCTCCCTCGAATGCGTAGTTATTTATCCTCTCTATTAATTCTTCTCCATCAGTTGTTATTCTACCTGGTCTTGTCCCATCTTCATATACTATTCTTGAATCGCACTCCCATACCAAAGGAATAAACTCCTCTATTGTTATATTCGGAGTACATACTCCGTCGGGGCATTCCATTCTGCATGTCTTTGAACATCCGTCTCCATTTATCTGATTGCCGTCGTCGCAATATTCATTTTTGTCTTTTATCCCATCTCCACAATAAGGCAATATACAGTTATTTCTGCAATAATCTAAGTTGTTAGTATTTTGGTCATCACACTCTTCACTAGATTGTTTTATCCCATCTCCACAATACCCTCCAAATAAGGTTATGCGTTCACAGGTTCCAGAACAATAAGTACATGAACCTTCATATAATGGATTGCATAAAACCCCGTTTAGTATTCCAAGGTCACATTCCTCTCCGGTCTGTTTTATATTATCTCCACATCTTTCAATTTTACATGTTGAGGAGCATCCGTCATTATTTATAAGATTATTATCATCACAAGTTTCATTCTCCTGATTTATTATACCATCTCCACATCTTGGGGCCTCTTCTTCAATTTCACATTCGGCTGAACACCCATCACCATCCACATTGTTTCCGTCTTCACATTCTTCCCCCTCTTCCAGTATTCCATTTCCACAAATCGTCCCACAACTCAAATAAAAGTATCTCTCAGCAGAGTTATCCGAATCATCGTCTTCTTCACAATATATTTCATGTTGGCTCTCAACATTTACACTAATTTTATGAAGAGCATCACATTCTAATTGACTAGTATCCAAAGTCAGAGTCTTTGAATGGTATTTGCTTATCAAATAATCGTACTCAGATAAAATTTCATTATCTACTTTTACAGTCAAATGAGCATAATTGGTTGTGTTGGGTATATTGTTATCAACATAATATCTTAATTTATAATTTCCCTTGGGTATTGTTGGACTAATCTGGGAAATCCAAGTACCATTTTCGAATCCAATTGCAATTCCAGTCCCATAAGAGTTGGAGTAAGAGTATCTTATAGAGATATCCTCGATACACTCTTCTTGTTCTATCTCACAAGTTGAGGAACACCCATCCCCATTTTCCTGGTTCCCATCTTCACATTCTTCATTCTCAGACTGAAGTATCCCATCTCCACAATATCCATCCGTTAATGTTATTTCTTTACATATGTTTGAACAGTAAACACAGCTTCCATCATATGGAGGAGTACATACAACCCCATTCAACAACCCCATATCACACTCTTCATTTAAGGCAACATCCAATATTCCATTTCCACAGTAAGGTACCTCTTCAATTTCACATTCTGCCGAACACCCATCACCATCTACATTGTTTCCGTCTTCACATTCTTCATTGGATTGTTTTACTCCATCTCCGCAGTATTCCAATCTACAATTTGAAGAACACCCGTCGTTATTCAGAAGATTATTATCATCACATTCCTCCCCCTCGTCCAATATCCCGTTCCCGCATAATGGGCAATAACAATCATTATCTACAAAAAGAGTTATAGTATTACTGTTCTGCCATCCTTTTTCATTACTCCAGGATTTAAATGAATTATAGATTTCAAAATCTCCGCACTCTTCAGGTTCTAATACTCTTACCTCAAATGTTATCTCTCCTTCTTCACCAGGGGAAACTATATTAGCATTCCATATCAGTGTGTTTGTAAGTTCATTATATCCGGGCATTTCCTGCCATCCGTAATAAATTCCCTCTCCATCAACATCTCCTGTAACTTTTTTAGTATGGGTTCCTCTGTAATTTAAATTCCAGTCCAGAGTATCCTGTATCTTAACTCCTGTTCCAGTACATAATCCGTTTCCAACATTTTTGTACTTTAATGTAAACTTAACTATATCTCCAACTTTAACGTTTGTTTTATCAACAGATTTTACAATCTCCAACATACACTCTTCTTCAATTTCACATTCTGCAGAACACCCACTATCCATCCCATTATATTCTCCCAAATCACATTCTTCATATTCTCCCTGTAAGATATTATCTCCACAATATCCATCTGTCATTATTATCTCTTCACATTTAAGGTTACAATAAGAACAAATTCCTCCATAAGCAGGAGTACACATAACCCCATTATCATTTCCTAAATCACATTCTTCCCCCTCGTCAACAACTCCATCTCCGCAATAATGTTCTTCCTCACAATCGATGTATATCGTTCTTCTTGCAAGATTATCAAAAGGGTTATCTTCAATACATATCCCATTACTCTCGCTTTCAACTTCAACAGTTATATTATGGAACGAGTCACACTCAAGATTTGAAGTATCAAGGGTTAGAGTTTTATAATGAGATTTGTCAATGTTTTGATAGTAAGAAATAAGTTTATCTGAATCAAGTTTTACAGTTATGCTTGCATTGTTATCTTCTTCTTCATGATTATCTACGTAATATCTTATTTTATGCACTCCCTGACTTAAACGAGCAGTTGTTTCCTCAACCCAGGCGTAAGTATCACTGCTATTTATTGCAATTCCTGTTCCAAAAGAATTTCCGTAAGAGTATCTTATAGATATATTATATAGACATTCTGGGAACTCAATTTCACATTCTGCCGAACACCCGTCGTTGTCTACAATGTTATTGTCATCGCACTCCTCTCCCTCTTCCAGTATTCCATTTCCACAATAGGGGATACATTCAATTTCACATTCTGCCGAACACCCACTATCCATCCCATTATCTTCTCCTAAATCACATTCTTCACCTATGTCTAAGATGTTATCTCCACAATAAGGGAGAATACAATTGTTTCTACAATAATCAAAATTGTTTGTGTTTTGATCATCACATTCCTCATTTGCCTGTTTTATCCCATCTCCACATATTTCTAGTTTGCATATAGAGGAACACCCGTCGTTATTCAGAAGATTATTATCATCACATTCTTCTCCATCATCTAATATTCCATTTCCACATACCGGAAGATAGCAATCGTTATCTACAAAAAGAGTTATTGTATTACTATATTCCCAATCACTTTGCAAACTCCAGTCTTTGAAAGAATTTGTTATTTCAAAATCTCCACACTCTTCAGGTTCTAACACTCTAACTTCGAATATTATCTTACCTTCTTCTCCCGGAGAGACCACATGAGCGTTCCATGTTAAAGTGTTTGTTCTCTCATCATATCCAGGAATTTCATACCAGGAATAATCAATTCCCTGTCCGTCTGTATCTCCTGTAATTAGAGTATCATAGCTTCCTCTGTAATTTAAATTCCAGTCCAGAGTATCCTGTATCTTAACTCCTCCCCCCGTACAATCAGCATTACCTATATTCTTGTATTTTAAAGTAAATGTAACAATATCTCCAGGTTTCACATTTGTTTTATCAACAGATTTAGTCAATTGCATATCACAACACGAAACACATGCGTTTGTAAACCCAATTAAAAATAATACAAACACTATAGATGCCAGGAATATTTTTTTCTCTTTTTTCATTTTTCACCAGGGGTTATGCTTTTTATTATCAATAACTTATCGTAAACTCTGCAGGTATTGCTATTGAATGTCCTGCTTTGTCAGTTATCTGTATTGATAAATCATAATCTCCTGCAGTGAAACTCTGTTTCTTATAGCAGTATCCATTAGTTAATCTTGTACACAAGGTTGTTGTACTTGTTCTTGTTCCTATTGGTTTAACTGAAGTAACTTTGTATAAGTTAGGTTCATCTATACTTATATTAAACTCAACATATCTTCCATTCACCTTAAAGAATGAAGAAGGATTCTTTACAACAGGGAATTTTGTATCAACTTTAACATTTGTTGAACGTGAGCTGTATCTATTTCCTGCAATATCTTCTATTTCAAAGTAATAAGGTATTGTTTGTCCGTTGTATTTATCCAAGTTAACACTTACTTCACAAACCATCTTCGATAAGGATTCATAACAATCATTTAAATCTAATTTTTTTGTATCCGTTCCATAATGTAAAGTTAGATCTTCTGGATTTATTTCTTTAAATTGAACTGCAAAAGTCCCATCTGCAAAAGTATTTGCTCTAGGATCCGTTCTATATATTCTTGGTTTTATGCTATCCACAAAGAAATTAACTGAAACATAAGATGGATTATTCATTAAATCTACAGCCCTGAACATTAAATTGTTCTCTCCCTCTGCAAAAGTTCTTAGCTTAGCATAAGAAGGATCTCCAGCGCTACATTTATCACATATTTTTGTCCAGGTTGATGTTGGTTTATTTAAATCTCTATAATAAACTGTAGCAACCTCATCTAATGAAAAATTAAGGTATAATTTTCTTGTGGAAGAAATTGTATCATTCAGAGGGCTAAGTATTTTCAAAACTGGAGGGGTTAAATCAAGGTTAGCCGGTCCTCCCCCATTATGGCTACAATCTGCAGGGTCTAAAGCATTACATTTAGTCCAAACCCCATGAACATAACAATTATCAGCTTCTCTATAAACAGACATACAAAGGGGGTAACTTCCTGTATAAACATCACTATCCTTGTAATCGTTACAGTAATTTATTATCTCTCCCTGTTCAAAGCAAGCCCAGAATTCAGCACTTACAATATTAATTAAAACAACTCCTAGAAAAATCATCCCAAGGAACAATACTGCCGTCTTCCTATTCATTTTAATTAAACTGCTTCACCCCAGAAATAAATCTGTCCAGTATCAAAGTCACCATTACATGGTTCTGGAAGGTTTAATCTGAATATTATTGACATTTCACTTCCCGGAGATAATATATTTGGAGCATAGTAAGTCCCAACCTTTCCTGCTTGAATAACTTCATTTCTGTTATAGAAAGGTTTAGGGTCATTGAATCCTATCCCATACTGAATTGGAACATATCCTTCTGCATCTTTTCTTGTATCACTATTTGTACTATATCCACCATTACTTGCATAATAAGCGAAATTGGATAAGCTTAATTGATTTGTAGTCGGACATTTAGCTCCAGAACTCGAGGAATCATAAAAGTCTGTTCCAGATATAAACATATCAAGCATAACTCCAGAACCATCGTCAGCATCATTTCCAACTAATACTCTCCTAGAGTATGAGCTTGTTCCAGGCCTTACTTCATCGAAATTTATATCTCCATCAATATATAATTGTATGAATGGGTTGAAGAACCAATTTTCTAATTCATCCATTGTGCTCAATATACCATCCATATCTTCTGCTTCAACTGTTACTTCTAATTCCCCATACATTGATTCTGGTGTTTCAACAGTTAAAGTACATAGATAATAAGCCATTGTGTCCTCGTTGAATGTAGTTATTTGTTCTTCCAGTATTCTTGCATTACATGTAGGGTCAATTCCGCATCCCTCAACTAAGAGTCCTTCTTTATTTGTATATCCATCATTATTTGGAAAGCTAAAGTATTCATCCAATCTATCGCAGTTTGCTTCTATATTCCCGTCTACAATAACTCTAACATCCTTAACCTTTTCAATTCCATTCTTGTCCATTACAAGAACCTTCCATTGTATTTTTTCTCCCTCAAAAGCATAATTGTTCATTCTCTCAATAATTTCATCTCCCTTCATTGTTATCCTTCCGGGTTCAGTCCCGTCATCATAAACAACTCTTGAATCACATCCCCATACAATTGGTTCAAATCCCTCGACGGTTACCTGGAATGGTTTTTTACATTGTGATGAACACCCGTCTCCATCATAAGTATTTCCATCGTCACATTTTTCATATTCTGGATTTAATTTACCGTCTCCGCAGAAATCTCCTTTTACTGTAACTAATTTACATCCAGTTGAACAATAAGTACATGAACTTCCGTATAAAGGATTACATGCCTCTCCATTAGAAGTTCCTTTATCACATTCCTCTGTTCCTTCTTTTACTCCATCTCCACAATAATATCCTGTTTCTTCGTCATATCCTCCATTATCTCCATTACAACCATCTGTTCCAATAGTACAAGAACCATAAACATTTATCTCTTTCATATAAGTGTGAGAACCTCCATTAACAGTTATACTTGTAACCGTTCTTGTTGGATTAATATTTGTAAACCTGTTTTCAACCCAAGAAAGATAAGCAACCGTTTGACAAGGAGTGGTATAAGTAGAACCTCCAGCATAATTAAATGTCATACATACACTTTCTCCAGCTGATGTTCCTCTTGTTTTTATTGTTACATAATTTACAAGTGAATCTGGAATGTTATAATTATGTGAGGAAGGAGAATAAATATTACTTTCACTGTAAATCCACATATCTTCTGCACTTACAAATCCTGTTAAACTAATCAAGCTTAAACTAAATATAGTCAACATTGTAATTAGTAATGCTGTTCTCTTACTTGCTTCCTTTCTACCATTGTAGGTTCTTTCTAAGAACCCCGTTGTTTTGTTTGTGTTTTTCATTTTGTTTCTTCTTTCAGGATTTCTCCTGTTTTTTTGAATGTGAAAGGAATTTCTTCCTTGTTTGAAAGCGAGTTTTCACTCACTTGTGAACCCCCCAAGGGGTTTTTGAGTATAATAAAATAAAAAATAAAATAAAAAAAATTCAACTTAGATTGCTTCACCCCAGAAATAAATGCTTCCTGTGTCAAAGTCACCATTACATGGTTCTGGAAGGTTAAGTCTGAAGATTAATGACATCTCTGAACCAGGCGACAATACATTTCCTGCATAGTACACCCCGTTTATCAATGTAGTTGACTGGATGATTTCGTTCTGATTGTAGAATGGATTTGGATCATTGAATCCTATACCGTATTTGATAGGAACATATCCTTCAGCATCCTTTCTTGAATCTTTGTGTGTGCTGTAAGCACCACTAGTTGCATAGTAAGCGAAGTTCTCTAATTCAAGAACATTGCTTGTTCCGCACTTAGCACCAGAACTTGACGAATCGTAGAAGTCAGTTCCTGATATAAACATATCAAGTAAAACTCCTGAGTCATCATCAGCATCATTTCCAACTAATACTCTTGTAGAGTATGAGCTTGTTCCAGGTCTTACTTCATCGAAGCTTATTTCACCATCAACAACTAAATTAATAGCTGGATTAAGGAACCAGTGTTCAGTTTCAGCCATTGTTCCAGTTAAACCGTCTAAATCGACAGCTTCAACTGTAATATCAGCTGGACCGTACATTGATTCTGGTGTTTCAACAGTTAAAGTACATAGGTAGTAAGCCATTAAATCAGAATCGAACTCAGTTATCTGTTCCTCTAAAATTCTTGCATTACAAGATTGAAGAGTGTGGTCAGGATTCCAAGCTAATCTGTCACAGTTTACTTCCATTTCTTCATTAACTGTACCATAAACGTCAGCAACCTTGTCAATTCCATTCTTGTCCATTACAAGAACTTTCCAAGTTATCTGCTCTCCTTCGAAAGCATAATTGTTTACTCTTTCGATCATCTCCTGTGAGTTTTCTGAAACTCTTCCAGGTTCAGTTCCGTCATCATAAACAACTCTATTATCACATTGCCAAACTAATGGTTCGAAATCTTCTGTTATGATTGTAACACCTATACCTGAGCCAACACTTGTAGCGAAAACTCCTGGTACAACTGACAACATCAAAGCAGACATCACCAATACACTTAGTAATATTTTTCTCATATTTTATAACCTCCTTTCAACTGTTTAGGATATCCTCTGCAAAGCAGATTCGTTATCGCAATCTTATCCGGATAACTATAAAGTAATGCTGTTTTTTCCACCATATTTTTTTGTGCCTCTTTTGCACATCTTTTTTCAACCATGATAAGTTTCCTAAACCCGATTTCTTTTTAAGGATTATTGTCGTCGACAAAATAGTTTTTTGTTGTTACTTAGTTTAAATGAAGTGTAGTGAAAAAACAGGCTTTATCGAATATAAATTTCTCTTAACAGAAATTCAACATATCTTTTATAAAATATATATTTTTGGGATTTTTTTCACTTTTTCAAAAATCAAAGAAATACGAAATTGTATTTCAAAAGTAACACTACTCCGCATCTTTTAAGAGTAACAAAAATAAAAATCCAATTTTATATTAAAATATCCAAACATAGAATTATTCGTATAATAATGTGCAGCTCTGTGATACTCTCATTTGGTATCCTTCTCCCGGTTCCAGGTTTCCAATATCATTTACCCTCTCTTTGGACATATTAATATAGGAAAGGGTCTTTTATAAATCTACCTTAATTTTAAACATAAACCAACATATAACCGACCAATAACTCAACTAAACTCAAATTTCACAGATATCTGGCCTTACTTCTTACTTTTTCTTGTAAGTTTTCTTAGCGGCTTTCATTGCAGCACTGAACTTGGTATTAGGATTCTTTTTCTTCATATCTCTGTAAGTTTTACTTAAGTGAACCTGCCACGCGCTTAATTTCTTTCTATCATCGTATATCGTTTTATCCCCTGATTCTTTCTTCTTTGCAGGAGTTTTAACATTTTTAACTGGTTTCTCGGACTCTTCCATTCTTTTCATCTGTTCTTCCCAGGCCTCTCCCTCTTTTTGCATACCTAACTGAGAGACTGCTGCTTCCAGCTTTTTCATTTTTCTAAGGCTCTCACTCATTCTTCTCCTTCTCTGGTTTATGTTTCTTATAGTTACCACAACTATTCCAACCAGCACTATAAGAATAAGCACAATTAAGATTATCGGAACAAGTCCGCTCGGGTTCATAAAAAGGAATGCCATTGTGTTTTTTAACTCCGTTCGTTTATATAGATTTGTTTACTTTTATTGTATTGTTTGATTATAATGTTTATTAGTAGTACTTGCTGGCGTTTCCTGCAGGAATCTCTGAATCCATTTTCTTTGATTCTGTGCTTCTTGCAACAACTATTCCAAGTATTCCTACTATAAGCAATAATATTACTGCCCCTAAAGTTATAGGAAGAGTGGTTTTATTTCCGATATCATCTCCAACAACTGCTCCTGTTATTCCAGGGTTTGTTTTTTCCTGAGTATTTGTTACTTCAGGTTTAGTTTCTTCTAATGTAATTAACTCTATAGGTTCTTCTTTAACAGGTAGAGGGCAATCTGCAGGACAGGACTCATATGTTTCGCTTGATTCACACACTCTGTTTCCACACTTCAACCATCCCCCGCTTGATCTTCTTGAGCTGCTTGAAGATGTAGTTGTTTCTTCCTCCTCCTCCTTAAGATTAACATTAATTACTGTAACTAATTCTCCCTCATCAGATTCTTCAATATCTGAGCTCTCTTCTCCTAATAAATCTCCCTTTGAAGCACTCACTGAAACTTCACTTTCCAATGGGCATATCTCTGAGTTGAAACTTACTGCATATGTTCCATCGTTCTCGCTTGTTGAAGTTTCTGTACTTGAACCACACTCAACACTAACAGTAGCCCCTCCTATTACTTCACTAAAATCAGAATTGTATATCTTTCCACTTACAACAGTTTCGGCACTTACATATGTTAGAGATAAAACTAAACTAAGTAGAACCACCCCAAAAACCATGAGTTTTCCCGTTTTAACCATGTTTTTACCTATATCTCAGGGTATTTAAATGTTGCGTGTAACCACTTTAAAATGTCATTTTAATTATCTCTTTCTATATCCAAACTTCTTATCATAATCCGGATGATTAATTATATCCAACACAAACGCAATTATCTCTATCTCTCCATTGTTTGTTAAAGTATAAAGCATTCTCCAAAAAGTAGGAAGTTCTACTCTAAATAGATTCATTGTAGAATATTTCTTCTTGTATTCTTCGGGAATTAGGTTTTTTGCAATTGGATCCCCGTAATGAACATTAGCTTTAATTAATCCTATTTTATTGTTAACTGCGTTTAATAGCATTCTTGATTGTTTGTTATTCTCTGCTTCAGCATTAAGTTTTCTATAAACCTCTCCTGCTTCCTGTGATAAAATAACTCTTACTTCTTTCATATTTTTAATTCATTTAATTTTATTAGAAAGATAATAAATACAAATTTTATATTAATTTCTATATTTCAATACCATGCATAACTGCTTTCTTTAAATTAGGGTTATTGTTCTCTATCCAAGTTATCCCTCTCAATGTTGCAACTATTTTATTGCTCTTCTCCAAGTATTCAAGTATTCTCATTAAAGTTATGTGGTTTACTTGCTTTGGAAGTTTTCTTTTAAGCTCTGCTATTGAGACCACACTCTCATCTATCCTCTTTAACGTGTTTTCAACCATTATTACAGTATTGAGTGTAGGCCAGTGAATGTTTTTTGACGTTTTTTGTTTTATCATTTTATACTTATTAGTTATTTACTTATAACTATTTAATATTAATTAGTATTTAAAACTTTCCAATATATAATTTATGATTAATCCCCCTCCCTAATTTTTATTAATTGTTTTTAATTATTATACTTGTTCCTTCAACTTCTTCAATCCAGAAATGAACATCAATGCTCATGGGGTAATTTGGGTCTGGCCACCATAACTTATCTTTAAACTTGGGTCTCTCCAAACTCAAGTCTTTCGTAACATTAACAACTATTTTGGTTCTATTGAAGTGATTATCCATTGCAAATTCTTCATTGAAGGTCCTGCTCTCGTTCATATCCAAAATAACCTCTCCTTTGTTCATATTATACAACAAATCCCCTTCTTCATCAAAAGCGTCAATTGAATATTCATACCTCATTTTCTGGTGCTCAAGGTTATGTATTGTAAAAGAATAGTTGTAAGGTTTATCTAAAAACAAATATGCCGGAAGTTTGGTATGATTTTCAAAATAAACCTCGGTTAGAGGTTCTATTCCCAAAGGAATAAATGCCAACACAATTAGAAAAATACCCAAAAGTACAACCCCTGCGATAAATACTGTTTTCATGATTATTTATCCTCTAACAAACTTTTTATTTTCTTTCTTATTAAATTTATAGAATTAATAACTTTTTTGGAATCTTGTATTGAAATCTTCTTTCCATAATAATTTATGGAATTTCTAACCTTTCGTATCCTATCGAATTCTTCTCCTAATTCTGATTCTTTAATTATTTCTTTAAGAAATGCAGTATAACATTCATGATTATAAATCTTGAATCCTTTTTTCAAAGCAAGAGCTTCAATTAATTCTCTTATAGAATCATAGGCTAAAGGTAGATAAATTCTAGCTGTGGTTTCGTCTATTTTAGCAATATCAACAAATTTCTCCTGAATTTTGGAAAGTTCAATTAAAGATTTTATTAATTCTTCATCCTTACTCACATTTTTAACAATTCTCTTTTCCCAACATTCTTTCCAATCCATTATATTTCTACCCTCCCAGATAAAAAGTGCCCATTTAAAATATTGTTTCTAAGTTCTTCATTTATTTTTTTAAAAGAATCAAACCAAAATACCTGAATTTTCCTTTTTAGTCTTTTTTCATGGTTCTCTAATTTAAACTCTTTTTTATTGGCAATAATTGCAATATCTATATCTGAATCAGATGTAACCTCTGCCTTTGATAAAGAACCAAACAGAATAATAACTGGATTTATATTTTTATTTTCAATATCTTCCACAACTTCCTTTAACTTCTCACCCCAATAAATTTTGGATAATCCTATCAATGTTTTACTTTCTTTGTTCACAAAGAAAAACAAGTAATTTCTATCCTCCTGCCTTTTCAAAAGCCCCTCTTTATAGTACTCCATCAAAAGCTTTGATGCTGTGGGGGGAGAAACATTTATCAGCTTTGAATATTCTCTTACGCTTATCCTTCTATAGCAATCCTCAAAGAAAGGTATTAAGTTGTTAATTATTTCTAACATATGTTAAATTATATTAACACTTGTTTAAATATTTTTCTGTTTAATGATTTTATTGTTTAACTTAAACCCCTAACAATAAAAAATCACTTAGGAAAAACTTTTTTATCAAAGAATATCTCATTATCGAATTTTCTATTAACCTTTCCAGTTTGAATCTCTCCCCCCTTGTTTGTCTCTCCCCCAAGATTTAAAACAACATCCATATCATTTTTGCTTTTTCCTATGTAAAGATAAGCAATCTTGTATATTTCGT
>CAYPLY010000006.1:0-41397 GCA_964412025.1 Candidatus Woesearchaeota archaeon | reverse complement strand
TTTGAAATGAATAGCGGGGTAGAGCAGCCTGGAGTGCTCGTCGGGCCCATAACCCGGAGGTCGTGTGGTTCAAATCCCACCCCCGCTACTTTTTATTTGATTTTTTCAAAAAAAAAGCAAGATTTATATTTGCCAAATTACTTGAATATCAATGAAGGGGGAAGAAATAAAAGAGGATGAGGAGTATTTGTATATTCAACATTCTGATCCGGAACCTCCTCCGATATCTAAGCTGAATAAAAACAAAAGTCCTGATTCTAAAAATATTGAAGATAATCCTGAAGATAAAGAAGATTCTTATAAGAAAATACTTGAAAAATACCCTACACAAAAGGAAAGGATTGAAAGGGTTGCAAATTATATATATAAAAACGATAAAACTTATTTTTATTTTAGTGAAGAGGGGAGGAGAACTTGGATAGATAAACATTATCCGGAAGTTAAAAGTTACAAGGGGAGAATAATTAAGAAAGTTAATGAATTGTTTGAAAAAGGTCCCAAAATTTAATTATTGTTAATAGGGATAAAAAATGTAAAAACTTAAATATTTCTTATGTTTTGTAAAATGATGAAAAGAGGAATGAAAGTCTCTTTGTTTATATTTGGAATCGTTATGTTTGGAGGGATTGTTTGTGCTCAGGATAGCTTTTATTTTTTAAAAGAAGATACAAACTCTAATGAAGCAGTTATGGTTTACGATGTTGATTTTGGAGATATTAGAAATAATCCTAAAACAATTATTAGATTAACCAGAAATGAGGGAGACTTTACTGATTTGATAAGCTACATAAAAAGTAGCAAGATAACAAAATTATTTTATTACTCATCCGACAATTTAGATTCTGATTTTATAAAATTAATTAAGAGCGAGGCAGGAGTTAATGTAAGGATGCTTATTGGGGGAGGGGTTGATAGGAACACAGATGATTCTAATGAGAGAATAAATCCGGATGATGAATTAATTATAACTGGGGAGGTTATAGAATTAAAAGGAGAAAGCCAAAATACTCCTTTGCTGAATGTATTTGTTGCTATATTGGGGGTTGTTGTTTTACTTGTTGTCCTAAGATTAATTTTTAGAAGAAAGAGAAAACTTAAAAAGAAATAATCTTTAATATAAAAATGAAAAAGATTTGGTGGTGGATTCTAGTTATACTGATTATTTTGATTATTGTAGGATTAATTGTAACAAGAAATATTTTTAAGAGTGCTACAGATAGTGTAATAAATTTAATTCTTTCTTGTCTTGTTTAAAGAGAAGATGGGTAAAATTTGGGGATTCTTGATTGTGTTTTTTCTTTTGATATGTATTCTAGTTGTATTGTTTCTTCTAACAAGGGCTATGTATATTCATGCAAGCGAAAATTTATTGAAGTTGGTTCTTCCTTTTATTTCTTGAGATATGATTTGAAATAGCTTAAATGCCATATAACATGAAATATGGATATCAAAGCCATCACGATACCCGTTTCAACGTGCCAGAAAAGCATATTAGGGAACCAGGAGGTGTCTATTCCAAATTCAATTCTTAAAACAAATAATAGTCCAGATAATCCTACCCCTAAAAAGGAAATTAATAGCAGAGCATTCCAGATTTTTTTGTGAGTAGCTGGAGAGTATATTTTTCCTGCTCTGGATAAGAATGAACTTAATAGATAAAGAATTGTAGATATTATTACAATAAGTAATAGATTGTAGACGCTTTCCCTTTTCTCTGAGGTTGCATTTTGAACTTGGGAGGACTGGATAATTGGTTGTGTTTCTTGTAGTGTTTGAGAATGATCACATATTTTGTCTTTATTTACATCCGTGTATAAGTTACAATCTCCGGGGTAAGTATCATTAACTTCTCCATGTGGACAATCTAGTGCTAAGAGAGTTGGAATCAAGAAAGATAAGGTAATTATCAAAAGAATAATATTTCTCTTCATATTTGAATAAGTAAAAAATCCCTTAAAAACCTAATGGATTTGAGTTCTATTTTAAAAAGGAGTTATTTGTTTTAATTAGTAACTACATATGCAAATATCTTTATATTTTAGTAACTACTTCTTGAATCTTAGGGTATTGTTTAATTATACGAACCTTTTAGTTCGTGCTTTATTTAAAAATCTTTCGTTTATCGACGACAACTTTATATAGTTGTGATTTTGAGGTTCAATTGAGTTAAATGAAACTAATTATTTTTTATCAAAATGAAAAAAAGAATGCCTACAATCGCACTTGCACAAATAAAATACAACCATACTGGCAGGCATAATGTTGACAGGATAAAGAAATATATTGTTCTTGCTGCTGAAAAAAAGGCAGATATCGTGTGTTTTCCTGAAACCTGCATAAATAAAGCTCAAAAACTTCCCTTGAATCATAAGTTAATAAAAGAAATACAGAATACCTGTAAAGAACACTCTATCTGGGCAATAATAACTGATAATTTTATTTCAAATGGGACACATTATAAAATGGCTATTTTAATTGATAGAGAAGGCAAGATAAAAGGAAAATACAAGAAAATACACTTATATGGGGATGGAGTTGAAGAAAATGGAAAAAGAATTTTTGTTAAAGACACCGATTTTGGAAAAATAGGGATTGTAATATGCTGGGATTTAGCTTTTCCAAAAATGTTCAGAAAAATGAAAAAAGCCGGAGCAGAAATTGTTTTCTGTCCTTCATATTGGGGATATGAAGTTAAAGCACATAAAGAAGAGCCTAAACTTAACGAATTAAATTTATTGAAATCTATGTTGCTTTCAAGGGCTTTTGAAAACTTGAACTTTGTATGTGTATGCAACCCTTACAAAGAAGAATGGGATTTGATTGATTATTCCGGGATTGCCTCTCCACATAAAATACTTGCAGAATTATATGATAAGGAAGGATTGGTTGTTTCAAAAGTAAATTTAAATGAAATTGAGAAATTTACTAAGTTATATCCTGGGAAGAACCCGGAAGAAGAGAAGTGAATTAAAAAAGGATGGAAATTTATCTCTGAGACATTACAATAAATGTTATTAAAGAAGTAAACCTTGAAAAAAACATATTTTATTTAGATTTTTTTAGAAAAGATAGAGATGAAAGGAGGTAAAGAATAAAATATGAAAAAGACAACAATTAGATTGTATGTTTTTCTGGCAACTTTGGTTTTAGTTAGTTCTGTTGTTTCTGCGGGCATGATTATTCCTGCAAGTGATAAAGCGATAGAACATTCTCCTGCTATAGGAGCTGGAGGAGATTTGGAAAGGGTAGATTTTATTCATTACGCAAAACCTTCAAATCCTGCAAAGCCATCAAAGGTTGCTACATGTTATAAGCTTCTTGGGGTAAAATGGACAGGTCTTCCTGTAAATTATGTTATAAATCCATACAATACTGAAGGTATAGATGAAGGGGTTGTTGTAAATACAATTGCAACATCAACACAGACATGGGATCAGGCCACTTCCGCACCATTATTTAATGCTCCTTTAACTGGAGAGGTTCAGTATGGGGTTGCTAACGGGATAAATGCAATTGATTTTGGACCACTTGACATAGGAATTATAGGGGTTACATCTATATGGTATTCCCGTGTAACAAAGCAAATTGTTGAATTTGATATGAGATTCAACAATTATTATAATTGGGGAGATGCAACATCAGATAGTTCATTAATGGACTTACAAAACATTGCAACACATGAACTAGGACATGCTGTAGGTATGGGAGATGTTTATACTTCAAGCTGTACTGCAGTTACAATGTATGGTTATTCTAATACCGGAGATATCTCGAAGAGAGATTTGGAACCTGCGGATATAACCGGATTGCAAAAGATGTACGGAGCTTAATTTGATTTATTTTTAATTTTTCTTTTTGCTTTTCTTTTTTCTTTATTTTTTCTTTTTTCTTCTGTTTTTTATCTCCTTTCTCTCATTTTTTAATTTTTAAGTACTGCATTTCATGATTCACTTTTTCAGTACCTGAAAATGTTTAAATAGTACTGCTATTAATTATCAGTACTTAAATAAATCCTAGGAGGTAAAAAAATGACCTTAATTCATGTAACAAATGAGAACTTCGAAGAGGAAGTCCTGGAATCAGATATACCGGTTATAATAGACTTTTATGCTAACTGGTGTATGCCGTGCAAGATGATGGCTCCTGTCTTTGAATCACTAAGTAAGGAATATCAAGGAAAAGTTAAGTTTATGAAGCTGGATACTGAAAAATATCCTGAAGCAGCTCAAAACTTCAATATACAGGGAATTCCTGCTCTAGTTTTGATAGACAAGCAAAAGGAGATTGGAAGGATTGTTGGATTTGCTTCACAGGAAGTTATTAAAAAGAAGATAGACAATTTAACCAGGAGATAATATGGAACAAAAAGATATTTTTGATGTTTTAATTATAGGGGCGGGAGCTGCAGGGTTAACTGCAGCAATCTACTCCTCAAGGTACGCATTAAATGTTGCGATAGTTAGCAAAGATACCGGAGGTCTTGCTGCAACTGCACACAAGATATGTAATTATCCTGGCTTTGAAGAGATTTCTGGATTTGAATTAATGCATAAAGTTAGCGAACAGGCAAAAAAATTAGGAGTTAAGATATTCAATGAAGAAGTTGTTGAGATAAAGAAAGAAAAGATTATTTTTGTTGTAAAGACATTAAAAAATAATTATTATGCTAAGAAGGTCATATTCTCAGGAGGGATGCAAAGAAGAAAACTCAATGTTCCGGGGGAAGAAAAGCTTTACGGAAGGGGGGTAAGTTATTGTGCGACATGTGATGGTGGATTCTTCAAAAATAAAATTGTATCTGTAGTTGGAGGGAGTGATGCTGCTTTGACATCTGCGCTTCTTTTAGCAGAGTTTGCTTCTAAAGTTTATATTATTTACAGAAAAGAGAGTTTCTCAAGAGCAGAACCTGCATGGATCAAACTAGTTGATTCTGAAAATAAAATTGAAAAGTTGTTTAATGAAGAAGTCATTGAGATATCCGGAGAGGAAAAAGTTCAATCTTTAAAATTAAAATCTGGAAAGAAATTAGATGTTGATGGGATATTTATCGAAATAGGCTCAGAGCCCAATCTAAAGTTGATAGAAAATTTGGGGATAAAAACAGATAAGGGATTCATAAAAGTAGATAAAAAACAGGAAACAAATATTAAAGGGTTTTATTCTGCAGGAGACATAACCAATAATGAGCTAAAGCAGATAGTTACGGCATCTTCCCAGGGAGCAATAGCTGCATTTTCATGCTTTGAAAAGTTAAAAATTGAAAAAGCTGGAAAATGATAAATTTTGCATGTAAAAAAATAGATTTAAATGAAGTTATAAGATGTAGTTTAAACCTCACCAAAGCAGAATTCAAAATACTTGAATTCTTTATGAAAAACTCCTCAAAAAGGTTTGAGAGCAAAGAAGTCTCAAAATCCTTAAATTTAGAGCTATCTACCGTCCAAAGGTCTTTAAAGAAGATGAATGAAAAAGGGATAATAAAACGTTCACAAATAAATTTGAAAAATGCCGGATATACTTATTCTTACTGTTTGTGTGAAAAAAAAGAAATAAAAGAGATTATAAAACAAACTGTTAAAGGTTGGATGGAGAACTTTGAAAAAGAAATAAAGAGATGGTAAGGTGAAACTCTTAACATTTTGTAACACAAAACTTTAAATTCTGTTAATTTCTCTTAAATTTGTCGGCCCACTTCGCATAATGGTATTGCACGAGATTGCTAATCTCGGCCCTTCGGGGCTCGCAGGTTCGATTCCTGCAGTGGGCGTTTTTCCATTTATGATAGGTTTTTAAACAATATTTATTTATGTTTATTCATGCCAATGGTTGATTTAGAGGATGATAGAGGTATAGAAAGGGCCAAACAAAAAGACGCAGTGAGACATAAACACGTTTACTGTCAGAAGTGCGGACGTCCTAAACCCTGTCATGATCCTGAGTGTACTCAGTTGCATTGTAATTGTGGAACTTTGTAGATTTAGAAATTTATTTAAATTAGAGAACATATATATTAACATGGATGAAATAGAGATAATAAATATAGAAGATGAGGAAGAAGACGAAGAGGATGAAGATGAGGAAGAAGATATAGATTATGAAGAATACGAGGAGTCTATAAAGAAAAAGACAGACAGAGAACTTATTGAAAGTATCGCTTTAAGAATGCTCGCTCTTGAAAAGAATATGAAGCAAATCCAGGATGATTTAATTGATACCTATAATATTCTGATTGAGGAAAGAGGGATTGAGGATGGGGAATAATTCTAAGAAAAGTGTTAAAAAAAGTTCTGATGGAGAGGAAATTTCAAAGTTAAGAAGAGAAAATCACAAACTTAAGGCTGAAAATAAGCTATTAAAAGATCTTCTTAAATCAAACGAAAGAACAGATTCAGAGAGGAAAACAAAAGGATATAGTACAAGATATAGCAGAGAGATTTAATTAAAAAAATTAAGTTGGTCTGGGGTTGTAAAAAGTTACAAGCTTTATGAAATACCCTAACTTTTCCTTTAGTCTTAAACGTAATTCCTTGTCTGAAGTTTCTACCTGTCGGACTTCCTTTAATTTGGGTGCTATGAATAAAGCAGGCAATATTCGCAATACAAAGCTTATTAGGAAAACTGAAAGTATTGCTCCCAATCCAAAAATTGAAAATGAGGAGGAACTTGATATCTGTCCTCCTATCAATCCTCCCATAAATGAACCGATAGAGTTTATGAAACCAAAATATGTGAAGCAAAGGATTATCTTCTGTTTTGTAACTGCATCATAAATGAAATTGCTTGTGGAGAGATTATATGAAGCCCAGACAAACCCCGAGAAAAATTCAACAATAATCAGGTAAGAAATTAAAATCCAGGAAGAAAATCCTTCTAAAAATATGGAGAGTATCCAAAGTAATGGAACGAATGAAATTAAAAATCCGGATATCTTCATAACTCTGACTGTTCCTATTTTGTCTATGCTTTTTCCAATAAAAGATAAAAATAATATTGGGGAGAGTAAAGAGCTCAGATTGATTAATGTAAATGCTAGGTATGATAAATTAAGCTCTTTTAACATATAGACTGCAAAGAAGGGGGAAGCAATTGCAACCCCAAAAGAAACTAACGCAGTGAATATAACAAATCTCCCAAAATTGTTAGAACTCATTTTCTTTATGAATTGTATAAAACTAAAGTATGCTTTTTCGTCTCTTACTGGGGTGGGTTCATATTGTCTTTTCAAGAAATAAAAAGAGAGATATCTCCCAAATGAAGCGAGAGTAAAAAGAATTACAAATCCAAAGAAAACATTATCTCCCTTGAAAATATCTAAAATCATTCCTGCAGCAAGCATACTCGTAATTACCACAATCCCATTTATCTTGCTTCTTTTTCCAAAATATTCTCCTCTTTTCGTCTCAACTAAATCCTGCATCCAGGATGTCCAGGCAGGGGATACTATTAGTCCTGAGATAATTATAACAGAGTATGAAATTACAAGAAATAATGCCGCATATGTAAATTTTAATTCCAAGAAAAAATATGCAAAGCCCACAAATAATAAGGGTATCCAAAAAAATGCCTGTATAAATACAAAAGGTAATGCAATACTCTTTCTTGAGTTTTTATGATAACGTTTGGTAAGGAATATCCTTGTTATATTTGCAATAAGTGTGGGTAAAACTTCAAGAATTCCTATTAATTTATTTGATAATCCAATTGAGAGTGCATAGGGGGTGATATATCTCAACCCCATACCATCCATTACGCTATAGGAAGCCCCGTCTTTAAGGCTATATTTTTTTCCCTTTTCTTTCAATAATACTTCTTCTTCCATATATCCATCTTTCTTTCACCTCGCTGGTTTTCATTTCCATTTTATAATATTCTAATTTGAGAAATAGTGAGATGCCCTCCGTTTAAAAATCTATCTTTTCACATCACTTGTCTTTTTCCACTGAATGTAATTTTTTTCAAGAATATCAATTACCTGCTGCCTTTGTTCACTTTTACCCAGACCCTTCCAATCAAGTACGGCAAAATCCACCGGTTCAAGGGTTTTATTCATTACTTCAAGTATGTTTTCATCGGTCAAAGGCATCACATACTCCGGTATTATATGTGAGAAAGCAACATTTGAAGTTAACTGGAGTTTATTAAACCCCGGACAATAATGAGGTCCCCCAATACCAATTGCAATCTCTTTGTATTCATCTTCCTTAAATTCTTCAATGGTTTCTCTTATCGTTTTTGCAATTATAAATCCTGCACGTCTGTCTCCCCACTCTGTTTCTGTAGATCCTATTTCAATAAAAACACAGGGTTTGTTTATTAAAGGTCCGTGATGAGTGCATTCAAGGGTTACATTATAATCTAAATTTGCTTCTTTTGCGTTTTCCTGAAGTTTCCCGAATATGAATTTATTAAATAACGCTGAAGAAGGACAAACTTTCCCTTTTTCTCCTCCTAAATCTGCAGTTCTAAAGTTTCCTGGAGGGTGTATTGAAAGTGTTTTTTCTTTTTTGGTAGATTGGTGTCTTGATGCAAAAATAATAAAATCGTACTGGTTTATCTTTTCCATGTTAAGATTTTCTGTATAAACCATTTCCTCCTCAATAATATGAAAGTCGAAATTGGGCTTGTTATTCCATGAAGATAAAACCGGGTTTTCTCTAAACTGAGATAAATTGGTTATTATATTAATTCCTGCTTTATCTTTTTTACTCGCAACTATTAAATATTTTTTAAACATAAGCATGAAATAGGGGAAGTGTTTAAATTATTTTTGATGATTGAGTACAACTATGTTATGTATTAAGCTGTTTTTCTGTACTTATCCACAAATTCTTCCTGAATGTATGCAAGAGATTCTTTTAATTTGTTGAAACATTTTACATATTCAGGAGAACGGGTGCTATAAGGAGATAAAGAATTAAGCATCTTTTTTGCCTCATTTAATTTTGTTACTAAACCATTTCCAAAACCTTCTGATTTAAACAGATACTCTAAATCTGAAAATCTATCTTCAGCATCAGATGGATGAAGCTCTCTACATTTAGCAATTATTTCAAGAAAATATTCTACAGCCTGATCTGGAGGGTTAAATCCTTCGTATCCGTTTACCATTTATGACTATTTGGTCAGCGATTTTACTACATTAATCAAACCTCTTTTTTGATTACAATTTTATACAGGATAATAAGTTTTTTAAACTATTCTATACAGGAGAAAATATGAGCTTAATCAAATTATTCAGAAAAAATGAATCTATAACCGATATATATTCGCTTATAGAAAAAAGTGAAAATGGAGAAGAACATCAAAGAGAGGATTCTATAGATTATCTTAAAAGGGCAAATTCACTTTATCAGGAATTGATTAAAGAAAGAGGTATTAAATATTGTATGAGCAGGTGTCCTGATGTCCCAAGAAGAATGAATATACTAATAGATAAACTTATTGAATATCATTCTTAAATAAGTTTAAAAAAATAAAAAAGAGAGTGAAGAAAAATAAATCTCTCTATTTTTTCTTAACAAAATAGTAAACAATTGCGGTAAGGATATTTAGGATTATTGCTGCAACAGTCCATAAGATTTTATGACCACTTTCCATCTTTTTCTGATTTGTCCAGACATCATAGATAACCCAAACAGCACAGATTAAAGCAATTAATCCTCCAAGTCCATAGCCAAGTAATGCCATCTTACACCTCCTTAATAGGTAAACTTTAGAGGTATTTAAAATTATGTTAAATATAAAAAGTAATTTTTATTTTAATATTGATGGAGATAATATCAGAGATAATTGGACAGATAGCATTGTTTTGTATTAATGCAATCTCTTCATTAGGGTACCTTGGGGTATTTTTCCTTATGACATTAGAAAGTATGATATTTCCAATACCTTCTGAGTTAGTAATGCCTTTTGCAGGTTTTTTAATTTCCAGTGGTGAAATGACTTTTTTATATGTTATTATATTTTCAACTCTTGGAAGTTTATTTGGCTCTTTGTTATCATACTATATTGGAGTATATGGGGGTAAAAGATTTGTATCAAAATATGGAAAATATCTTTTACTAAATGAAGAACACCTTGAAAAAACACAAAAATGGTTTTCAAAAAAGGGAGAGTTAACGATATTTATTGGAAGATTCATTCCAATAGTCAGACATGTTATATCCATACCTGCAGGAATTGGCAGAATGAATCTTAAGAGATTTATTTTATACACAATTTTGGGTGCAGGGATATGGAATTTCTTTTTGGCTTATGTAGGATTTGTATTAGGCAACAATTGGGAGAGTATAAGCCAATATTCCGATTATCTTTCATGGGGGGTTTTAATAATAATCGTTATTATGGGAGCTTATTTCTTATGGAAAGAGATAAAGAAGATAAAGCAAAGAAAGAAGATTAAGAAAATATAAAAACTCATATTTCATGATTTTTAAATGCAAGAGGGGTATAAATTACTTATAGGAATTGGGGTTCTTTTACTCGGTGTACTTATTGGAAATATACTTGCAAGAAACACACGTGAAGAGTTAAAGGATGGGAGAAAATGGTTTATAATTATAGTGGCATTATCTCTTATAGGTGCTGTTTTAAATTTAATATTTCTTAATGATGTTTTACTTTTTACTTTTTTATTTATTGCAGTTGTTACTTCAAGAAGTTTGAAGATAAAGAAGAAGGCAGTTAAGAAAAAGAAGACAAATAAAAGAAGAAAATAATTATTCTATAAAAACGATAATTTTATAAAATAAGAGTATAATTGTAAAATTATGGATAAAGAACTTGAAAAAATATACAATGAAACTGTAAAAAGGATAGACAAAAAAGAGAATAGAATGGAATTCCTGGTTTTTCCTGGAAAATACTTCAAATTTATGGCTAAGGACAGACCAATAGTTGTTTTTAGAGAAGACGAAAAATATGCTGAATTCAACCAGAAATATGTTAAAGAAGGCAACTCGATGGAGGATTTTTCAGAACTAATTGATTGCCTTAAAAGAAATAATTATAGAACGAACTTGAATTGATTAATCCTTTAATATAATTTGCAATTTTCTATCACAAGATTTAAAAGTCCTAATTCAAGTAAAAAAACTATGACAGAAGAACACAAAAATAAAGAACTTGAAGGAATAATAAACGAGGTTTCAAGAAACTTTTCAGAAAACCCTTTGAATGAGAGGCTAGCAAACATATTTGCGAAAGGAGGAGGAACTTTGATAAGCGGGGGAGAGATTACAGATATTGCTAATATAAATGAAACCGATAAAATTGTTGAATTTTACGGGGATTATAAGAATAGAATTCGTTCTATGGGGGAGTTCAAGCCATTAATTGATTATCTTGATAGAGAAGGATATAGGTGGATATGATTATTCTTAATATATAAGGATAAATTTTTAGAAAAATTATAAAAACACTTCTTTCTTTTTTATTATATGGGATATATAAAAATAGGACCTTCAGGATTAGGAGGGGTTGAAGAGGCAGAAGAAATATTAAACGAGTTTAAAAAGTTAAATTTTGGGGTTTGTGAGGTTGCATTTACTCATTCAGTTTATATGAACAAGGAACAAGCCAAAGAGATTGGGGAGATTGCCAGAAAAAATAATGTTGATTTAAGTATACATGCTCCATATTTTGTAAACTTAAATTCTGAAGAAAAAGAAAAGGTACATGCAAGTATGCAAAGAATTCTTAAATGCTGTGAAATCGGAGATGCTTTAGGGGCTAAAAGCATTGTATTTCATTCCGGATATTATGGTAAGGGTTTTCAGAAGGCTAAAACAGAAGAGGATAGGAAGAAAATAGAAGAAGAAACATTCCAAAATATAAAAACCAGAATTCTGGAGATGAAGGAGATTATAAAAGAAAAAGGATGGAAAGTAGAGTTATGTCCTGAAACAATGGGAAAGATAAATGTATTTGGAAGTTTAGAGGAGATATCAAGACTTGTTAAGGAAACTAAATGTGGATTTTGTATTGATTTTGCACATATTCTTGCGAGGGATAAGAAAGTAGATTATGAAAAAATAAAAAATCTATTTGCAAGAAAGGACTGGCATTGTCATTTTTCAGGCATAGAATACACCGAAAAAGGAGAAAGAAATCATATTGATTTAACAAAAGAACAATGGGTTGGACTATTTGAGAATCTTCCAAAAGAGAAAAATATTACAATTGTTTGTGAAAGTCCGGATAGGATTGAAGACTCGATAAAGGGAATTAAGATATTAAAAAGAGAAGAATAATATTCATTTAGAAATTAAGTTTAAATCCCCTCTAATAATGTCAATCCATACATTATCAAAATCCCAATAATTATCCCCGCAAGATATCTAAACGAAAATTTCTTTTCCTGTTTTTTATGTATTTCGGGGATTAAATCGCTACCCGCTATGTATAAGAAACCTCCAGCAGCAATAGGCATTACTATATATGCAAATATGGTTGATTTAGCTGCAAATATTATTCCTATCAATGCTCCAAGAATTGCTGTTAGGGCTGAGAGGAAGTTAAAGAAAAGGGCTTTCTTTTTTGAATATCCTGCATATAGAAGAATTCCAAAATCCCCTATCTCCTGAGGTATTTCATGGAGGATCACTGCAAGGGTTGTGGCAATTCCTACAGGGATGCTTATGAAATATGATGCTGCAATTATCAAACCATCGGTGAAGTTATGAATTCCATCTCCTATTATATTCATTATCCCCAGATGATGCGGGTGTGATTTTGAGGTAGGAATATGACAGTGTCTCCATTGGATGAAATGTTCAATTGAGAAAAATAAAAGTATCCCTCCTAATAAAAGCATTGAAACACTGAATGTAAATCCGGTTCCGTCTATAATCTCTGGAATTAAATGTAAAAATGCTCCTCCTAATAAAGATCCTGCTGCAAGAGAGACAAGGAATAATATTAATTTGTTTAGATTATCTTTTTTGAGAAATATAAATAATATTCCAACAAGAGAAATTAATGAGATAATTATGACACTTAAAATTATATACGCCTCCGGATTCATTGAGATAATATGAAATATGAGTTTTTAAGATTAATCTTTAGAAACGGTTCTTATATTTCCGGATAGATACCCATGGAAGGTTGTTTTCTTTAGAATTATCGAGGGTAATTGGAGCAAAACCATATTTAGTATAAATAAATCAAAGGGAAAAAAGAATGAAAACAACAAACTTGAAAAACTTAAAGTGTATAAAACAAGATAAATTAACTGGTTTTTCTTTGGATATATTTTATTATAATAGGTATGCATTATAATCATCCCTAAACATCGACTATTATTGAATATGAGAAAAAATAAGTTGTATATAAAGAATATCCCTATTAAAATAAATTTTCTTGTTATTGTTTCTTCAAACAAAAAGTAAAATGGAACAAAAATAATTAAGGTTATTAAGATATTTATTACCGAAGACATGAGTTTTTGGAATGTGGAAGAATTTTTCATAATCAGATAATTTATTTAGGATATATAAATAATTGCGTGTTATCAATAACTTAATAAACTAAATCTACCTTTTTTGTTTATGTTATACTTAATAGGTTTGGGTTTAAATGAAAAGAGTTTGTCTAAGGAAGCAATTGAAATAATAAAAAGGTGTAAAAGAGTATATCTTGAGAATTATACTGTAGATTTCCCTTATACACACCAGGCTTTAATAGATGAAATTGGAAAGAAGTTCGTTACAGCTAATCGTGAGAAAGTTGAGAA
Organism: Candidatus Woesearchaeota archaeon; assembly: GCA_964412025.1. Classification (GTDB taxonomy): domain Archaea; phylum Nanobdellota; class Nanobdellia; order Pacearchaeales; family GW2011-AR1; genus MWBV01. The sequence continues at coordinate 27,665 of CAYPLY010000006.1, read as the reverse complement.
CCTTGAGATAGTTGATGAAGCAAAGAAGATGGATGTTGCTTTGCTCGTATATGGGAGTCCTTTAACTGCAACAACACATATAACTCTTATTGAGGAGGCTATGCTTTCTGGAGTTAAATACAGAATTGTGAACAATGCTTCGGTATTGGACGGGATTGCAGAAACAGGATTACAGATATATAAATTCGGCAAAATAGCTTCATTGCCTGAATGGAAAAAGTCTTACGAACCAGACAGCTTTATGGAAATAATAAAAGAAAACCAATCAATAAAAGCGCACACACTTCTTTTGATTGATATTGGACTTGATATTAAAAAGGCAGTTGAACAGCTTGAAAAGGCAGCAAGAAATCATGAGCTTAAACTTTCAAATTTAATTATATGTCAGGCACTTGGAACCAAAAAACAGAAAATACTTTACAAAGACATAAGTGAAATTAGAGAATTTACAGGAGTTCAGAAACCTTACTGTATTATAATTCCTGGAGAGCTTCATTTTATGGAAAAAAAGATGCTTGAAGGGTTTGTGTAAAATAATCAAATATGGCAAAACAAAAGATAAATTATTGGATAGATTTTCTTATGATTGTTTTATTCATTATTGTTGGGGTAACTGGAGTTGTTTTGTTTTTCATGCCAAGTGGACCGCGAACCAGCTTAAGTTCTTTTCTTGGGATTATAAAACATACTTGGGGAGAGATACATAATTGGGTTGGATTAGGATTAATTGTAGTGATATTAATTCATTTTCTATTACATTGGAATTGGTTTGTCTGTATGACCAGAAATATTTTTAAAAATAAGAAGAATTAACTTTCTGTTACGGGGAATTGAACAAGTATTTTGGATGGAGGGGTTATATTTTCAAACATCTCGTTGTATAAGTTAATCTTTATCTTTTGAACTTTATCCGGAGTAATGTCTGCGTAATCTTTTCCATTTATTCCTCCATATACAAAACATGAATATTTATCGTTAAGAACATCCATAAATCGTCTACTGAAGTCATACAACTCTCTTTTTGTGAGAGAACGCAATTTGATGGTTAAGTTAGATTCTAACTTATCAGACAGCTCGTTACTCATTATTATCTTAAAAACAAAAATAGATTTTTAAATATTTTTGTAATAAAAAATGATTTAAGGTTTAAGCAACTTTTAAAAATTAGATTTCATTGAATTAAAATAATGGATAAAAGAAAATTAATTGGAGGGGTATTAGTATTTGTCTCTATTTTAATAGCGCTTACAAACATTTTATCAGTTAAAATTACGGGAGGGTTTTTAGGAGTTAATATTAAAAGTTCATTATTGACTATTCTCACTTTCGTTTTCTTTTTTGGAGGGATATTTATTATGGGAAGTCTAGATGAAAAAGTATCCAATTGGGTTAAAGCGGCTGCTATTGCGAGTACAATTGGGCTTGTTGCACTACCTGCAATTACTTCTATTAAAGAAAAGCGTTCATCTATTCCTGAAAAAAATATAGAGGTTGAAAATACAATTAATGTTGTTTCTCCTTATTCAACCATCCAGGGAAGATTTGAAAGAACTTACAGATGGGATAAAATACTTGATGAAGTTGAGGGGAAATATGAGATTCCAAAGGGAATACTAAAGGGACTTGCAATGCAGGAAAGTTATGGAGATCCTTTAAGATTAAATGTGGGTAAAAATGGAACGGGGGATGGTGGAGCGGGTTTGTTTATGTTTCAGCCAAGAACTGCAAGGGCATATGGGTTAAAGGTATATGGAAGTTCAAATAAATCTAGTGCAGATACTATTCATGGAATTCAATTAAAAAAGTTAGTACAAAAGTATAATTATGATTATGGAAAGTTAGCTGAAATAGATGAGAGATTTGATGTTAGGAAATCTGCAGAAGCTACAGCAAAATATCTCAAGGATGATTTCAAAAGATATGGTTCCTGGGATAGGGCTCTTTCTGCATATAATCAGGGGAAACCTGCTCCAAAAGCTAGTGAAACTAAACATGTTAAAGCAGTAAATAACTATAAGGATTATTATAATGAAAGAGACAAGATGGACCATAATTATTCTTCTCAAAATGCTATAAAGAAAGTGGATTCTAAAAAGAAAACAAGAGAAAAAAGAGTAAGAAGATAAAAAAGGTATATTCACAAAATCTTAAAAACCAGTTATTCTATTAATTTTAGGTAAGATGTATAATTTTAAAGCTGTGGAAGAAGTTGCAAGAGAAGTCTGGAAAAAGCACAAGAAGGGATTGAAGGAATCTGTTCAGGATAACCCCAAGAAACCTCTTTTTAGTTTTCTAGAGGGACCCCCAACAGCAAATGCTCCCCCTGGGTTGCATCATCTGGAAGCAAGAACATTCAAGGATTTAATATGTAAGTTCAGATATATGAATGGATTTTCAGTCCCAAGAAAGGGAGGATGGGATTGTCATGGATTACCTGTTGAGGTTCAGGTTGAAAAAGAGCTTAAGCTTGAGTCAAAAAAAGAGGTTGAAAAATATGGGGTGGATAAATTCATTAAAAAATGCAGAGAAAATGTTTTCTCAAATATAGAAGACTGGAATAAATCAACCGAAGAATTGAATTATTTGGTTGATTTGGAAAATCCTTATGTTACTTTAGAAAATAATTATATTGAAAGTGTCTGGTGGAGCTTAAAGGAATTATACAAGAAAAAGCTCTTGTATGAAGGGTATAAAGTTCTTCCTTTTTGTACAAGGTGTGGAACTCCTCTATCTAGCCACGAGGTTGCACAGGGTTACAAAGAAGTTCAGGAAGAATCTGTTTATATTGCTTTCAAAGTAAAGGGGAAAAAAGACGAGTATATTTTAGCCTGGACAACAACTCCCTGGACTCTCCCTGGAAATGTGGCTTTAGCGGTTGGACCTAAAATTGATTATGTTAAAGTTAAACTTCCTGATGGAGATAAATTAATACTTGGAAAGGAAAAAATAGGTTTATTGAAAGGACAGTGTGAGGTAATTGAAAAGATAAAAGGAGAGGATTTAGTTGGGATAGAATACGAACCATTATATGATATAAAAGAATTAAGGTCTGAAAATTCATACAAGGTTATTCCTGCAGATTTTGTTACAACTGAAGACGGAACAGGGGTTGTGCATACTGCAGTTATGTATGGAGAGGATGATTATAATTTAGGCAAGAAGATTGGACTACCCGAAGTACACACCGTTGGGCAGGATGGGAAATTTCTTGATATTGCACCCGAGTTTATAAGAGGAAAATATGTTAAGTCTGCTGAAAAAGATATTAAAGAGGATTTGAAGAAAAGACATCTCTTATTCAAGATTGAAAAGATAAGCCATGATTACCCTTTTTGCTGGAGATGTGATTCTCCGTTGTTATATTATGGAATAAACTCATGGTTTATCAGTGTGAGCGAGGTAAGAAAAAGACTTATTGAATTAAATAAGGAAATAAATTGGTATCCCTCCCATATAAAAGAAGGAAGATTTGGGAAATGGCTTGAGGGGGCAAAAGACTGGGCTCTTTCAAGATTTAAATTCTGGGGAACTCCTTTGCCAATTTGGAAATGCGAATGCGGAAAGGAAAAGATAATTGGAAGTGTTGAGGAACTCAAGAAGGAAGCAATTAAACTTCCAAAAGAAAAAATCGATTTGCATAAACCCTGGATTGACAAAATAAAACTGAAATGTTCATGCGGAAAAGAAATGCAGAGAGTTCCAGATGTTATTGATTGTTGGTATGATTCGGGAAGTGCTTCGTTTGCACAATTCCATTATCCTTTTGAAAACAAAAAAGAATTTGAAAAAAGATATAATTATGATTACATTGCTGAAGCAATAGACCAGACAAGAGGGTGGTTCTATACTCTTCATGTCTTGGGAACTATTTTATTTGATAAGCCTGCCTACAAGAATGTAATATGTATGGGGCATATAGTTGATGAAAAAGGGGAAAAGATGTCTAAATCCAAGGGAAATATAATAAAACCAAGAGACATAATAGACAGGGCGGGGGTTGATGCGGTAAGATTACAATTTTTGACTTCGGATGTTGGAAATCAAAAAAGATTCTCTTATGAATTAATGAAAGAAAATGTATTGGGTTTCCTGAATGTTCTTTACAATTGCAATACTTATTATAATCAATTGGAGAATAAAAAATGTTCCAATAAGGTTGAAGATAAATGGATATTAAGCAAGCTAAACAACCTTACAAAAGAAGTAACAACAGATTTGAATAATTATGAACTAAACAAACCTTTTGAAAAAATAAATGGTTTTGTTGTAAATGACTTTTCAAGAGGATATATAAAGATTACGAGAGAAAGAGAGGATACTAAAGAGGTTTTAGGGGAGATTCTTGAAAAGATTTCTTTGATATTGGCCCCTTTTGCCCCGCATATATCTGAATATATCTATTCGGGATTTTCAAAAGAATCGGTTCATCTTTCAAAATGGCCAAGATATGAAGAAAGGAAGATAAATTCTGGATTAGAAAAAGAAATGGAATTTGCATTAAAAGTTATAGAACTTGGATTGGCTGAAAGAGATAAAGCGCAAATTGGATTGAAATGGCCGTTACAAAAGGGAATTGTTTCGGGAAGGGATGTGGATATAGAGGATGAATTTATTGAAATTTTGAAATCTCAATTAAATGTAAAAGAAATCTTAATTGAAGATGGAGAAGAGTTGAAAGTTAGAATTGATACCACTCTTAACAGGGAATTAGAATCAGAAGGTTATGCAAGAGAAATTTCAAGGCAGGTTCAGGAATTTAGAAAGAAGCTTGGTTTAAATAAAAAGCAATTAATCGAGTTATATGTTGCATCAGATAAAGAGTTTATCGATATAATAAAAGGCAAAAAGGAGTTTATAGAATCCAGAACAAACTCAAAAAAACTTGAATTTGTCACAACCCTACAGAAAGAAAAATTTAAAAACACTATAGAATTTAATATTAAAGATAAAAGAGGGGAAATAGGGATTATAATAAAGTGACTACCAATAAGTAATTCCTAAAATTTACTCTTTTATTATAATAAAGCTTAAAAGGAGATGATGCTAACCTAAGATAGATAAAATGATAGTAAAAGATGAATTCCTAAGTAGATTGAGGAAGATTTTTGATTTAAACCTCTATGAAGTTAAGGTTTGGACTGCTCTTTTATCGAGGGGAACTTCGACTGCTGGAGAGTTAAGTAATATATCTGATGTACCTCGTTCAAGAACGTATGATATTCTAGAAAGTCTTGAGAAAAAAGGGTTTATTGTTATGAAGCTTGGAAAACCAATAAAGTTTATTGCTTTAAAACCTGAAGAGGTTGTTGAGAGAGTTAAGAAGAATTTGGTTAAATATGCTCAGGAAAGAACAAAGAGATTGGAAACTTTGAAAGATGACGAGGTTCTAGAAGAGTTAAACGGATTATTCACAAAGGGAATAAGATTTGTTGAGCCGAGCGAATTATCTGGAAGTCTTAAAGGAAGACAAAACTTGTATAATCATTTAGACATGATGATCCGTGATGCGGAAAAAACGATTACAATTGTTACAACCGCCGAGGGTCTTAACAGAAAACTTGAGGCTCTTATGCCGATACTTGAAAAAGTTAAAAAAAGAGGGGTGAAGGTGAGAATTGCTGCTCCTATAAATAATAACAACATTAAATATGCCAGAGAATTAAAGAAAGTTGCTGAAGTTAGAGAAATGCAGAATATAAGAGCAAGATTTACTGTTGTTGATGGAAATCAGATAATGTTTATGCTTCTTGATGATGAGAAGTTCCATCCTAACTATGATATAGGAGTTTGGATAAATACTGAATTCTTCGCTCAGGCACTTGAACAGATGTTTGAGTTGGCCTGGAATGAGATGAAACCTGTTAAGTAAAAAATAGGTTTTAAAAATCAAAACATATAAAAAACCTTTTTAGTTGTATAATTTATGAAAGTAAAAAAGAGTGATAAAAAGAAATCTAAAATTTTGATAATAGTTATTGCTGTTTTAGTTGTGGCTCTTCTAGTTGGAGGGTATTTTGGATTTAAAGCCCTTAAAGATAAAAAGCAAGAAAAAGAATTGAATATATTCCAACAGGGATTTAGTTATGGATATACGAGTGCAGTCCTGCAGATTATGAATGTTTCTGATACCTGTCAACCTTTTCCTGTATATGTTGGAAATGAAACAAGAACATTAATTTCGGTGGATTGTTTGGATATTGTGCAAGCTTAGTTTTAATTGAAAGGAGGTGAAGATGGCAAAAAAGAAAGCAAAGAAAAAACCAGTTGAGAGCATAAAATGTGCAACAGGTAATGGAGATTGTTGCAACTTATTCTGTATGAAAGTTGCGGTTATTGCATTTACCCTGTTTATTTTAACAGTCTGGCCAATTGTGAGAGTGAAATTGTTGAATATACATTGGGGATGGTACCTGGGCATAATGATAATCTTTGGGGCAATAGCAATGAGAAAAAATTGTGTGTGTTCCAAAAAATAATTTAATTTACTTTTAAAATTTGATATATTTAAAAGAATTTATAAACCCTTGAGAAATTTTGATTTGATGCAAAATAATAATTTGAGGGATGAGAGGAAATATTCTAAAAAAGCGTTTGTTTATGGATTAATAGGTATGGGTATTTTTAGTTTAGATACATACCTTTCTGGAAGTTTAGGAGTTGAATCCTTGTTTAAGGAGATCAAGGAGCTTAATAAATATGAAATTATGAACAATGTTTTATTTGGAGTATCTTCAATATCTACTTTATTGGGAGGGACAATGTATGGAATCTCTCATATGGATAATGAGATTAAAAGACAAGAAGTAAAAAAAGAAATCAAGGATATTGAAAAAAAGTTGTAAAACTAAATACTTATTTTTTCTATTTCTTCTAAATTTCTTGTTTTAAATATCTCGAGTCTTATTTTTCTTGAATTTTTCTTGGATTTCGTAAAATTCATAGCCTGTAATTTAACCTGACGAAATGGGAGTTTGTATTTCTTTGAAAGTTCTATATATTCTTTAAAGGATTTTTCAAATTGAGTATTTGATATCCTTGAGAATATTTCTGGACGTCCAATTGCCTCTCTTCCAATCATAACATAATCAAATTTCTCAAGTAAATGCTTGAAGTTTTTCTCATTGACATTTCCCGAGTATATAACGGGTAGAGATGTTTTTGATTTTATATCTTCTGCAAAATTTAAATCCGGTTCTCCGGAATAACCCTGATCTTGTGTCCTTGGATGAATGCATACTGCATCGCAGTATTTTTCTGCAATCTTAAGTATATCGAAAGACAATTTTGATTTTCTCATCTTTATTGTGAGAGGTTTTTTTGTGTTTTTCCTCATAACTTTAAGAATATCCTCTATAACAATCAAATCCCTAAGATAACTCCCAAAACCATGTTTTCTTGCAGTTTTTGCAGGGCATCCGAGGTTTAAATCCCAGAGTGAGACATTCTTATCATGTTTATTCATAAACTCTTTCACCCCCTTGGTGCTCGTACAAAATAACTGTAATGCGGGTTTATCATCTAGGAATATTTCTTTGGTATAAAGAGGACTTATCATTCCTGTATAAGTTAAACCGCATCCTGCTTTCTTACAAAGAATTCTGAAAGCTATATCATTTATTTCTTCCATGGGTGCAAGAAAAACCTTATTTCTTACATTTAGATTTTTTAATTTCTTCATAATTTGTATAACAAAAATATATTTAAATTACCTTTTATTTGTGATTGGATGGTTAATAAAGAGAGGAAAAAAGGATGGTCCAACTCTCTTACAATTCTTTTAGGGGTTTTCCTGTTTATAGCAATTATCGTTGTTGTCGTGGTTTTGGTAGATAAGGATGGAAAGGAAAGTTCCTTGGATAAATATGATGCCGATTTGAAAATATCTGAAGTTTTAATAGTAAATGAGAGTGATGTTTATATAAGAATTGATGAAGGAAATCAAGATGAAAAAGAAGAGATTCATTCAGTAATTTTTACTTTTTATGATAGCAAACATAAAGAAATTAAAAAAATTAGTGTTCCTATTGAAGAGCTTGAAGAAAAAAGTATGGATATTGTTTTGAATGTTGGGAATACTTCCAAAATAGAAAATATCGTGATTATTCCTGTTTTTGTTTCTAATTCAGGAGAGAAGATTATAGGAAAATCTGAAGATGTTTGGGAAAAACCTGTATGCATATCTCATTGTGCTAATAAAAACTGCGGAGAGGACGGGTGCGGGGGTAATTGCGGTATATGTAATCAGGAATACACCTGTCAGACTAATGGAACATGTATGAAGATAGTAAATTGCGAGTCACATAATTCTTACAAATGTTATAATGGGGATGTATATTGGTATAATAGTTGTGATGAAAGAGAGGGAATAAGGTATAATTGTAATTCGACGCAAACCTGTTTGAATGGAGAATGTGTTGAAAATGTTGAAAATTGTACAACACATGCCTCTTCGAACTGTAGTGGAGGGGAAGTATATTGGTGGAATAGTTGTGGGGAAAGGGAAGAAATAAGGTATAATTGTAATTCGACACAAACCTGTTCTAATGGACAGTGTATTAATAATGAAATACCTCCAGTAACAGGAGGGGCAATAATTGCAGATCATAATGCAGTTAACGATTTTGATATTATCCCATCATGTTGGATAGAAGAGGCAAAAGATAAATTTGTAATTGGATATGGACACACCTCTCATGGTAGCCAGATAACTACTGGACTTGCAATGGTTAAAGCACAATACGGGAGTTTATACGATTATAATAATGGGGGAACAAATGGGGCTTTAGATTATGAAGAGGGAGATGGATATGGAGAAGGGTGGTTGGACCATGATGTGGGATATGGAGGATGGGATATTGAAACAAGAGATTATCTTGAGGGGGATGACCCTGGTGTAGGAACAGGAGATCATTCAGATGTGAATACAATTATGTGGTCCTGGTGTGGACAGGTAGGGAGTTATACTACATATTCTGGAATGAGTTCTCATTATCTTTCTCTTGCAGAGGGGATTGTTGATGACTATGATATTAATTTTATTTATATGACAGGACATTTAGACGGAGGGGGACCAACAGGCAATGTGTATATTGCTAATAACATAATAAGGGAACATGTAGAAGATATAGAAGGTATACTTTTTGATTTTGCAGATATAGAAAGTTATGATCCTGATGGAAATTATTATCCTTCTGGTTCTGATGATTGTGCTTGGTGCAATACCTGGTGTTCAAGCCATACCTGTCCAAGTTGTAGTAGTTGTGCACACTCTCATTGTTTTAATTGTTATAATAAGGGGAAAGCATTCTGGTGGATGATTGCTAGAATGGCAGGTTGGGATGGAACGGCTTCTGATGGATGTCCCTAAAACAAAAATATATTTAAATAAGGTTTTGTTTGTCTAAAAGTGCTGTGCACATATAAAAGAGGTAGAGTAAAATTAACAAAAATAGTTGTTTTCCCTTTTACAATAAAAAGGGTATGGCAAAAGCAGTAAAAGTAGTTCTTATAATAATGTTGGTTTTTCTTAGTGCGGCAATATTATGGATTGGATTAAAGGCTATTCTTGGTTCTGGGTCAGATAGTGTGACAATTGGCAAGTATAATAATGATTTAGTTATATCTCAGGTCAACATGATGGACTATGACGATGTTAATGTTAAAGTTAAAAGAACTTCGTTTAAGAATGAATTGGAAGGGGTTAGGTTCATCGTCTATGATAAGGAAAATTCTCAGATGACAAGTTATCATATATCTATGGATGAGCTTGAAGAAAATAATTTTCAAGTTGTATTATCCGTTCAAAATACTTCTAATATAAAAAGAATAACTGTGGCACCAATAGTTATATCCAAATCTGGAGATCAGGTTATTGGAAATACCCAGGACGAATATAAAGTTGATTCAAAAAATGTTATTGTGTTTGATCCTCCTCTTGAAGATACAGGGTATAGTGAAAAAACAGTCAGAAATTGTGTAACTGCAGCAGATTGTAAGGATGATGATCCATGTACAGTTGGGGCTTGTTTTAAGGGAGTTTGTTCTTACCCAACAGTTCCGGGGTGTGAATTCTGTAGGGGAGATTCAGAATGTGAAGACGATAATTCATGTACAGAGAACTTATGCATATCTGAAAGATGTTCTTACAGAGTAATAGAGGGATGTGAATCCTGTGCATATGACTTCCAGTGTGAGGATAACAATGCATGTACTTTTGATGCGTGCGTAGCAAGCGGATGTGTATACACTTCTCTGGGAAATTGTACTTCATGCGATTTGGATTATGAATGTGATGATAATGATCCCTGCACTAACGATACCTGTCATTTCGGAAAGTGCCATTTCGCACCTATATCTGATTGTAGTTTATGTGATGTTGATTCAGAATGTGATGATGAAGATTCATGTACAGAGGATTATTGTGTTAATGGGGGATGTGTTCATAACAAAACTTCAGGATGTTCATCCTGTGATTTAGATTCTCAATGCGACGATAAAAACAGATGCACAAGCGATAGTTGTTCAGAGGGAGTTTGTGTATATTCTCCTATAGAGGAGTGTATATTTTGCACATCAAGTATACAATGTGATGACACCAACCCATGTACTTCGGATATATGCTTTATGGGCGAATGCACACACAAGGCAAAAGCAGATTGTCTAACTTGTACTAATAATTCAGAATGCGGGGATAATGATGAATGTACAACGGATATATGCTTAAATGGAGCTTGTAATAACAGCAAAATAGAGGGGTGTACTTTTTGTACATCTGTATATCAGTGCGAAGATAATAACCCTTGTACTAAGAATGAATGCAAAGAAGATAGATGTGTATTTACTGAATTAAGTGGATGTAGTTTCTGTATTTCTAATACACAATGTGAAGATAATAATCCTTGTACTTATAATAATTGCACAAATAGTAAGTGCGTTTATACTCCTATAGAAGGATGTGGGGGGGAACCTACTCCATGCAATTCAGTGTATCATTGTGAGGATAATAATCCTTGTACAGAAAACAAGTGTGTAGATGGATTTTGCTCATATCCTATTGTAGAAAATTGTGTTTTGTGCTCAAGCAGTTCTCAGTGTAACGACAATATTCCTTGTACAGCAAATATATGCTCAAATGGGAAGTGTACATATTCTCAGATAAAAACATGCATAAGTAACGATGGATGTTGTCCAAACGGATGTTCCTCCTCTCAGGATTCGGATTGCAAATATGAATGTGGGAATAACGTAAGAGAAGGAAATGAACAGTGTGATGGAACTGATTTCGGAGGAGCAACCTGTGCTGGAGTAGGGGGGTTGGGTTATACAGGATTTTTAAAATGTGCTAATTGTACTTTTGATAAGAGCTTATGTGTTGCTCCCTGTAATTGCCCAGATGATGGAGACTTATGCACAAATGATTATTGTGATGAAAATGGGGCATGCCAGCATTCAAGGGTACTTAATTGTTGTATGAAATCAAGCGATTGTGAAGACAATAAACCATCTACAATAAATATTTGCTCAAGCTCAAACAAATGTGTTTATGTTCCTATAACTGGGTGCGAAGATGACGATAAATATTGTTTTCCTGGATGTAATTTAGCTAATGATAATGATTGTGTTGCTACATGTGGAAATGGGTATAAAGAAGGAAATGAAGGATGTGATGATGGGGGAAGAAACTCTGGAGATGGATGTTCTTCAACTTGCACTGTAGAAAGTGGATGGACATGTAATACCGCCACTCCAAATGTATGTACAAGAGTGAGTGTTCCTGCTTTAGAAAATGGACTTATATCTAGATGGAAACTTGATGGAAATATAATAGATTCTAATGGAAATGCGCCTAGTGCTACAAATAATGGAGTAACATTTCAGACAACAGGATGTGTTTCAGAAGGATGTGCAAGTTTCGATGGGGTTGGAGATTATATACAAGTATCACATTCTTCAAAATTTAATACAGGCTCTGATTTAACTCTTTCCGCATGGGTTTATTGGAGAGGAACCGGGGGAGAACAGAATGTGATAACAAAGGAAAGTTCATATGAATTTAGAATTGCGAGTGGAGAAGTAAATTATGCAACAACTCCCTGGGAATGGAGAGGAGATAATGCAATGATAAATCCAAATATATGGGCACATATTGTTATAACTCACGATGGAAACGGATTACAAAGAATATATATTAATGGGGTAGGAAAGTATTCAACATCAGCAGGAGGAGATATTGTTAGCAATACAAATCCTATAACTATTGGAAGAAGACTTTCAGGAACTTCATATTTCAACGGTTTGATTGATGATGTTATGGTTTGGAATAGATCTCTTAATATAGAAGAGGTTAAATCTTTGTTTGATTCTTATGATTATATTCCTGAAGCTCCAAGCTGTACAAATGATTGTTCTGCAAATGAGAAAACCTGTGCAAGTTCCACCCAATTTAGAATATGTGGAAATTATGACGATGATAGTTGTCTTGATTGGAGTCCTGCAACTTCCTGTTCCAATACACTTGTGTGTTCTGGAGGAAATTGTGTGTCTTCTACTCCTTCCTGTAGTAATGATTGTGCATCCGGGGCAAGAGAGTGCTATAGTACAGGATATAGGACTTGTGGAAATTATGATACTAGCGATTCGTGTTTAGAATGGAGTAGTGTAACTTCATGTGCTTATGGATGTACCGGGGGATATTGTAACTCTGCTCCTTCAACAGGAGGAAAAATAATAATTGACCATAGAACAACAAACATAGGAAGTGTTTCATCAAGCTGTATTAATACAATAAAAAGCAATTTGCATATTGCTTATTCTCATACCTCTCACGGAAATCAGATAATTGATGGTATGGATATGTTGGCAGCCTGGAATTCAAATTATGCATACAGCTTTTCAGGAGGATCAGGAGTGCTTCATTTTGAAGATTATTATGGATATGGGGATGATAGCGGATTTGCAACAGGAGGATGTTATGACTTAAGTAATTGTGATTCTTACAGTGATGGTTTACTTGGACCAACAAGAGAATATTTAGATAACGCTGGAAGAGATATTAATGTTATAATGTGGAGCTGGTGTAGTATATATGGACATGATATTAATCAGTATCTGGATAATATGAAAACAATTATCACTGAATATCCTAATGTTAAGTTTGTATTTATTACAGGACATACAGAAGGGGCTACAAATAATCCTAACGTTGATGCCAGAAACAACCAAATAAGAAACTTTGTAAATAATGATGCTTTCTGCAATACTCATCAGTGTATACTTTTTGATTTTGCTGATATAGAAGAACATAATCCTTCTGGAGAGGATTTTATGAGCAGAGGAATAAACCAAGATTTGAGCTATAGTGGAGGGAATTGGGGAACTGATTGGATGAATACTCATTCAGATACTCACTCTCAACTAGCGGTACGCCAGAGAAATTTTGGATGCTCACATTCAACAAGCGTTCCTGGAGCATACTTGAATTGTGCTCTTAAAGGAGAAGCGGTATGGAATTTATTTGGAAAGATTGCTGGATGTGCTTAAATTTATCTTGAAGCCTTTTTTATGAAATAACCCATTGCACTTATCATTGCCCCAAGAAGAGTTGTAAATATTACTATCCAACCAAAGATAATCATTACAATTGGAGGTATAAATTTTATTGTTAAAACCCCATCTATCATCCCGAATGCAACAGCTAAAGAAACTATTACTCCTGTTAACCAACCAATAAAACTCAGGAATTTACTTAGGAAATTATTTCTTGACATCTTAATCCTTCTTTATATGAACATCCAGCTGATTGAAAGGTATGGATATTCCTGCTTTATTTAATGCATTGTATATCAAAGTGTTTGCCTGATCCGTTGCATCTAGCCTATTTTCAAAAGAGTCTACATAAAAGTATGCGTTAAAGTTTAAGGAGGAATCCCCCATAGCCAAGAATTTTACATGTGGTTCAGGATCGTTAATTAAACTTCTTACTTTTTTTATCTCTCTTAAAACTATTTTTTTTACTCTCTCAATATCTGAACCATAAGAAACAGTGAAGGGAACAACCACTCTAACCTTTGGTTCTGGGAGGGCTATATTCTGTACTTTGCTATTTGCAATAATTCCATTTGGGACAATTATAATTTCATTATCAAAGGTTTGTATTCTGGTGCTTCTCAATCCAACATAAATCACCTTTCCACGAGTTTCGTTATCAAGATATATTAAATCCCCTATTTTAACAGTCTTATCCAGAATTATTGCGATACCTCCAAAGATATTATTAAGACTGGATTGAAGAGCAAAAGCAATTGCAATCCCTCCTATACCCACTCCTGCTAAAAATGGACCTATCTTAATTCCCCAATAATCCAAAATATATAGAAATAAAAAGATAAATAAAACCACTTTCAGGAATCCATGAACCAGATTAACCAAACTATCATCTATATTAGATTTTGTTTTTCGGGTAAATCTTTTCCAAGCCCTTAGGATAACTAAATCTATAATTACATAAACAAGGTAAGATACCCCGATTATTATTAAAGAGAACGCTATCTTATAAATTGTGCTCTCAAGTGATTCGGTCAATGGAAGTTCCTCTAAAGTTATTCTCAATCCTATAAAAAGTATAATCAATGTAAGTGGTTTTGAGGTCCTCTTGACAAGCAAATCATCTAAATCTGTTTTAGTTTTTGAAGTTAAGTTTACAATTATCTTCTGTATTAGAAAAACAACTACCTTCAAAATCAAAAAAAGTCCAACTAGTATTGCTCCTGCCCTAAGATAATCATTTGATATGTATTGCTCTAACATTTTTTATATTTCACATCCTCTCAATTGGGTCTATACCCAATAGTTTAAGTGAAGAATTTAATACCTGTATAAAGCAAATAACTAAGTCAATTCTGAAAGCTTCTTTTTCTGAACCTATAACGGGACAGGCATGATAGAATTCATTGAATAGCTTTGCAAGCTGATAAGAATAATTTGCAAGGTAAGAGGGATTTAATTCGTCTATTGATTTTGAAAGAATATTTTTGAATTCCTGAAGTTTCTTTACTAGTGCAACTTCCTTTTCCTCTATTTCCTCAAATGAAGAATCTTGTTTCTTAATTTTTAATTTAGAGATTATGCTTGAAGCTCTTGCATATGTGTATAAAAGATAAGAACCTGTTTCTCCCTCGAAATCTATTGATTCTTTTGGATTGAAAATCATGTCCTTTTTTGTATCAACTCTTAAAAGAATGTATTTTATTGCTGCAAGAGTTATCTTAAGGCTTCTTTCTTCAAGTTCCTTTTGAGATAACTTATATCTTGATTTTAATTCCTTTTTTATAAGCTTTTGAACTTCATCTATTAAATCATCTGCATCGACAATTGTCCCCTCTCTTGATTTCATTCTTCCCTCTGGAAGGTTAACCATGCCATATGAAAGATGTTTTAAATCCCCTGATTCAAAACCTAACTTCTTTAATATTGTAAATAATACATTAAAGTGATGGTTTTGTTCATTTCCTACAACATAAATTGATTTGTCAACTTTGTATTTGTCTTTCTTTAACTTTGCAAGGTATAAATCCTGAGTCATATAAATTGAGGTTCCATCAGGCCTTAAAAGAACTTTTTCTCCCAGTCCCTCTTTTTTCAAGTCTGCGATAACTAATCCATCTTCCTTTTTTGTAAATATATTCTCTTTAATCCCATTTTCAACTATCTCTTTTCCTTCCTTGTATATCTCGCTCTCGTAGAATTCAACATCATGTTTTATCTGGAATCTGTCGTATGTCATCTTGAATCCATCAAGGGCCCATTTATTCATTTTTTTCCATAAGTTAATAACATGTTCATCTCCCTCTTCCCATTTCTGAAGAAGTCTGTGTGACTCTACTTCTAATTTGGCATTTGTTTTTTCCTTTTTATTGAACATCACATAATAGTCTCCTACAAAATGGTCTGATTTTTTCTTTGCTGTATTGGGGGTTTTTCTTCCTCCATAAAATTTGTATGCTGCCATAGATTTGCATATATGAATTCCTCTATCGTTGTTTAAGTTTGCACGAATTACTTTATCTCCATTAAATTCCAGAAGTCTTGAAACACTCTCTCCTATTGTCATATTCCTTAGATGTCCCAGATGAAGAGGCTTATTTGTATTTGGAGAGGGAAATTCAACCATTATTGTTTTGGGTTTTGTAGGGGTTTTTCCATAATCTTTTCCTAAAGATTTTATCTCTTTAATTATATTTAAAGCAAGTGTTTTTCTGTCTACAAAAAAATTAACATAGGGTCCTCTGGATTGTATATCATCAAACCCCTTGGGTATATCTTTAAGAGTCCCTCTTATATGCATTGCAATCTCTCCTGGAGGCATCTTTAGTCTATCTGCAAGAAAGAAACACGGGAAGGCATAATCGCCCATTTCTGTATTTGGAGGAATTTCAATATATTTATCAACTTCTTCCTTTGTGAGTTTAACCCCATCTTCCTTAAGGGCTTTTAGTATTATCTTTATTATTTCCTCTTTCATTAAATTTGTAAGAAAATAGGATTAATAAAAGTTTTGTGTATTAAATAAAACAAACATTTATAATACAGACATTTCTAAGAAATCTATGACAGAAACAAAGAAAAAGGTTTCAGAGATGCCTAAAGAAGTTGAAATAGGCTTTCATCAGGGTGCTTTGAACACTTTAATAAATGAGAGGAATGAGTTGATAAGGCTTATTCAGCAAATTGAGAGAGTTATGCAAGCGCACATAAAAAGGCTTGAAGAACTTGGAGTAAAGGTTCATACAAAAAAACCTGAAGAGAAAAAGTAATTATTTTTTAGATTGAAAAGATAAAACTTGCTTCTCTAATTCTCTTGCTTTCTTGGAAGTTTTGAAATGATTTCTAATAGGTTCTAGTAGTTCATTTATTGATTCTGCAATCGTTGCCTTTAAATCAAGAGGGTGTATTTCTTTTTTTAAGTATAAATCTCTAAGCTCTTCGTAACTTTTAATGGTTAAATCTCCCCCAAATTTCTCTGGTCTTTTTATTGTTATTTTCTTGAACTTTTCAAATACAATATATTTTGCATATTCTAAAACAGGGTTGTCTTCTTCTTTTCCCTCTGGACAGTAAGCTTTCTTGAATTTATCAAATATTTCTTCTTTTGAATCTGTCATGAATATTGCCGTATCTGGTTTTGATTTTGACATTTTCATTGCAATCTTTCTATCTACTCCGGTTTTGTCTGTTTCCTGGAATTGTAATCCAAGAAGCATATGATGAGAGATTACAATTGGAGGGGTTAGATTAAGTTTTGGAAAAATATCTCTTGCAAGCATGTTGACTTTTCTTTGGTCCATTCCTAACTGTGCTATCTGTACTCCTAAATGATGAATATCTGCTGCTTGCATTAAAGGGTATAAAATTTGAGCCGAAGGATTTTCTGTTGATTCTTCTCTTCCCATTATTTGTCCGCATCTTAAAACTCTATTAACGCTTGCATTCATTGATAATCTTAAAACCGTTTCCCAATATTCTGGATGTTTTTTAATGAATTCTGAAGCCCAGATGAATTCAACATTCTTTAAATCCATTCCACATGCTTTCCAAACTTCTATGAAATATTCTCCAACAGTTCTTATTTTTTTCATATCTCCATCATATTTATTATTAAGAAGAGCAAACCAATCTGCAACATAAAATTTGAATTTAACACCTGCAGAAGTTAGTTTGTTGACTGTTATTGCTCTTAACAAACCCTGAGCGATATGAATTCTTCCTGAGGGTTCAAAACCATCATAAGCAGAAGGGTGAGGATTTTTCTCAAATAGTTTAGTGAGTTCTTCTTCTGTTACTATCTCCTCAGCAAATTCTTTTATTAGTTTTACTTTATCCTTAACATCCATAATATTATTGAGTAAATATAATTTATAAATTTACTTAAAATCCCAAGTTCCCTTAATAATTATATTCTTATTATCTACGCTCAATGCTTCTTTAAAACCTCTTATTAAAAAGTCAAGAGTGGTATACATTGAGAAAGATCCGTTATCTATCTTTATTATAAATGTCTGTTCGTTTATCTGTTCAATCTTGTGTATTGCATCTGAAGAGATTTCTCTTGAAAGATTGTCATAAAGCATCAAAACTTTTCTTGGATTTTCAATCCTTTCAGGAAATCTGATTCTTATCTGAGCTTTTGCAGGCTTTATGCTTATCTGTTCTCGGGTTATTACTATTCCTTGATTCTCTTTTTCTTTTTCATATCTCTGCTCTGGAGTCAATTTTAAACTTCCATCAGGATTAAACTGTAAAAAGCCCATTTTAACTTGAAGAAAAAGTGTTTTTTAAATATGTATTTTAATTACTAAAGCCTCTGGCGAGGATCAAACTCGCGACCTCCAGTTTACGAAACTGGCACTCTAATCAACTGAGCTACAGAGGCGATTATTTTATTTTATGTAGCTAAGGTATTTTAGTTTTTCTACTATTATATTTATCCGCTATAGATTTTAAGATAATTAGTGTTCATGAGGAGAATATATTTATATATGCTCACCTATCAAGAAATATGAAAGATAAAGAATCCTTCAATGAAAAATGTTATGATATTCTTAGGAAAGTTCCAAGGGGGAAGGTTACAACTTATGGTGAGATTACACATAAGTTAAATTGTAAGGCTTATCGTGCAGTTGGAAATGCAATGAACAAGAATCCATATTCCCCTAAGGTAGCTTGCCATAGAGTTGTTAATTCTGATGGGAGAGTGGGAGGGTTTGCTTCAGGTGTTAAGAAGAAAATACAGAGGTTAAGGAAGGAAGGAGTTGTGGTTGATAAGAATAACAAGATTGATTTGAAAAGGTATTTGTATAAATTTGAGTAAGAGGATTAATATTAAAAACTCATTTCTCTTAAGTATTTAATGCCTGAAGAGAGAGGTGAAGGAAAATTTTCTGGTAAATTTGTAATTATATTAATTGTTATACTGCTTATTATTGGGGCCATTGTTGGACTGTTTTTTCTAAGAGAGAAGCTTTCTAATGATGGAAGTGAGAATGTTGATAAATATCAGGCTGATTTAATGATAGAAAATGTTGAAGTGTTAAATGAAAGCGGAATCAGAGTTAAGATAAATAATCCTGAGAGTGAAGAGGATATTGATTCTGTTATATTCATATTTTATGATGATAATGGAAATAAGATTATCACACGTAAGATTTCTATTGAAGAATTAGAAGGAAATAATTTTCAAGTTGAATTCTCTTTTTCAGATGTTTCAGATGTAGAGAAGATTTCAGTTACTCCTAGATTCACATCTGAATCTGGAAAATCTATAAATGGAAAAGTTGAAGATGAATATCAAATAACAGGAAACGAAGAGATTCCTGAAGAAGAAATTCCTGAGTGTGGTTCTGATTTGGAATGTGATGATCATAATGCATGTACAATAAATGATTGTTTATCTAGGAGGATATGCACTTATACTTCAATAGAAAATTGTGTTCCTTGTGAAGAGAATTATCAGTGTGATGATTCCAATGCATGTACAACTGGAAAATGTCTTGAGGGTAAATGTACTTATCTTCTTATCCCTAAATGTACTTCTTGTTATTCTGCACTTCAATGTGAAGATAATAATTCATGTACTGAGAATATCTGTTTTTCTGGAAGATGTATTTTTAATCCTATTTCTAATTGCAGTTTAATTATTAACAATCAAACTAATACAACTAATCAGAGTAATACAAATCCAATTATTAATATTACTCCCCAATGCACAAATTCAACACAATGCAATGATTATATTTCATGCACAAGAGATACATGTTCAGGCAGCAAGTGTGTTTATACAAATATAACTTCGTGTGTTAGTGGAGACGGGTGTTGTCCAACTGAGAGGGGCTGCACTTTTACTAATGATAATGATTGTCTTCCTGTTTGCGGAAACAATATCAGGGAAGGAACAGAACAGTGTGATGGAACTTATTTAGGAGGGGCTACTTGTGCTGGTGTGAGGGGAGCAGGATATACTGGGACTTTATTATGTTCTAATTGTCTGTATAATTCAAGTTTGTGTGTTGCACCTTGTACACAAACTTGTCAGTCTTTAGGTTATACTTGTGGTATGAAGACAATATGTGGAAGCGTTGTTAATTGTGGAAATTGTTTGAATGGATTCAATTGTGAAAGTAATGGGACATGTATTAAAAGTTCAGGTACAACAAACCCTAATCCCAATATAACTAATCCTACAGGAGATTATTGGTCATATAGAAAACAGTTGCAAAGAACAACTAATTTATTTTCTAACTCTAATGTTCCAAATGGTGCGGCATGGATGCATTTCCAAAGAGGGACTTATGATTCTTCATCTTCCCGACTTTATGATTCATCTGTTTCTTATCAAAACGATGGGACGGGTTCTATAAGACTATTTTATGGGGGAAATGAACAAGCGTATGATAGGATTGTATCAAGACAGGGAATTCCTGTAACTCCTGGAGAAACATATACTTTTTCTGTAATGACTAAGACTGAGTCCTGGCCTCCTGCAGTATTTTATTTAGATGTATTTGTAACCGATAGTAATGGAAATTGGATTTCAAACAGCATTGTAAAAACAGGAGGGGTAGCAAGCAACACTAAACCGGGCATATGGGAAGAATCTTCAATATTTTTTACACCTAAACCCGGAACAAATTATATAGGTGTTAGTATAGGAGTACATTATGAACAACAAGTAGAGGGGATTGACAGAGCAGAATGGTTTGATGATTTTTATGTTGGTAAAGGAAGAGGATTTAAAGAACCTTATGAGGAAAAACTAGCATTTAATGGTTCTGTAACAAGGGTTGATGATTTAGGGAATATTTATGTATTAAAGAATGGGCAATGGACTCCTTTTTTCCCTTTAGCTATTTTTGCTCATGGAACCAGACCAGACTGGAGTATATATTCTAGGCAAGGATTTAATATGAATATATGGGCTGTTGATGCTTATCAGGTTCAGAAGGCAAAACTGGCAACATCTGATTTTAATCCTGACGGAATGTTATCTGGATTTTCAACTTCGCAATATCTTCAACCTTATGCGTGGGCATACAATGATACAGAACACATGTTAGATTTCATCAATGATTTAAAATCTCAGGGGCTAATGGATGAGATTGTATTTTACTTTCAGGATAATGAAAGAATTCATGGTTCTTGGTACACTCCAGAGATATTTGCAAGAATTGTTACAACAAACGATGTTGATTCTCAAGGAAAACGCATGCATCCAATTTATCAGTTGAATGGACATCCTGGTGTTGCAAGAAAATTTAATTCTGAAAGGGCAAATATTGCTGATATTACAGGAAATTATGTTGGTCTTGGAGAATTAGGAACAGGAGGAGGGACAAATGGATTTGTTTTATTGGATAATTACCCTGGACAGAGAATGCCTGTTTCAATGGCTCAAATGAATACTATGGGATTAGAGTTTAGACCTTCTCTTTATGGAGCAATTGCACATGGAGCTAAAGGAATGGGTTATTATTGGGATAATTATCCTGTTCCTGCAGAAAGAGTTGAGAATTCTCCTTGGTGGAATGATTTACCAAATATAAGAAGAGAGATTGATGCATTAATGCCTTTAATAGTACAACCTCACTGGACAGATTGGACAGTAGATGTAACTACGAATTCTTTTGTGGATTATGGAACAAGAATGTTAAATGGAGAGGGATATATTATAGTTGCAAATTATGAATCTTCTCCATCAACTATAACATTCACTTTAAACAACCTCCCTTATACTCCTATAAGATTAGAAAATTACTTTACAGGAGCACAAGTAACAACAATTAGTAATTCAAGGTTTACACTTACTATACCTGCATATGGTTCTGGAGTTTACAAGATTGCAGATTCAAAGACAACAACCTCTACTTGTACAGGCTCATCTAGCCAATCTTGTTCAATAACTAACGGTGCTGGTTCACAATCTAGAACATGCAATAATGGAATATGGTCTGCATGGGGAACTTGTACAGTTACATCTTGTAATTTGGGTTATATTCAAAGTGGAAATAGTTGTATTGCTTCCTGTACAAACGATTGTTCTCCTTTGGGTACAAAGCAGTGTTCTGGTTCAGGATATATCCTCTGCGGAAATTATGATACAACAGATACATGTCTTGAATGGAGTGGAATTATTACTTGTTCAAGTGGAAGCTGTTCTGGTGGAGAGTGTGTAACTATTCCTGTGCAAGCAAGTCAAATAATTGCAGATCACACAATAGTTGATAGATATGATGATATTCCTCAATGTTATATTGATAAAGTAAAAACAATGTGGGTATCTTTCCCTGGAGAATCTCATTCAGAATCAATAAGAAGAGGGGTTGAACTGTTGGAAGCGAGAGACTCCAGATATCAGGTTACAGTAAGATTATCTGGAACTCCTGACCCTTCTACTACCAACTATCTAAGATTAAGTAGTGCAACATGGGGAGATATTAATAATCCTACTGGCTGGAGATATAGTTATGGTGAAGAGGATTGGTGGACAAGCACAGCTGCAAGAACAAGAACAAAGGCAGGAATTGTTTATGCTAACTCAAATGGTTTATCTCTTTCAGCTATTGGATTAGCATGGTGCTGGGATATGCAGGCACATCCGGCAGTAGGTTCTGAAACTAATGTTGATCCAGTATATGGGGTTCATTGGTATGGTTCTTCGGTTGGTTCTCCTGCAGGAAGTGTTGGATGGGGACTTGATGATAACGATAATTCATTATCTACAAAAGGACAGACAGTAAATCTTGATACATATTTATCTGCAACTGAGGAATACAGATTATATGCTCTCTCTCAGGGATATCCTACAAAGATTCTATTTACAACAGGCACAGTTGATTCTATTTTTGCAGGTGAAAAGGGATATCAGGGATATTTAAAAAATGAAAGAATAAGAACATATGTTCGTGCAAATAAAGACAGAATTTTATTTGATTATGGAGATATTTTATCTTATAATGATGATGGAAGTTCTAACTTTTATACCTGGAATGGACATTCTTATCCTTTAATAACTTCAAGGAATTTAGGAGATGAGAGTATAGGACATATTGGGCAGGAAGGAGCAGTAAGATTGGCTAAGGCTATGTGGTGGACAATGGCAAGAATTGCTGGATGGGACGGGATTTCTACCAGTTGTAGTTAATTTTTAAATCTCAGAATCCCATACAATCTCTGTATTTTATCATTCCAGAATATTTCATCAATAACTTTGTATCACTCTGATAAGTCTCAAATGCAATATCCCCTCCTGCTTTTGCTTTTGAAATTATATCACAAAGATTTGTTGGAGTTAATTCAGCAATGTATTTTGTGTGAATTATTACGGATATGTCTGGAGAACCACTTGTTAAAATCTGGTCTTTTCCTATAAGGAATGTATCTAATTCTACTCTCTGTCCATTTTGATAATTAAAGAAATGTAATGAGATTATTCCATCTTTGGGTAAATCTGAAACAAATGGGCTTGAAAGTATTGCCTCTCTCACCTTTGCAACTTCATCTGGGGTAAGCGCGGTCACGATAGATGGAGGACAGGCAGAACATGGACCTCCGCAATCTACACCTATTTCTCCCTGGTTTTGGATTCTATCTGTACAAGTTGGAGGACAGGCAATAGGACAGGGACCTCCACAGTCGATTCCTCCCTCTCCCTGATTTTGAATATTGTCTGAACATGTTGGGCAAGGACCGCAAATAGTTCCTCCACAATCTATTTTTTCCTCATCTTGGTTTAATATTCCATCCGTGCAATCAGGGGGACAGGCTTCACAAGGACCCCCACAATCAATATGTCTTTCTCCCTGGTTTTGAATATTATCTGAACAAGTTGGACAGGCAGAACAGATTGTTCCTCCACAATCTATTTTTTCCTCATCTTGGTTTAATATTCCATCCGTGCAATCAGGGGGACAGGCTTCACAAGGACCCCCACAATCAATATGTCTTTCTCCCTGGTTTTGAACTCCGTCTTTGCAGGTTGGAGCAGGTGGAGAATCTTCAGCATGAGCCGCAAAAAGATTACCTAAAAAACTACTTCCTCCCTCTTCACTAAACATAGAAAATGGATTATTTGAAGGAGAAATTAAAAAGAATGTACCTAATACCAAGAATGCAATACCCATAATGAGAGCAATCTTCTCTTTTTTCATAATTCTAGTTCAAGATTATTTAGTTTTTAAATAATGTGATTTAAGAAATAAATGTAAATGCGTGTGAAAAGAAACTTACCCTTGAATTTGGAAATTTCTAATTCATCCTCATAAATGCGGGTGAAAGGGTTCGAACCTTCGCAAGCACTAAGCTACTGGATCTTAAGTCCAGCCCGTTTGACCACTCCGGCACACCCGCTTAATCGTACACAAAAAGTATCCAAGAATTAGTTATAAATCTTACTAAACTGAAAGAAACACTGATTAAAAAACTTTTATAAACAATAATTCCATGATATATTCATAAAAGAAGAGGGAGTAATTGAAAATCATTTTCAATAAAAAAGTAAAAGAAGCTTTCAAAAAAGCTTAAAAGATATTTTTGAAAGGAGGTAGAAATGGTTAAGAAAAAACAGGCTAGAAAAAAATCAACATCTAGAACGAAGAAATCTGAAAAGAAGGTAGATAGATTTGACAAAAAAAACCTTCCAAATGGAGTAAAGATAGTTTCTTTGCTTTATTACATGTGGGCTATTCTATGGGTAGGGTTTGGTATACTTGTAGCGATTGGAGCTCCGTTCATGATTACATATCTTATAGAACTGTTCCCTCAACTTGAAGCAGTACGTTATGGAGCTTTGGTTGTTTTGGGAATAATTGCTGGATTGTGTCTTGTAGCATTGGGGGTGTTTGAGTACTTTGTTGCAAGAGGGTTATGGAGATTAAAACCTTTAGCAAGAGTAATTGCAATAATCCTATCAATGTTGGCAATAGTTAACTCTGCGATGGTAATAGCATCGGGTTTCCAGGCTTTCCAGATTGTAAGATTGTTTATTGATGGGGGCATTATAGCGTACCTATTCAGCAGAGAAGCCAGAGAGCTTTACAAATAAATTTATTTTTTATTTTTTTATATTTTGGTTTATTAAAATTGGGAGAAAAAGAGGATGGATAATAATCAGAAGGAAATAGTTGAAAGACCAATAGGGATTAAGATAATTTCTATTTTTTATTATATTTGTAGTTTAGCGAGTGCGATTTACTTTTTAATTAATATCATTTTTTTGATTTGGATAATCATTAAATATCCTTCTTTTAACACTCAAAATGCTGATCCAAATCTTGCAAATATAATAAATATCTTTGCGGTTCCAGAATTAAGCGTGTTTATATTTTACCTTGTAATTTCAGTTATACTTGCAGTTGTATTTTTTGTTTTGGCTAGAGGGTTATGGAAATTAAAATTCTGGGCAAAAATAAGTTCAATAAATTTGTCAATTGTTGTGATTGTATATTCTATATATCAGATAATAAGACACTCGGAAATTTTATTTGTATTAATTGGGGCTGGATTTGCAATGATAATACCTCATTTAACTCTTAATGAAAAAGTGAAAGAAGCTTTCAACAGGATTTCTTAATCAAACAACTTAGAAACAGACAGACCTTCATGAGCTCTGTAAATTGTCTCGGCGAATGTTGGGGTCATGTCAATAACTTCTATTTTTCCATCCTCCTCTTTTGGAGTATAATGGGTATTGCTTGTCATTACAATATCATAGGCGTTCAATATCTTTTCTGTCCCCTCCGTAAATAATCCGTGGGTTGCATAATATAACAGGGTGTTTGCACCACCTTTTTTTAATTCCCTGCTTGCATTTATTGCAGAACTTCCAGAATCAATAATATCATCAACCAATAGAACATTTTTTTTATCAACATCTCCAATTAATTTCATGCTTTCAACATTCCCAAACTTATCCCTCATCTTGCTCATTATTGCAAGTGTATAATTTGGTTTTTCCGGATTAGGATTAACTTCTCCTCTAAGAAGCCTTTTTGAAAGAGAATTTGCTCTTCCTGCCCCTCCCACATCCGGGGAAGCTATAACAAGGTCTTCAAGATAAGAGGAGTAATTTTGTCTTAAATATTTTACAAGTTCTGGGAAACTCTGAAGATTATCCAGAGGAACATTTGCTGGGTAAGCATTTTCAATCTGGGGAGAGTGTAAATCCATAGTTATTATTCTTTCTACCCCTCTTGAAATGGAATCTGCAACTGCAAGGGTAGATATTGGTACCCTGGACATGTGTTTTCTGTCCTGTCTAGCATATCTCATATATGGCAAAACAAAACTTAAACTGTTTACATCTGCCTTAAGACAGAGATTTTTAACAAAAATTAGCTCAGCAAGCCAATCATTAGGGCTTTTATTTGAGGATTCAATAAAGTAGACGTTCTTTTTCCTTATATTTTTTGGAACATGGGGCATTATTTCTTTATCTCTGAAAACTTTCATCTCTAAGTCATACAAGCTAACTTCTTTTTCATTCGTATTTCTTATATAACTCTGTATTTTTTCTGCAAAGTCCCATGCAGGGGTTTTAGGATCGGCAAGTAAGACAACATCTTTCATATTTGAGAAAATAGAAATGCATTTATATGAATTGCTATATTGAAATATATGAAAAAAGGGATAAATATACTTTTTTTGATTGTTTTGATTTTGGTGTTTGTTTTTATGAATTACTCTTCTTTTGAAGGGTTTGTTGTTGAAAATCTTGATAATATTGAATTGGTTCAAGTTGAGAGAGTTATTGATGGTGATACCGTTGTTGTAAATGGGACTTCGGTTAGAATGTTGGGATTGAATACTCCTGAAAGAGGAGAAAAATATTATTCAGATGCTAAAAAGTATACTGAAAGTTTAGTTATGAATAAAACAGTTAAAATTGAAAGAAGAGGTAAAGATAGATATGAAAGGGAATTGGCATATTTGTTTGATATTGAAACTGGCAAGAATATAAATGCGGAAATTGTGAGGAAGGGGTATGCAAACTATTATTTTCCAGATGGGCATGATAATTATTATAACTTATTTGTGGAAGCATGGGAGGAATGTATTTTGAGTAATAAGAACTTATGTGAAAAATCATTGGATAAATGTGCTGATTGTATTGGAATACATAAATTTGGTCCTGATGAAGAATTAGTTTTGTATAATAATTGTGGTTTTGATTGTGATTTTAATATGTGGAGTGTTAAAGATGAGGGAAGAAAAACCTATTTGTTTGAGGATTTTGTATTAAAAGAGGATTATCAGGTTACATTAACTGCAGAAGACTTTAATCAAACTTATGTATGGACAAACACCGGAGATACAATGTTCTTGAGAGATGAAGAAGGTAAGCTTGTCTTGTGGGAAAATTATTGATAAAAGTAAATAAACTTTTTTAAACATCTTAATACTGTAATATACAATGATAAAAAGAGGTCCCCCTGCTAGATATCCCCCACGTGGTCCAGGAAATTACCCTTCCAGGTTCCCCTCGAGTTACCAAAAGAAACCCACTAACAATCCTTTTATAAATCACTTCCCCTCAAAAGAACCTCCTAAAAAAACTTCCCCACAAAGTAGTATTTCAAAATCAACAAAATTCCTTGCAACAATTGTTGTTTTATTTATGA
>CAYPLY010000005.1:0-44430 GCA_964412025.1 Candidatus Woesearchaeota archaeon | reverse complement strand
CCCCTTTCAACGCACGCGAACGGAAAAAAGCGCACAGCACACAACCTCCACAAAGAGAGCTCGTTGATCGAATCCACCCCCCCCCCCCCCCTTCTGGATTTGGAACACTAGAAAATAAGAATATAATCGCCCCCACAAGTACAGTCATAAACAAATAAAATATTTTTATACCTTGATTTTTTTTCCTCATTTAACTTCTTGAATAAACGGGTTTTTAAAATTAGAGATTCTCAACAAGACAAATTAAAAAATGGCTTTGGGGAGATTCTAACTCCCGACCTCGGCCTCATGAGAGCCGCGCTCTAAACAACTGAGCTACAAAGCCATAACAATCGATGTTGTTTTACCTTCAGATTTTAAACAACTAAACCATTTAAAAGTTTAACTTTTAGAAAAATATAACTTAATTAAGCACTCATCTCGAGCTTAGCTTTCTCTTCCTGTCTTTTTAGCCTTGAAATTAACCCTGCAAGTCTATTTCTTATTCTCTTACTTGGCATCTCTCTTCCAAGTATTGCCTTATTCTTTTCAAAGTCTTTACTAAAACCCAAATCCTCTTTTACAAGAGCATTTGCTGTCTTTCTTACTACCTTGGACTTTATTTTTCCCATCCTAATCCTTGTAAAAATTTGTTTTTAAAGGTTTTGATTACCCTCTCCTCCTTCTTACTCCCTCCCCTCCCAAAACCCTTAAATATCCCTCCTGCCCAAATTATCCAATGAAAAACACCCCTAAATACTCCCTAATACTTGTAATCTTCCTACTGTCAATACTGGCTTCAGGTATACTAACTTTTGTATCTGTTGAGGAAGCGTGCGGAGGAGTTCAAACAACCTGTTACGCAGTTCAAACTTCCCAATATGAGACAACTTTAGGAATAAAAAATGCACATATAGGATTATTTGCATTCTCAATTATGGCAATATTAATATTCTTACACATAAAAAAACCCTCAAAAAACAAGAAACAACTTATTACAATTGGAATAATAGGGGCAACAATCTTTGCACTTTATTTCCTTTATCTTCAGTTTTTCGTTCTAGATGCATTATGTAAATATTGTATGGTTATAGATATAGGAATGATTATAAATTTAGGAATGATGATATTCTGGAAAGATAAATAAACCTTCCCTAGATTTTATTACTCCTCTTTTAATCTACCCTCTAAAGAACCCTCTTTTCCTTTTTTAACATTAAGGAACTTAGTTGAAAATCCAAGTATAACAAATTTACCCTCCTTCTCAATACCAGTCATCTCAATCGGATAAGGAAAATGAAAATCATCCCCTGGTTCAAACTTAATTGCCCCCTTTAAACTAGAAGAATAAAATGTAGTATCTCCTCTCTTTTCCTTTTCAATTTCCAAAGAATAAGGCAAACCCATAATAAAAAAATGCAAACTATCCTTATCCTCAAATCCATTATCTCTAAACTCTCTAAGGATCTCAGGAAAAGTCTTATATTTCTCATCAAGTCTTTTATTAACTAGCTTCTCTTTAGCCTCTCTAAGCTTCCCCCTATCGACATAATAATCTAAAAGAGTATATCCAGAGCCCTTAGAATAATCAAAAAATTCTTTCTTAAATATAAAATTTTTAGTTTCATTATAAATAGAATCATTAACCTGATCAAATTTCATAGAATAAATTCCCAACAAAAAAGAAAAATCTATTTCCTTCTCACCCAGATTAATAAAACTCATTGTAGAAGGAAATCCTCCTCCTTTAGTACGTACCTCATAATTCAGTTTATCCTGAGAAAAAGAAGGCGACACACTTGAAAAAAGAAGCGCTCCTGCAAGGAAAATATCCTTAAATTTCATAAAAAAGGAATTTAAAATAGGTATAAAAGCATTTATATTAAATGATATAACAGGATAAAACTTAAAACATTGAATAATTTAAAATACTGATGAAACCAAAACTAATTCAACAAGGAGCAGAAGCAAAAATATTCCTTGATGAAAAAAATAATCAAATAATAAAAGACAGAATATCTAAATCATATAGGATACCCGAACTGGATAAGAACATAATAAAACAAAGAACAAAAGCAGAAACAAAACTATTAACAAAATCTAGCAAGATAATAAACTCCCCTTTGCCAGAGAACTCAAGGGAACTAAATATAATACGAATGCCTTATATATCTGGTGAAAAGATATCAGAATCTCTAAATAATTTCCCCCTAAGAAAGCAAATAGAAATAATAAAAAATATTGGAAAATCTGTTTCTCTACTTCACAAGTCAGACTTAATCCACGGAGACTTAACCACCTCAAATATGATTCTAAAAGATAAAGGAATATTTATAATAGACTTTGGATTGGGGTACATCTCCAAGAAAATTGAAGATAAAGCGGTAGACTTACATCTTTTAAAACAAGCCCTGGAAGCAAAGCACTTTCAAAATTGGAAAGTATTGTTTGAACAATTTCAAGACTCTTATTCAAAAGAATACCCTGAATCAAAAAAGATATTTGAAAGAATGGTAGCGATAGAAAAACGTGGAAGATACAGACATTAGAATACCTTAAACTAGTACACATAAACTTATAATATATTCTGATTAAAAGAGGTGTAATGAAAAAAAATCTTGCAAAAATACTTCTTATGGGAACTTTAATAATTCCCTCAATACAAGATAAAACCTCTCATTTTTCCCAATTAGAAAATACAGAAGTTAAACAAGATACCCAAAATATCTCTTTAAAGAAAAAAGAATCTCTAAACCCAGAAAATTCCAAGTATATTAAGATGATATTTAATGAAGTAGATAAAATAAATGAAGAATATCTTAATGAAAACCTCTCATATAATTCTCTGCTTAACAATGAAAGTTCCCTAAAAAAATATATTATAAATAAATTAAGTAAAAAACCCCATACATTCAGAACAAACCATCCATCTTCAATTGAAGATTATTCTCAAATAAATGAACTCTCAATAAACCAAAACAAAATAATTTATTTAATGTTAAACGCCCTTGAAGATTCTTCTTTTTGTAATAATATAGGTAAAATAATAGAAGAGGATATAAAAGAGAAGTATTCTGAAATAGGAGGAATAATAACTTTTAAAGAAAAAGATAAGATAAATTTAAGGTGTATTGAAAGCGAGCTTTCAAAATTTAAAGACGAAGAAAATGATGGACAATATCTGCTTCCCTCTGATGAACACTTCTCAAAAAAATTAGCTTATTTTCATCTTCATTCAAGCAAATACAATGAAACAGAATTTGCAGGTCCAAGCACCACAGATATATTCATATTGGAAGCACATTCTATATTTTCAGGATTAACAAATGAGTTTGTAATAACCTCCCTCGAAAAAGGAAAATTTAATGTAGATTATGCAGGGGTAGATACCAAACTAGGTAAAAATGCAAAGGTTATAGATCTTGGAAATTATACCTATGATGCCCTCTCTTTAAAATAAATATTTAAGAATATTTAAATAATCAAAAGAAATAATTTATCTATGATTAAAATTTTTTCCATGACGAGAGGTAAATTAACTGAAGTAAACCCCAAAGAAGTAAAATATGATAAAAGAACTCAATACTGGATAGATCTTGCATTCTCAAACATTGAAGAAATAAAGATAATAAAAGATATATTTGATATACACCCTGCAACAGAAGAAGATATTCTTTCTAATCAGACAAGAACAAAATATGAAGAGTTTGAGGAGAACACTGCAGTAATAATACATAGCATAAAAGGGCTTGAAGCCACAAACATAAAAACATACAACCTATCCTTTATACTGGGAGAAAATTATCTTATAACTTCTCACCTAGAAATTAACGAAAATATAGATTCTCTTATAAAAACTCCTAAAAAAATTGAAAATTTTATGAAAAGGGGAGCAGACTATATTTTTCATTATCTTCTAGACAAAGAGATAGACAAATGTATACAAATAAAAGGAATTTTATTTGAACAATTCAAAAAACTGGAAAGAGACTTCATAAACAATCCAGAAAAAGAAGTGCTTGAAGATTTATTTGAAAAAGAACTTACAATCTTAGAGATGAGACAGGTAATGGAATCTCTTACAGATTTATGTCTTAGCCTTACAAAACCTACGGATAACTATCTTGACAATGAGCTTCTTCCATATTTTAGGGATATTTATGATCATTCCTTTAGAACAACCGAATCTCTCAAGAGTATGCTTGGAAGAATAAATGGTATGAGAAATGCATACCAAACAATAACCTCAAACAGACTTAACGAAACAATGAAAATTCTTACTATGATAATGGCAATAATGATGCCAATTACAATAATAACTGGATTTTATGGAATGAACGTAAAACTCCCATTCGAAAACAGCCCTAATGCTTGGATAGTTATTCTGGTGTCTATGTTATTTGTATCTGCAATAATGTATTTTGTGTTTAGAAGAATAAAAATAAACTAAAATAGCCCCACCAGGATTCGAACCTGGGTCCCGGCCTCTCTTCATCTTATCTATTTTCAAGATACCAAAGGGCCGTATACTTGACCACTGTACTATGGGGCTAAAGCATTATAGAAAAACAAACTTCAAGTAATTTAAAAGGTTTTTGAATGAATATCAAGTTATCCAAAAACCCTTTCATAAAATATTTCTCTGTTAATATCCTGTCTCTTAGGAGAAACCCATCTTACAATGCTTCTAAACCTTGCAGGCTTATACTTCTCTCCAATCAATGAAGCAGCCAACTTTTTATATTCCTCGCTGGCTTCAGAACGGGGCTTGTACTCAACTGAAGGTTTAAAATTAGAAAGTGCTCTCAAAAAATTAATATCATGAGGTATAACAGCCATAACTGGAATTTCAAGTGTAGCTTCCACATGTTCAAGTGGAATTTCAAAATTCTTATGATGCACTTTATTCAATATTAACCCGGATATTGGGGTTCCTCTCTGCTTAGCCAACTTAAGTGCCTTGAGAGTTGTACTTAATGTTGGGTGATCAGGAGTTGTAACCACAAGTATTTCATCAGACGCTATCATTGCTCCTAAAGTCTCATTATCTAGTGAAGGTGAAGAATCTATAAGAATATAATCGTAACTTCTCTTAAGATACCTAAGTTTCTCCTTCATAGAAAACAAATTAGCCTTATAATCCTGAAATATTGAAGCGGGCATTATATCAAATTTACCCAATTTATGTATCGCATCTGAAGGATTTGCCTTTTTCTCAAGAACATCCTGTAAGGATATCTCGGGTTCAACAATCTCTAGATGAAGTCCAAGATTTGGAGAGGATATATTTCCATCCACCAATAAAACCCTCTTACCAAAACTCGCAATTGCAGAACCAAGAGAGACCACGGCAGTGGTTTTACCAACCCCCCCTTTCAAAGAAACAATTCCAATTGACACCCCCATGATGTATAAAATAAATATTGGTTTAAATAACTTTCACTAGTCATTAAAAAGAGAACAACAAGCTTTAAAAAACCTTTTTACGAGATACTAAGATGCCAAAAAAATCAGAGAAAAAACCAGATAAGGAAAAGGAAGAAGAAAAGAAGTTAAGCCAGGAAGAGTATGAAAAGAAAGTTCTTGAGCTGGCAAATAAAGGCTTAACTACCGAAAAAATAGGTGAAGAGTTAAGGAAAAAAGGAATACATCCCAAAGAATATGATAAAAAGATATCTAAAATACTTAAAGACAAATATGTTAGCCCAGATTTAGCAAACACAGAAAAAAAGCTTGAAAAGATAGAAGAACATTTAAAGAAGAATAAACAGGACAAAAAAGCAAAAAGAGAAAGAAGTAGAATCTTCTCACAAGTTAGAAAGATTAAGAAGTATTTGAAAAAATTATAAAACATTCTGAAGTTAAAAATGAGAAAAGAGGACGAAATTTTAGAAAAAGAAATAAAATTATTTGCTGAAGAATTTATAAGAAAATTAGATAACAAGGAAGCATACATTATCAGTCACTTTGACACAGACGGGATTACTTCTGCAAGTATAATGGTGTCAACCCTAAAAAAATTAGACAAGAAATTCTCAATAAGAATAGTAAAAAGCCTTGATGAAAAATTTATAAATACCCTCCCAAAAGACAAAATGATAATTTTTCTTGATTTGGCATCGGGAAGTCTAAATCATATAAAAAATGCAAACCTAAAAGATGTCTTCATAATAGATCATCATGAAATAACCCAGGATATCCCTGAAAATGTAAGAATAATAAACACTCAACTAATAAACAAGCAAAAGATAAGTGCTTCAGGATTAACCTATCTTTTCGCTAA
This sequence comes from Candidatus Woesearchaeota archaeon, assembly GCA_964412025.1. Taxonomy (GTDB): domain Archaea; phylum Nanobdellota; class Nanobdellia; order Pacearchaeales; family GW2011-AR1; genus MWBV01. The sequence continues at coordinate 38,168 of CAYPLY010000005.1, read as the reverse complement.
ACAAATAAATCCCGAAGCAAAAGAACTTTCAAAACTTGCAATACTGGGAATGATAGGAGATTGTTTAGAAAAAGAGATAGACTCCTTAAATAATGGAATTCTTGAGGAAAGTGGAATACAGAGAAAAAGAGGACTTCTTATTTATCCCTCGACAAGACCTGTAAACAGAGTTTTAGAATATTCTTCAAACCCATATATTCCTGAAGTAACCGGGAACATGAAAGGGGTTTTAGAATTGTTGAGAGAAACAGGATTAACTCCTGAAAAAGGAAAATACAAAAGTTTAATAGAATTAAACTCGGACGAAATGAAAAATCTTACAACGGCAATTTTGTTGAGAAATCCGAAGATAAAGACAAAAGAATTGGTAGGAGATATATTTCTTATAAAGATGTTCAATAAGATAGAAGATGCAAGAGATTTAAGTGCAATAATAAACGCTTGTTCTCGTTCCGGAAAGCCAGAGCTAGCAATACAATACTGCCTAGAAATACCTTCATCAAAAAGAGATGTAGAATTAACACATATAAAATACAAGCAAAACATTGTAACCGGATTAAATTTTGCCTACGAGACAGAGAAGATAGAAGGCAAGGGATTCGTTATAATAAATGCTCAGGAGAACATTAAAGATACTATGATTGGAACAATTGCAAGTATAATATCCAATTCTTCAATCTATGAAGAGGGAACAATAATAATAACTATGGCATATTATGATGATAAAGTAAAGGTTTCTGCGAGAACAGTTGGGAAAAAAGGGAGAAACCTAAGAGAACTTCTTGAGAGAATAACCACGAACACTAAAGGAGAAGTTGGAGGACATGAACATGCAGCTGGATGCTTAATCCATAGGACAAAAGAAAAAGAATTTCTTGACCTTCTCAAGAAAAACCTGGAGATAGAAGTAATAAAAATACGAGAAAATTAATTAAAACTTTTCTCGTTAAGAATAAATCATAACCTTTAAAACCCCTTTATTTCTTGTTAAAATACCATGGAAGAAGGAGATATGGTTCTTTGCACAGTAGATAGAATATCTGGAACAGTGGTATTTGTAAAAATAGAAGGAGAAGAAAGAGAAGGAAGCATAATTCTAAGCGAAATTGCCCCGGGAAGAATAAGAAATCTAAGAGAATATGTAATCCCCAAGAAAAAGATAGTCTGTAAAGTTCTAAAAAGCACAGGTGAAACAGTAAGTCTCTCGCTAAGAAGAGTTACTCCAAAAGAAAGAAAAGAAGTGATGGATGAATACAACCAAGAAAGAAGCTACGTAAGCATCCTAAAAAGCATAATTGGAGAGAAATCTGATAAAATAATATCCGAGATAACCAAAGAAGACAGACTCTTCAAATTCTTTGAAGAATCAAGAACAGACCCAAAAAAACTTGAAAGGTTAATAGGAAAAGAAGATTCAAAAAAAGTATTGGATATAATCCTTGACCAAAAAAAGAAAAACATAATAATCAAGAGAACAATATACTTAAAAACTCCAGAGCCTAATGGAATATATACAATAAAGAACATTTTAGAGTCTCCAAAGGATATAGAAATAAAATATATATCTGCTGGTAAATACTCTCTAAAAATAGAAACTGAAGACGGTAAAAAGGGAGAACAAAAGCTAAAAATGTTCTTGGAAGAAATAGAAAAAAAAGCAAAGGAAGAAGGAGCACAGTTTGAGGTAAAAGAAAAATAAAATGGAAGAAAAATTCAAGGTTAAGATAATAGGAATAATGTTCAACCCTAGCGCAAGAAAGATACTTATAGGAAGAAATAACGGAGATAAGCATATGAGTTTTCTTGAGGGAGAGCTCAAATATAATGAAGAGTTGGATGTTGGATTAAAAAGAGTAGCCAAAGAAAAAACAGGATATAAAGTTCATAACTTAGGTGCAGTATATGCTGAGAATAAACTAAAGGCAAAAGACGAGTTAAGATTATATTTCTTATGTGAGGCAACAGAAGGAAAAGAAAAACCTGGTAAAAATGTAAAGGAGCTTAAGTGGATTTCTCCAAAAGAAATTGAAAAGCATATAAATCAAAAACTTCCAACCAGGCTAAGAGGATATGTATTTAACTTAGGATGAAACTTAAATACTATATGAATTCTGAAGGAAAAAAAGTTTATACCTTAAAGGAAAGTATTGAAGAAAATGAAACAACCGAAGCGCATTACAAGTTCATAAAAATAAGAGATGCTCCTACAAATAACAATTTTATCCAAAAAAGATAAAAGTACTTTTTAGACACAACAATTTTTATAAAGGATTTTTCCAATGTATAAGATATGGGAAAAATTGAGGTGTATAAAAGAGATTATGAAAAATCAAATGAAGAAGATTATTATGATTTGATTGGAAAAATAAAAAAGAATTCTTTCAGGGGTATGCCCTCAGAAAGAGAATTTCTGACATTTGATGGAGATTTCCTATTAAAAATATCCATGGATATGTCAAAAAGCTACTCATCAGAAAATAGACAAGCAAGAATAATGATAGAAAAAGTAGGCCCAAATCCTGAAATAAATTCAGAGATAGAAAACCTACTTATAGAAGAAGGATTCAAAAAAGAATCAAGAAATTAATTATCAAAACAGCTTAGTCTGATTTTCCCTTATTTCCTTTTTAACAATTTCAATATCTTTCTCCCACAATGGGACTAAATCTCTCTTATATATTATTGCTGCAGGATGAAAAAGAGGTATTAACTTAACTTTAATTCCACCTATCTCCACAAATCTAACCTTCCCATGTAAAGAAGTAATCCCAGGTTGCTTATCCATACCGTCTACATCTCCTCCAGATAAAAAGAATTTTGTTGCATAATTTCCAAGAGAGCATATAACCTTAGGTTTTATCTGTTTTATCTGTTCAATCAGCCAGGGAGTATGTGCTCTTATCTCATCCGGAAGAGGATCTCTATTCTCCGGAGGACGACATTTAAGTATATTTGCAATATAAATGTCTTCCATACTTAAACCTACTTTACTTAAAAGCAAGTCCAAATTTTTTCCAGCTTTTCCAACAAAAGGAACTCCCTGCTCATCCTCGTTTTTCCCTGGAGCCTCCCCCACAAAAAGAATATCTGCATTGAGATTTCCTTTCCCCACAACAATATTCTTACAATTTTTACATATCTCTGTTTCTTTCACAAGAGTAATGTACTCCGGTTCCATAATATAAAAAACAAACAAAACTTTTTAAACTATATTATAAAAATATATTTATAATGACAGAAGAAAAGGTTCTAGTTTTAATAAAACCGGATGCAATGGCCAGAAAATTATTCGGAATAATCCTTTACGATTTAGCACACCTGGATTTGAATATGATAGGATTAAAACTTGTAAATGTACAGAAACACCTTGCAGAAAAACATTATGAAGTGCATAGGGAAAAACCATTTTACCCTGATTTGTTGAAATATATAATGGGAGAATTTCACAATGTACACTCAATTATTGCAATAGCATACCAAGGAGAAGATGCGATAAAAAAGTTAAGAGATTACGCAGGTAAAACCAATCCAGATGATGCAGACCCCTCAACCCTAAGAGGAAGATATGGAAAAGTCAATTCGAAAACAAATAATTTTGATAACGTAATGCACATTTCAGATTCTCCTGAAAATGGAGAAAAAGAAATTTCAATCTGGTTCTCTAAGGAAGAAATAATTGAATAAATTACTCTTCAACCTTCTTTTCTAAATCATTTCCTTTATCTTTTTCCAAATCTTTAGAACAATACTTTTTACCCAAATAGAAAATTGTTCCAACACCTACAACTGCTGTGGCAATCATTGCTAATCCTGCATAAACAGAATTATCTACAGAAGATAAATTTGAATAAATTTCATTAAAGTCTATCATATTCTATCACCCCTAGGATATTATAAATCACTCCTCCTTATCGCTCACCCCGCCAGCAGTTACATAATAAACCGTCTCATTGTCTGGAAGATTTGGGCTGTCTATTAACTTTGCAACTCTCGAACCTTGTTTTCCTCTCCTTAAATACAATCTATAAGTTGAAGCATGTCCAACAATATTTCCTCCAATTGCAGTTGTAGGATCTCCGAACATTTGTGCTGGATTTGCCATAACCTGATTCGTAACATAGACTGCAATATTATAAGTTTCAGCCAATTTCATCAAATCATGCATATATCTATTCAATTTCTGCTGCCTGTCCGCTAATTGTCCTCTCCCAGAGAATTCTGCTCTAAAATGTGCAGTTAATGAATCTATAATAAGGAGCTTTATTGGTTCCCCAGATTTAACCATTTCCGTAACTTTTTCAAGTAAAAGCATCTGATGGTCTGAATTAAATGCTCTTGCAACAAAAATATTTTTAAGGGCTTTTTCAGGATTAGCTCCCAAAGCTTCAACAATTTGCTTTATTCTTGCTGGCCTGAAAGTCCCTTCTGTATCAATAAAAACACATTTACCATTAGCACCCCCTTGCTCAACTGGCAACTGAACCCTAACAGCCAAAGTCAACCCCAGCTGAGTCTTTCCAGAACCATAAGCCCCAAAAGCTTCAGTAATGGCTCTGCTTTCAATTCCTCTTCCTCCCAAAAGTTCATCAAAATTTTTGCTTCCTGTAGTTATATATGAAACATTAGATCTTCTCTGAGCATATTCAACCCCATCCTGGAAACCTAAATCAAGCATCTCACGTGCAGCCTGTATGGCTTTCCTTGCAACAGCAGGACTTACACCAGACACATCAGAGATTGTAGCGGGACTTGATACAGCCAAAGACATTAAATCAAATATCCCTGCTCCCTCAAGCTTAGCAGCAACGGCCGGACCTATTCCAGGCAAATCCATTAGTCCTAACTCTTTATCACCCTTCTTTTTAGATTTCTTCTCTTCTTTCTCCTCTTTTTCTTCTTCATCCATATCTTCTTTTTTAACAGCCATATTAACTCAAACCCCAACCAGTTTATAAAGATTATTTGTGTAATAAATATATATTAGATGCAGGAACAATAATAAAAAGGGAAGAAATCAATTCTTTTCCAATCTTTCTAAAAGTTCATCTAAATTAACTTCCTTAACGCTGTCAACTATAAACTCTTCATTATTAAAAAAATTATTTTTTCTTACATTGCCTGAAAAAACCATTTCTTTTCCAAGTAAGGCTTCCATTTGGAAAGATAATCTCTCAGGATTATCTAAATCTCTTAAGCCTAATGCTGAAAGATTCTCGTTAAATAAAACGCTCCTTATAGATTCTGTACCATCATCAAGAACCAAATTTATAAGTGCCCTTTTATCCGTAGGGGCCCCCCGAGCTTTTTCATCTTCAGTTAACTTTCTTCCAGTTTCTTTGCTTACCTCAAAGAATCTTGGTTGGAAAGCCTGAACAATAAATGCCCTTACAGAAGATTGATCTCCAATCTTAAATTCAGATATTCTTTTCTCTCTTGAAATTCTCTCTGTCCTAACTTCATCAAATTCCTCAGAACTCTTCTTGAACTCCGAAAAACTCCCAAGATGCATTTCATTCTCCCTCATAGAACCATTTGAAATATCCACAGAATCTCCCTCTCTTATATCTCCTTTTTCTATTAATGAAATATGATTCGTATCCCATAAAACAACTTTAATATTAGAAGTTTGATCCGCAAGAACAAGATTCAGAACTTTCCCTTCTTCTCCTTTCTGAGTCTTAAATGTCCTAACCGGAGAAAGAGAAATAATCTTCCCCGAAATATTTACTTTCCTCATTCCAGGCAAAAGCTCTTCAATCTTAAGTTTTTCGTTTTCAAAGTTTATTCCCAATTCAGCCGCAACTATCTGAGCAGCCCCCTCTTTACTTATTAAACCAGAAAGCTTAGCTCTCTTCGCCTCAATCTTTCTATCCACCTCGTCTAACTTAAGACCAGAATGCTTGGATATCTTCTCAATTATCCTCTCATAATTGCTCACCATCATTAAACAAAAAAATGAAGGTATTTTATAAGTATTGTGATACTTAATTTTATAACAACACTTCTCAAAATATTTATAAACCTCTTATTTTACACTAAAGTATGACAGGAATAAATGGAGCAAAATATAAACTCATGCCAGAATCTCCAAGCGTAGATTTAAAAGAAATAGAAGAAGCTGCAAAAAAAATAGTAGAGGAGTTTGGAGGAAATAATAAAGAATATTCTATTGAAGACATAGCATTTGGATTAAAAGCATTAATAGTTTTTTTCTTCTATACAGATGATAAGAACATAGATGTAATGGAAGAAAGACTTTCTAAAATCCCTTATGTTGCTTCTGCTCAACTGGTCGATATGCGTAAAATTGCATAAACCTTATTAATATATAATTTCTTTAAATACAATGAGTCTTCCTAAAGAAAAAATTGAAGATATTAAAAAACAGATAATTCTCCAGATAGAATCTACTTACCCAGAAGATAAAAAAGAATATGCTCTAAAAAGAATAAACTCTATGGGGGAAAAGGAATTTATGGAATTTTTAGAAAAAAATAAAATCTTCTCTTCAGAAAGAGAGGAAAGTTCAGAAAATCCATTTAGAATGATTGTGGAAGGAAAACTTCCATCTTATAGAATAGAAGAAAACAAACTAGGTGTTGCGGTACTTGAGATAAACCCCATCTCAAAAGGACACATAATAATAATCCCAAAAAAACCGCTATCAGAATCAGAAAAGATACCCAAGACAATATTATCTTTAGCAGATAAAATATCAAAAAGAATAAAATCAAATTTAAAACCAAAAGAAGTCTCAATATCCTCAAACAATTCCATTGGAGAGATAATTCTTAATATCCTTCCGATATACTCTGATGAAAAAATTTCCTCTCCAAGAAAACCTGCATCCAAGGAGGAATTAGAATCTCTAAAAGATCTTCTTGAAAAGAAAGATACTCCTAAAAAAGAAAAGAAGCCCAAAACAAAGAAGATGGAAGAAGGTAAAATCTGGTTTCCAAAAAGAATACCTTAAATTTAAAATAAATAAAAATTTCTAAATACAATTATATAAATAAGAGCAAGATAACTAATAAGAAAAACCGGACTGAAGGGAATTCCTTGCCTTATCAAAACATCCTTTCTTTTCTTTTTCAAAAATTCTATTTCCTCTTTGCTAACCCCGCTCCACCTTGCCTCAATAAATCTCTTTCCTATCCTAATATTATGATATAACCAATCCCCTTCGGTTAAATCACGTGTTCTTATATTTTTAACCATGCAAGCCTCATCGATAGACTTTGCAGAGAAATAAACGTAAGGGGAGATAAATAATAAAATTCCAAGATACAAGAAAATTACCTCCATAAGAGAAAATAAAAGCAGAACAATTGAAAAGAAAGTTAATAAATAAAATATTCTCTTATTTTTCTTAAATTGTCCTGAGAATTCTTTCCAAAACCTTTTTCTATTTTTAACTCCCAGATATATCCCAATTATAACCCCATAAACAGCCCCAGAAACAAGGAAAAATAAAAGAAAAACCAGTGCAGAATTAATATTTGTAAGAAATACCTCTGAAAAGGGTATAACTGCCCCTAGAGAAATCATTAACTTTGCGTCTCCTCCCGCAAAAACCTTCCCATAATACAGAATATTACCAATTAAAAAGAAAACTCCGAAACCAACGACTCCCTGTAAAAACAAAGAAAATCCGTCCTGTGAAAATAAGGAATAAAAAAACCTAAACCCTAATGCAAATATAGCAAGAGAAAAATTAAGCCAATTAGCAATTTCTCTTTTTCTTAAATCCTGAACAACCGCAAAAGATATCCAAACTAACCCTAAAATAATTAAGAATAAATTTTCAATCACCATAAACAAAATTAGGAAATTTAATTTATAAACTTACTTAAGATCAACAACACGGTATTTTCCACCCTTCCTATAAGGATGCTTTTTCTTCTCTTTTTTCTTATCTTTACTTTTATTCCTCTTCTCAGAACAAGCATAATTTGACATCTTACTTAAATAAAAAAATTTAATTAGCACACAAACCAGGACAAGATTCTATTCCATACTGCCTTGAAATATAATTCTGCTTGGTAGCCAAATCATTACAAGTAGCTTCAAACTTATCGTTTGTCCCATCCTTAACTTCTCTAAGTACCGCACAATAATCATACTGCGCACCAGTAGAACAAGCAGCTGCGCAAGAATTCTTTACTGTATCTAAATTGGTAGTCCCTATAAAAGGAAGGAGTTTATTCCAACCCATAATAAATCCTAAAGCTAATACAACTAAAATTATAAGACCTAAAATAAGTAAGATAACAGTACTAATACTCATCCCCTGACCTTTTTTGTTTATCATCTTCTCTTTTTATTATTTAGTAATTAAATAAATTAATCTCTATTTAAAAATCTTTCTTATGAGGGATTATACTCCACAGAAAAGACAATGACATCCTTAAAAAAGTCAAACCCCCCTTCCCAAGAGAATTTCGTGGATTTCTTATTTAAATAAATATGGTCAAGATTATGAGATTCTATCTGTATATTTGCCTTTTCTATTATCTCAACCCCTACAAAAGAAGAATTAATCTGACGTGAAGAGTAAACAAAGCTAAAAATTGCCAGAGTACAAACTGCAAAAACCCCGATTACTAAAACTGTTAATGGCAAATCCCCTCTCTTATCCATCCTCATCTCCCTTAGCTATCCATTCATAAATTTTATTTTTATTCATAGAGCTTATAGAATATGCAAATTCTGTCTTCGAAGATACCCAATCAACAGAATCGTCAGAATCTTCAGACAAATCTACTTTAAGATATTTTGTTATTGAAAGTACTGATGAAGCATAAATAAAAATTATTAAAATAACAATTAGAACAATTGTTGCAATAACCCATGTCAAAAATTCACCCACCTGAGCGTGTTTATTGTTTAGCATTTTTTTCTGATTTCCCTATAACAGACAAAATTTTAATTAAATATTGATTCTCATCCTCATCAAGAGCATAAAGTCTTTTTTCAGTACATTTTGCAAGCTTTCTATATTCCTTATTATTTTCCTTCTTTATGTAACAATCCATCTCCCAATTATTATTCCCATCATAAAAACTAAAAGCAGGATTTTCTAAATCTCTCACATTATAAAATTCTACTCTGTAAAAATATTGTATCTCCTCTCCATACCCTTCTTCCACCTCAAAATTAAAATTACAATCCCCGCTAAAAGTGTTTCCTATCTCTGTATTAAATCCTTCCTCTACAAAAAGATTATGATTTAAGGTTCCCTTTCTTGACAAACAATCTGCTATTCTCTGAGCAAATATATCTGATTCTATCTCTCTGACATCATAAGGAGGGCCATAAAAAACATAAACCATTGCAAAAACCCCTCCTGCAATAAGAGTTAAAACAACAAACCAATATATTGAAAGAATTTTATCTGTTCCTCTTTTGTTTTTCATATTGCTCCCCTCGTTTCTTTAATTCTAAACACATACATACCGGTATATTCCCCTCTATTATCCTTTTCCGCATTTGCAGATGCAACAACATCATTAAAAAATGCATAAGTATATCCCTTCCCCTCTCCCAATTTTACATTAACAAAATTTCCTGTTATAGTAACAGAACTTCCAAAGTCAACTCCATTTCTTTCAGCAAGTTTCTTCCCTTTTTCCATATCAAATTTTATCTCCATTCCTGAAATTGAAGAATCAATAAACATTGCAATCTCTTTTGAATATGTCTGTTCCAGAACAAGAGTGCCACTTCCCTGTTTGAATAAAAAAAGAATAAGTATTGATAAAAATAACATGTTTAAGATTATAAAAACTATATTTTCAACAAGAATTGTCCCCTTTTTTTTCATATACTAAATATGAAAATGTTCTTAATAAAATTATCTAAAGAGAAGTTAAAATATCTGCACAATTAAGTAATTCAAATTCTTCCGAGCTTGCTTCTGTTATTGTTGGAACCATGAATTTATTATCTACCTCTTCTCCTTCTATTACTATTGCTCCTATCTTTGGAGAGATTAAATCAGATAATGCTAATTCTCCAGCAACACCTGCTCCAGCACCTGCAACTTCTCCCACAAGTATTGTAGATACCATTGCTGGAGCTAACCCCCCTGTTGCGACCGAAACAGCTCCAATTCCCGCAATTAATGCCCCTCCCAATGCCCATGTGAGAGCATTAGTTTCACTTGTAATCCCCATAACAATAAAATATTGTTTTCCCAACTCTATTGAACCAAACGTAACATCCTCATCTGCTCTCCTAGACAAATCCCTTTTAACTCTCTCTAAATCATTAGTCTTCAGCAGATAATTTGTATATGTTCTTTCACCATCAGGCATAGTTGTCTTTGAAAGATATTCATATAATTTATCCTGGCTTATCTTGTCCTCAACCCCTTCAATTTCATTTATACTATCATCTAAAACAAACTGGGTGCATATAGAACAATAGTTACGCGGTATTCCTGTGGGATCTACATAACTTATTCTCCCCTCTCCAAACATCCACCAACAATCAGCCATTTCTTTTGCAATAGCTCCATATATCTCCTCTTCAGATTTGACCTTGATTATATCTGGGCTGGTCATCCTCTCACAACTACCGTCTTTGCTTAAACAAACATAAGTCCTTGAACATTTTAATGGAGTTGCAGCATCGGGAAGAGCAGTTCCCTTTAAAACAACAGAATTGTGACATATCTCCTTATCTGTATCTTCTGAAGGATTTAATCTAAAAATTAAGAATAATATAACTGCAAAGCTAATTAAAAGTATAATCAATAAAACTATCTGCTGAGTTGTTATTTCCCCTTTTGTACTTGTAACTTTTTTCATATTACATTAAATTACCCCTGTTCTTTTAAGCATAAAAATTAATCCCGCCAAAGCTACCCCAAAAAAGATTATCCAAATTAAATACTTTATCATCTCATCAAAATTCATCTTGATTTCTCCAAAAAGATTTTACCATTTTGATTTTTTATATTTACAAATAAAAGATCATCTGCATCGTTTATCCTAAAATCAAATTCATCAATAGCAAGATTTTCCACAACCAAGCACTCTCCCTTTTTATCACACTTGGCTGCCTGAAATCTTAAAATTTCTATTGTAGATTTTTCGCATATACAAACACAATTCTCATTTAAACAAGAGTTAGGTTTCTCCTCTCCAACAAAACTGTATAAATGCCATCCCTTTGGATGAGGAATATCCTGTCTTTCCATCCCCCCCTCAACAAGAGAAGAGATTACCATTTCAAGTCTAGATAAAGATTCTCTTGCATGTTCTAATTTTTTTTCTGATGTGCTAGAATTATAAACAGAGACTAAAAGATAAACCAAAAAAACAATACATATGACGGCTATAATTATCTTTAACGTCTCCTCTGCAAGGAGAAACCCTCTTTTGTTCTTAAATGAACTTTTCATCTTAATATAAACCCATCAAAAGTTTAACTGTATCTCCTCCGCCAAAGTTTCTAAAAAAATCAATAACATGGTTCTTAAAAAAATAATATGCTGCAAAAACAACAACCCCTACCACAACAACCCCGATAATTATTTTTATAAGATTCTCTATAGTAAGCTCCATTATTAACTCCTAAACAAATTCGCTATTTTATCAATTAAAGAAACTCCCTCTTTCTTTAAAAAAAAGATAGAGATGACTATTATTACCAGGATTGCTAGAGCAATCAAAAGCCAAGGAAGATATTCTGTTGCAATTCCCTTTTTATCCCTCTTTCTCATTCATAATTCAAAAAAACAGAGTTAATAAAATTTACCTAAACCTCTCTTTCCAATTAAATAGCTCCTCCAAGAACAACTGTAGAAAGTACAAACAACGCTATTGAACAAAGCAAAGCCGTAAAAAAGTAAAACAACATTCCTGTTTTAAGATTTTCACCAATTTTCCTTGTTCTCTCAAGCTTATCTTCTCCGGAATCAATTGTAACTAATGTCCCTGTAAGTATGAAAATCACCTCTATCAAATATATCCCTATTGCAATCTGAAGAAAGTAAGGAGGAATCATCTCATTCATCTTAAACACTCCGTCTGGACCTAACAAATTGGCCAAATTTCCATAACTGGAAAGGTCTGCCCCCTCTTCAGTAAATTTAATAGAGAGACTATTAAGAATAGATGCTATCATCATTGCAAGCCCTATTACAATCCCTGATAACAAAGGTGCCAAAAAAGTCATATTGCTCTTCATCTCTGAGACAATCTCTGCGAGAATATCTTTTAAACGGTCAGTGATTTTCTGGATATTTTTAACATATTCAGATATGCTCATTAAACTTACTGCCGCAATCTTGAGTCCCTTCTTTGAGGATTCAACAAGAACTTTCATACTTGTTGCAATTAAATCCGAAGGATAGAATAGTATAACCCCCCTACGAGAATCAAAAATTGCCTTCTCCACACTCATCCCCATCTGTTGGATGTTGTAATTAACTCTCCTAAAAAACTCTCCTGTAACCAATCCTCTTGAAGACTCTGCAACTTTTCCAAAAACTAGTTCGGGAGGGGTTCCATCCCCCAGTCTATTGCCTATCTGAAATAAAGAATTATTAAACTCTGATTCAAGTTGTTTAGTCCTGTTTCTTTCTTCTATAATGTTTAAAGTACGATCCTTAAAAGAAATAGAAAAAAACAATGCAACTCCCAATGGAATAAACAAGCTCATAATTAAAGCAACAAACCCAAACGGACCCACAATTTTATCTCCGGTGTCTTTAAATTCAAAAAGACTTGTCTCAAAAAAATCCCCGCTTCCTCCAAATGGAAGCAAATCACCAATTGTTGGATTGCTTGGGATTCCCAAAGCATCTGGCAAAGGAGTATACTGAAAAATCAAGGGAAGAAATCCTATTATAAAAAAAGGAAGACATATCAAAAACGCTGCAAAATAAGGCTGTTTAGATTTATATTGCGAATACAAGGGATTTTTCTCTAGATAAGAAGTCTCCCCATATCCCCCGGGCCTTAACAGCATTATTTTATCCATCATAAAAAAAGCCAAAAAAGGAATTATTAGAGTATATAAAACAAAAACATGCACCCATTTTATCATCCCCCCCATCATTGCAGAAGCAAGAGGAATAAGTGCTATTCCTAAAACAGGCAACATTATTGCAAGCATATAAACATTCGTCATTGGCGCCTTAACATCGTGAGTAAACTTAAGCATCTTTTCATAAACCCCGTCAAGAACAACCTGTATTGCTTTCTCAAGAGTGGCAATTCTTCTAACTTTATTCGGTTCATACAAACTACTTTCAATCAAATGAAAAGATTCTATAAATTCGACAGAATAATCTCTCCACCCTTCAAGATAATTGTCTAGACTTTCTTTTATTGTAGGAAATTTACCTATCGCAACATTATAAAACACCTTCTTAAAATCCAAAGCCAAAGGGTATTGCAAATGTTCCGAAGCAAATGCTATTGCCTTTTCTAAATTAGGGGTATGTCTCATATAAACAACGACGTACAATATAGCCGGAACCATCTGAGAAGAAGCCTTCAATTTCCATTTGCTTGCATATCTGGAAGGATAATTGTTAAAATAGTAAAACAAAAATATTGAAAGAGTGGTTATAAGAAAAAAGAACAAAGTTGGAAAAGCACTGAAACCCTCCTGATTAAAAACGGAATACAAAACAGAAGAGATTATCCCAAAAAAGAATACAGAAATAAAAACAACAACGCTTAAAGTTATAGCCTGCCAGGGTTCTATATTCATATGGGCGATATCTATATCTCCCTGCATCTTTTCTGAATCCTTTTTTGAAGGGGTCAATCTTACAATGTTCCCAATTGTATTACACCATTTTTCATAACCAGTTAACTCCCTCTCAGTTTCCCCAATAAATTTTGCATAAGATTTACTATCTCTAACCGCTCCAATATCTGTGGTTTTTATCTCTCCCTCAATTTTACTCCCATACTTTCTAAGAATTTCATCAACCGTAGGTTTTCTATAAGGTGGCATATTTCTCCTCTTTTTTAAATTTTCAAAATATAACAGATTATATTTGTTATATTCTCTTTGTTTCATAAAATAAAAAGAATTAATAAATGTTTAGAATAAACCCTTAACAAATATATTAAAAAATTATATAACTTTTTTCTTGACTTCCTTGTTTAACCAAGTTTGCCAGGCTGGAAACACTTTCTCTCCTAAGGGCAATCCTATTTCTTGTATTACTTCATCAGATATCCTATGGAAAACATGATTTGACAAGGTATTAAATTTTGATTCTAAGAAAGCAGGATTTCCTGTTTTTTTTGAGACATCTACCAGCTCTTTTTTTATGTTGGCTCTAAGAAGAATGTTATCATATACTGCATCCCAGTTCCCGGCCCACCCCTTAACATTAGAAGCAACATTTTTTATTATTTCGCTATCTCCATTTATCAAATCCTCTGTGGGTTCAACCTCATCTTTGCTAATGTTATACTTCATTAAATCAACAAACCCTTTTTCAGCCAAGGGATCATTGGTCCAATGCTTTCTTACTTCCGAAAGCTGTATTAATCTCTTCCAAGCATGCAATCCATCTGGAGATTTAATTGGATTACATACAACAACCGAATCTGTTGCCTTAAAACTTGTAACTGGAACTCCCAAATCATTAACCACTCTGTCAAAAACCCCATAGGGAGAAGCTCCATGAATTGTGCCTGCAACAACGTTAGCTAAAGCTCCCACTCTCATAGCCTCATAAAGAGCTTTGGCTTCGACACTTCTTACTTCACCGATTATAAGACAACTATCTCCCAACCTTAAACTAGTCCTTATCCCATCATCGGCCGAAACCTCGCTGGTCGTTTTTAAAAGAGCTGAACGAACTTTCATCCTAAGAATATCGTAATTAAGTTTTCTCAAAGACTCAACAGGTAATTCCAAGGAATCCTCAATAACGATTATTCTGTGTTTTGGAACAATCTCTAGCATTAAACTTCCCAAAAGAGAAGTTTTACCAGAGCTTCTTGTACCTGCAACTAAAAGTGTTCTGGCTCCATCAATTAAAAAACTAAGTAATCCTGCAGCAAAGGGATTAAGCATCTTATTCTCCACAAAAAGAGGAAGTGTCCAAGGACTTTCTCTATGCCTTCTTATAGAATATGCAAGACCATCACATGAAAGGGGAGGCTGAACAATTGAAATTCTCGCCCTTAGATTACCTATTTCAAGTTGTGTGTCTAAAATTGGATTTGCCTCATCAAGAGGTCTTCCAGAAACCATTCTAAACTTCGCAGCCCAGGAATCAGCATCCTCCTGACTTGGAAGAATATTTGTAATACATTCATCATAATCCTGATGTCTAACAAAAATAGGAGTCTGGGGAATAGGAGCATTAAGCGATATATCCTGAAGATTTTTATCCTGAAGAAGAACCTCGACGATCCCAAAACCAATTGTATGTCTTACTAATATCGCTGCTAATTTGTTTAAAGAAGAATAATCCAATCTAATCCCTTTACTCTCAGACAAATCCCTAATCAAATCTCTTGAAATATTCATAAAAACCTGCCTTATCCTCTCTGTATCTGTAAATTCTTCTGCCTTAGGCTGATGTTCTATTAAAACCCCTCTTGCAAGATTTAAAAGTGAACTCTGATCCTCGCTTAAAGTATTCTCTGGAGGAACAACGTGATAAATTAGTTTGGATTCGTCCTTCTTTTTTAATATAGTAACAAAAGATTCATCATGTTCTCCATTAAAGATTTTGTATTGAGAAACTATCTCTGCATCGTCAGGAAGATCAGATACCAACCTTGTAAATGTAAAATTGGATATAATATCTGCCCTAAAAAATTTATTATAGATTTCCCTATCCCCTTTTCTATACTCGGAAGCATACTGCTGAAAATGCTGAATAAAACTGGTCTTAGAGAATATTACCCATATCTTTTCAAGAAGAGAAAGATAATTCCTCTGGTCTGATTTAAGAACATCTTCAGTTTTATCTAGGATAATTTTTCCCTCCAAAATAATCTTCCTAAGCTGAGAATAGGCTGCAAGAGGATCTTTTTTCAGCAAATATAAAAAAGAAAAAACTTCATTATATCTCTTTGGAAAAAAATCGGGATTTGTTGTTACAAGTCTTTCCTGGCTTAACACTTTTTCCTGCTTAAGAAGAGACATATAAAGCTGAGCAATTTCCAAAAGATAACCTGTTTCCCTTAAATCATAATTATAGTTTTTTTGTTGCACAAAAACAATTCTTGAGACATTTGGGTTCTCAATCAAAGAGTCTATTGTCCTTTCCATCACCTCTGGATAATCCACTAAATTAGGAACGTATGGGACCCCCATATAATTTACATATAAAACATCCTCTCCTCCCTCTCTTTTAACTTCATAAGAATACGGGGCTTCCTCTTTTTCAAATTGCATAAAAGAAAAAATTGTTTGTACTTTAAAATATTTTGTATAATCCAAACAAATTTAAACTAGCATTGTATTTATCAAATATGGCTGAAGAGGAATATGAAAATCAGTATTTTACAGAAACCAGCACAAAGGTAAGAGACCTAGAAGAAAAACAGAGAATAATCAAAGACAGGATACTTCTTATTGGACAAAATCTAATAGAAATGAAAGGAGATGTACAAAACAACTTCTTAAGCATAAAAAAAGAAATAGAGATAATGAAAAGAGATATAGAAAGATTAAAATCATTCTTTGAAACCGCTTCATCAGAATTTTCTAAATTTGCTAAAAAAGATGAATTAGAGATTCTCTCTAAACAAGCAAAAATGTTCCAGCCTCTAGAATTTGTAACGAAAAAGGATTTAGAAAAATTAAAAAACAATTAAACATAACAGAATAAAATGGGAATACTAGAAGAAATAAACAACATGAAGAACCAGGGCATTGAAGATAAAGAAATCGCAAAAAAGTTACAAGATAAAGGAGCTACCCCGAAAGCAATTGAAGATGCATTTAATCAATTAAGAATAAAACAAGCAGTGTCAGCAGAGCCCTCTGGAGAAGAAGGGATGGAACCCTCAATAATGAAAGATGTTCCTAAAGAACCCATAGCACCAACCCCTCAGCTTTATATCCCAAAGACTCAAGAGATAGAACACGAAACAGAGGAACTTTACTCTCCCCCTCCATCTCCAAGAGCCCCCCAATTTAATGAATTTTCTCAACCCCCTCAATACGGGGGATACCAAGAAACATACCCTCCTCAAGAAGGGTACGAAGGTCAGGAAGGATATTATGATCAGGGAGTTGGAGGAGCATATGACACAGATACGGTTATTGAAATTGCAGAACAAGTTTTCTCTGAGAAGATAAAAAGAGAACAAAAACAAATAGAATCCCTTAATGAATTTGCAACCCTTGTTGAAGCAAGAATAACTAATGACCATGAAAGAATAAAAAGAATAGAAGAAATAATAGATAAACTCCAAGCAGCAATATTGGAAAAAATAGGCTCATATGGAAGAAATATTGAATCTATAAAGGGAGAAATGGAGATGATGCAAGAATCTTTTGAAAAAATGGTTCCTGCCCTTCATGAAAAATCTGAACAAAAAAAGAGTTCAAGACAAAGAAAATAAAACCACAAATAAAAAATAAAATTCTCTCTCCCTCAACAAATAATGCTCTCAAAAATTAATTTCCAGATAAATTTCTCAACAAAGCATTCTCAAATGGAGGCCTATTATTTTTCTTTGTTGAAGTCATAGCCACAATAGCAATAATTATAACTGCAAAGATTATTATCGCGCTATACCTATCCCAAAAGTAGGAAAATCCTGGTCCCCCAATTCCCCAACCGAATACACTCAAAGAGTTAACTATAACAGTTCCGATTATTACAAAGACTATAACTGCCAAAGCAATCATAAACCAATTCCCCTCCTTATTTGTAGGCATAAACAATCCTCCTAAAATAAGTATAACTAATATTATAGAAAGAGCAACCCCAAATCTAGGAAAAATCTCAGAGAAAAAGGCAGAAACTATATTAAACTGCAAAGCCATAAAAGAAACTGCCAAAGCAATCATAACATTAATCCCTTTATTAGGACTATCTTTTGTTGCAAAGATATTCATCTTCATAAGCAACCCAAAAACCAAAGCAAATATCAAAAGAAAAGGTAATGCATACTGAAAAATTCCTGCAGCTTCCCATTGAGCAAACAACTCTCCTAGAGCTCCTCCTCCATAAGAACTATATGAAGCTAAAAATATCACCCCGTTCATCATTTTATAAATTGTTTAACATTATTTAAATATGTTTCTAATTATTTTTTACCTGACCTCAATGCAACAGCTAATGCAATAGCAACAACTACAATAAACACGAAATTTGTCCAAAACGTGCTACTCCAAGATATGTTGAAAAGATTATCAAAAAAGTCTCCTACATCAAGTCCCGCAGCCCAAAGCACTGCAATAGCAACAGCAACAACTATAAAAATACCTATGGCCCACCTTAAACCCTTAGGCATTGCAGAAAACTTCAATCCCTCCTCTCCGGCTACAAATCCCCAAAGAACAAGAATCACAAACATTACCACAACCCCTATTGTTAAAAACAAAATAAGGTTAGTTGCCATCTCTTTTGGAAAGACTGCCGTAACAAAGATAAAACCAATAACAAAAGCAATTAAAGCGTTAATCTGTTTTTTATCATCTCCAAAAATCTTTGACTTTTCAAGTATTGCAAAAATTATAAAGAAGATTAAAAGAAAAGGATAAACAAACTTAGTTAAAACCGGACTTTCTAAGAATGCTATTTCTGCCATTACCTCTTTTACTCCTTTGTTTAATCGGCAACTTCCTCAAACCCAGTATCCTGGCTTGGTAAAGCTGATTTACTTATTATGAAAACATCACTAATGGATTTAACAAATTGGTGAGGAATTATAACTCCCCTAGCACCACCCATTAAAGAAAGGACATTTCCCCCAACTCTTATTCTCCAACCATCAATTTTATTTTCAAACAGGTTAGCTTCCTCAACTTCTCCGAAGAACTCTCCCGAATCAGTAAACACCCTCTTTCCCAAAACCTCTGAAATTTTTTTAATTTTCATAATAGCAATTGCAATACTTTATTTAAATACTTTTCCATGATGTATAAAATATTTTAAAGAAGAGGATATTAAACTAGACATACATAAGATTTATAAAAAAAAATATCTTATAAAAGAAATGGTAAATGGAAAAGAGATTGCACATATAATCATTGTTACTATAATAACTGCATTTGCCATAGCGCTTACCAAAACCCTTGCTTTGGATTTAACCTTTTTCTTATATGCTCTCCTAGGAGTTTTCATATTGTTAATAGTAAACCTACTTGTGAAAAAAGCAGCAGCATATCTTCTCGAATCAGAAATAGAAATAAAAATATGGGAAATAAAAAGATTTGGTTTTAAAACAGGAGATTATTTCAAAAAAGCATTTCCAATAGGTGCAATAATTCCTTTAATCTCCAAGATTTTTTTCTTAGGTTTAAATGGGTTTGTATGGATGGCTTCCTTGGTATTTGATGTAAAGGCTAAATCCTATCGTGCTGCAAAAAGACATGGTATGTATTCTTTCTCTGAAATGACTGAAGAACATATAGGAAGAATAGCTGCTTCAGGAATTTTTGTTCATTTATTATTAGCATTTGTATTCTACTTTATAGGAGGAGACTTTGGAACACTTTTTGCCAAGCTTAATATCTGGTTTGCTTTCTTTAACATGATTCCAGTATCAGATTTAGATGGAAACAAGATATTCTTTGGTAATTTAGTATTGTGGAGCTTCTTGGCAATAGTAACTTTAATTGGGTTGGGATACACTTTCTTTTTGATTTAATTGGTTTTTAAACAACACCCTTTGTTTTTTACTTAAAACAATCTTTTTTATCCCTCCAAAAAGAACGATTAGAACTACCAATCCTCCAGAAACAAAAATAACATACAAAATAATTTTGTTCAAATAATCTCCATTTAAAGAGGATTTGATAAACCCGGAATTTGTCTTTACAACAAACCCTTCTGTTGCTAAGTTGGCATATTTAATATCCACCTCTTTATCTATAACTTTAAATTGTTTTCCTGAATATACTTCTTTGTAACCTTCTTTGGAAGCATTAACCTGCAGACTATACATACCTAATTTATTTGGTTTAAATTTATAAGGTAAAGAAATTTCATCCCCTCTCCCGTCTGGATAAATTAAAAAAGCTTTCAAAACAGGATCGTCCACTCCAGAGATATAGTCTATATAGATTTCTTCTCCTCTTACAAAAATCTTCTTATCCAAAACAATATCAAAATCAAATGGAGAAGTTGTAACTATTGTAAATGGCTTCGAAACAGATTTCTTTACGGGTTCTAGAACCACCACAGATGCGATGCACTCTTGAGGATAGATATCTTCAGTTACCCTAAGATAATTATATTTTCCATGGACATTTACTCCTAGATTAACAAATGCTGATTTTGGATTTAACATTGCGTGAGGAGCAGTTGGACAATCTACAATTTCTATATAATTTATTGTCTGAGCAAAATCCGAATCAATTGTATAATTAAATTGTATTATGTCTCCCGCATTAAATTCAGGTTCCATATAGATGTCTATATCAATTATTGCATATGTTCCCTGAAGGCAAGCTAAAAAAGACAAAACAAGAAACAAAACAAAAAATTTATTTGATTTCATTTTAAGTTATATACCCTGTCCTATAAGAAGGATTAATTTTCAATGTAGGGTCTCCAATTAGGGTTACCATATATCTCCATCTTTCTTGAATATCTCCAAATACTTTGTTATTATATGCTCTTCCCATTGCCTCACCCAGGCTCATGCTTGAGGTATATGCATCCCCATGATAAACTCCATTTATAAAATCAGAATAAACTGGACCTGTCATAGTCATGCTAACCCCCACAGATCCTGCATACCCTATTGCTCCATTTCTTATGGCCCATGCCCAAAATGAATAATCGGTATATGCAGATACGGTTAAACAGGCATCAACAACAACTAACGAATTTTCTAAGTTTGGAATATCCCAATAAGCAATCCCTGCCCAACCAGCATCTCCATGGTCTGCATAAAAGATTAAATTATAATCATACTTCCTCCACAATGCAGGATCAAAACTGAATGAACGATAAATGTACTTCTCCTCTATATTATATCCTGCATCTTGAAATGCACTCGACATTCTTTTCACACTTTCCATCCCATCCCAAGCATCGCCCATCTGATAACTGCTCCCCATAAAAAGAGCATTATCTCCAGGCAGCAAGGAACTATAAAATAAACCCCTTGAAATATAGCTTGAAACATCTGAAATAGTTAAACCCATAATCCTCCCTACATAAAAATAACTTCCATAATCTGCATATAGATTTTGATCAAGAGCTATATAAATGTCCTCCCTTTGACTCCCTATACTTATTGGGTCATCAATTGTGGTATAGGTATACATCCTATGTTCTATTGCATTAGGTGCTGCAACTATAGTAAGATATTTGGGATTAAGACCTAAATCTTTGGGGTACTCATGAATATACTCTGCCAAAATAGAATTTATTCCAACTAAATTTGAAGGTCTTTCTCTCCCATCCAAATAAACATCATAAGACAAAGCACGGCTCGACGTAAGAATTAATTCATGTTTTGCACTAGCTAAAAAAGGAGCTGCCATAGAGGTCTTAGAATAAAGATTAGATATGTCATGATTGGATTCTTTAGTAAGAATATTGGCTCGAGTCTCTCCAGGATAACTAGTGCCATCTGCTTCTACAATCACAATTGGAACCATAGTGACTTCCATATTAATATCCTCCGGATTAACCAAAACTAATTTATCTGTATATGTTTCCAAAGCATATTTCTGTTGCAACTGATTTAAATTATATTTTTCATCACAATTTCTAATTTGATCTAGACTTGGCTTAACACTTGAATCCAAATCGCCGGACGTCCTTCTTGAATCCGAATCTCTTCTATCCACAGGAACATAAGAACCAAGATTATCTGCGACACAAATAACATTTCTACCCTCAAATGCCTCATTTATATCCAATTCCCCTCCTCTTATTACTAAAGGAGCATTTATTAGAGAAGCATAAGTTGAAGCTACCAATGCTAGTTCATAATCATCTTCAACATAAACAATGTCTTTGTAAGCGCTCCAATAATAGAAATAATCCTCGGGGCTAATCCTTTTTATAGAGTTATCTCTTACATTCAATTCAAACTCATTTACCAGCAAATTATCTAACTCATATGGAGTATCTCCAATAAGCGTAACTTTATCTGCATTATACTGGTGCATAAAATAAAAAATAGAATCCACATCAAACAGCTCTCCCTGTTGATGATAAATTAATGTTGGATAAACACAAACCCCTCTTGGAGTTAAATAGCCGGTATTACAACTCTCGGATGTCCTCCTTGAATCATCTCCTCCGGTCCAGGTAGTCAAAGGAACTAATGGTAAAACCTCCTTCCAATTATTATCCGAAATTAAAAAAACTTCCTTATCTGAAAAACCATCCATATTTTTCTGATTTTCTCCAACAGGAATATCTAGAAGGAATATAGAATCTTCTAAACAAACCCCTTCCTGACAATTATAACCCTCTTCACAAGGATTTAACCAAGAGCAAGATTCAGGAAGAGATTCGATACAAGCTCCTCCCTCACACCCATATGGACAATTATAATATACCCCTCCAACATAATCTCCCCCATACAAATTTCCATCCCCACAATAAAGTTCTTCGAGATAAAATTCTTCGAGACAAGATGCAGAATCAAAGTACTTTTCACAAGTATAGCTATCTAAACATCTGTCTTCTTGAAAATAATCATATAAAGTTATATTTCCCTTAATATAATAATTCAACCCCCCATCAGAATCAAGACATCCCGAAGTATTATTAGCAATACAAGCCCCTGAGGAAGTGCACTCCCCCTTTAAACACACCCCACAAATTCCCCCGCATCCATCATCTCCACACTCCTTTCCTGAACAATTAGGAAAACATTTGGAACCCTCCCAAAGAACTTCCCAATATGGACCACATTTATTTGCACTTTCATTCCACCAACACCCACATATATGTCCTTCACCACATCCAATACTTCTCTCAACTGCCTCGTCAAAAACACTACATAAATTCTCTTCACAATCTGATTTGGTTTGATAATTTACACAATAGGAAATATCCAAACAATCTGAGAGTGAATTAACATATACTGCATCCCCTGTAATATCTATTGAAAACCCCTTAACACCTACTAAAAAAGAAAAAACAAATATAAAAAAGATGAAAATCAAAAACCTCTTTTTCATGACTAATATAAACAACAAGTATTTATAAAATTACTGAGTTTTATGAAAAGAGATGGAATTTTTAAACAATATAAATCCAAGAGAATACCAGGAAGAAATATTCAAAACATGTGCAGAGAAAAACTGCCTAGTTGTTTTACCCACTGGGCTGGGAAAAACACTTATTGCTTTAATGTTAACAATTGAAAGAATGAAAAAATTTCCTGGAGAAAAAGTTTTATTTCTTGCACCCACAAAACCTCTTGCAGAGCAACACCTAAGATATTTTAAAAAAAACCTACCCGAGTTATTTGGAGAGATGCAATTATTTACCGGAAGTGTAAATGCAGAAAATAGAAAAAAAATATGGCAAACTGCAGACATAATATTTTCAACTCCCCAATGTGTAGCGAATGATTTAAGAAAAAGAATGTACAATCTAAATGATGTCTGCCTTTTAATAGAAGATGAAGCGCATAGATGCATAAAAAATTATGATTACAAATACATAGCAGAGCAATACAAAGAACAATCTCATCATCCTAGAATAATGGGATTAACAGCCTCACCCGGAAGCGAAAAATCAAAGATAAAGGATATCTGTAAAAACCTCTCGATAGAAGAAGTGGAAATAAGAACAAGAGATAGTGTTGGAGTAAAGGAACACGTACAAGAACTGGAATTTGATAAAAGAATGCTTGACTTTCCTATTGAATTTGAAGAGATGAGACATATTTTATTAAAATTATTTGGAGAATATGTAAGTGAATTAAGAGAAAGAAAAGTCCTATTTGGCCCAGCATCTAAGACAGATTTAATTATGCTCCAAAAAAAGATTTCATCAAACCTAATGATGAACAATCATAATTTTAATTATATGCAAGGAGCAAGTGCATGTGCCCAGGCAATAAAGATACAACATGCATTAGAACTCCTTGAAACCCAAACTCTCTCGGGTTTTTACAAATATCTTAAGGGATTATTTGAGCAAGCTGCAAAAAAACAAAGCAAAGGAGTAATTAAACTGGTTTCAAAACCAGAATTTAATTTTGTTTTCTCTCAGACAAATGAGCTATTAGTAAAAAATAAAGAGCATCCAAAAGTTCAGGAGCTAATAAATATAATAACACAAGAGAAAAAAGACAATCCAAACATGAAGATGATAGTTTTTACTCAATTTAGAGAAACTGCTTCAAATATATCCAAAAAGATAAACGAAATACCGGGGATAAAATCGAAAACATTTATAGGACAAGCAAAAAAAGAAGGAGAAAGCCTAAACCAAAAACAACAAAAGAAAATAATAGAAGAATTCTCCGAAGGAAAAATAAATGTGTTGTGTGCCACATGCATAGCAGAAGAAGGATTAGACATCCCGGAAGTAAATATAGTTGTATTTTATGAACCAATTCCATCTGCAATAAGAACCATCCAGCGTGCAGGGAGAACTGCAAGATTAATGAAAGGAAAATTAATTATGCTTATAACTAAAAAAACACGTGATGAAACATTTTTTTATGTAGCAAAATCACGTGAAAAGAAAATGAAAACAGCTATAGAAAGCATAAAAGAAGATTTAAATAAAGGATTTAAAGAAGAAGTACAAAAAAAATTAGAGTAAAATGAAAACTATAGAGTCAAAAAAAATTTTAAATATCTTTTCAAAAAAAGAAATTAAAAAAATAATAAATGTGCCTGAAAAGATAATCATAGACTACAGAGAAAAAAACTCCTTGGTTTACTCATATCTGATAAGAAATGGATTCGAAATTGAGTTCAAGGAATTAAAGGTTGGAGATTATATTGTAAAGGATGTTGTCATAGAAAGAAAGACAATCTCAGATTTCATAAGCTCAATGATAAATCAGAGATTAATAAAACAAATTGAAGAATTAAAACAGTACGAAAACAAACTTATTATTATAGAAGGAATATCTGAAAAAGAACTATATACAGATAACAAAGAAGGAATAAATCCCAATGCTATAAGGGGATTTTTACTTTCTATAACCTTAAAACATAAAATTCCAATAATTTTCTCAAAGAATTCGGAGGATACTGCAAAGTTCATTGAAATACTCTCTAAAAAAAAAGAAAAAGAAATAAACCTAAATGCAAAAAAGAAAATCCTAAACAAAAAAGAACAGCTTCAATTCATAATAGAAAGTTTTCCGGGAGTAGGACCTAAAAAAGCAAAAAGACTTTTGGAAAAATTTGGGAGTATTCAGAATATCATACTTGCCCCAACGGAGGAATTAAGAGAGATCTTAGGAGTACAATCTGAAAATGTACGGGAAATAATTGAAAGAAAATATTAAATAAATTCTGCTAAAATTTTTGCTCCTAATTTAACAGTTAAATTTTCTTTGTCTCTTTCCGGATTTACTTCTACCAAGTCCACTGCCCTAAGATTTTTTATTTTACTCATTCTATGAAGAATATAAATGAGTTCCCTACTTGTAAGCCCTCCTGGTTCTAGATATCCTGTTCCTTTTGCAAATGCAGGATCTACAACATCGATATCTATAGACAAATACAATTCTTTTCTATCAGAAAATTCCATAATTATCTCGCACGTATCTTCAATGTTTTCTAAAAGCTGGTTCATACTTACCATCTTAATATTTTTTTCTTTTAGAAAATCAAGTTCATGCTTATGAGAATTTCGAATTCCAACAAGAAGTATATTCTTGGGAGGAAAGCCTTTCTCTATTAATGCCCTTAACCATTCTTCATGGTTTGGATACTTTTCGCTCCCTTTAGTAAGAGGCATACAATCAGGATGTGCATCAAACACAATTAAACAGGGTTCTTCTCCCTTGATTCCTTCACAATAATCCAAAAATGCTCGAATAAGTGAATAACTTACAGAATGATCTCCTCCTAAAAAAAGAGTTTTGGGCTTAGATTCAAATATCTCAAGAGCATTCTTATAGATAAGTTTATTTGTTACCTCGAGATTACCATTATCCAAATGTATTTCTTCCAAATCTAAATTAGATATTTCAACGGATTTCCCTTCTTCATTAGAAAATATTTCTTCCTTAAGCGTTTTCAAAACAGCATTTCCAGCATTTTCACATCCGTGTGTTTTACCTAACCCGTTTATCCCGGGAACCTTAACAATAAACATAATTTTAAGGAAGAAATTAACTATTTAAGATTATTCTTCACTTAGGAACAAGTGCAAAAAAGCTATGGTTAGTTATTGCTTCTTTTGCAAGTTTCTTAACATCATCCAACTTAACCCCAAGAATATTTTTCTCAAATGAATAAAATTCCTTTGCGTTTCCGTGTGATTCACTCACAAGCAGATTAACCATTTGTTGTTGGGAATCTTCCATAGAAATTTGATAGTTTCCAATGAGTTGCTCTTTAATTTGTTTTACTTCGTCCTCCTGCAAAGAATCTGCAACCTTTTCGAATTCTTCCAATATCAATTTCTTAACTTTTTCGACATTCTCTTTCATGGTTCCGACATAAATTAGATTATATGCAAAGGTTCTATTAATATTTGCATCTCCCTTAACCGCATAAGCAAGATTTCTCTTTTCTCTTATCTCGCTAAATAATCTGGAAGACATTCCATCAGCCATTATAGAATTCAAAACAATAGCAGAGTGGGATTTTTTATCTTCTGCAATTGGAACATGATAAGCAAAAACTAAACTGGCCTGGTCAATTCCAACTCTCTTTTCAGTTTTAGAACCGTTTCTAAGCTCAAAGTTTTCTAGACCAACTTTCCCATTTAAGTCTTTAAAATTCTTTTCAGCATATTTAACGAGAACATTAAAATCCGCATCCCCAACAACACACAAGATCATGTTATTAGGAGTATAAACTTGTTTAAACTTTTCAATTATCTTATCCCGTGTAATCGAATTCATACTCTCGAAAGTACCTGCAAGATTAATGTTCATCGTACCAGTATACAAAAGTTTCTGAATTTCATCTAAAGAATGCATACGTGGATTATCATGATACATCTTAATCTCTTCAAAAATAACTTTTCTCTCTTTTTCCAATTCATCTTTATCAAAAAGAGGATTTCTAACCATATCCCCTAATACCTCAAGTGCTACTCCGAGATGTTTTGAAGGCATCTTGCACCAATATGCAGTAATCTCCTCAGAAGTAAACCCATTCAAATCTCCCCCTCTCTTTTCAATATCCTCGGCAATTTTTCTTGCATCCCTTGTAGGAGTACCTTTGTAAAGCATATGTTCTATAAAATGGGATATCCCCTTTTCACTTTCCTTTTCGTTTACCCCTCCATTGCGAACTGCAAATGTAACACTCACTACAGGGAGATTTCTTTTTTCCAATATAACAGTCATGCCACTTTTCAGTACTTTTCTATAAAAATTATCTCTCATTTTATAAAAAGGAAAAGAAGCTATTTAAATTTAGACTTCTCTCTAAAACAGATATACCTTTCTCCACCAATTTCAAAATCATCCAATAGTTCAAAGTTCTCTTTTATAAAATCAAGAATCCATCTTCTGTTAACCTTAAATCTCTCTTTCTTTATCATACTTTTTGTTGCAAAGCTAACTACAACCCTCTCACAAAGAGGAGTAATTTCATTTAAAAGTTTCTTGGAATAATCGGGTTCTATCATCTCTAAGGAATCTATAACTTTAAATAAAAAAAGTATCCTGGGCTTTTTTGCTTCCCCTATCAATTTTTTAATCCTTTCCAAATTAAACAAACTCTCATGAACAGCATTTGCGTTCAAATTATTTTTTTTAAAATAAAAGTTCATCAAATCCACCAATTGTCCAACGGCTTCAACACCCAGATAGGTTATTTGTATTGGAATCAGATTATAACTAAATCCATTTATTCCGGAACCCAAATCGATAACAAAACCTTCACTAAAGCCTGAAAATATTTTTGAATACAATTCTGCATAATAAGGCAATCTCTCTCGGGTAGAAAGATGTTTTCTTAAAATCCATTCTTCATCCTTATTTTTTATGTTCAAAAGTTTACCGCTCGTAAAAGCAGAATAGACTTTCCTAAGCAAATCCCTGGTCAATCTAATCTTCTCTTCATCAGAACATTCTCTTTTTTCAAATTTCTTATATGCTAATAAAATGTCTTTCTTTGGGAGCATAGAGAAATCCCTTTTAGATACAATCCCATCAATTATTTCGTTCTGATTCATAACTTATTTAAGTAACATTAACTTAAAAATTTATATGCCTATAAATGCACATCCGGAGTTCACTGCAGCAGAAGGAGAGTACCTTCACGCAAAGACCATAGAAGAAAAGATTGAAAAATTAAAAAAGATGATTTCTTATGCTCCTGCCCATAAAGGAGGGGAAAACCTAAGAGCACAGCTCAAATTGCGCCTTAAAAAATTATTAGAGCAAAAGGAAAAATCAAAAAAATTAGGGAAATCGTCAAAAGTTGGGATAAAAAAAGAAGACATGCAGGCAGTAATTATTGGAAAAACCAATTCCGGAAAATCTTCCCTATTAAAAATATTGACAAATGCAAAAACAGAGATAACCTCCTCTTCGTTTTCAACAACAGAGCCCAAAATAGGAATTATGAATTACAAAGGGGCAAGCATACAAATAATAGAGAATCCTCCAATAGGATCTGAATATTATGATAAAGGGATTACAAATACTACTGATGTAATAATTCTTTTAATAAATAGTTTAAATGATATACCTGAAATAGCTAAGAACATTAATGAATTAAATAAAAAGAAATTAGTTATATTCAACAAATCAGACTTATTGACCTACGAAGAAAAAAGAAAAATACAATCTACCCTGCAATCAAAAAAATATAATTTTGTAATCATATCATCTCTAACTAAAGAAGGGATTGATGAAGTTAAAGAGAAATTATTCTCCTGTTTTGATAAACTAAGAATATATACCAAAGAACCGGGAAAAGAAAAAAGCAATAGACCAATAATTTTAAATCCTGGAGCAACAGCAAGGGAAGTTGCAGAAAAAATACTTAAAGGTTTCTCAGAAAAAGTAAAAGAAACAAAAATCTGGGGACCCTCAAGTAAATTTCCTGGACAAATAGTGGGTTTGAACCATAAATTAAAGGATTTGGATATTATAGAATTTAAAACAAGATAAAATCTCCTCAGAATAACCTAAATGAATTTTAATTAAAAACATTATATTTAAATATAAAAATATCCTGAAAACTAAGTAACCAAAAAAGTAAAGTGAAAAAAAAGACAATTGGGATAATTTCTTGTGGAAGGGAAATAGAAACCGAAGGAAAAATATTTGCTGAACTTGCAAAAAAGAAAGAAGTTAATTTAATTTTAATAAACACTTCAGAAAAGTTCAACCTAAATTCTTTCAAAAGAAAAGTAAAAAGATGTGATGTTGTGTATTGTAGCATCTGGGATGAATTCTCAATAGAATTAACGAAAACCCTAGAAGAATGGGGAGTAAAAATAATTGAATCCTCCCAATCGTATTATGCCACAGAGGATAAGTGGATGTTTTATGTCAAATGTAAAAAACACAATCTCCCGGTCCCAGATACGATACTCCTTTCAGAAAATATAACCAATGCGAGAAGAGAGCTCAAGGAATTTGGAAGATGGCCAGTAATATTAAAAAGAATATCTGGAACAATGGGAGAATATGTCAGCAAAGCAAAAAGTCTGGGAGAAGCAGAAGCAATAATCAAAAAGTTCTGGAAAAAAGGAAGTGAAAAACTTCCCATAATTGCCCAGGAGTTTATCAAATCTCCAAGCTACAGAGTTACAGTGATTGGAAACAAGATTGTACAAACTGCATTAAAAAGAAATAATGCGGGGTGGAAAGCAACAGGAGTATATGCAAAGAAATTCGAACATTTCAAAGTAAATAAAAAAACGGAGAAGATGATAAAAAGATTGACAAAATTTTTAGATATAAAAATATGCGGAATAGATATGTTAAACAAAAACGGAAAATTAGTATTATTAGAAGTTAATGGACAGCCATCTTTAGACTTTTTTGAAGAAGAAAGAGAAAAATTAACAGAAGCAGTATTGGACCTGCTTATAAAAGCCACAAACGAAGAATAATACCTCAGTTAAATATTTATTTTCTATCCCTACAATTATTAAAAAGAAAAAAATTGTTTTTTTAATATGCTCATTGGGTTGCTAATCGCTATCCTATTTGGAATATTCATCGGCACATTTACAGGCTTGTTTCCAGGAATACATATAAATCTGGTGGGAGCATTATTAGTTACTCTATCCTCTTCTGTCTTTATACATCTCTCTTCAATATATCTTGTAGTATTTATAACTGCACTCGCAATAACACATACATTCGTTGATTTTATCCCCAGTATATTCCTTGGATGCCCAGATACGGATACGGAACTTTCAGTGCTCCCTGGTCATGAGATGTTAAAACAAGGGAAAGGATATGAAGCTGTGATGAGAACAGCTTATGGGGGGTTAATCTCGACAATCTTCCTGATTGTTTTAGCATTTCCTCTTGCATTTATCCTATCAAAATTTTACATACACTTACAAAAAGTAATGCCTTTCATACTCATAGGAATTTGTATCATTATGGTTCTCTCAGAAAAAAGAAAATTCCCTGCATTAATTGTCCTAACCTTAACAGGTATTCTTGGAACATGTGTCCTCAATTTAAATCTAAAAGAACCCCTTTTACCCTTGCTAAGCGGATTATTTGGAAGTTCAATGTTATTGATAAGCATAAACCAAAATACAAAGATCCCCCAACAAGAATTAACCTTAAAGAAGATAAAACCCAGAGAATTTTTAAGACCTATTTCTGGAGCACTGATTGCCTCCCCTCTTTGTGGTTTCCTTCCGGGATTAGGAGGGGGGCAGGCAGCAGTAATAGGGAATCAAATATCAAAAACAAATGAAAAAGATTTTCTCATCCTTTTAGGAACAGTCAATGTGTTCGTTATGGGATTGTCTTTTGTTTCGCTCTATAGCATTTCAAGAATAAGAACCGGTGCAGCTGCATCAATCCAATCCATCCTGGGAGTGATGAATTCAAATGTTTTAATATTAATTCTTATTGTATGCCTTCTCACGGGAATAACTTCCTTTTTCCTTGTAAAAAAATTATCCATGGTCTTCCTAAGATTTATTCAAAAAGTTGATTATAAAAAATTATCCCTAGCAACGATTATCTTCCTTTCAATATTAATTTTAATAATTTCTGGAATTCTTGGAATTGTTGTTTTTATAATTTCCACTCTAACGGGGATTTATTGTATATCTTTAAATGTAAGAAAGACCCAAATGATGGGATGTTTGCTAATACCAACTATAATTTTATATTTATTTTAATTAAAACCACTTGCTTATGCTCTCTTGTTTCTCTAATTCTTTCCCAAAAATACTCTCAACATACCTTTTAACTAATTCGAGGTTTTGTTGCATATACTTGGATAGATTGTACTTTTTAGCTAAATCGAGAGCAGGTTCTAAATATTTCTTTATGCCCCCCTCATGAATAGTAAATATTAATTTTCCTCTGCATTTTGTACAAACCCCGTTTAAGGGAACTCTTCTGATAATCTCGTTACATGAAACACATCTAAACTCCTGCATCGAAAATTTCCTAA
Source organism: Candidatus Woesearchaeota archaeon (assembly GCA_964412025.1). Taxonomy (GTDB): domain Archaea; phylum Nanobdellota; class Nanobdellia; order Pacearchaeales; family GW2011-AR1; genus MWBV01. Next base: position 6,266 of record CAYPLY010000005.1, on the reverse strand, counting down.
GATTACCTCTCATATCTCTTATAAAATGCCGATCAATAATAAGTCTTGCAACGTCTGAAGTGTCTACAGAACGTAATTTTTCTACAAGTTCCATTTCATGATTAACTTTATCCTTCATAGTAAGTAACCTTTTATACGAAGAACATAATACCCCTTCATTAAAATTATCTGTATCGTGAGTAAATCCGGCCCCCACAAATGGATCTTCCCCTCTCTTTAAAATTTCTCTTACTGTATTCAATTTTACCTCAGAGGAATGCTTTCCTTTTTCCGCAGCCCTGTAAAGTTCAAGAGGATATTCCATCAAAAACTCAAAATCCAATATTTGATCATCTACCTCTCCTGCATCTATTTTTGCGTTAAGAACCAAGGGAGCATCCTGGGTTCCCCCCCTGTGACTTGGCAAAAACTCTCTGGAGAAATTTAAAAGAACATCTCCTAAAAGCATTATTGCTGCTTCATCCCCATCACAATCTCTCCTTACTGCAGCATGCATATACGGGCTAGCAAATAATCCTTGTGTATTTGAAAAGCCAATAAACCTACAGATAACTCCTGCGCAATTATGGGGAGCCATACAAACCCCAAGCTTACCAATCAAATCTTCTTTTTTTTCAACATTATACAACTTACTTAATCCGTAAATCTTTTCTAGCTCATCGTCAACAAATTTAGAAACCTTGAAAAAAACATCGTCTGCTCTCTCATCCAATGAATCAAGTGAACTGGGAAGCAATATATCGTGAGGCATTAATTCTAATATCTGCTCATCCGATTCTAGGTTCTTTCCATATACATCTTCTGTATATCCTAAATCTCTTAATTTTTCGACGCTTACATAAACCTCCTTAGGTTTAAAACAAATAAGGGGAAGTTCTGTTGCGTCAAATCGAATAGTCCCATCCTTATTTACTTGCAAGTCGTGCTTTGCTCTCAAAAATCCTTTTGAAAGATTTTCTATAGCATGATTTGCAGAAGAGGTTCCTCTCACTCCTTTAATCAAAAGAGGTATTTCTTCCTTTGGCAAACTCAATTTATTTATCGCGTAATCATAATAATGTTTTATATCCAATGGCTGAGCAGCATACCTAACCCCCTCCTTATCCGAATCCTCTCTCTTTTTATCAAAAATCTTTTCTTTTGTGTCAGAAAAATAATATAACTCCTTTGTTCTGGAATTGCATATCTCGCACGTGGGATAGATTGTTTCTTTGTTACAATTTTCACATTTGTAAATTGGAAAACTGCTCCAAACTTTTCCCTCCGAATATGCTGCCTGTAAACTCCTTAACCTCCCCCCTTCTTTACCCACCGGAAATAGAACATTAGGACTACCAATTAATTTTCTAAGTTTTGCTTTTTCGGGTCTACCCATACGTGTACCTATAAACTCTCCAGCTTTATCTTTTATCTCGTATTTAGATAATTTATTCACCTCTCCCAAAACAGAATCCTCTTCACTCAACAAAGATTTATTAAAAATTTGTTTAAACAAAATACCCTCTTCATTAAACATATTTATGTCTATTCCAAGATTAAACAAAAGAGCCCTGCTAATCTCCTCATTAATCACAACATTCTCCAATGTAACTAAATGTTCAACACCCAATAATTCCAGTGCTCTTTTTCCTAGCTTAAATTTCTCGCGCTCTGTTTTATTAAAGGGAAGGATAATCTTTTTACCTATCTTAGAATAATTAAGCCATTCTATAAGATCCAAGAAATTCTCCTTTGAAACTTGAGTCCAATAAAATATATATTTTGGATGTAATGGAACATTATACCTTTCGCTTATTTCAAGAGCATTTTCAAAAGAAACTGAAAATTCATTAATATCTGGTTGATCCTTAGATTTTTCTATTAAATCTAACTTCCACCACTCCTCCACATATCCTGGCTTTATTAAATTAGCATTTCTATTTGCCAAATCACTAAATGGAAAAAGTATATCCCCCAAGTAAATAATTTCGTCTATATCTGTATAAACTTCTTTAGCTTCCTCCTTTGAAGATAACTTCTTTACACTTCCATTAAAGAGCCTGACAATTGGGCCATCTATTGAATCACATACCGTAACAGCACATCCTTTGGTTGGTTTTTCTATTTTTAATTGAGTTCCTATAGCTATAAACTCATCTGTAACTTCCATAGTTGCGGGATGAACTGAAGTTGCACTAAATCCAGAAACTCTCCCTCTTCCATATCTAAATCTAAATCCACCAGATTTCCCTGGATGTCCAAAAACAGGTCTGCCTGCAACTAAATCTTTTATATATGTTGGAGAACCGTCTGCTTTTCCTTTATCCCTTTTTTCATGAAGTTTTATATATTCTTCCAGAAAATCAAACCCTGTAGATTGAATCCCGTTCTTCTTTGCTCTATTAAGCAGTCTAAATCCCTTTGCTGCTTTCTGAGCAAGCCCCTCTCCAATAATAAGGCAAAATCCACTCCTCAAATAGTTTGTATCTACCCTGTCTAGATTTTTATAATTTGGAACTTCTATCTTTTCCGAGGCGTCCCCCGCAATCTGTATCGGAAGATGCTCTGCCAAAAAAAGTGCTTCCTGTTCTGTAGGCATATATTGCAAATTACTAACCCTATCATGAAAATGTTCTAATTCAGCATAAACTCTTTTTATTTCATCGGGGGTAGGATCATATTTTGCAAAACCAAAAATCTCTCTCAAATAATCTATAACAATTAAAATAACGCAACTTGCAGTAGTTCCTGCACTTCTTATGGGTCCTGAAAAACTTGCCTCAAGATAATCCTTCCCTTCGCGCGTTTTTCTTGTTTTCAATCCAGTAAATCCCTCTATGGGGCTTGAAACGACCCCCAAGGTGGTATAAGCAAATGCAATCCTTATCCCTGCGTCCATAGATTGAACCAAGTTTTCAAATTTGCAAAAGTTTTGTTTTGCAACTTCTTCTGCAATCTTAAATAAAATTGTTGAATCAAGTTTTCCATACTCTTTTTCCAATTCTAAAATTCTTTCTGCAATCCCTGCCCCTTTCATTTGAGGATAAATTGTAGAAATCAGTCCAACAACTTTCTCTGCCATACTCATTGCTAAGGGAATCTCAACTTCTGAAACAGGATCATAACCTTTAGCACGAGCCTCACTTGCAACAGAATAAATCTTATCTACCTCATTCTTTAAATTTTCAAAATATATTTGGGTGTTCATACTATCCTCTCTCCTGTTCCATTTAGTTTATAATTTAGTCTAATCATTTTCCTTTCCTTCAAAATCCAAAATTTTTACCCTTCTTGTTTTAAGGTTAAAAAGAGGAACTTTACAATGATCCGGAACATTTCCAAACTTTTCTTGATAAGGAGTCATTTCTTCCCAACAAGATACAGAAACAACAAGAATATTGTTATAATATGAAACTCCACATTTATGAGTATGAGCAGAAACAAAGATATCTGGTATCTCCCTTATTAAAAGTCCATCTTTTTCAAGGGGAAAATATTGTGTAGAGGCATGTGTTGGAGCAAGATGTCTATTTTTTAGAATATATTTCATAATTTCCTCCGGACAATTCATTGCTCTTTTTTGAATAAGAGAAGAGATATTATTTGCATAATAAGGATAGGAAAAACCATGATAAGTTAAAACATTAAATCCAGAAAAATCAATTGATTCTCCAATATTTAAATAACAGGGGTTGGGAGTAATAATCACATTCTCCAATTCATAGAGGGGCCAAGAATATTTCTCATCAAAGATAGGTTGAGGCTCCATAACTCTTACTCCATCGTGATTTCCTGGAGAGATTATTATAGTGATATCTTTTCTTATCCTGTTTAAAATTTCTGCTAAACCAATAAACTGTTCTTCTAAATCCATAATCTCTAAATCTTTCTCTTGATTCGGATAATTCCCTATACCTGTAACAATATCCCCCACCAAAAAAAGATATTTTATTTTTTTATAATCTGTATTTTCCTTAGATGAACCATTTAAATAATCTATAAAATTGAGAAAATTTTCTCTCATAAAACGCTTGCTTCCAAAATGTAAATCCCCAATAAATGCTACAATCTCTTCATAAGGAGAATTCTTTCTCTCTGAAAGTATAGAATCTGGATAAATTATATCCTCTGCAAAAAAAATCTCCTCATTACCTGAACCTTTAAAACCAAGAATAGAATCTAGAGCAATATTTTCAGCTTTTTCGTAAACCTCTGTTTTGTTTTTATTAATTAAAACCTTTATCCTCCCAGTAGTATCTTCTACATCGAGTATAATGTTCTTATTTTTTGTAACAGATTTATCAGAAACCATACCTATTATAGAAACTTTTTGATGATTTCCAAATATTTTTCCTATAGAAATAAGATTTTCCAGCTCGGAATGATTTTGTAAAATACCTCTCATCTCTATAAATCTATTTTTAAAATGTAAAACAAAATCAGATACTTCTACTTTCTTATTAGAAATGGGGACTGAAGAAAGAACTTTTACATTTCCTCTTATCCTGTTCTCTGGGGTAACCTCTGTTTTATTAGAGATTTTATTTATATCCTCATCATTAAATGCGGAACGTTTTTCTCTTGAAATTTCAATACTTAATCCAAGTTTTATCTTTAGACTTTCCAACTCCTCCCTGTTCTTCTCTGGGAGTTCATAGAAAAATTCATTTACTTTGTCTTTATTTTCATAAAATATATTTTTTGTGATTACATTCTGCTTTGTATGATTTTTTATTTTTTCTATTATCAATTTTACTGATTCAAGATCTTCCGTTTCATTAAAAAGATTTAAAACTTCTTTATCAACTAACAAACCTTTTTCTAAACAAAACTTCAAAATTTGTTTTGGATCCATTTTAAATATAATTTAAAGAATTTTCTATTATTTCTTTTGCCTTATTCACAATCCCTTTTGAGATAGCCATCCTGATTTCCCTCATTCTCCCCCCTCGCCCTTTAGATATTACCCTTACATTTATTATTCCAAGCATATCCAATTCTTGAATTATCTCACTAACTCTCCTTTGAGTTAAAACCTCTAACTTATTTTTTATGCACAATTGCTGATAAAAATCATAAACTTCGCCTGTAAAAACAGGATTATTGCCGTTTTGATTCTCAAGAAGATAGATTATAGCTCCCAAAACCACTTGAAATTGCTTTGGTTCTGAAATTATAGTATCTAAAATTTTATCTTTCTCTATTTTATCATTTGCTTCATCTATATGTTTCAACAAAATCTTCTTAGAACCATCTCTTTCAGCCAATTCTCCTGCAACTCTAAGTAAATCCAAGGCTCTTCTGGCATCTCCATGTTCTTTTGCTGCAAAGGCAGCACATTTACTTATCACCCCTTCTTGTAAAACACCCTCTTTAAATGCAAGTGTTGCCCTTTGGTTTAAAATATCCTGGATTTGCAATGCATTATAAGGATGAAAAACAATTTCTTCTTCTGAAAGGGAACTTCTTACTCTTGGATCCAATTCATCTAAAAAGGTAAGATTATTGCTTATCCCAACAAGACATATTTGAGATTGAGATAATTCAGAGTTTAATCTAACCAGATTATATAAGAAATCATTGGATATCTTTTTAACAGTTTGATCTATTTCATCAAGGATTAACACAATTAGATTCTTTTCCGAGTCAATAGATTCTATAAATTTACTATAAATAGCTTGAGTAGGCAACCCGGTAATAGGAACTTCTTCTTTTGGCTTAAATTTTTTTATTAATTCGGCTAAAATCCTGTATTCTGTATCTGAAACTTTTTTTAATTTACAATTAAGATATTCTATCTTAAGGTTAAAATCCACATCTTTCTTGGCTCTTTTATATAATTCTTCTTGAACATATCTCATAGCCAAGGTCTTACCCGTACCGGTTTTTCCATATAAGAACAAATTACTTGTTTTTTCTCCCCTTAAAACTGGAGCTAAAATTAGTGCAATTTGTTTTATTTGGTCATCTCTGTGAGGGATTTCATTGGGAGCGTAATTTGCTTGAAGAATAGATTTGTCCTTAAAGATAGCATTCTTATCTATGGTATCAAAAATCTTTTCTATTTCTAATTTCATTCATATTACCCACACGTATATTTCCTATGGAACTCTTAAAGTTCACTTAAATATCGATGAGAAAAATTAGGTTATTATATAAAAGATTATAACCACTAACAAAGAGAAACACCTCAATTTCCAATGGAGATATTAAAATTGAATAAAAAGTAATAGTAAAATAAAAAAGTAAAAAATTAAATAAAATATTAAAAAAATCTTAAAATATTA
>CAYPLY010000004.1:46589-56949 GCA_964412025.1 Candidatus Woesearchaeota archaeon | reverse complement strand
CTTGAAGATGAGTTAAATAAATGGTTCTGTAACATTTTAATGAAAGTCTGGAAAACTTTTGCAAGAACAACTGAAATGTCTAAGGCTAAATTCTCTGAGGCTGTTGCAAAACAATTCTCTGGATTGAAGGTTAATGAAGAGAATGTTAAGGATGTTTTATTAAGAATGAATCTCCCAGAAAAGCCAACAAGCTGGAGTGAACAACAAACAATAAGCTTTGCAGCAGAGTTAAGAAAAGAAAGTAAACCAATGATTATTGCTGCAAACAAGGTGGATATGAAAAATGGAGAAGAAAACTACAAACTAATAAAAGAAAAATACAAAGATTATTTAGTTATCCCCTGCAGTGCAGATTCAGAACTTGCATTAAGGCAGGCTGCAAAAGCAGGTTTAATTGAATACATTCCGGGAGAGAAAGATTTCAAAGTATTAAAGGAATTAAACGAGAAGCAAAAAAGTGCTTTGAAAAAAATAAAACAAAATGTTCTGGATAGATACGAATATGGAACAGGGGTTCAACAAGTATTAAATTCTGCTGTATTTGATTTCTTGAAATACATTGCAATATTTCCAGCTTCTGCAAACAAATTAGGAGACAGCAAAGGAAATATCTTGCCTGATTGTTTCTTGATGCCCCCTGGAACAACTGCTCTTGATTTTGCATATTATCTTCATACTGACTTTGGAAAGAATTTTATTAAGGCTATCGATGCCAGAAGTAAAATGGCATGGGGAAAAGAACACAAACTAAAACACAGAGATGGATTAGAGATTGTTACAAGATGAAAATAGAAGATAAACATAAAGATAAATGCAATAATTGCGGTTCCTTCGAGAGTAAAAGATATTCTCCTCTAAGTGTTATGAGAAAATTTTATATTCTTGCTGTAACAAAATCGGACAATAGTTCAGACCCCGAATATGGAGGATTTACTTCGTTATTAAAATGTCCGGAGTGCAGTTTATATTATTTAGTGAATTTACACGATTCAGAATATCCTAATCAGGAGAATGTTCTATTAGAAAAATATAATCCCAAGCTAGAGGAGGGAGAATTGATAAAAACTATAAACAGGCTCGAAGGTATCCTTTCTCCAATTGAGATTGATGGAATGTCAGTAATTAAATCTATATTTAATGAAGATAGAAAAAAAGAAGATACTCCAAATGAAAATACAAATTAAGCTTCATCCAAACTCGTCTCAGGAGAAAATCAGGGAAATTGAAAAAGACAGGGAGTATGAAGTTTGGATAAAAGAAAAACCCATTGAGGGGGAAGCAAACAAAGAGCTTGCTAAAGTATTGAAAAAGTATTTTAAGAAACAAATTAGAATTGTTTCTGGATTTACCTCCAGAAAAAAGGTTGTTGAAATCTTGGATTAATTATATAAAGCCTCTGAAAGTTTATGAAAAATGAGATACGAAGAGGCTCCAGATTTACAGATAATTGCAGAGGATATTTCTAAAACACTTTTCCCACATATTGTAATGGAGAGAGTTAAATGTTACAGAAGTTATGGGAGTTCAACGAGAGGAACCATTGCAAGATGTCATGCTCTGGGAAAATTAATGCAGAAAGCTATTGGAGTTAAGGCATATTATGCTCTTGAGTTTTTATCCTCGAGATTTGATAAATTAAGCAAAGAAGACCAGATGAAAACTATAATCCATGAACTGATGCACATTCCTCAGACATTTGGAGGAGGATTCAGACACCATGATCATGTAACTGAAAAAAATGTTAATTTGATGTATAGAACATATATTTCAAAAAAAGAACAACAAGAGAAAAATAAATCCTGGTTCAATTAGTTTCTATTAGCAATTGTTTTATAAATATCTTTCAATTATGATTATGATGAAAAAGAGGATGAGTCTTGTAATAAAAAACAAATCTAAAAGAGTTAAGATTGATAACATCAAGAAATTGTCTGAGCTTGGTAAGGCAACGGGACTTATGTTTCATTATCGTGAAAATTGTCCTGCAATGTTATTTGAGTTTTCAAAGCCTACAAGGATGAGAATACATTCGTTTTTTGTGTTCTTTAAATTTGGTGCTGTGTGGCTCGACGATAAAAACAGAATAATTTACAAGAAGATTGTTAAGCCATTTAATATTTCTATATCGCCAAAAAGACCTTTTTACAAACTCCTTGAAATACCCTTAAATCGTAAGTACGATAAAAAGGTAAAAAGTATATTCGACAAACAATAATAAATTACTAAAATTCTATCGAACGTAAAAAGATTTAAAAAGAATGTTAACTACAATAAATTATATTCAAACAAAAGGAGGTTAAAAAATGGGAACAGTTTTGGTTAAGAATGTTGTTAAGAGAAAGCCAGGATATCTTTACTATGTAGATGGAAAGGGAAATGTATGTGAAGCTAAAATGGCTAGAGGCGGAAAGAAGAAGAAAGCAGCTAAGAAACCAGTTAAGAAGAAAAAGAAAAAGTAAGGTTGCTTAATACTTTATTTTTTTCGCATTATTTTTTAATTAATTTTATATACTAATTCTATCTTTTTTTTTCATGGCTATTATTTTAGGCATTGAATCAACAGCACATACTTTTGGAATAGGCATCGTTAGGGAAGGGAATATAATTGCAAATGTGCGGGATATGTATAAAACAGAGAAGGGAGGAATAATCCCTGCTGAAAGTGCAAAGCATCATGCAAATGTTTCCGAGGATATATACAAGAGAGCAATCGAAGCAGCAAATATAAAAGAAGAGGATATAGATTGCATAGCTTTTTCCCAGGGTCCAGGGCTTGCTCCCTGCCTTATACAGGGTATGAAGTTTGCAAAAGAACTTTCCTTGAAACTAAAAAAACCAATTGTTGGAGTTAATCATTGTGTTGCACATTTGGAAGTTGGGAAAGTTACAGGGGCTAAAGACCCTGTTATGTTATACACCTCGGGTGCTAATACCCAAGTAATTGCATATGCTTCAGGGAAATACAGAGTTTTTGGGGAAACGCTTGATATAGGCGTAGGTAATTTTATAGATAACTTTGCAAGATATGCTGGAATAGGTTTTCCCGGGGGACCAGAGATAGAGAAGTTATCAAAGCAGGGAAAAAATTATATTGAATTGCCGTATAAGGTAAAAGGAATGGATATCACTCTATCCGGGATACTTACAAATTTAAAACAGAAATTAGAATCAAAAAAATATTCTATTGAAGACCTGTCTTACTCTCTTCAGGAAACGGTGTTTGCAATGCTCGTTGAGACGGCTGAAAGAGCGCTTGCACATACTGGGAAAAACGAGTTGCTTCTTGGGGGAGGGGTGGCGTGTAATTCACGTCTTCAGGAGATGTGCAGGATAATGTGCACTGAGAGAGGTGCAAAGTTTTTTTGTCCAGAAAGAAGTTTGTTAGTTGATAATGGGGGGATGATTGCATTCTTAGGAGAAATAATGTTTAAGAAAAAAGCAAATGTTTTCTACGAAGAGAATTTGAGTGAACTGGATATACTTCCTGGAGAAAGAACAGACGATATTGAAGTAAGTTGGAAGTAAAATTATTCTTTAAATATAATTTTGTTAAATGTAACAGTCTGGTTCAAACGATTACAGATAATCCTATTAAATGTTATTGGTATATAGGATAATAAAAGATATTGTTCAACTTACAGATAAAGCAACGTTAATAATCTCAAACTAATTTTAAATAAGGCTTAACTTAATAATTCAATAAAAATTAGTTTTAAAAACTTCATTTGTTTGAGTATTTAATGAATAAAAGAGGTACTCACGTTGAAGTTATAGTCTCGTTCATAATATTTATAGTGTTTCTTGTGTTCCTTTTTGCTACAGTGCAATCTCCCTTAAAGAAGCAGGAAGATAAAAAAGGAATTAATGATGGGATTAAAATTGATTTAATTGAGATGGCATCTTCAGATATGACTACTGCAACAATTAAACTTGAAAGCGGGGGAGAGGCATGCATTACATTGGATGGTACTTTAAGTGATTTAGGTATAGGAAGAAATATTATTGTAAAAGATTATTATGGAAATACGATAACCTCCTCACTCAATGGAGAATATCTCCAGATAAATAGAGAAAGTCCAACAGATACTTTCTTTAAAGTTTATTATTCTGAGGAATTTAATGAGTTGGGAGGTGGTACTGGATGTTCTTCTGGGGGTTATAATTTAGGAGTTACTCAAACAGAGGGGTATGTATTCGAGGAGAAATTTATTGAATTAGTGAATAGAGATTATGCAACTATGAGAAGTGAACTAAATATTCCGGAGGGAACAGAGTTTGCTTATGGTCTGGTATTATCAGATGGTACAACACATGAGAGAGAATATGCAGATGTTTCTACAAATATTTTTATAACGGAAAGTCCAGTTGAATATGTGGATTTGGAGGGGAATGTAGAAGAGGGGTATATAAAAATAGCTATATGGTAATGGGGTTCTTTAGAAAAGAACCTACAATGGTAGAAAGCTACAATAGAAAAGAACCTACAATGGTAGAAACGGGGATTTAGAAAATCCTACGATGGCAAAGGGAAAAGAAAACTAAAAAAGATAAGAACCTACAATGGTAAAAAAATGAAAAGAATAAATAAAAACAAGAAAGGATGGATAAGATTAGTGGAGGTTTTTGTTTCAATAGTTTTGCTTGCAGGAGTTTTACTTATAGTTGCAACGAACAACTCTTCAAATAAATCCACACTTGAAGAGGAAGTAACTCAAAAAGAAATTGCAATATTAAGAGACATCCAGCTTAACAATCAGATGAGAACGCAAATTTTGGATGTTCCTCAGGGAAATCTTCCTATTGAGGGGGAGGCATTTTCTTCACAACTTCCAGATGTAAATAATAGAATAAATTCTTTAACTCCTGCAAATCTCGAATGTAGAACAAAGCTTTGCACTCTTAATGATGCATGCATAATTAACTGGAATCCAGAGGGAAATTTATACGCTAAATCCTCAATGATATCTGCTGATTTGGATACTTATCTTCCAAGACAATTGAAGATATTCTGCACTCCTAAAACTGATTAAATTTTAAAAGTAAAGTTATTAAGACAGATAATTAAGTTATCTTAGATAATTAAATTAATATAAATATTAAAGGATAATTATTAACCTTAATATAAAAAGTTGTTGTAATAATTAAATCTCTTATATAATTAACCTTTCCAATTTATTATTGGAGAAATATGTTTTTGTATTTTAACACTTTTCTCTTGTGCTTTCATTACTTTGTTTATGTCCTTGTAAGCCATTGGAGATTCATCAAGTGTCTTAGATGAAATTGTCCCACGTATTCCTTCCATGCTTTTTTTGAATTCCTCCAAGGTAAAATTTTCTTTGGCTTGTTTTCTGCTTGAAATTCTTCCAGCCCCGTGAGAGGAGGAATTAAGAAATTTTGAATTTCCAAGTCCCACAACTAAAAAAGAACCGTCGCGCATATTCCCAGGGATTATTCCACGCTCTCCTTTTTTTGCAGGGGTTGCACCCTTTCTGTGAATGTAATACCCTTTTTCATAAATTGCATGATTATGGTTTTTGTTTACCCACAATTCTGTTTTTAATTTTTCACCTAAAACCTGCTCAATTGCCCCTATAACCTTATAACTCATCTCTAATCTGTTTAACAAGGCATATTCCAATCCAAAATCAAGAATATTAAGATACTCCTTTGCTAATTGAGAATTAACTTCAAGGGGGAAAGTTTTCTCGTAGTTTTCTTTATCTTTTGAACCTGAAGCATTTATCATGTATTTCTTTGCAACTTTATGTCCTATTCCTCTGCTTCCCGAATGAATAACAAGCCAGGCTTCTTTTTTATAATACCCAATTTCTATGAAATGGTTCCCCCCTCCTAAAGTCCCTAAATGCTTTAGGCAGGTGTTTTTTAACATATTCAGAATATTTTTATCAATGGGCCCCTGCTGAAACTTGTCTAATAATTTCTTGAATTCTTTTTTCGTTTTTTCAGTTATGTTGTTTTCCTTTTGATACTCTCCAACTCCCATTGGAATCTCTAAAAGCACCTTGTTGTATATTTCCTCACTGTTTTTCCTGATTTTCTCAAGAATCTCCTTTCCCTTTATATGTACTGCAATCATCCCGCAACCTATATCAAAACCCACCCAGGCAGGAACAATATACCCTTTTGCTTTCAAAACTGCTCCTATTGGAGCAGCATACCCTTTATGAGAATCAGGCATTAGGGCTGCTTCATGAACAAAATCCTGGGAATAACACTCCCTAAACTGTCTCTGAGTTTCTTCATCTTTATCTATAGAATAATCATATATTTTCTTGTTTTCCATTATATACTATATTGTTATAAAACTTATAAAGTGTTTGGTGTTGTATATTATTAATAGAAGAGGACAATAAAAGGGGGCATATAATAACCTTTAAATAGTGTCACTACATAGTTGTAATATGGGAAGAATTGGAAAAACATTGAAGAATATATTGTATACCGGAGCATTTGTAGGTGCAAGTCTTTTTCCTACAAGCTGTGAGCCTGAAAATGACCCTCCGACAGCAAAACTTGAAGTGACTCCCCTGACTGCAGAAGTTCCTGCACAGGTAAGAATGAAAGTTACAGGAGAGGACCCGGATGGAATAGAAGATATAAAACAATACGAATTATATATAGGGAGTGAGAACATAAAAAGCAAGACTCCTATTGATATAACAAGAACTTTCCAAGATGAGGGAAAAATTCAGATTTATGGGGTGGTCACCGATTCTGAAAACCAGACAGGCAAAACTCCTGAAAAATCCCTTCAACTAACACTTACAGAAGCAATAGAACAATCTGCGAGTTTGGTTAATGATGTTCAGGTGAATTATTCTGCGACACTTAAGAAAGTAGATAAAGCCCAATTAAGTGTTAAGAAAAATAATTCAGAAATATTCTCTCAGGAAATAACGGATGTTAATGAATATGGAACGGATTATAACAAAACATTTACTTATGCGAGTGATGGGTTTACAAAGGGAGATTATGAATTTGTGATTACATCTGGAGAAAAAGAAAAAAAGAATTCAGTTAATATTCCAAATTATAAGCCAACTGCAAACTTTACAAATATAAATATAGATATGGAACAGGACGGGAATGTAAGCGCAACACTTGGAAATATTTATGACAAGAATCCTGAAGATGTTGCTTCTGCTTCTTATACAAATGCAAAATCTCTGGATGGAAAAACCTCTGTAGATTTATCCGGAAATATTTTAGAAATAGATGCTCTTCCAAACCAAACAGGGGATTATCGTGTTGAAGTAGAATATGGAAGTACCGCAGGAGGACTTGAAAAATCGGTTCTAACGGGAAATATAACCCCGCGTACCTGGAAGTTTTATGTTAATCCGTTTGTTCAACCTAACGATACAACGAAAGCAATTGTCTGGAACAACTTTTCAACATCAGCCCAAAGAAATGCACATTTCGAGGATAGATTGTACAATTATGATAAAACAGATGAAATAGAAAATCCTGATTGGGTTTGTTCTGATTATGTAAGAGCATGGAAAATTGCATTTAATGGATATCCAATAGAGGGGCTTGAAAACAATAACTGGCATAATATTCCTGCGTATGATGTTACTATAGATATTTATGGAAAACCGAGTCATGCCCTGGGAGGGGTTGTTATAGGAGATTATGTATCTGATATAACGAGCTGGAGATTTGTCGAAACTCAAAATGACTTAACATTTTCTCCAAACCAAATTAAAGAATGGGGAGCATATAAAATTACAATAAACCATACATTTGTAAATCAATATGACGGATTATTAGATTCAACACCTATGATTGAATTTGGTTTAAATGAGGGGGAAGAGTGGGTAGATTCTGAATATAGAAATCCAGATATAAATTTAGTAGAACAAAGAAAAAAATAAACAAAAGTTTTTGGGAAGTAAATCCTAATAAATACTCCACTAGAAAAACATTTATAAAAAACTCTTTTTTAATATAAACAAATGGGTGAGGAAAAAATTGAGAAAAATAATAGTAAAGGATTAATAAAAAATGCATTAATGCTTTATTTTGGAACTATTATATTTGTTGTTATTGTTATGCTTATATTTGGAGGAGAGATATTTTGGGATACTCTCCTTTTAATATTTATTTTTGCGACAATTATATTTGGGGTTATGCTATTATCAGCATGGTTTATTAAGAGAAAAAATCCGAATGTTTTAAATAAAGCTAATTCAGATGAAAACCAGAAAAAATGGAGGATGGCAACAATTTTATTTGGTATCTTCTTAATCATCTCTGGAATTTATACCTATTTGAATAATCCTCATGACTCAAACAGCTGGAAATATCTTTTATTTCAGATAGTTTTTGGAACGCTTTCTATTCTTTGGGGAATGTACTATAAAAGAAATAAAATTAAATTGCAAAAAGATTTATAAAAACGAATTTCCTATAATATTATAATGGATAGGAAAAGGGGTTGGGTAAATTTTGTTCTTACATTTGCATTTGTAATAATTTCAATTGGATTGGTTTCTTCTGCGACATGTTCAATTACAACCTCATGTGCAGCAGATAGAACAGTTATGAAATTGTCCTCTTCTTCTGGTAATGCACATGGAGCACTTTATAATCAAGGTACATATACGTATTATTTGTGTTGTGATTTTTCTGGAACACATACTTGTTCTGGGACTAATGAAGTTCTCAGTTTGTCAGCGACAACTAATGCTCATGGAGAAAGACCACAAGATAGTTCATATTCCAATCGTGTTTGTTTTGGAGATATGATATGTACAACGACAAGTTCTACTTGTGTTGCACCATACATTCCAATGGTTTCACTTTCTTCAACGGGTAATGCACATATAGGACCGTTTAGCAGTTCCTATACAACTAAAATTTGTTGTAATCCAAGATTAGCTGTTTGTGGAAATGGAGTTATTGAAACTGCTGATGGAGAAACTTGTGATGATAGTAATACTGCAAGTGGGGATGGATGTTCGTATTCAGCTTGTACTATTGAAAGCGGGTACACTTGTACTGGGACTCCGAGTGTGTGTCTTAGAAACAACGGAGTAAGTTGTACTACCGGAGATCAGTGTGCTTCAGACTACTGTGTAGAGGGAGTATGTAGATCTGATTGTAATTCGTATGTAACTTCAAACAGCAGATGTTCAAGGACAACTGCAAGTTATACTAGTTATGGAATATGTACAAGTGGAGGAGGGTGTGATACTTCCGTTGCTGCATTGTATAGTTCCACATACTATTCAAGCTGTTCTGGAAGAAGTGATGGGACTGCTGCAGATATTAATTCATTAGCTGGAGGATATGTTGCAAGCGGTATATGTTGTGGGGGAAGTGCTGTTTCAACACCTGTAGGTTATGGTTCAAGTTGTGATGGGAGTGATGCTGATTTGTGTAGAGAGGGGACAATAACATGTTCTGGAACTTGTTCTGACCCAAATGATGTTGATAACGAAATTTGTGGAAATAGTATTGATGATGATTGTGATGGTTTAACGGATGAAGGGTGTTGTACCTCTACAGGAGGGAGTTGTACCAACGGAGACCAATGTTGCTCAGACTATTGTATAGAAGGAATATGTAGAGCAGATTGTAATTCTTATGTAACTTCAAACAGCAGATGTTCCACTACAGGTACAGGTTACACAAGTTATGGAATATGTACAAGTGGGGGAGGGTGTGATACTTCCGTTGCTGCATTATACAGTGGAACGTACTATTCAAGCTGTTCGGGAAGAAGTGATGGGACTGCTGCAGATATTAATACATTAGCTGGAGGGTATGTTGCAAGTGGTATATGTTGTGGAGGAAGTGCTGTTTCTACTCCTGCTAATTATGGAGATGATTGTGATGGAAGTGATGGGGATTATTGTAATGAGGGACAAATCACATGTTCAGGAAGTTGTAATGATGGGACTGGAACGACATATGAAAATACTTTCGCGTTATGTACTGATGGTTCAGATAATGATTGTGATGGAAATACTGACTGTGCTGATTCTGGATGTAATGGACTAAGTGGAACCTCTAATTGTGACCAGGATGGAAGGTGTGCTGGAGCAGTTAGAACATGTTCTGGAGGAACTTTAAGTGCTTGTTCTATACTTCCTATCGGTGAAACATGTAATGGTATTGATGATAATTGTGATGGATTAATAGATAATGGAATAACCTGTTCATGTACAAATGGAGCAACAAGAAGTACAAGTTGTGGGACTGGGGCGTGTTCAAGAACAATTACTCAGACTTGCGTTTCAGGTGCATGGACTCCTGCTTGTGTTCCTGGAAGTCCAGGATTAGAAAACACAATTGCATTGTGCGGGGATTCAAGTGATAATGATTGTGA
>CAYPLY010000004.1:44498-46489 GCA_964412025.1 Candidatus Woesearchaeota archaeon | reverse complement strand
CAGGATTAGAAAACACAATTGCATTGTGCGGGGATTCAAGTGATAATGATTGTGATGGAACTACAGATTGTGCTGATTCAACCTGTACTAATTTGTTAACAAGCACAAGTTGTGATGGAGCTGATGCGGATTTCTGTAGAGAAGGATTCTTGTATTACTGTTCAGGAACTTGTAGCGATTCAAGTACTAGCACGTATGAAAATACCTTCGCATTATGTACTGACGGTTCAGATAATGATTGTGATGGAAATACTGATTGTGCTGATTCTGGATGTAATGGACTAAGTGGAACCTCTAATTGTGACCAGGATGGAAGGTGTGCGGGAGCAGTTAGAACCTGTTCTGGAGGGACTTTAAGTGCTTGTTCAATATTACCTATTGGTGAAACTTGTAATGGAATTGATGATAATTGTGATGGATTGGTGGATAATGGAATAACCTGTTCATGTACAAATGGGGCAACAAGAAGTACAACTTGTGGGACAGGAGAGTGTTCAAGAACAGTTTCTCAAACTTGTGTAAGCGGGGCTTGGACTCCTGCTTGTGTTCCTGGAACTTCTAGTCCTGAAATATGTATAAATGGGTTAGATGAAGATTGCGATGGAACCCCAGATGATGGATGTTTATGTACTGATGGGGAAACGAGACAGTGTGGTACAAATGTGGGAGCATGTGAGTATGGTACAGAAACCTGTTCTGGAGGAGTGTTTGGAAGTTGTGTAGGAGGGATAACTCCAATTGCAGAAATCTGCGGAGATTCAATTGATAATAATTGCGATAGTGCTACAGATGAGGGATGTCCATCCTGTACAAATGGTGAAACAAGACAGTGTGGTATTACTGATATTGGTCCATGCGAATATGGCCTGGAGACATGTGTGGGTGGAGCATGGGGAGTGTGTACTGGAAATATAGATCCTGTAACCGAGATATGTGATGGAATAGATAATAATTGTGATGGAACTTCTGATAATGGGATTACATGCGATTGCCTTAATGGGGAAACTCAGCAATGTGGAGCAACAGATGTTGGAGTGTGTGCGTATGGTACACAAACATGTACAGACGGAGCATGGGGAAGTTGTGTGGGGGAGATAACTGCTGGTGCAGAAGTTTGTGGAGATTCTCTTGATAATAATTGTGATGGTTCAACTGATGAAGGATGCTGTGAAATAACAGACGGATACTGGAGTGCTACAAGTCTTTTAGAGGGAGCAATAGTTAGAATATACCTTGAAGGAACTGGGTGTGATGGAGAGACAATTTCATTTGAGATAAGGGAAGATGATCTTCTTGGTTCATA
Organism: Candidatus Woesearchaeota archaeon; assembly: GCA_964412025.1. GTDB lineage: Archaea > Nanobdellota > Nanobdellia > Pacearchaeales > GW2011-AR1 > MWBV01. Next base: position 45,186 of record CAYPLY010000004.1, on the reverse strand, counting down.
TGATTATGTCGCAACCCCTACAAGTATAGACTACAATTCTCCTAATACATACACTACCTGGACAGTTATATGGCAAGATGATAATGAAGGGATACAGAGTAATCCTCCAGAATATTATTTCATTGCAACTGTTGATGCGTCTGGAGAATCATTCACAAGTTCAACAAGCTATTCTGACATGCTTAAGGTTGAAGATGCGGGAGCATGCTTTATAGAATCTCAGGGAAGAGAAGTTCAGTATTGTTCAGATTATGATACAGAAGAGCATTGCAGTTCTGATTTATGTACTGTAAGATATGACAGTGTTATAGACCCAAGCATTGAATGTGGAAATGGATATGAATGTAGTTGTGTTTGGAACGAAACAACTGAAAGTTGTAGTTCAATGTGGACAGCAACAAGCAGTGGAAGTGATGAAGATATTGACGGAGATGGAATACCAAATAGTGAAGATATAGATATGGATGGAGATGGAATAGATAATGGAGATGATACTGATTTTGATGAGGATGGAGAATTAGATGGGCCGTATGAAAGTATAATAGATGATGGGGATTTGGATGGAGATGGTATACCTAATGGAGATGATCCTGATGTTAACGGAGATGGTATACCGGATGGGTATTATTCTGGTATAGATCCTACGGGGGATATTGATAATGATGGTATTGATAATATAGATGATGAA
>CAYPLY010000004.1:0-44398 GCA_964412025.1 Candidatus Woesearchaeota archaeon | reverse complement strand
AGATAATGATGGACTTCTAAATATAAACGACCCGGATATGGATGGAGATGGAATAGATAATGGGGATGATCCTGATTTTGATGGGGATGGAACTCCGGATGGAATTTACACAGATATAGACCCGGATGGAGATATAGATAATGATGGACTTCTAAATATAAACGACCCGGATATGGATGGAGATGGAATACCTAATGGAGATGATCCTGATTTTGATAATGATGGAAGCTTGGATGGGATATATATAGGAATAATGGGTGATGAAGATTATAACATAGGAACCTGTACTTATATTGAAAACAGCGAGGATACTTGTGAAGACGATCAATTAATGACTCACTCTCTTGAAGCGGTATGGGTCTGGAGTTCAGAAAGTTATGAGTATTTCTTGTTGAATAACGTGTGGTATGACCCTCTAGGAAAGCAGGCTAAATGTCAAAATATAGATAGGGTGTTGCCTTGTTCTCCTACTGCACAGGTTTCTTTCTTTGAAGCTTCTCAACTTATAATTGTTGTAGCTATTGTGGGAATTATTTACCTGTTTTATTGGTCCTGGAGAAAGCAGAAAAAAAAGAAGAGTAAGTCCAGAAAACATAAATCCAAAAAGTAAAATATCGGAATATTTGTATTAATATATATTAAATTAGAAAAACATTTATAAAAGCATATTCATTGTATAGGAGATGATGAAAAGAGGAGTTAATTCTGTTTCTATAATTTTATTTTTGATTTTAATAGTTCCTTTTTTTTCAAGTTTTGTAAGTGCTTCTTTGTGTAGGTCTGATTATGATTATGCTCACTGCTATAACATTCAGGATGAATATGTATGTAGGTCTTTTTATGGAGAGTATGGATGCGTTTGGGAATCGGGGTATTCTGGGATAGAGTACAACTGCCAACAGTATGGGTATTGTAATTCTCCAACAGCAATTTGTGACCAATGGGGAAGTGAGGGATATGGATACGGATATTGTTATGAACCTTATGTTTGTAGAGGAGATTTCCAGTGTTCTGAATTAGATGATACATATGAAAGTATGTGTGAAAATGTGGGATGTACTTGGTATCCAGAATCTTGTGTAACAAATGATAATTGTGATTCAGGGGATGTTTGTAAAAAAGCATTATCAGAATGTTCTGGATTTTGGACGGATACTTCCAGAAAGGTAGATTATACAGGTCTTATTAATTTGAACTGGGCTGAAAATGTTCCATATTTCGAATGTATTGATATTGGTGGAGGACAAAAAGTTTGTAATGTGTGTGAATCCTGTAAAACAGACAGAGACCACACAGCACACATGGTCGTAGGTGGGAAATGGTATAAATTGGATTGTAATGGTAATTATCTTCTTGGAATATGTACTAGTGTAGATTGGGTACAGTCAACATATCCTATTCGTTCCGGGTATGCAACCCCAAGTTGTACGAGTTATACAACTGAAAGCACATGTCTTACAAATCATCCGGGGTGTATTTGGGGAATAATAGACTATGGAATTTGTGAGTGTGTGACCACAAGTTATACTCCTGCATTAACTACTTTTTGTGATCCCAAGGTTGTTATAGACAACTGTGGAGTTACAAGTGAAAAGATGGGAGCAATAACCTGTGTTGCTCCACAACAGTGTGTCGATAATAAATGTATTGATGTTAAAACATGTACTGATGATCAAGGATGTGAAGATGAAGGAAAATATTGTGAGGGGAATACACTTATTGAATGTAAATTGGGTTCAGACGGATGTTTAGATAAAACAACAACTTCATGTGTAGATACAAATATATGTACAAGTGATGCTTGTTCTCTTGTAGGAGTTTCAGGTTATCAGTGTACTCACTCTATATTGACAGGAACCCGTTGTGATACGGATGGAGATATATGTACAGACCAGATTTGTTCTTCAACTGGAACTTGTGTAACAACAACTAAATCTAATTGCTGTACTTCTCCTTCTACCTGCCCTACTGGAACTTCCTGTCAGACAAGAACATGTACAAGTAATGTTTGTGGATTAAGCACAATAACCTCGTGTATAAATACCATAAGCGATGGGTGTTGTCCTTCTGGATGTACTTACCTTAATGATAAAGATTGTACATGTACTCCCACAAAAACAACCTGTTCTGCATTGGATTGTGGAAATATTCCTAATGGGTGTCCTGGAACATATATAAACTGTGGAGGATGCGATACCGGAGAGGGGACATGTATTAATTACAGATGTACATGTGAGAGTGAAGCAAGTACAGGGTGTTATGATAACGATGTTTATTATTTTGATTCTTGTGGGAAGGTAGAAACAAGTAACAAATTTGATGAGTGTTCTGATACTGATTCCTGTACAAACGATTATTGTTCTGGAGGAAGTTGTGTAAATGAGTATATATGTGATTGTACTTCTGATAGTCAGTGTAATGATAATGATCCTTGTACTAATGATAGATGTTCTAGTGGATATTGTAGTTATACTCAAAAATCCTGTGGGACAGATGGGGATGGGTGTTGTCAACCAGGATGTACCTATCCAAATGACCAGGATTGTAGCCCTCCGAAAGAGGGATGCCCTGACGGAATTATAAATCAGGGATGGGAAGAGTGCGATTGCGGTACAGATGGAATTTGTACAAGTGCAGAGTTGGGTGGAGAGTCATGTACAAGTTTGGGGTATGCCGGAGGAAGCTTAACCTGTTCAAGCTGTATGATTACTTTTGGTTCGTGTACTTCTTCATGCAATTTACTAGAAGCTTATTGGCAATCCACAACAACTTACCTTGGAAACAGCGTTAACCTTATTGTGGTAGGAGATTCAAATTGTAATGGAAAAAGCATTACATTCAAAATTAAGCAGGATAACTTCTTAGGATTACCTGTAAATATTGCTGATGCTCCAACAAGAACTTTCTCAGGAACAAGCGTTACTTCTACCTGGACACCTACAGAATTATCAAAAGACGGGTATTATTTTGTTGCAGAGCTCTCAGATGGTTCAGATAAGATTACATCAAATGTTATGGAAGTGGTCGAGAACACAGGATGTGGAGTGGGAGGATGTGATGAGGCTGGAGGAGAGAATTGTAATAATTGTCCTCAGGATTGCGGGGATTGTTGTCCTGATGGAAAATGTAATTATGGTGAATTATGCAATACCTGTCCCGAGGATTGTGGAACTTGCGATCTCCCATGTGGAAATGGAGAATGTGAAGATGGACTTGGAGAGGATTGCTATAATTGTCCAATAGATTGCAAAACTTGTCCTCCTCCAAATTGTGGAGATGGAGATTTAAATCTTGATCAGGGAGAGGAATGTGATGATAATAATCTTATAAGCGGGGATGGGTGTTCTGAATATTGTAAAATAGAGGGAGACCCAGGAGAAAATGGAGGGTGTGAAATAACTGAAGCTTCCTGGGAAAAGACAACCGCATTCGAGGGAGAAGAAATTGGATTGAGAGTTGTTGGTACAACAGAGTGTAATGGAGAGGGAATTACATTTATTGTTATGGAAAAGGACGCTTTCCCAAATAGCAACGATCCTGTTAGTGTAGAGCCTTCAAGTATAACCTTTGATTCATCTATAACCAACAGAGGATATTGGACTGCTGAAGGACAGGAGGACGATGATAATGATGGAGGACAGGAATACCCTCCAGAATATTATTTCACAGCAATAGTTACTTCCACAGGACAGGACCTAGAAAGTTCAAATCTCCTTGAGGTACTTAATAGAGATGTTACATGTTCCGGAGTAAATTACTGTCCAGATTATGAAAATCAGGGAGAGTGCGAGAGTGATTTATGTGTGGTTGGAGAAGATAGTGTTGTAGGAGTGTCGTGCGGTTCTGTTTATAACCCAATAACAAATTGTTGGGACAACATTAATTGCGGATGTTCTTGGGATGCTGAGTTAGGAATATGTGAAGGAAGCTGGGAGGCAGAATCTGTTTGTGGAGGGGAACCTGATGAATCTTGTACTCCTTATGAAGATGAATGTTGGTTAGAAGGAGATTTATGTACGGACGAGTGTGAGTGTTTTGGAACAAGCACTCCAAATACGTATGGTTCATGTGATTATACGGGGTATGATGTTTGTGACGAATCCAATGAGTGTTGGTTGGCTGGAGACCATTGCGGAGATGATTGTTTCTGTGAAGAGGGGTATCCTTCAAACTATGACGGAACATGTGGAGAGGATAATCCAAACGTTTGTGTTGAAGATTATGATATAAATGAGTGCTGGTTGGCTGGAGATTTATGTACGGATGAGTGTGAGTGTTTTGGAACAAGCTATCCTAATGGATATGGTTCATGTGATTATGCTGGGTATGATGTTTGTGCAGAAAATTATGATATAAATGATTGCTGGTTGGCTGGAGACCATTGTACAGAAGATTGTATATGTGAAGAGGGATATGAGCCTAATCAACAGGGATCTTGTTATAGCGAAGGAGGAACTGGAGAAGGAACAACAATTACAAGAAAGAAAGGAACGTGCTTCTATACTGAGAGCGGAGGAGATGATTGTGATGATGGATATCTAACACGTATACTTAATGCATTCTGGCAATGGGATGAAACAAACAGATATGCATATACCGAAATACCTGTAGGGCAAGAAAATGAGTTCATTCCTGATGCAGTTGAATATGATTTATATAGATATGACCCTCAAAGAGAATCTCAGATGTGCGTTAATTTAGAAGACACTTTTGTCTGTCCTGCTTCTGTCGAGGTTCCGTTCTTTGGAGTTTATCAGGCAGTCATTGTTATAGCAATAATAGGATTAATTTACCTTATTTATGTGTTAAAAAAGAAGAATCATGTAAAGCAATCAAAGAAGAAAACTGGAAAGACAAGTAAAAAATCCAGAAAATAAATTGAAAAGATTTATAAAAAAGGTTTTACTGTTATTGAGATGAGGTGTAAGAATATTCTTGTTTTTGTATTCGGTGTTTTTCTTTTTAGTTTGGTTTCTGGGGCATATCAGTTTAGCAATGAAGGGAGCGCAATGGAGAATATTTATCAGGTAAATGACTCAATTGAGGTTAATTTGAATATAAGCTTCTTAAATGAGCCTGTGAATTCAACATTTTCTGATTCATTAGGTAATTCTATAACACTAGGAGAGCTTTTGGAGCTTGACGGAGATTACCATAAAATATTTGACGATTTATCTAACTCTACGGTAAGTTCAGCATACCAAACTCTTAGAATAGGTGTTGCTGAATTTAAGGTCAACGGAAGTGTTGGAAATATAACATATAGGTTGAACTTTAATGGAGAAGGGTTATTTGAAAATCAAATACAAATAATCTCCAATGAAAATCTGGTTGAAAAAGAACTGGAGAAAAAATACCTGGAGTTAAGCAATCTTAAATCGGAAATAGGAAGATATGATTTAGCTGTTCAGGATATATTAAATGAGTTTCTTAATGTGAGTGTTATTGAGTCAAAAATAATGGACCTCGAATATAAATATCAGAATACAAATGTAAACGAGGAATATCTTGAAATAAAGAATAATCTTTCTGCTATTGAGATGCCAAAAACTTTAAGCAATTTAGTAGACACTGAATCAATAAGCTTTTATCCAAGCGAGGAAAACATAAACATTGATGTTTTATATGAGATAGGAGGGGGAACGTACGAGGAGGATGAAGAGGATTATATAGGGGCTGTATACGCATGGAATGATAAAAACCTTGATACAACGCTGACGTTTAGAGAAATATTAATTAGCTATGATTCAACAAAAGAAGTTGTTTTGAAGGTGTTTAAGTTTGAATTTGATAAAAGTAATATGAGGGATACTGCTTATTTTATTGTAAGAAAGATGCAAAACTTAAAAATTGAGGGAGGAATAGGGTATCAGATGCAGGAGACAACCTATGATTATTTGTATGTTAATCTTAATCAGGTTCAGGGAAATATAGTATTATCTACAACAGAAGATGTTGACTTTTTGAGTATTCCTGTATTTATCTCTCCAGAGATGTCTGACCTAGAGATACCTAAGATAGGATCATGGGAAGAATGGATAGACAACTCTAAAAGTAAATGGATATTATTCATATTAATTGTTGTGCTTGTCCTTTTAATAGGCTCTATTACATATATACTCGTACATGCATGGTATAGAAAAAAATATGAAGCTTATCTTTTCAAAACAAGAAATAATTTGTTTAATATCATGACATATATACAAAATGCAAAAAAGAAAGATATGCCAAGGGAGGAGATAATAAAGAACCTCAAAAAGGCAGGATGGACTGGAGAACAGATAACATATGCGATGAGGAAATATGAGGGGAAAAGGATACTTGGACTTGTAAGAATGCCTTTAAATCTAACTCCTGAAATGGAAAAGCAAATGAAAATGGAAAAGAACAATGCTTCAAGGCCTTCAAATAACCCGAGTTTTAAACCTGCGAGTAATCCAGGGGTAAAACCTTCTAATATACCGAATACAAAACCTCTGAACAGACCTATAAACCAGAATCCTTATCCAGAAAAAAAGATAGACCCAAATAAGAACACAAAAGTTTAATAAACCTTTTTTACAAAAAAGTAATATGAAAAAAAGAAATATTCTAAATCCTCAATTCGCTGTGGATATAAAATTAAATGAGAAGAGTTTTGCATAATGGAAATAAAAATATTCAAGAACTTTTTTAAAAAAATATTTGTCAGCTTATTCAAAAATAGGAGGGAGATAAAATTAGGATTTTATGGACCTCCAAATGCAGGTAAAACAAGCCTGGCAAATAGGATATGTAAGGATTTTACGGGGCAGGAAATAGGTACTGTAAGCAAAGTTCCTCACGAAACAAGAAATGTCCAATTCAAGGAAAAGGTTGAAATAAAATATAAGGGTAAGACGCTTATGTTCAAAATGATTGATACCCCAGGGATAGCTACAAAAATAGATTATGAAGATTTTATTAAATACAACATGAAGAAAAAAGAGGCGAAGGAGAGAGCAAAGGAGGCTACACAGGGGGTTATTGAGAGTATAAAGTGGCTGGATGATATGGATGTTGTTGTAATAGTTTTAGATTCATCTGAGAATCCTTACAATCAGGTTAATATAACAATAGTTGGAAATTTAGTTGCAAGAAAAATACCTGTGCTAATAGTTGGAAATAAAATAGATTTAAGAAAGGCGGATTTGAAAAAGATAGAGGCTGCTTTCCCAGAATATGATGTTGTGGGAGTAAGTGCAAAGAGTGGTGAGAACTTCGAAGAATTTTATGAATCAATATTTAAACTGGCAAAAAGCATTTAAAAAGTATTTTTACGTATGACAAATAACAAAATGGCAAAAACTGGTGACAAAACTTTTGGAAAAATAAAAGGATTCTCTATACAATTTATACCTTATTCAGAGATAAGAGATTTGAACAGCAACGAGAGAATAAGAAAAATACTTGGAATTGTCTTGGGCAATAATATACTTTTCTTGCAGGGAAGACTGAGAGCAGAAGAAGAGGGAAGACTTATAGGAGATACGATGGCAATGATAGGACATGTAAAAAATTTTAAGGGAATAGAACTTGCAGTTATTGGGGAAAATGGAGATATGAGCATATTGGACAGAATGAGAAGCAGCATAATAAAAGCATTAAGCAGGGGAGATTTGGGTGCAGTAACAATAATTGGACCAGCAACAATAGTAAAAGAAATAAAACGTAATCCTAAGAAGATTGAACTTTTATTAAGTAAGTGATTTCTGACTCCGCACTAAACTATATTTGGTTAAATTAATTATCTTTCAATAATCAAATTCAGATAAATAAAAACATCATTAATTTTATAAACTTAGGTAAATTTTAGTGATTATGCCACACCAGTGTGTTAAATGTTCTAAAATAATACCTTTGGGAAGTAAAGAGTTATTAGAAGGATGTGCAAACTGTGGGGGAAAATTCTTCTTCTATGTTAAACAGGAACAGCTTGAACAAATAAAAAGCCAAATAATCGAAATACCTGAAAAAGAGAAAGCAACAATAGAAAAAGACATAAGGGAAATTGTGGGTGTTGTCGATGAAGAGACTCCAGTAATACTTGATTTAGAATCTGTGAGAGTTTTGGGAGATGGTAAATTTGAGATAGATATTGTTAATGTATTCAATAAAAAAAGACCTTTGATCTACAAGCTGGAAGAAGGAAAATATATTATTGATTTGGCATCCACCTTACAAAGGAGTGTTAAGGAGCTAAAGGAGATAAGAGACCCGTATGAAAATAAAAAACACAAAAAAAATACTTAAAGAGATTCTTGAAAAAACAAAGCCTTCGGACGAAGAACTAAGAAATATAAAAAAGAATGTGGAATCTTTCTCAAGAGAGATAAAAGAAAAAATAAAAAAGAGTAAGATAGATGCTGAGATATTTGTGGGAGGGAGTTTTGCGAAGGGAACTGTCATAAAAAAGGGGAAATACGACGTAGATGTTTTTATAAGATATGATAAAAAATACAACAACAAAGAAATATCAGAGATTACGGGTAAACTTCTTGGACAATCCGAGAGAATATCGGTAATACATGGTTCTAGAGATTATTTCAGAATAAGCTATGGTAAGGACTTTTTTATAGAGCTTATACCTGTTAAGAAAATTAAAAATCCAAAGGAGCATGAGAACATAACAGATTTATCCTATCTTCATGTTAAATATATTAATAAAAAAATAAAAAATAAAAATATACTTGACGAGATAAAAATTGCAAAAGCATTTTGTTATGCTAATGGGTGTTACGGAGCAGAATCTTATATACACGGATTTTCGGGGTATTCTCTTGAGTTGTTGGTTTCTTATTACAAAGGATTCGAGAAATTTATAAAAGCCATGGCAAAAGTCGGAAAAGAGAAACTTATAATAGATATAGAAAAGCAGTTCAAAAATAAAAAGGATGTTTTAATGGATTTAAATAGCTCTAAACTTAATTCCCCTATAATACTTATAGACCCAACATATAAACAAAGAAATGTTCTTGCTGCTTTAAGTAATGAAACCTTCTGTAAATTTAGAAAAGCATGTGAAGAGTTTATAAGTAATCCCTCTGAGAAAAATTTTGAGGTAAAAAAAGAAGATATAAATAAAATTAAAGAAGATTCAATTAAGAAAGGTTTTGAATTTATATCGATAGAAACAAGAACAAATAAGCCAGATGGAGATATTGCAGGAAGCAAACTATTAAAATTTTATAATTATCTTGGAAAGGAGATAGAAAGATTTTTCATAATAAAAAATAAGGGTTTTTCATATGAAGAAGGGAAGGTTGCAGAGATATTCTTTGTTGTAGAGAGTAAGAAGGAGATAATTTATTCTGGACCATACCCGGATGATGATAAAAATGTATTAAATTTTAAGAAAGAACACAAAGAAACTTACGAAAAAGAAGATAGGCTATACGCAAGGGAAAAGGTCAATATTAAAATAAAGGAATTTATTGAGAACTGGAAGTTAAAGAATAAAAAAATAATAAAAGAGATGTATATTGAAGAAATAAAGGTTACAGATTAAGTATTATAACTTATTAAAAAATATTAGAAAACTAAGTTTACCCTATTCTTTCATGCATGTAACTAATAGGTGTTCGAGAAAAGAGTTATCCAACTTAGAATCTGTGTTTACTTCAAAATCCGCATCATCATTATCTATTATTTTCTTTATTTTATCTTTTAACCCATCTAATCTTTTTAGTTCTTCTTCAGAGACTCTTCCAACAAGATACCAATCTCCAGGATTCTTAAGAAAACCTCTATTCTGTTTTTGATTATCCTTTATTATTCCTACGTGTCCAAATAGGATTTTCCCATTAAAAGGATATTCTACAAATCCAACAGTATTCTTTACTCTTAGATCTACATTGTATACTGCAATCTTTTCATCTAAACCTGATTCTCCTCTATAAATGATAACATTCCCTACATCAGAATAATCCCACCCCATTTTACACTCTATTTATATCTTAAACGAAAGGAGTTTATAAATAATACCTCTGTTAAAAAATAATTAGTCCCTGTTAAAAAATAATTAGTAAAGAACTTTGTTCAATATATCTTCTATGTAAATCTTTATCTTATTGTAGTTTTCCTTATGTCCTTCAAAACCAAAGAAATTAACAGAAAGATTGTATTCGGAATCCTCGCATGTTAGAGTTGTCGTTATTAAGCCCATTCTTGGAAACATGTAATATCCGTAGGCCTCTGAAGGAGATCCGTCTGTAAGAATATATGCGCTGTTAACAACAAGAGCACCAATCTTTTTCATCATTCTCTCTACACTTTCATTTATAACCGATATATTGTTGTTATGGGTATTTCCCCCTTCAATAGTATATATTACTCTTTTCTGCATTTTATTTTTTATCTCCTAAATCTTTAGATGTTTTTTCAAGACCATTTTCTTTTATTCTTAGGGCGATTTCTTCAGATTTGTTGGCTTTGTTTAAATAATCTATTTTTAAGTTTTCAAGAGCTACATACAAGTCTTTTTCTACTTCCTGTAAATCTCCCTTTTGGATATCAATAGTTTTTCCTGCAATCTGTCCCCAACAGTGTAATCCTCTTGAATTTGGAATAGTCATAAGCCAATTTCCTTCTCCTAAAGGATATCTTACTAATTTGTCTGTGTATTTTGGTTTTTTAGCGTAATTTTGTTCTTGTTCTGCCATATTAATTTTTCTCCTTTGATTTTTCAGGTTTTTCAGGTTTTTCTTTACCAAAAGCTAACTCAAATAATGAAGCAAAATATTCTGAAAAGAAATCCGAGTTAAGCCATATCGCTGACTCTTCTTTACTATCTGGTCTTGATAAATAGAATAATATCTCACTTCTGTCAATTATGAAGAACTTAGCGTTAATATCGACTTTCTTTACCTTTATCCCGAATTCGTTCTCTGCTTTCTTTATAAGAATGTCCTCTCCTGAAAGACATAGCTTTATTTTTATATCTGCTTTTTTAAGAACGTCAAAAGTTTGCTGGAAAAGTTTAGTCTTAGAAAGGATATCTCTTGCATTGGCACATATTAAAACTTCCTTTGAAGCTTCTCTTATAATCTCTCTTAAATAATTTGAAATATTGGATCTTCCTTTTATTGCAGCAGAAACATCTTCTCTTTTAACAGGGTCAGCTCCTCCCTTATATATCTCTTCAAGCTGAGCAAATTCCTCAGTATCTTTTATATTTGAGAGGCTTTGTATTCTCTCTTCAGCTTCAGTTCTAACATTGTTTCTAAGCTTTTCAAGAATCATTCTTGGTTTAACCCCAAGATACTTTACAGGCTTACCCAGTTTAACTATTGCAAATCCTTTCTTTTCAAGTGTCTCCAAAACATCGTAAGTTCTACTTCTTGGAACTCCTGAAAGTTCTGCAATCTCTCCTGCGGAAGCTGAGCCTTTTCCAATTAAAGCTAACCAGACTTTTGTCTCATAAACATTCAAATCAAAGTAATCCTTGATTTTATTGATAAGTTCCTGTTTAACTAACATTTTAATTTCTAACTGCCTTAGCAATCATTGAATCTCTATTAGAAGACATATTTAATTCAAAAATAGAATCATATTTCTCCAAGAAGTCTATTTTTCTTTCTGTTAAGACATAGTTTTTGAATAATCTTTGCGAAGTCACATCCCCTGCATTTATTGGAAAGTATGCATCATCCATCTGTTTCTCCCTTATTGCATCAATAATATAACATCTAGCTTTATGGAGTGCTTCATCATTATTCTCATTTTCCCTTATTTTATTATAAGTCAAATATTTTGGTTTTTCCATAAAGTCACTATTCTTTAGGGGTTTATAAATGTTTCTGTATAATGTAATTTAATAGTAGTTACAATCTTATATTTTCTAGGACCAAAGAAGATTTATCAGAACAATAAAACATATTAGAGGGTATATAAATCCTGCCAATTAAAAAGAAATAATCTTAAAGAGAATGCCTATGAGTATACCAAGAACTATGCCTCCAGTTATAAACGGCATTGCTGGATAAAATTTCTTTTTCTCTGCAAAGAACAATAGATAACTAAGACCTGCTGTTGCCCCGAGTATTACAAGAAGTGCTGGCCAGAACCCAAATGTTTTAAGTATAACCCCTGCAGTTATTATAGGGAAAACAACATCTCCTCCTCCCAATATTGCCACGTTTGCCCTTACTTTCTTTTTCTTTAGTTGAGACTTTGGTAATTTTCTGAGATCCATTCTTACTTTCTTTGAGATATAGGGAACAAGGAAACCAGAAAATATCTTTAGTTCGTTCATCTGGTATTTAGCCATCTTCTGCATTATCCCAGAACGCCAGACTGCCCACATATCATATATTGAAATCAACCCCAAGATTATTAATACTGTCCAAAAATTAAGAAGGGGTACAAATACTGCTGCTATAGAAGGATATATCATTAACTCTGTAAGATTATGAATTAAAAAGTTTCTTTTGAATACTTTTACAAGAGCTAGGGGGAGGGCAAAGACAAGAGCAAGATAGGGGAAATACTTTTCATTAGGAAAGAAGGAATTGAAGAAAATACCAATTGTGATAAGTATTACTACAAAAAACCAGAGTTTAAGGAATACCCCAAAATTAAACCGGGTTATTATTATCAATAAGACAATCGCAAATATGAATGCTATTATTATTGATGGCAAAAATGAGGTATAAAAATCAGACTCATCCTCTACCTCGGGGGTTTCCATCCCATATGGAAGAGTATTATCCTGAATGGAATAATGATTAACAACATACAGCCCAATAAACTGAGTTACAATAAACATTGCCAATATAACAAGGGTTATCTTTAGGTTGTGCTTCATAGTATATTAAGAAATATATTACTTTTAAAATATACTATTTTGCAGGATAAATATATTGAACGAATATTTTTTGTTTAGATAATAAAAATTGAATTATCTGTAATATCAAAAACGTTTATTCAACTTACAATGATGTTATTATCTGGTAAAATCACATCTTGAGATTATAAACATTATGTTAATTATAGTTAGAAAATTATAAAATAAACTGGTTGTTAGGATAATAGTTAATCTAAAATAAAATTATCTCAACCTAATGGTTTCGAGATTTCTTGGGACGGTGGTTTCAACTCTATTAATTTTGTATAGAGAAGATGCCAAATCTAAAGATTTTGAAACTTCCCCATGGTTAATAAGTATCCTTTTAGGTTTTGGGTACATATTATTAAAGAAAGAAATAAGTTCATTTCTCCCCGAGTGTGGAGATAATCCGTTTAGGAGTTCAACTCTGAGATTAACCTTAATCTCCTGCATTCCTCTTTCCCCCTCTACCTGAACTATTTTTTCTCCATCCTGAAGTCTTCTTCCCAGAGAACCTGGTCCCTGATAAGAACTAAGAATTACAAGATTATTGGGATTGTCTGCAAAATATTTGAAATACTCTACAGAAGCTCCTCCAACAAGCATACCTGAAGTTGCAATAACAATACAAGGTCCCCCTTCTATGACCTGTTTTCTTTCCTGAGGAGAGGCTACCCTCACAAATATGTCTGAAACAAAAGGATTTTTGTCCTGGAATATTGAAGAACGTATATTTGCGCTTAAGAAATCAGGATATGCCGTGTGGATTGCATTAATATCCCAAATCATACCATCTATATACATAGGTATCTTAGGAAGCTCTCCAGTCCTTACAGCCTCTTCTACTCTTAGAAGGGTTTCCTGAGCGTGTCCCAACCCTAATTCTGGAAGGAGAACTTTTCCTCCTTTTTCTATGGTTTCTCTAATCATATCTATAAATTTCTTCTCAGTATCTTTTCTTGGGGGGAGAACATCTTCCTTTGCCCCATAAGTAGACTCAACCTGAATTGATTCAACTCTTGTGTACTTATTTACAGCAGGGTCAAGAAGTCTTGTCTTTCCGTACTTCATATCTCCTGTATATATAAAATTATGAAGACCATTTCCAATATTAACATGAACCTGAGCAGAACCTAAAACGTGTCCTGCATTATAGAAGGTTATTCTTATATCGGGGGTTACATCAGTTACTTCGTTGTAATTCAAACAAATACTGTGTTTTACCATCTCCTTAATATCTGCAGAACTAAAAAGAGGGGTTGCCGCCTGTTTGTATGCTACTCCTATAAAATCAAGGGCTAAAAGAGCTGAGATATCTCTGGTTGGAGGAGTCATATAAACCGGTCCTCTATATCCCATTTTGTAGAGATAGGGGAGTAATCCTGAATGGTCAAGATGAGCATGGCTTAATATTATTGCGTCCAATTGTGAAATATCAAATTCCGGGATATTGAAATAGGGAAATTTATCATTTCCTGATGAAGCAACATCTATACCACAATCAAGAAGAATATTTGAATTTGGAGTCTGTAAAAGTAAACAGCTTCTTCCTACCTGTCTTCCGCTTCCTAGGAAGCTCACCCTTACCCACTCTTCTATTTTTTCTGGGTTCCATCCCTTGTATATTTTCTCCCCAATTTCATTAAGGAATTTTCTTCTATAGTTATTGTTATCATAAAGAACCTCTCTTATGTTTTCGGTTATCTTGCTTTTTATTGCAGGAGAGCGTTGGACCTGAGGAACCCAAAGGGTTTCTCTTCTAATATCATCAAGTATTGAGCCTTGTTTTCCTATAACCAATCCAGGCTTTTTTGCTTCTATAACAACTATGCTTCTAGGAGCATCGAAAAGAATGTCTGTTATTTCTGCATCCTCCGGGATTATCTCTCGGATTTTTTTCTCTGTTGCCTCTTTAGTAGGAAGAATCTTTTGGTCTGCACGTAATTCTATTCTTTTTTTTATCTCATCAACTATCTTTTTTATTTCCCCTTCTCCATCCTTAAAAAAATTCTCATTATCTGTGTAAAGGACAATGTTAGCTCCCTCAAAGTTCGCTTCCTTTACTTTTCCATGCAGTTTATCTTTAATCCTGTCTAGAATTTCCATTTTTTAAATTAAGTAAAATTATTTTTTCTCGTCTATATACTCTGGAAGAATCTGTTGTTCAACAACTTTTTTAATCCCCTCTTTGGCTATAGTGAAAATATCAATACCATATCCAGAACCCATATCCCTCTGAGTTGAGGATTTTAAGGCTTCCTTAGCAAGCTCCACTCCCTCTTTAAGAGAGAGACCTTTCTTGTACTGTCTTTCTAATAATCCAAGCATGTAGGGCATACCACTCCCAAAGTTAGCGTCATAATCATCAACTTTCACAATGCTTCCTGCGGGTTCTATTGAGTAAAGCTCTGTGGTTCCATCTTCATTAAACCCTGCTATTAAAAAACCCGCCTGCTGAGGAATTATAGAAGGCTGTCTTATTCCATTGTAATTTATGTTCATAAGCAGACTTGCTGCCTGCTGAACTGTGGGCCTTGATTTAGAACGAAGTTCCTTGAGTTTTAATTCTGCTGCCAGAATCTTGGGAACTCTTTGAATATCTCCTGCCACCCCGCATCCGGACATAACAAGATAATCATTTATTGTGAAAACTTTTCTCTCGCTTTTTGACATTACGTTCGTCCCTGCAGAAATCTGCCTATCCGCAGCCATGACAACTCCGTCCTTACAAACAATCCCAACTATGCTAGTTCCTGTTTTTAATATTGACTTCTTTAATTCTGCGTCCATTTTAGATTTTTAGATAAAATCAATCTAGAATTTATAATATATGTAAAAATGAGGGTTTTATAAATTTTGTGGTTTATGCTTTTTCAATCGTGCTTCTCCCATTTTCTTTCTTGAATCTTATTACTTTCTCCACGAAACTTTCTATTTTTTGTTCATGGCTAACAATGATTAACTGGGAAACATTCAAATCTTCCAAAACCCCTCTCATTTTGTCAAGTTGCTGTTCTGAAAAACCATCGGTTGGTTCGTCAAGAATAACTAAGTCCTTTGTTTTTATCTTGCTCAAGAAAGAGTTTATCACCTGATTTAACGAAAGCCTGTATGCAAGGGCAATTGCTGTCCTTTCTCCTCCAGAAAGATAGGCATAATCTAATTCATAGTCCTGCTGTTCAATTATGGGGGTAAAGTCTTCGCTTAAACGGACATTGAATGTATCCGATACCAACATTGAAAACCATTCTGAAAACAACTTTGAAAATTCTATCTTTAGTTTTGTAAATACATTTTTCTCAACAACAAGAATTATAGGAATAAATTTCTTTGAAAGCCACTCTTCCAAATCAGAAAGGTAGTGTGCCTGCTGTTTTATTTCTTCAGTTTGTTTAATACGTTCTTTCATCTCATTAATCTGTCTTGAGAAAACCTCTATCTCCCTGTTTAATTCCGCAACTTTTATCTCAGCCATTTTCTCCTCTCTCAGCGCATCATTAAGCTCTTTTTGCTTCTCCTCATTGAGATTGTCAAATTTATTTAAATCGAATACTGTTTGTTTAAGCAAATTTATCTGGTTGTCGAGCATTTCCAAATCTTTTGTTAATAAATAGTTTGTTTTCTCTAAAGTTGTAAGATGTCTTTGTTTGTCATCCATCTCACGCAGTCTTACTTTTAGTATTTTAAGTTCCTGTATTCTTTTCTCTTTTATAGAATAATCATAATCAAGCTTAAGCATCTGCTCTCTAATTAAATCTTTTTTCTCTGAGTTTTCCCTTAGCAAACTGTTGTTCCCGGAGGTATCAGAATCCATTTGATTTATAACATTTGATTTATACACCGGGTCAACTTCCTGAAGACAGGTGGGGCAAACTTCGAGATGTTTTAGTTTTTCCTTCACTTTCTCATTGTCAGAATTCTTTGAATTAAGTGAATGTATAAGGCTTGTTATATTTATATTCGTCTCGTTTAATTCCTGTTTCTTTATCTTTAGTGCTGCATTTTCACCTTCTAACTTCTCAATTTCTTTCTCATCAAAATCCAGTTCTTTTAACTGGCGTATCTGGGACTTGAGTTGGGTTATCATAAGAGAATTGCTTGAAATGGTATCTTCTTTTGTTGTCTTAAGAAACCTTGTTTTCTCAATCTCCTGCTGGAATTTTCTTTTCTCTTCAATCTTTTTAGATATCTCCTCTTTTTCTTCCTGTATTATTTTTCTTTTTTCAGACTTTAACTTGAACTCGTTCTGCACAGACAGAATATTATAAGACTTTTCGGACAATTCCTTTTCCTTGGATACAATAAGAAGTTTGTCCTGCTCAAGATTGGATGTTACCGCATCCTTTATTCTTTTTTCCTCTCTAACTTTTGCTATAAGAACTGAAGCGTTCTCGAGTATCTTCTTATATTTATCAATACCAAAAACATGCCTTAAGGTATTTATTCTCGTCTCAGAATCTTCAAGAATTATCTGTTTCATCTCTTCCTGCGGGGTATATACAGTAAATTTGTAAAGGAGATTTTGTTTTTTTGAAAACTCTCTGGGATAATTAAGCAACTCAAGTACTTTATTTTTTAACTCTGTTACAGATATTTCTTTTTTTTCTCCATCAATAGATATGGAACAATAATCCTGTGAAATGGATTTTGCTTTTTTAAGGGTTCTTTCAAGAATAATTGTCTTATCATCAACCTCAAATTCTATGGTTACTCCTCCCTGAACCTGCCCATTCCTTAAAATTGAAGATCCTTTCTGCCCGGGCTGTAACCCAAATAACGCAAACTCTATCCCTAAGAGTACAGAGGTTTTTCCTGAACCAATATCCCCAGATAATAAAACAGAACCTTCTGGAAAATTGATTTCCTGATGTTCATAACTTCTTATATTGTCCAGTATTATCTTCTTTATTTTCATATTAAAACTTAAAGAACTTTTTTGTGTTCTGAAGTATTCTGTTATTGAATGTCTCAGTTGTCTCTCCCTCCTGTTTTTCTATTGATAGAGAATTCATAAGCTCTCCAATTATTTTATTAAATGAAGAGGGGTTTTCCTGTGAATATGCCTTTATTGTTTCTTCCTCAATATTCTCTGAATCTTTTTCTGGTATGTTTAATTCTAATTCCTGCTCTTCAGAAATTAAATCGTGAGTATTTTTTAGCATAAAATATGCTTCTTTTGTCTTAAGAAATTCTTCAATCTTTTGAAATTTTATATCTGAAGTTTTCCCTCTCTTCAATTCTCCATAAACTCTAAGAAGAATAATTTTATCTTTTAAGCTCTTTTTATCCAACTCATAAATTATCTTTTCAGTTCCTGTAAGAGCATCTTCAATTTCTACAAGAAGATGTTCAACTTGTTTTGTTGGAAGTTTTATTCTTTGAAGTTTAGACGTTGATTCTGTGTCAAATATAACAAAAGAACCCTGCTTCAAATCCTCTAGTTCCTTGAAGTTATTTGGAAATAAAGGTCCTGGATAGATAAATTTTCTATCATCATAAAAAATATGTATGTGTCCTAGAGCGTAATAATCTGCATCCGGGAGTCTATCCGGATTTATTGCATCAATAGGAAGATTCCCCACAACCCTATCTATTGTTGTATGTAACATGAATATCTTAAATAATCCGGGAGCTTCATTAAATCTTACCTTCTTTAAATCTGGAACTTCTAAACCTGATTTTTTTCCGGGGTATCCGTAAATTGCTACATTTCCGTATATGGTTGGATTTAATATAATTGAATTTTCTTTTTCTTCTGCATTATAAACGTTTTTACAAAAACCAGCTTTCTCCAAAACATCCAAAAAAGTTTTCCCTGAAACTGAATAATCATGAGAACCTGCTATTATAAAACACGGGATGCCTGCTTCTTTCAGCTTTCTAAATTCTGCAAAAGTCTCTTTTAGTATCTCTATGGGAGGATATGCAGAATCAAATAAATCTCCTGCAAAAAGTACAAAATCTAATTTTGAATTTATGCATATCTTTACTGCCTCTTTAAACGATTCAAAGTTAAGATCCTGCATAGGTTGTTGTTTCCATCCTCCAAGATGTACATCAGCTATGTGGGCAAATCTTACCATTTTATTATTATTTTAATTATTGCTTTTATTTTTAATTGTATAAAAAAGTTTATAACAGCACAAAACTAAGTCTATATATAAAATTAATTGTAATAAAAGAGGCATAAAATGAGGTATAATATTCTTGTTGGAGGAGAGGCAGGACAGGGCCCAAATATTTTAACACAAATAATAGGAGAGGCTTTAGTAAAAAGTGGAAACTATGCCTTTTATTCAAGAGATTATCAATCACTTATAAGAGGGGGACATAATTTTAATGTTTTAACTTTTTCAGAGGAACCTGTTTATAGCAATGATTCTAAGATAGATATACTTGTTTGTTTGGATAGCAAAACAGAAGAGCTGCATAAAAAGGATCTAAAAGAGGGAGGGATACTCCTCAAAAATTCCAAAGAAAACATGTATTATGCTGGAAGAATATTCAAACTTCTCTGTCTTGATTTCAAATTGCTTGAAGATAGTCTAAAAAGACTTGATAAAAAATTTGATGAGAATCTTCAAAATGCGAAAAAAGGGTATGATGAGGAAACAAAAAACTTATGTAAGATAGTAAAAGTTAACCAGGAAAATTATTTTATGAATGGGAATACTGGAATAGCAAATGGAGCACTCAATTCTAACATTCAGATATACTATGCTTACCCTATGACTCCTGCAACTCCAATATTAAATGAACTTGCTCAAATTGAGGGTGTTAAAGTTGTTGAATTGGAAAATGAAATTGCTGTTATTAATGCTGCTATGGGAAGTTCTGCATTCGGAAAAAATGTTATGGTCGGAACATCGGGAGGGGGATTTGATTTGATGAGTGAAGGATTGAGTATGAGTGGAGTTGCTGAAATACCTCTTGTAGTTTATCTTGCACAAAGACCCGGACCAGGTACCGGAGTTGCAACTTACACCTCACAGGGAGATTTAAGTTTAGCTCTTAATTTTGGACATGGGGAGTTTCCAAGGGTGGTTGTGGCACCTGGAGACCCGAAAGAAGCTCAGGAATTAACGAATCAGGCATTTTATCTTTCTCAAAAATTTAAGATACCCTCTGTGGTTTTGGGGGATAAACATCTTGCAGAGAGCTTTTACACTCTGGATGAGGAGTCTTCTATAATAAAAATAGCAAATAACACTCTTCCAAAAAGATATAATAGTTATGAAAAAGATAGTTTTGGGAGTGCAACAGAGGACGCTGAGATAATAAAATCCAATGTTAAAAACAGATTGAAAAAATATAAAGGGATAAAAGATGAGATGAAAACTCTTCCAAGATTCTCTCTCTATGGGGAGCCAGATTCAAAGAATATAATTGTAAGCTGGGGTTCTACGAAGGGAGCTATAATTGATGCTATAAAGGAATTAGATGTTGAATTTATGCATATAAAATATCTGGAACCTTTTGCAGACATAATAAAAGAAAATCTGATTGATAAAAATCTTATAATTATTGAAAACTCCTCTACCGGAAAAATAGGCGAGGTAGTATCTAGCAAGACAGGAATACAAATAGAAGAGGGGAAAAAAATATTAAGATATGATGGAAGACCTTTCTTTGCTGACGAATTAAGGGAGGAGATAAAAAAAAGGCTAAAATGAAATCTCACACTAAAACACAATTAATATGGATACTTTGGACAACAATAATAATTTGTATCGGATTAATCTTGTTTAAGTATATCCCTATGTACTTATATGGAGGGGATATTTTATATGATGCTTCTTCGCATGTTATATGGACAAGTTGGGGGCTTTATGTTCTTTGGTTTTTTGTTGACCAGAAAAAATCATGGAGAATACCTTACTTTATATTTGCGGGGGGGATACTTATAATAATGAGCATACAAAGAATAATTGCAAATGAGCACAATGAGGTGGGAGTTGTTCTTGGATTGGCAATAGCTGGAATTGCTATAGTTGCTCCAAGATGGAAGGAATTTACAAAGGAGGTAAATTTTTAAGAGTTTAAAATGACAGAAGAGTCAAATATAAAAAATAAGGAGAAAAAAGTTCCTCAGCCTTTCTCATTATCAACACCTACTAAGCCAACCTGGTGTCCTGGTTGTTGGAATTTCCAGATACTTGCAGGAGTAAAAAATTATCTTGGTAAAAATATAAAATCGGAGGAGGACAAAAAGAAATATGCAATTGTTACAGGAATAGGATGCCATGCAAAAATATTTGATTACATAAATCTAAATGGTATAAACTCGTTGCATGGAAGAGCTCTTCCAACAGCATTGGGAATAAAAATAGCCAATCCAAAGATGAAAGTTATTGCATTCTCGGGTGATGGAGATGCATATGCTGAGGGAATGGAACATTTAATACATGCAGCAAGATATAATTCAGATATAAAATATTTAGTTCATAATAATCAGGTTTTTGCTTTAACAGTTGGACAACCAACTCCTGTTACAGAGATTGGATTTAAAGATAAAACAACTCCAAAGGGGGTAAAATTACCTCCCATAAACCCAATTAAATTAATGCTTTCTGCAGGAGCAGGCTTTGTTGCGAGAGTTTATGCAGATGTGAAACAAATTGAAGAGGTATTAGAAGAAGCATTTAAGCATAAAGGGTTTGCATTTATTGAAGTTATTCAACCCTGCTTAATATTCCATCCGGATGCAGATTACAAAAAATATACTTATTTATTAAAAAGCAAAAAGCACAATACTAAGAGTTTTGAACAAGCTATGAAAAGGGCAGGGGAGTTTGATTATAACAAAATTACAAAAAAGACAAAGATTCCTCTAGGAATATTTTACAAAGAAAAGAAAGACGTTTTTGAAGAGAAGATTAATTAGAAATTATGAATAGAATATATTAGACCAATAATATTTATAATAGATTTTTATCATACATATTAAAATGATACCTGAAATCCTGCTCACGTCATTGGTTTCTCTTACTCCTTCTGAAAAAAGTACAATAAAGAATCTTGAAAACAATTTAAAAAAAGAGGGATACGATATATCCCAATATCTAGATGATCCACGTTTTAAGATATACAAGTTTGATAAAGAAAGAAAATCAACGAATTATGCTGATACAACCCAATCTTGGTATATGAGAAAAGATTCTATTGATAAATGTGCAGATTTTGTTGAAGAATACTATAATTATCTCAAAAGAGCTGAGGAGATATATGGCCCCTCTCCTGAACATATAACTTCTCAACTTGAACTTGAAACAAACAGAGGACAGTATACTGGGGAGAGAGCACTAATTAATTCTTTTATTTCGGTGTATTTAGATAGACCTGATAGAAGAAAAGAGTTTTATAAGTATATTACAGATTTTTTAGATTTATTTTCAGATACTACAGACAATATAATTTTTCCAAAGGATATCTTTGATGTTAAGGGTTCTTGGGCAGGAGCTCATGGAGTTGCACAAGGAATGCCTGGAATAATAAAAAAATATGGGAAGTATGCAGATGGAGATGGGGACGGATATTTTAATCCAATGCACATACCAGATGCAATATTTTTTATGGCAAGTTATCTTGCAGATCACGGATTTAAAAAAAATTCAGGGAGTGCAGTTCAAAGATACAACCCTAACGATAAATTTTATGGAAGCTCTATAGGAAAACATACTACAGAATTAATAAAAATAATGGAGAAAAGAAGAAGAAGAATGCCGATAGAAACAATAAATTACAAAGTAAATCCTTTTATACTAAATGTTAAATATCCTGAAAAAAATAAACTTAGAGAAGTAAAAATTAATTCAACTAATCCTGTCTCACTTAAGAAAAAACCGTTCATAAAAAGAAAAATTACTAATTTAAGGATTGGAAGAAGATCTATTTAATTTATAACTATTAATTCCCAAACACAGAGTGTTTCAAAAAATAATTTCTCACAACCTAATTCCTTGGATGTATATCCCATAGCTTGAAAATCAAGATATTCTGCCAGAGTACTTGTAATAAGAAAGATTTTACCTTCCTCCTCAAGATGTGCTTTTGCCTGTTGCAAAAACTTTAAAATTATCTCAATGCCTTTTTCTCCTCCGGTAGTGTCTCTTCTTGATTCGTCTGGCTCTAAAGCATCTAATGGGAGATAGGGAGGATTAAAGATAATTATATCAAATTTCCCATCTATATTTTCAAATAAATCCGAATAAACACAATTATACCCAAGAGAATTACAATGACTTACAGCATTAGGATTAATATCTGAAGAAAATATATTCTCTTTTTTAATTCCGGAACTATGCGCAGTTTCAAGGTGAATTCCGCTGCCTGCTCCAATCTCCAAAAATCTTAAATCAGGATTCTTATCTAAAAGTAAAGGAAGCTGCTCTTTTAAAATTCTTGACATTAAGTAAGAATCTTCGGCTGGAGGGTAGATATTTGTCATATTATTTACAAGCATCGCAAGTATAATAATTTTAGCGTTATCCTGGAATATATTATTATCAAGGTAAAATCAAATCTTGTTCAACTTATAGTAAATTATATTGTTAAGCTTATCAAACTATATAGAAATATCTGATAACTAAATCCTTCTCCAAGATAAATTCAAGCTAATCCCAAGTCATTGAACAGCTTAATTAAATCATCTTTAAATAAGAATACTGCTCCTAATGCTATCAGAAGAACTATTAAAATACCAATTAGGACATAAGTTACAGACTTGCTTATTGTTTTTTGAGAAGAATAATCAGAAACATGTTGAACCACCTTGGGAGATTTTTCATCAACATTTTTATGAACTATCTCTATTTTTGAGGGAATATTAACAGGCCTCAATCCCTTTATAGCCTCCTCTATCTTGTTTGTTATGTCTGCTTGATTTTGATAACTCTTGTCAATTGGAGGACTAACAACAGCAGGGGTTGGCTTTTCTTCTTTTTTTTCTAAAGGGGGGGTATCCTGAGGTTTCTTCTCTGAAGGAGTTTGAAGAACTATTTTTTCGGGGGGAGTATTTTTTGGAGGTTCTGCAGGTTTTTCTTCGGGTTTATCCTTTGTTACTGGGACTCCAGCTTTTATGGATATTTGATCTAGAGTGTCTTGTAAGGAGCCATTAACTCCCATTTTCTGAGGTCCAACCTGTTTGTAAACTTCTTTTGCAGAATCTTCTATATCTTCTTTGTTATATCCTGCATTATAAAATGTCATCATGGCACTTTCAAGAGACTGCCCCCTTGATAATGCAGATACTAATCCTCCAATTATCTCTTCGTTTAGCATTTTATATTTTAATCACCTTTCCGTCTGAAGATAGGTGGGAATTTTCCTGGAACTTATACCCCATCTCTTTTGCCAGATCAATCAAAGGTGCCTCCTGTTTTAAAGAGCCATGTGCGGGAATTAAATGTTGCGGTTTTAACATATCTAATAAATCTCTCAAATCCTCTCTCCCTCCGTGACCAGAAACATGTATATCTGTTTGAAGTCTTACTCCCTGCCTTCTTAATTTTCCGTCCAACTTCTCACGTGCATTAATATTTACTGAAACAGGTATTACGCTTGAAGAGAAAATAAGATTATCACCCATCCTAAATTTAAAGGGAGTCTCTCCCTGAACAATTCTGTCTAATATTGAGCCTTTTTCCCCCTGATGTCCTGTACAAACCACAAGGTATTTTCCACGGTTGTCCTCCACCCTCTTTAAAAGAGAATTTATCTGTCTTCTGTACCTTATAACCTCTATTTTATTTCTAAATGTGCACTGATTAACCTTAATGGCCGCTTCAACATATTTGTTCAGGCTTCTTCCCAAGAATACTATTTTTCTTCCTGTCTTCTGGCCAAACTCAACAATGCTTTTAAGACGAGCTATATGTGAAGAAAAGGTAGTAATAAACAAGGCTGAGTTTTTATCATGAATATTTCCTAAAGCATCTTCAAGCAAATTTCTCGCTATTCTCTCACTTGCGGTTCTTCTATCTGTATCAGAATAAAGAGCATCCACAACTAAACATTTTACACCCTGTTTTCCAAGTTCCTTAAGTCTTTTATAATTTGGAGGCAACCCTATAATTGGATGATTATCAAACTTAAAATCCAATCCATAAAAAAATACTCCCTCATTAGAATGCCAGGCTATAAAAAAACACTGAATTGTTGAGTGAGTTGTATTTATGAATTCTAATTTTATATTTCCTGATTTTCCTTTTATATTGTAGATAGTATTTTCGTTAACAACCCTTCTTCTGTTTCTCATAGAAACCTTTTCGTCCTTAAGTATACCTTCAAGAACAGCCATTGTAAATGGACTTGTGATTATCTCTGCCTTGGGATATCTGTGTGCAAGATAGGGTAATCCCCCTACATGATCCAAATGAGCGTGACCAACAACAATTGCTCTCACCTTATCGGTCCATCCTAATTTGTCAAGAACCAAATCATTAGGTATTGCCTTTGCTGCCCTTAACATATTTTCTGTGTAATTAACCTGAGATTCCTGCTCCTGTAATTCGACCAAGGGAGGAAGATAAATCCCCGCATCGAAGAGTATTACATCCTCTCCAACTTTTACAGCAGTCATATTCTTTCCAACTTCCTCGTATCCTCCAACTGTACAAATCTCCATTCAATTAAATTATCCTCTTTTTTTAATTTTAATCTATTTATAGAAATAATTAGTATAATCGGTTTAAATATGTTTTTAGGAAGAGAGAGGATTAAATTCAGAAGTTTTTTATAATCAGTTTTATTTAATTATTTATGAAAAGCTTGATACCTTCACATAAAGAAAATAAGAGATATCTTTTTGTAAAGGGAGAGAAAAATAATATTAAGAACAGCATAGAAAAAGCAATTCTTGAATTTTCTGGGATATTGGGAATGTCAAAATGTGGGCTGAGTTTTATTTCTTCGGATTCAAAAGACAATTCTGTGATTATATGTATCAATCGTGAGAGTGTAGATTTGGTAAGGGCTAGTTTTGCTGTTTTCCCAGAGAAGATACAGGTGTTAAAAGTAAGCGGGACTTTGAAGGGTTTAAGAAAATAGATGCATTATTCGCTATAAATATCATAAACAAATTACTGAACAAAAACCCACCAAAAAACTTAAAAACTTGCAAAAACCCTAATTTTCAACAGGAACAGAGAAAATAAATTAAAAACATTATAAAATTCTCTTGATATAAAATGGATATGCCTATGGACATGCAACATCAAGCAATGGGTTATGACAGAACAGCTACTATGTTTTCTCCAGAAGGACATTTGCTTCAGGTTGAATACGCTGAAAAAACGGTAAGACTTGGAAGTTCAAGTATTGGAATGGTTTGTTCCGACGGGGTGTTTATCATAGCTGATAAAAGGGTTGAAGACAAGCTTATTGTTAAAGAATCTGCAAATAAGATATCTGAAATTGACTCGCATATAATTGCCAGTTCTGCAGGAATACTCTCTGATGCTAGGATATTAATTGAAAGAGTTCAGGTTTTATCCCAACAGCACAGAGTAACCTATAATTCTCCTATTGAACCAGAATTAGTTATAAAAGACATTGCAAATACCAAACAGCAATTTACACAATATGGAGGGGCGAGGCCTTTTGGGGTTTCTATGATGATAGGGGGAATAAATAACAAAAAACCGGAGTTATTTGTTAGCGATATCACAGGAAATTATTTTTCTTACCATGCAAATGTTATAGGGGAGAATGATGAAAAGATAAGAGAGGAATTGAGAGAGAAGTACAAACAGGGATTGACAATAAAACAGGGAGTTAAACTTGCACTTGAGATATTTGAAAAAGTACAGGGAAATAAATTTAATATGAAGAAATTTGAATTGGCTTATATTTCAAAAGAAGATGTAAAATTAAAGAAACTTGAAGGGGAAAATATTAAGGAATTATAACTCAAATGGCTAACACAACAGCAAGAATAAAAAAAACAGGGAAAAATTTTGAGATTATAGTCGATTTGGATGATGCTTTGAAATTTAAAAAAGGGGTTAGTTCTTTTATTCAGGCAGAGACTGAATTTATTTTTAAGGATATAAAGAAAGGGGAAAAAGCTTCTGAAAATGAACTAAAGGAGGCTTTTGGTACAACTGATGTTCAGGAAATTGTAAAAAAGATTGTAAAAGAAGGAGAAGTTCAGACAACCCAGGAACACAGAGATGCTGAGCAGGATAAAAAATTCAAGCAAGTTGTTGATTTCTTAACAAAAAATGCACATGATCCCCAAACAGGACGTCCTCATACTCCCGAAAGAATTAAAAACGCTCTTGAACAAGCAAATGTGAACATCAAGAATACATCAATAGAAAACCAGATTAGCGAAATTCTTGAAAAAATAAGCGGAATAATTCCAATAAAGATCGAGACAAAAAAAGTCAAGATAAAAATTCCTGCATTACATACGGGAAAGGCTTACGGAGTTGTTGCAACTTACAAGACATCTGAAAACTGGTTGAATGATGGAAGCTTGGAAGTTGTTGTGGAAGTCCCATCAGGAATGATTATGGACTTTTATGATAAATTAAACGGAGTGACGCACGGAAGTGCAATCACACAAGAAATTAAGGAATAACAAACAAAATGACAGAAGAACACAAAAGGCAAGTTGTAATCCCTGGGGAAACAATTGTGGAAGGAGATAATTATCTTCCTGGGGAAGGAACAGAAAAACAAGGTAAAAAAATAGTTGCTCAGAGATATGGGTTGGCTGAGGAATCCAATAAATTAGTAAAAGTAATCCCTCTCTCAGGAGTATATCAACCTAGAAGAGGAAATATTGTAATAGGAAAGTGCAATCTTTTAACATTCAATGGATGGGTAATAGATATTGGTACAGCGGAAAATGCTTTCTTACCAATAATGGAAACTCCAAGATTTGTTGCAAAAGACAGACTAGACGAGGTTATGAAAATAGGAGATATTTGTGTTGTTCAGATTTTCTCTATAAATGGGAGAGGAATAGATTTAACAATGAAAGCGAGAGGATTGGGAAGAATAGATGAGGGAATTGTATTCAAAGTAAATTCAAATAAGGTCCCAAGGGTAATAGGTAAAGAGGGAAGCATGATAAAAATAATAAGGGAATACACTAATTGTAATATAACTGTTGGTCAAAATGGATATATATGGATAAATGGGGACAAAATAGAAGATGAATTATTTGCTAAAAAGGCTATATTATTCATAACTGAAAATTCTTTTGTTGAAGGATTGACAGATAAAGTTGAAGAATGGTTTAAAAAGAATGGTGGAATGAAGAAAGAAAGTAAAAAAACTGAAGAAAAATCAGAAGAGAAAGGAGAATACTAAAATGACAACAAATTTCAAAAGACCGGACGGAAGAAAAGTTGATGAGCTTAGAGAATTCGAAGCAAAAGTTGGAATAATTCCAAATGCTGATGGAAGTGCAATGTATAAGTCCGGGGAAACAATCGCAGTAGCGGCAGTATATGGTCCAAAAAAGATGCATCCACAACATTCACAAGATCCAGAAAAAGGAACACTGAGATGCACTTATAATATGAATAGTTTTTCTGTATCTGAGAGAATAAGACCAGGACCATCAAGAAGAAGCACTGAAATTTCAAAGATAACAGAGTGGGCGTTAGAACCTGTTTTAATGCTTGATAAATTTCCAAACATGGTTGTTGATGTTCATATAAATATAATTCAGGCGGATGCTGGAACAAGATGCGCGGGCATAAATGCTGCTGCAATGGCTCTTGCTCATGCAGGCATACCCATGAAAGATATGGTTTCAAGTGTATCTGTTGGAAAGTTGGATAAAACTATTGTTGTTGATTTAAGTAAAGAGGAAGAAGACTATGAAGAGGGGGAAGGTCCAACAGATATACCAATTTCAATGACTCATTCCGGGAATATAACTCACTTTCAATTAGATGGGAAAATTGAGCCAAAACAGTTAATGGAAGCTGTTGAACTTGCAAAAAAAGCGTGTGAGCAAATCTACGAAGTTCAAAAACAGGCACTTAAAGATTCAATAAATATGGAGGAAGAACAATAAAATGGGCGGAGAGGAAATAGAAATAACACCAGGAGTTACAGCAGAGAGAATAAGAAAATATCTCGAACAGGGGAAAAGATTTGATGGAAGAGATACTAACGAATTCAGAGATTTAACAATTGAGAAAAATATTTCAAAAAAAGCAGAAGGTTCAGTAAGAGTCAAACTAGGAAAGACGGAAGTTCTTGTTGGAATTAAGATGGATGTTTCAGTACCCTATCCTGATTCTCCAAATAAAGGAAATCTTATGGTTACTGCAGAGTTTCTTCCTTTAAGCTCCTCAAGAATAGAATTGGGACCTCCTAAATTTGATTCAATAGAAGTTGGAAGAATAATTGACAGGGGAATAAGAGAGAGCAAGTTTATTGAATTAGAAAAATTATGCATTAAAGAAGGAGAAAAAGTATGGACTGTTTTCATAGATATTTATACAATAAATGATGATGGAAATTTACTTGATGCTGCAGGGATAGGTGCTGTTGCTGCCTTGAAGCTTGCAAAAGTCCCAAAATATGATGAGGAAAAATCAAAGGTACTTTACGGAGAATATGAAGGAGATTTACCTTTAAAGAAGATGAATCCATTTGCAATAACAATACACAAGATAGGAGAACATTTGATATTAGATCCAACAAGAGAGGAAGAGGATGTTAGTGAAACAAGGATGACTGTTGGAAGTTCTGAAGGGGTTATTTACTCTCTTCAAAAAGGAAATTCAGGGCATTTTAGTGTTGAAGAGATACAAAAATCATTTGAGATAGTTGAAAAAGCATGGAAAGAATTATTTAAAAAGGTGGAAGCACAATTAAAATAACGGGGTTCTTAGAAAGAACCTACGATGGTAGAATAAAAAAATGACACAAGAACAAACTCAAACATTCACAAAATATGAAAAAGCAAGAATATTGGGAGCTAGGGCGTTACAACTTGCTATGAACGCTCCATTGTTATTAAAAATAACTGAGGAAGATTTACAAAAGATAAACTATGATGTTCTTAAAATTGCTGAGATTGAACTTGACTCCGGAGTATTGCCAATCTCTATAAAAAAACCTTTCCCTGAGAAAAAGGAAGGAAAACTTAAGAGAGATGCTACTCCTAAGATAAGCGATAAAAAAGTTGAAGGTGCAGAAGAAGTTGAGGAGGAGAAGATTGAAGAAGGTGGAGAAATAATGGAATTAGCTAATCCTGAAGATGAAGACGAGAGTTCAGGAGAGAGCGATGAAGGTGAAGGATACGGAGAATAATCTCTCATATTTGTATTTATTCTAAAATAGTTACAAAACAGTAAAACTTATAAATATACAATTCAAAGATAAGAATATGGAAAAATCAGAATTAAATAAAATAAATAAGCTGGTTAGGATGGCATTTGGAAGAGGATTCTCAGGTAATTGCGTTATGCTTGAAAGTGGAGGAAAGCAAAAGATGATAAAAGGAGATGAACTTGATACAATTGCGAGAAAAAAATTTCCTTACATCCCAAAGTTAAATGAAAAGTATGAAGTTGCTGGAAGATTTACATCTGAGGATGGTTCAAGTCTAAATGTTAACTTGCAATATGCAAACTTTGCAGAAAGATATGCTGATTATTATTACCTTCATTTTAAAAAGAACCCTTCAATAAATGGGGAAGAAGTCTCAATAAAATTTAGGGGACTCAAGATATAAACAAAACCTTATAAAGAACTAATTTTTTCTTAAATGATGGTTGTAATAAAAGAGGTCTCAGCCAAAAGTATTCTTGATTCAAGAAAAGAAAAAACAATACTTGTTTCTATAAAAACTAATCTTGGAAAAACGTTTAAAGCATCATCTCCATCCGGAAAATCAACTGGGAAATATGAAGTTAAGACATATAAGAAAAGCTTGGAAGATGACATAATAACTTTAAAAAAATTTAGTGAGTATTTCTCTGAGGAGATACTTGAAGAATTTGATGATTTGAAAAGGGTGGAGGATATTCTTGATGGACACATTGGAGGAAATACATTGTTCGCGTTTGAATCTGCAGTCTTGAAAGCAATTGCAGATGAAAAGAAGAAAGAAATATGGGAAATAATTAATCCAAATCTAAAGGAAGAAAAAGAAAAGAAATTCCCCAGATTAGTTGGAAACTGCATAGGTGGAGGGAAACACTCAAATATCTCTGGAAAAAAGCCAGATTTTCAGGAATTTTTGTTGATACCAGAGGATAATTCCCCTGTAAAATCTTTTAAAATAAATAAAGAAGCAAAGGAGAAAGCAGAATTTATTTTGAAGAAGAAAGATAAATTGTTTCAATCCAAAAAGAATGATGAAAATGCCTGGATAACTTCCTTAAATGAGAAGGAAGTCTTGGATGTATTGAATACCCTAAACATTCCATTGGGGCTTGATGTTGCCTCTTCTGGATTTTATAATAGGGGGAAATATCATTATGAAAACCCTATGCTCAAAAGAGATGTAGATGAGCAACTAAGTTACTTAGCTAATTTAATAAAAAATTATAATATCTTCTATATAGAAGACCCTTTTCAGGAAGAGGATTTTGAGGGTTTTGCAAAATTGTTAAAGAAATTTCCCAATTCTTTAATTGTGGGAGATGATTTAACAGTCACAAACTCAAAAAGACTAAAGAAGGCGGTTGATATGAAAAGTATTAATGCTATAATCGTAAAACCCAATCAGTGTGGCTCTCTCATCGAGGTTAAGAAAGTGTGTGAAATTGCAAAAGAAAACGATATCAAAATGGTTTTCTCTCATAGGAGTGGGGAGACTCCTGAGACAATTTTGGTGGATTTAGCATTTGGGTTCCAGGCTGATTTCTTGAAATGTGGGATAACCGGAAAAGAACGTGAAGCTAAGATAAAAAGACTTATTGAAATTGAGAAGAGTTTGAAATAAAAAATAACTTCAAATATCTTTGAACTCTAAAAAGCGTTTAAATATTTAATATTTATTGATTAAATATGAAAAACATATTGATATTAATTATATTGGGTGCAGTAAAAATAGCTCTTACTATTTTCTTTATAATATAAATTCTTAAAAAGAAAAGACCCTAAAAGTTTTCATGAAAAATCTGCTATCAAAGATATTTAATAAAGAAGATAAATCCGAGGAAAATGGTAAATCTCCTGAAATAGAATTAGGGAGAAAATTTGATATTTATATTCATGTTTTAACTGGAGAAGTAATTAAAAATGAAATTGTAAATATTGGGGGAGCTAAAATCTATCAGCATCTCCTAAAAGAAAAAGATCTCAAGAAGGGTAACTTTGTGATGCTTGATGGAATAAAAGGGATATTTAAAATTGAAGGGAAGTATGAATTGGGACATTCTGCACAATACAAATTGGAATTGATAAGAGAAAATCTCCCAAAAGATTATGGGGGACCAATTGAGATGATAAATAATTACAGTACAACTTGTCAGGACGATTCTTTTAAAATAATGCCTTGAATTGAACATAAATCATTATAAATAAATACATTCTCCTTATAATATGAGAGAAGATTTAGAGTTTCTTGCTAAATTAAATGAAAAGTTACATAGTATTCAAAAGGGAACTTTCACACCAAACCTTTCTGGAGAGCCTTTCCCAGTTTATTTCGATACGTATACAAATGAGAGTATGACAAAAGAGGAGATAGAAAAAGTTCTAAATATAGCCAAAAAACATAACTATGTTATATATCCTATAAACACTGCTATGGGATTCTCAGTAGGTTATGATATCTGTAAGATTAATCTCACTGGAAAGAAAAAAGTTCTTCTAAGATTTAAAGAGGGACAATTACCAAAAGGGTATTCATTTAAAAAAATGTCTAAGACATTTATGGAAAAGACTAATAAGATGAAGGCCAAACTAATTGGCGAAGAGATAGTTAATGATTATGACCATTATGATTATTAATTATATTGCTTACAAATTACCAATAGAAAACCTTTAAAAAGTAATTTTTCTCTAAATCCACATGGCTGTAAAGAAAACAAAAGAAAAAATAGCAGATAAGGCTCTTGGAGAAGAAGTTGAAGAAACTTTAGAAGGGAAAGCTCTTGAAAAGGCTGCTGAGGAAGAATCTCTTAAAACTGAAGAGATTAGTGAAAAGAAAAAGAAACTTCTTGAAAAGGCTGCTAAATTAAAAGAAAAATTAAGTGAAGAGGCTCCAAGTACTGAAGAGCTAAAAGAGAAAGTTAAGGTAAAGAAAAGGACTGATATGCTTATACCTCTTGAAGAGTATGTTAAAGCAGGAATTTATCTTGGAACAAAGGTTGTAACTCCTGAAATGAAACCTTTTGTTTACAGAAGAAGGGCAGATGGTTTGGCTATATTTAACACTGATTTAATAGATGAGAAATTAAAAGAGGGAGCAGAATATCTTTCAAAATTCAATCCTGAGGATGTAATCCTTGTTTGTAAAAGGCAGGCAGGATGGAAAGCTGCAACTAAATTTGCTGAATTAACAGGCATAAGAACATTCACTAAAAAATATCCTGCTGGGATACTTACAAATACCACACTTCCAAATTTCTTTGAAAATGAGTTAACAATAGTGGTAGATTCATGGCTTGACAAAAATGCTTTGCATGACACCCTAAGAGTAAAAAAGAAAGTATTGATGGTCTGTGATACAAATAATTTCTCAAAAGGGGCAGACAAGATTGTAATTGGAAACAATAAAAGTCCAAAAAGTCTTGGAGTTATATTCTATATACTGGCTAAAACTTATTGCAAAGAAAGAGGAATAGAAGCAGATATCCCTGATTTGGATTGGTGGACTGAAGAATTTGAGGAAAAGGGAAGAGGGGCCAGCAAGGGTGTTTAAAAATTAAGTTATCTGCAACAGCTAATTGAGTTATTATTAAATTAAAACAATATCAAATAAGCAAATATCGCAGATAAAAAGGGTTATAAACCTTAAACGGCTATATGAAATATGCTCACAAGCATGCTCACTGGTCTGAAAGGATTGGTGTTCAAGTCTGGAGATAGTGAAAAAGGGCAAACATCCTATACAATTATTTTAGGGAAGAGACTCATTTTGCCTTGGATGTATAAGACGGCCACCCTTTACAAGAACGAGGGAAGCGATTCTCGCGATCTTGAGATAGTTATTGATAATTTTGATTCTGGAAAATATAAGGGGAGACTTAACAAAGGGGAAATATCAAAGATAAGCCCATATGAGTTAGAAGAATTAGGAAAATATATCGAACAAATTCCTATAGAGAAAAAGGAATACCTTATGAAAAACATTGAAAACCTCCCAGAAAAGATAAGGAGGGTAGTTTATGAGGTTTTGAATGGACCTTTTTTCCCAAATAGAGATCAAAATGCAATATACAGTTTTGAAATACAAAAAGTAAATCAGATAAATTCGGTAAAAGATGAACCTAAATCAAAAAATAATCTTGAATCATTATCAGAAAAATTATCTGAAAAACTATACGACAAATTGTATAAAAAAGCTATTTAGTTATTCATAATTTCCTTCATCTATTTTTCTAGAAAACTCGGATATGTTATTAACAAACATTTGTATTAATTGTTTGTCTGTTTTTCCTCTATTTATCCTATCTTTTTTAAGTTTTAATACTTCATTTATTGCAGCAATAGCATAAATCTTTATTTCGCTTTTCATACCCTGACTGGAATCTTGAAGAAAATGTTTTATTACGTCTTCTGTGCTTGCTCCTGGATTTCTATCTTGAGCTTTCAATGCATAAGTAGCAGCATTAACCATTGCTATCTCCCCGTTTTTTATCATCTTTTTTTACCTGTAGAAATTTGATGAATATTCTCTTTTTAAGATTTGTTATTGAAATTTATATAAGATTTTTGAATATTATTGTGAGTGTTTGAAGATAATTATCCTTATAAATAAGAGACTTGATTTCTGAAACATGGAAGAATTTTTAGATTATGAAGGTGAAAAGATAAAAGAAGGGTTCTACAATCATTACGAACATAATATACTATTTTATTTCACAGGAAAATATGATATAGAGGATCTCCCTATATTCGAAATTGAGGGAGGAGATAAAAGTAGACATTCTCTTTATTCAAATTTAACTCAGCAATTAGTAATGATTGAAGGAGAAAAACTAAAAGAGGAGATGAAAGAGTCTCCGGAAAAAGAAAGCTGGATTGAAAGAAGGTTGAAGAGATAAAATATATTTCTTAAGATAATTATCCTTATAAATAATATGATATAATTATTTACTATGAGTGATGGATTAAATGATAGTTGTTTTGAAGACGATTATGAAACTAGTAGGATTAAAGATTTAACTAAAGATGTTAATAACTTTAAAAAATTTGATTATCATTTATCTGAAGAAGATCTTATTGAGATGATAGAAGTTTATTCTGATTTAAGATTCAATTATAAACAGGTTCAAAGAGAGATCTCAAGGGATAAACAGGAAGGATACCTTTCAAATATAAATCGTTCCATAAAAAGAATAAAAGAAATTATTCCTAAAGAAATTCAAAATAAACTAAGATTGAAAGTTGGAGAGGTAGAAAAGAAAATTTATAAAATATATTCTGATGAATTTCCGAATCTTTCTGAATTGTAATTAATTTCCCCCTCGACAAATCTTAATTTTATTGTCGAAAAACCTCACGAAAGGTTTATAGAAACTCACTGAAACCCAAAAAATCAAAGATTTTTAGCTATAAACTTTTGCCCGACGCTAAATGAGGCAAAAGGTTTATAAACCTATATTTGATGATGTATTTTGTTAATTAAGATGAGTGCCTTAACAATCAAAATAAATTCTAAGGTATGAGGTATGTAGAAGCAGTCATCATTTGTAAATGTTTTTTAGTCAACCAATTTTAATGTTCAAAGCCAATAGTTAGGAGATGTGTGAAGTGATTTTCTTTCTTACAAGAAAATTGCGCAAGGAGATTTTTATTGGGAAAATTAATTTTCTCGAGAGGAAATTTATGATATGTTTAAATCTAGTTGATCCTGCTAGCGGCTGCGGCTCTCTGATTTGCACTTAGACATGCAAGTCTTTTTGTTTCTTAGGAAGTGAAAGGCGAACTGCTCAGTAACACGTAGCTAACCTACCCTTAAGTCGAGGATACTCTCGGGAAACTGAGGTTAATACTCGATAGGAGATGTACCCTGGAATGATTCATCTCTAAAATTCGGGCTTAAGGATGGGGCTGCGGCGGATTAGGTTGTTGGCGGGGTAAAAGCCCACCAAGCCAATGATCCGTAAGGGCTCTTAGCGGAGAGGCCCTGAGAGGGAATCTGAGACACTATTCCCAGCCCTACGGGGTGCAGCAGTTAGGAATCTTCTGCAATGTACGAAAGTATGACAGATTGAGTCAGAGTGCTTTTCATATGAAAAGCTTTTGCCAAATGTAAAAAGTTTGGCGAATAAGGACTGGGTAAGACGGGTGCCAGCCGCCGCGGTAATACCCGCGGTCCAAGTCGCAGCCATCATTATTGGGTCTAAAACATCCGTAGCTTGCTTGATAAGTTTCTTGTGAAATTCCATGTCTCAAATATGGAGCGGGCAAGAAGTACTGTTAAGCTAGAGACTGGAAGACGTAAGAAGTACGTTTGGAGTAGCGGTAAAATGTGTTAATCCCAGACGGACTAACAACAGCGAAGGCATCTTACGAGGACAGTTCTGACAGTAAGGGATGAAGGCTAGGGGCGCGAAACGGATTAGATACCCGTGTAGTCCTAGCAGTAAACACTGCACACTAAACATTAGTACCTCCTCGAGAGGTGTTAGTGCTGAAGAGAAGTCGAAGAGTGTGCTACCTGGGAAGTATAGTCGCAAGGCTGAAACTTAAAGGAATTGGCGGGGAGACACTACAACGGGTGACGCGTGCGGTTCAATTAGATTCTACACCGTGAACCTCACCAGGAGCGACAGCAGGATGAAGGTCAGTCTAAAGGGCTTACCTGACACGCTGAGAGGAGTTGCATGGCCGACGTCAGCCTGTGCCGTGAGGTGACCTGTTAAATCAGGTAACAGGCAAGACCCGCATGTATATTTACTAATTGTACAATATACAGATTGCCTTGGTAACGAGGATGAAAGTGCGGGCTACGTTAGGTGAGTACAGCCTGAATCCCCTGGGCAACACGCGCGCGTCAACGGTGGATACAACGAGACGCAACGCCGAAAGGCGAAGCTAATCTCTTAAAGTCCATCTTAGTCTAGATCGAGGTTTGAAACTCAGCCTCGTGACACTGGAATCCGTAGTAATCGTTTGTTATCAGCGAACGGTGAATAAGTCACTGTCTCTTGCACACACTGCCCGTCAAACCAACCGAATTATGTTATGGTGAAACTTTTCGAAGGAGAACCTTGATATGGTAAGGTAGGTTAAGTCGTCACAAGGTAACTGTAGGGGAACCTGCAGTTGGATTACCTCCTATATTTTTGACATTAACGGAAGGCAAGAAAGACAATACAATTAATGATCTTCTACATACTCATCTTGTTACAGAAAACTTAAAAAACCCATGCGGGCTGAAATAAGTGTTTGCGGTTTTTGTAATTTCCGTCGGAGGCAATTGAAGAAATTACATTCAGTGCCTAGAGGGAAGTTTACAAAAGAAACCGTGAGTGTCTTTTGGGGCTCGTAGTCCAATGGTAGAACACTTGCCTTGCACGCATGAGATCCGGGTTCGATTCCCGGCGAGTCCACTTTAGTTTTCTGAATGAGATTAATTAACATATCACAGTAACAAATCATATTCAACAAATGTTGAAACCGCCGAGGATATCGGCATGGTGAGAGAGATGTATCTCTTATCATTTTGAGAACAGCAACCAAAAGGTTGTTTTCATGTTCAATGAAATAAGTAACAGAAAATCCCACTTAAAATAATGAAAATTAATTTAAAATGAAATTTTCAGGCATACTACTATTTAAACTGGTAAACGGATAGCTTGGTTTTGGTTTTGACGAAGGACGTGGCAAGCTGCGATAAGCCTAGGGGAGCCGCATGCAGGCTTTGAACCTAGGATTTCCGAATAGTTCGAGAGAATAAAATACGCCGGGAATTGAAACATCTTAGTACCGGCAGGAAGAGAAAACAAATCCGTGATTCCCCCATTAGCAGAGAGCGAAAAGGGACAAGGGCAAACTGAATCTACCGTCGAAAGATGGCAAGAGATGTGGTGAGGATAAATGGCTAAATCGTTGAGTTAAAGTCGTCTGGAAAGGCGTACCTTAGAAGGTGATAGTCCTGTAGATGAAGATGATATGTCGTTCCTCAAAGAGTAGGGCTTCTTGGATTAGAGGTCTGAATATGGCAGGATTAACTGCTAACCCTAAATATAACCAAAGTCCGATAGCGTACTAGTACCGCGAGGGAAAGCTGAAAAGCACTCTTAACAGAGCGTGAAAAGATTTGAAATTTGCCAGTTACAGTTTGTTACTGACCTAAGCCGTAAGGTAATGGTTTGTAACGTACGTTTTGAAAAACGGGCCAGGGAGTTTTTCTGTGTGGCGAGACTAACTGATTTTATCAGGTAATCAAAGCGAAAGCAAGTATGAAAATGCGTTAGTCACTCAGATAAGACCTGAAGCCGGGTGATCTATCCATGGGTAGGTTGAAGTCTTTCGAAAGGAGGATGGAGGACCGAACCGGTGTTATGGACATGTACTTGGATGACCTGTGGATAGGGGTGAAAAGCCTATCTAACTCGGCGATGGCTGGTTCCTGCTGAAATATGCCTACGTATAGTCTTGTTTAGTTTGTCAACGGTGTATAGTACGGATGGGGTTCGCAGGGTCTAATGATTACGGAACCTTTTCCAACTCGGAAACTGTTGATTGCTTAGAACAAGAAACAGGGGCAGTATGTAAGATATTGTTCCGAGACCTAAACAAAGGAGACTAAAGTTAAGGTCCATAAATTTATGCTAAGTGTATCGAAGGGTGTTTGAAACCTGAGACACTAGGGATGTAAGCTCAGAAGCAGCTATCATTTAAAGAAAGCGTAACAGCTCACCTATTGAGGTTCCGAGCCCCGAAAATGGACAGGGCTAAGCATAATACCGATACTTTAGAGGCATTCGTATGAATGTTCTGGTAAGCAGGCGTGGTTTTTGTACAGAAGGTTTTTCGAGAGAAAGGCTGGAACGAAAACTAATGAGAATCCTGGTAATAGTAGGATGTGATTTTCCTGAGAATGGAAAACGTCGAAAGAGCAAGGTTTTCTTGGCAATATATGTTAACCAAGAGTTAGTCAGTACCTAAGTTGTATCTTAACTGCGTACGACGATGGATGTCAGGTTAATATTCCTGAACTGATTGAGCCTTATATAGTATAATTCGCTTTCGGATAAGCAAACACTCGAGAGGGTGTTTTTACAAAGAAGTTTGTGGAGGGTAATCCTTAGATATAAATGAATTTGTAGGACAAAATTGCTGAGTCCAAGAGCCAGTGAAAAGATTATACTCTTGGTTCAATTAACTGTACCCACAACCGACACTGGTGCTCAAGCTTAGTTAGGCTAAGACGTGAAGGGTAAAACAAATTTAGGGAATTCGGCACATTGGCCCTGTAGCTTCGGCTGAAGGGGTGTCTATCTTTGTGCGCTTAGAAATTTGTGTGCATTGGTAGATCTCAGTAACAAAGATGGCCCGACTGTTTAACAAAAACGTAGCCAGTTGCTAATCTGAAAAGACTTGTATAACTGGTGAGACCTGCCCAGTGGTGGTGTCTAAAACTCCTTTTCAAGGGAGCTAAGGTCCATCAAACGGCGGGGGTAACTATGACCCTCTTAAGGTTGAATTGAATAAAAACTGCCTTACGGTTTGTTGAAAAACAAAACGCTTCAAGAGTCGTATGTTTAAAAACAGTTGAATTATAGAGTTAAAACTAAAGAAGAAAATTTGGCTATATGCTGGAACATCTGAGTATCTCATAAATGACGACGACAATTTATAAAATTGGCTCGCGTAAAACAATTATGAGTGCAGATAATCAGCAGGAAAGACTAGATGCTTCATGGATAGTTGGATTCACAGATGGAGAAGGATGTTTTCATATTTCAATAAATAGGATTTCAAAAATGAGTTTAGGATGGCAAGTGCTTCCTGAATTTAGAATTGTTCAACATGAAAAAGATGAACAAGTTCTAGAAAAAATCAAAAGTTATTTTGGTTTTGGAAATGTTGTAATAAACAGAACAGATTATCATGGAACAAGAAAAGAATTTAGAGTTAGGGGAGTGGACAATCTGAAAAAGATTGTTAATTTCTTTAAGAAGCATAATTTAAAGACATCTAAACAAAAAGATTTTGAAATCTTTGCAAAAGTAATTGAAATGATGGAAGATAAAAAGCATCTTTCAAAAAAAGGAATTGATGAGATAGCTAAAATGATTTCATTAATGAATCGAAAACCAAAAATAAAGTATTTAGAATCCTCAGAGACTATACGCCAAAGATAATTCACAATTATTAAGATATAGTCCGAACTTTATAGCGATATAGAGAGTTGAATATTAATTTATTCAGAATAACACAATTGAGCGTAATGCCTTGTCGTCTGAATGGCGACGTGCATGAATGGTTTAACGAGGTTGTCGCTGTCCCAAATTTGAGCCCTCTGAAAATATTGCCTGGTGCACAGACCAGGGACGCCTAGTGGGAAGTGAAGACCTTGTGGAACTTTACTGCAACTTGTTGTTGTGAGTTTAATTGGAATGCATAGCATAGGTAGGAGCGTCGAAGTTGTCATTTCGGTGGCAATGGAGCGAACTTGTAATACTACCCACTCTGATTAAACTTGCTTACTCTTTAGAGGACAGCAACTGGCGGGCAGTTTGACTGGGGCGGTGCCCTGTCGAAAAGATATCGATAGGACCCAAAGACAAGCTCACCTAGCTTGGAAATCTAGGGATGAGTGCGAGGGCAAAAGCTTGTCTAACTGTATTTTGAACAGCAAGAAATGCAGAGAGGAAACTCGGGCCTAGTGAACCCACGTGCTTTTTTAATAGGAGCCGTGTCTGATAGAAAAGTTACCCCAAGGATAATAAGCTGGTCGCCCCCAATAGTCCGAATTGACGGGGCGGTTTGGTATTTCGCTGTCGGCTCTCCCTATCCTGCGCGTGCAGTAGCGTGCAAGGGTGTCGGAGTTCACGCATTAAAAGGGATCGTTAGCTGGGTTAAGAACGTCGCGAGACAGTTTGTATAATATCTACTAGGTGTGTTATTGTCTGAGTGGAACAATCTTCTAGTACGAGAGGAACGGAGGTTGGGTGCCTCTGGTGAGCAGTTGTTATATGGCAGGCTGCATAGCTACGCACTAATGGATAAGAGCTGAATGCATCTAAGCTCGAAGCCAACCGCAAAACGAGACAATTAAGGCCGCAGAAAAAGACTGCGTTGATAGAGCTCTTGTGTAAGATTCAAGCTCACGCGAGAATTTCAGCATAGAGCTACTAATAGCTTCATTTGTATGTTTGAAAATTATGGATTTTCTGTTACTTATTTATTTGATTTCTTTATTAATATCCAATGTTGTGAAAAATTTTATAAACATGATTTTTTTGAAAAGCCGGTGGAAGATGAAAATAATAGAAAATGCGTGGTAAAGGACAAAATATATGATTTTTATTATCAGAGAGGAGGAAGATATGTATCTTATATCTCCCAAGCTATTCTAGAATATAGTCAAATACCCGATTACGTCAAAAATGATGAAAGGTTAGAAATAATCTTCCTTGATTCGGCTGAAGGTTTAGAGCTTATTGCAACTGAAAAAGAACCATCTCCAAAGGTTTAAAAACCAAATATTTCTAAGTATTTTGAACGTAGAATGAAGTGGATTTAGTGATTCGATGTTGATTTCGCGGTTCGGCTGATTCTAAGTTAGATAACAGTGTAAGGAGGATATAAGAAAAATGAAAGTATACGTAGGAAACCTGCCTTTTAGCATCGACGACGAAGGTTTAAGGAAAGCATTTGAAGCTTATGGAGAAATTGAAGAAGTTTCTGTTATAAAGGACAAATTTTCTGGAAGATCTAAGGGATTCGGTTTTGTAACATTCAAAAACGACGATGAAGCTAAAAAGGCAATCGACGCAATGAATGACAAAGAACTTGAAGGTAGAAACTTAAAGGTTAATGAAGCAAAACCTATGGATCCTGATGCCCCAAGAAGACCAAGAAGAGATTTTGGAAATGGCGGTGGAAGAAGAGATTCAAGAGGACCTAGAAGAGATTTTGGAAACGGTGGCGGAAATAGAAGAAGATTCTAAACGGGGTTCTTAGAAAGAACCTACGATGGTAGAAACTTTAAAACCTATTTGATCACTAGAACAAAATCAAAAAAATTTATTTTTTTATTTTTATAAATTTTATTTTTTGAAAGATTAGGAGAAGAAATTATCTCGGTAAAATCACAGCATGATTCTACTATTGATTGACTAGAATTCAACCTAATTAAAAACGACTTTTACACATAATTTAAATCAAATTCTAAAAACATCCTCAATCTTTTTTTGCTTAAGTGCTTTTGTTATCTTATATGCAAGAAGTAGAGAGGGATTGTATTTTCCCTGTTCAAGAACAATAATTGTCTGTCTTGTAACTCCAACTATCTCAGCTAGATCTTCCTGAGTAATATTTAACTTTTTTCTGTAAAAGGCTATTTTGGTTTTCATCTTAGTTGAACCCAAGTAAAATTCTATAAGATATTGCATATAAAAGAACTATTCCGCAGATAAAATAACTCATAAAGTAAGAATATGCAAATTCCATTGGCTTAATACCATCTATAATCATTATTATAAATGCGAAAAGTATTATTCCCATGAAAGTTATTCTTGATGCTTTAGCTGCAATAAACTCCATTCTTTCGTCAACTATTCTTTTTTTCTTGAATAACATCTGCAATGTTATTATTGTAAGCATTACAAATCCAACATAAATTAACCATAATCCTACTGATGAAAAACCAAGAAATTCCTTACCAAGATTAAAATAAGAAAGAACTATCCCCGATATAATTAATAAAGTGGCAAAGCTATATCTCCATATTAGATTCCTTTTTCTAGTTTTATCTTGTTTGTTTTTCATGTAAGAAATATATTACACTAAGTATTTAAATCTTTCGTTTAATGTAAGAAATATATTACATTAATATATTTTATGCAAAAGCAGCAAGATAGGTGAGGACAGATGCAAATGCTACCCATAACAAATAAGGTATAAGCAACCAAGCAGATTTTTTGCTAATTTTTCTTGTAAATATAATTAATGCTAATATTGAAAACCAGAAAAGAATTACTTCTACAAGGGCAAATTTAAGAAGTTTTAATCCAAAAAATAAAACACTCCACCAAATATTCAAAATAAAATTAATTCCAAATAAAAGTAAAACCTTAGTCTTTTGTTGTCTATTTCTTGAGCTTGTCCAGACAAAATAAAGTGAGAATGTTATTAACAAAAAAAGCAGATTCCAGACAACGGGAAAAACCCAATTTGGAGGAGTAATTGATGGTTTTATTGAAGAATACCATTCTGTATTAGTGTTATTTGAAGTAAATATACTTCCAATACCTCCAACTAACAAGAAAACTATAATTAAACAAATAATAAATACTCCAAAATTAAACTTTTTGGTTTTCATGTTAATCTCAATTCTTCTTTTTCATAAGGCTGACAATAGCAAAAAGTAAAAATCCTGCTCCAAGACCCAAGAAAAGTCCAGAAACAAAATTGTAGGAAAGAATTCCCCAACCCATTCCTATAAATAAACCTGCAGGAATGAACAATCCCCCCAAATCTTTATCTTCTTTCTTTTTTGCTTTTTCTTCAACCCTTTTATTCACCTTTTTTGCCATAAAAAGCATAAGAAGGTAAAACTTAAAAACCCTTCTAATTACCTAATTTAGTAAGTCAGGTAGTTAACATCGGGGCTTTGACATTAAATTGTCAAGAAATCTGAATATATGATTTCTAAGCTCTCCTAAGCTCTATTGAGTTACGGGACTTCGCGAATGTAAATTCGTGTCGTGAGGAAGGTCCGGACACCCTTAACAATTCGTTAAGAAAAAGTTGTCGGGCTCAGAACATCTCTACGAGATTCTGGCCAAGCCAACTTTTAAGTTGTCGGAGAAATTCCGATTGTCGTGAGGCAAAGCTCTGGTATAGAGACGAGCGTATTAAGTTACGATGGAACGAGCATCTCAACTGGTGCAAGGCATAGCCGCATAGTGGAATGTTAACACGAACTGTCTGTCTTGAAAAAGAAACAGAGTTCGACAGAATCTGGCCTATTCCTGACTTACACTTTTTAATAATTAAATTATCTCTCAAAA
This sequence comes from Candidatus Woesearchaeota archaeon, assembly GCA_964412025.1. Lineage (GTDB taxonomy): Archaea > Nanobdellota > Nanobdellia > Pacearchaeales > GW2011-AR1 > MWBV01. Next base: position 211 of record CAYPLY010000004.1, on the reverse strand, counting down.
CCAAAAAATTATTCTACCAATAACATAAATGTTACAATAATAATCAAACTATTATAGATAACTCAATGCCTTTTTCTAAACATTTAAAAGTGCAAAACATTAATCTAAATTGGGGTTTTAGCTACATATCCCAGGAGGAGCTGAGCTAAATCATATAATAATTCTAAACATTTAAAAGTCTTGAACTTTAATTTAAATTGGGGTTTTAGCT
>CAYPLY010000003.1:0-131552 GCA_964412025.1 Candidatus Woesearchaeota archaeon | reverse complement strand
TTGGAATAATGAAAGCTATTGGTGCAACAAATCATCAGATATTTATGCAGTTTTTTATTGAGTCTGGTGTTTTGGGGTTAATCGGGGGGGCAATAGGGGTTCTTTTTGGAGTAACATTCGGATATTTTGGTATTATGGGGATAAATAGTTTTATTGGAGCTGAAGTTCAACCTCAGATAAGTCTTTATCTTATATTTTTTGCTTTATTAGGTAGTTTTTTAATAGGAGCATTTGCAGGAATTCTTCCTGCTATGAGAGCAGCTAAACAAAATCCGGTTGAGGCATTGAGGGGTTAAGATGAAAATAAGAAAAGCCAGATTAGAGGATGCAGTAAAAATATCTAATTTGATTAGAAAATGTCTGAATGAAGTTAATGCTAAAAGTTATCCAAAAAAAGCCATTAAAAAGTTATGTAATTTCTTTAAACCCTCTTTAATTATTAGGAATCTTGGAGATAGAGATGTTTTTGTTGCAATTGAAGATGGTAATGTTCTTGGAACTGCAAGTCTTAAAGGTGATACTGTTTTTACAGTTTTTGTTAACCCGAAAATCCATGGAAAAGGAATAGGAACAAGATTAATGGATAAAATTGAAGAACTAGCAGGAAAAAGAAAATATAAACTAATAAAAGTGCCTTCCAGTTTGAACGCATTTGAGTTCTATAAAAAAAGAGGTTATAAAAAAATAAAAATAATCCGCTCAAAAGATGATGGAGATACTATTAAAATGGAGAAAAAACTAAAATGATATCAAGAGAATCAATAAACTATTCTTTAAGGAATATAAGACAGAGAAAGACAAGAAGTGCATTTACAATTATTTCAATACTTGCAGGCATTACAACCATCTTTATTTTTGTTAGTTTTGGTTTAGGTTTATTTAATTATATTGAAGAAATGTCAAGTGCTTCTTCTGCTGATAAGGTTTTAATCCAACCAAAAGGATTTGGAGGTTTAGATGATACCTTTGCTTTTTCAGAAGATGAAGTTCATGTTGTTGAAACAACCTCGGGAGTGTATTCTGCAACTGGGATTTATTTTAAGAGCGCTGAAGTTGAGAAAAGCGGAGTGAAAAAATATGTTTCTATTGTTGGATATGATCCAAAAAAGCCTTTGATAATGGATGTTTTTAATATAGACATTTATACTGGGAGGGAATTACAGCCAGGAGATAGCGGAGTTGTTTTAGGTTATAATTACCTTTTACCCGATAAAATATTTACCAAACCCTATGAATTAAATGACAATATAATACTAAATGGACAGAAAGTTAAGATAGTTGGTTTTTATGAGGCTGTTGGAAGTGCACCAGATGATGCTCAGATTTATGCTACAAATGATTTTATGGAGGAATTATATGCAAATACAACTCTTCCTTATAACTGGATAGTTGCTAAGGTTGATACTAGTAATATTGAAAGGGTTGTTAAGGATATTGAAAGAAATTTAAGAAAAGAAAGAGGACAGGATGAAGGCAAAGAGGATTTTTTTGTTCAGTCATTTGATGATATGATTGAATCTTATTCAACTGCATTGGATATTGTTATCTGGTTTATTATCTTGATTGCTTTAATCTCTGTTTTTGTTTCAGCAGTTAATACCGCAAACACTATGATTACTTCTGTTTTGGAGAGAGTTAAAGAAATAGGTGTGATGAAATCAATTGGAGCTCAAAATTCAGAGATATTTAAGATATTTTTATTTGAGAGTTCATCTTTAGGATTTGTTGCAGGGGTTTTGGGAGTTATTTTAGGAGTAGCTTTAAGTTTCTTGGGAGGCAAGATAATAGCGAGTGCTGGTTATGGATTTTTACAACCTTCTTTCCCTGTCTGGTTGTTTGTTGCTTGTATTGGGTTCGCAACACTTACAGGTGCTATTTCAGGAGCATTACCTGCGAGAAGTGCATCAAAAGTTAATCCTGTTGATGCTTTACGTTACGAATGAAATGAGGAATTTAATGAACTAATTTGTTAGTGTTTTGAGGTATGAGTAAAAAGTTATCTGTAACAGTCTGGTTTAACTCGATTAATAGTTATTAAGGAGTTTTAAATGTAATAATTTAATCATTATCTATAGAATTATTTAAGCCATTGCTCTTCTTTTTCTTCTTTCAGCTTCTCTTCTCTTCTTTTTGATTATTCTCCAAACAATTATGACAATTACAAGGACAATTATTCCAAATAACCAGTAAGGAGGTGTTTTTTTGTCACCATTTCTGTCTATAAAATATGAAGGGTCAAAATTAACAACTTTTTGTAATTCTCTTCTTGAGTTTATGGAATCAGTGTAAATAACATTCAAATTTATTGTTGTTTCTTTATCTGGAAGTGTTGCCTCAAAGTCTGCTGTTGTGTATTCATTTGAATCTAAGTCTCCCACAACAATTCTGTTCGCCCCCTTTATCGAGACATCATCTTGTTTTGGAATCTCCAAGGTAAGGGCCTCAACATCTGATTCAGCTATATTTAGTATTTCAAAAGTTAATTCTTTTGTTATGTAATTGTAATCTTTAACATGTATCTCAAAATCAGCTCTTACATCTTCAACAGTTATATCAAATTCTTTAACAACATTTGAAGCTGTTCTAGTTGAGTAATATATTTCAATTGGATTTTCTCCATCAAGAGCATTTGAATCTATTCTCAATTTGTATGGAACAAGATAATAAGAATTGTAATCTTTTTCATATATGCCTGATTTTATTGTTATCGGATTTTCTACATTTGGATCAAGAGAGATGGGATAATCTTCTTTAACCCCAAAGGTTACTGTTCCACATTCTGTGTTTCTAATTCCATCTATCTTAAATAAAACTTTAACATAATCTCCCTGAATTGCAGGATAAGGATCTTGATTTATCATAGAAATCTGTAAGTTGCAAGGTTCTGCTGAGGCTATAACTGAGAATGAGTAAATCATAGCCAATATTGCAATTATAACACCTGCATTTATTTTTTTCATTATATCAAGTATATATTTTTGTTTTTAAAGGTTTGTAATTAGGGTATTATAAGTATAATTATATTCCCCAATCAGCTTTGTCACGTCTTTTTATTTCAGCAATTTCCTGAAGTGCTTTCATCTCAGTACCTGATAAAAGGTCTTTGTTTTTCTTGAAATTCTTAAACTGAGATTCTCCCAAATCAGAATACATAAGATTTCTATTTTTCATTGCTCTTTCAAAGTTTATCCCCGGGATGGAAATAGCAACTTCCATTCCCTCGTTAGCTTCTTGAACAGATTTTCTTTCAGATTCAATGTTTTTTATTTTTCCTACTTTCTCCCCTTTTTCGTCTATTAAATGCATCTGTTGTTTTAACTTTCCCGCCTCAATTTTTACCCCAAATATTGCAGGACTTGTATTTCTGAAAACATATTGATGAAGAATCTTTACTTTGCATATTGATGATAGTTCCATTAGTCTCTTTTTTTCAATATCTTTTTGTTTTTGAGTTCTCCATTCAATTAAATCTTCAATAAGTTTGTAAACAACTTCATCTGTTATTACTTTAATTTTTTTACCCTGGTCTTTAATTAGTTCTTCTGTATCCTCATCAATTCCAACATTAAATCCAACAATTATTGCATCTAGTTCATTTATTTCTATGTTGGCTTTAGCGGCTATAACGTCCGATTTATTTATATTTCCTATACCCACTTTCAATACAGGGATGTTTTGATTTTCTAAAAGGAAAAGAAGTGCTTCAATACTTCCTAAAGAGTCTGCTTTTGCTATTATCCCATTATGTTTTGTTCTTATTTTATCTGAAATCTCTTTGTTGAATTTTTCTTTTAATTCATTAAGATTGTTTTTGTAGATTTCAAATGGCATTCCTGGAAGGACTTCATCTTTCTCAATTAACTGCATTCTTATACCTGTTGAAGCTGTTACACTTTCTTTGGGTTTGAATTTTGCGCATAATGGTTCTATTTCTTCTAATATCCTTATTTTGGTTATTATTGGGGGTTTTTCTGTGTTGAAGTTTGCAATTGCAATCTCATCTGTTTTTTTTAGATTTCCGTCGTATAGAATTGCCTCAATATAATTGTTGGATTTTTCTTTCTTTACTTCTAATAAAACTCCTTTTGGATCTTTTCCTATCTTTAATTTATCGCTTAAATATTTCTGGCTTATTCCACATAACATCATAACTAGTTCAGGTATTCCTTCTTTTGTACGTGCAGAACATGGGACCAGTGCTATTTTCTTTGTGAAATCAGATATATTATAATATAAATCAGAATCAAATCCAAAACTGTTTAAGGAACCTATTAAAGTCATGTATCTCTCATCAAAAACTTGACGTACGTTGCTTCCTTGGGATTCAACACTTTCTTTTAGGGGTTTATCTATATTTGTTCTCCACCCCGAGATGTTGTCTATTTTGTTTAATGCAATCAAAAAAGGGGTTTTATGAAGTTTAAGAATTTGTATTACCTCGGCCGTTTGAGGTTTTATTCCTTCATTTACATCAACAACTAATATAGCTAAGTCTGCTAGAGAACCCCCTCTTTTTCGTAAATTGGTGAAGGCTGCATGTCCAGGAGTATCAATTAAAAGAAATCCAGGTATGTTAACTTTTATACCCGATTTGTCAATTAAAGGACAGGCTGCTTTTATTTGAGTCATAGGATAAGATGTGAAAGAGATTTTTTGGGTGATGCCCCCACACTCTCCAGCTTGGACACAGCTATTTCTAAGACAGTCTAATATAGATGTCTTTCCATGATCTACATGTCCACAAACTGTTACAATCGGTTGGCGGATTTTTGGAGTTTCCATACTCAAAGATATATAAGAAGTAGTTAAAAATGTTTTCAAATCTTAATCTTACTCTTTCTTTGGCCATTCAATCTTTGTTCCACATTCGGGGCAGAATTTTACAGGATTTTCAAAAATCATTCCGCAATTTCCAGGGCATCTTACTTGAACAATCTTCTTTTCAATGACTGCTCTATAACCTGGTCTCCCAGAAAGAATTTTACCCATTATATTGGAGAGATCTTCACTTTTTTGCATCTCGGCCATTTTTTCCTGAATATAGTTTGCTTCAACCATCTTTTTATTTTCCTCCTTTTCCTCTTTTATTTATTTTATTATTGAAAGAGCAAAAATTTATTTTTAAATTTTTTGATTAATTTTTTATAAATTGATTAAGAAAACTTAGCTAAGAAAAATATTATCACAAGGTTAATCAAAAGCAAAATCTTCCCTATAAAATTATAATTTTTTTCCTTAAATTTAAACTTTTCAAGTATTGCTAACCAGATTCCGTTTACAATAATTAAAAGTATACATATCTTTATACCTATATTTTCCATATTGAATTTATAAGTCCTCTTTTATTTGAGGATATTCGTGTATATTTCCTTCATAATTTTTTAATATCACTTTATCTTTTTCTATGCTTTGAACATATTCTGGAAGTAGGGGTATTTTTCCTCCTCCACCAGGAGCATCAATTACAAATTGAGGGACTGCAAGCCCCGAGGTATGTCCTCTTAAGGATTTATATATTTCAAGTCCTTTTTCAACCCTTGTTCTAAAATGATTGGCTCCTTTAACCGGATCACATTGATAGATATAGTAAGGCCTTACTCTCATACTTAATAGACCTAACATAAGTTTTTTCATTGTTTCTTTGTTGTCATTAACTCCTTTAAGTAGTACTGTCTGATTTCCCATAGGTATCCCAGCATTTGCTAACATCTCACAGGCATTTCTGCTCTCAGGGGTTATTTCATTAGGATGATTGAAATGTGTGTTTATGTATATTGGGTGGTATTTTTTAAGCATGTCACATAGTTCAGGGGTTATTCTTTGAGGGAGAACACAGGGTATTCTAGTGCCTATTCTTATTATCCCGTTTTCTCTTTTAGAGATTAGCGTGTGTACTGCTTTGATTATTTTTTCTAGGAGTTTGTTTGGAAGCATTAAAGGGTCTCCACCCGAAAGAATTATATCTCTTATTTCAGGATGTTGTTTTATGTAAAGTATTGCCTTAGCTATCTCTTCCCAGGTAGGATTTTTATTTATATCTCCCACTTTTCTTTTTCTTGTGCAAAATCTGCAATACATAGCACAAGAGTTTGAAATTCTGAATAATACTCTGTCTGGATATCTATGTATTAGCAAAGAGGGAACATCTTTTCTTCTCTGGTTTTCAGGTTCTTCATTTAATGGGTCTTCTTCTCCACATGCGTCGTATATCTCTGCAGAGGAAGGAATACATTGTTTGTAAACTCCATCTCCTTTCTCTTTTATTAAAGACAGGTAATAATCTGGAATTCTCATAGGGTATTTGCTACATATTTTTTTTAACTCGTCTTTATCCAAGTCAAATAGTTTAGAAATCTCCTCCAGTGTTATGAATCTTTCAAATTTCTTACCAGTATTTTTATCTTTTGATTCGGTTTTTGTTTTATCTGCTAATTGTATCCCATTACATTCCATTCTATAACCCTTTCTTCACTTTGTTTATCATCCTCAAAAGGACGTAAGTTATAGATTACATCTTTTTTCTCTTGTTCTTTTGATTCTGAATAATTGTTCTCTTTTTTGTTATTATATTTTATAAATGTTTGTGAAAATATAAAATTATATTCGGTGTTTTTTGTGTAAAAAATTGTATTTTCCTCGTTTTCATCTCCATTTTCTCTATTAATCTTTAGATATTCTATAAATATTATATCTGAATTTTCTTTTGTGTTGTTTTGGACTGAGAATTTAATGCTATCTTGAGTTAGGTTTACATTTTCTTTCGAGGAAGTTTTCTCAAGTGCAGAATAATCATTGGGAGAAGATACATCTTTAGAATTATTTTTTATTTTGTCTTCTAATTTTTTGTTGTTCGATTCTCTTAGAGAATTACCATTGCTTTTATTTTTTAAAGAAAAAACCAATTGCGGAAGAGTTTTGCCCTTCTTTTTCACTTCTTTTTTCCCTCTGAATACGGGGGGTGGTTCGTCGTCTAATGATACTTGTATCATGTTTTATTTTTACTAGTTTTTTTTATGTGACTTCTATTTAAAAATCTTGTTATTCATTTTATAAAAGTTAAATCCAACCCAAAAGAATTCCTAACCCCACTACAAACAGTAATATTCCTGCAATAAGATGAAGTTTCTTTATGTTTCTTTCCTTCCATCCTGTTACATCTTCAACTCTTGCAAGCCCAAAATATACAATAAATGTTATTATTAACATTGGCAATAAAAAGACTAAATTGTAGTACAATAACCAGGGTAGTGCCCCTAGTGTTCCAAGATCAGAAAGTAAACCTGATGCTACAATGTAAGGTCCTATTGTACAAGGGAGTAAGAAGAGGGTTACAATAAATCCGATTATAAATGCAGATTTTGGAGAGGTTATGTCCCCAATTATCTTTTTTACCTTAGGCCTCATAAAAATAGGCATCTCTGTACCTAAACTTCCTGCCTTATAAAAAAAGAAATCTTTTATGTTTAATGCCCCAATAATCATTGCTAATATGGCCAACCCATTATAAACATATTTAGAGCTTTCTCTTAAAAATTCTGCAAAAGTTTTGAAAACTTGTATTATTAAAACCCCATAAGCTAGATATCCGATATATACTGCAAGCGAGAATGCCAATCCAGCGAAGAGAACCTTCTTTTTATTTTTTGGATTTGCAACAAGAATAGCTATGAGAACCATAGCAAGAACTGCTATCTCGCAGGGATTTACAGAATCTGCAAGTGCAAGAAGAGTTATCCTTCCAAATGTCAATGCTTCTGATATAGCCATTTTGTATTTTCTTATTTATCGAATTGTTAATTTAAATCTTTCGTATTTTTTTATTTTTATTGCTTTTCCGTTTATTATCGAATCTGCTATCTTTTTTCTTGCAGAAGCAAGTGTTCTTGAGAGTGTAGGCTGAGATATTTGCATCTGGTTTGCTGCTATTTCCTGAGATATCTCCTGAAAATCTACAAGTCTTATTGCTTCAAATTCAGAAATCTCCAATTCTGTCTCTTTTAATTCTCTTATTGGAATTCCTGCCGGTTTAAAATAATCTGAATTAGGATTACCTCTAATTCTTCTTCTTTTACAAGGACGAGGCATTTTATTCTTCAGTTCTCCTGTTAGACATTCTACCCATTCCTCTTTTATTCCCACATCCGCAAGGTCCTAAACCTCTTCCAAGTCCTCTTTGGGGTTCTGCTCCTTCGCAGTTTCCCATTTGTCTTCCTGTTTTTGGGCCTTTTCCTTCTGGTCCTGTTCTGTCTCTGTTTGGCATTTTTTACTCCTGTTTTTTAGTTATGAATATATATTCATAATTCTATTTAAATCTTTCGGAGTTATTTATTTAAAAATTATATTTTCTTATTTAGAGAGTATATTCAAAATATTTGTCGTAAGGTATAACCCATTTTATTGCTTGCTCTTTTGAGGCATTTTCCATTATTTTTCTGAATAATCTTATTGAGTTTCCATGGGCTGAGATGCAAACATTGACTTTTTCTTTTTTTATGAATTTTTTGAGATATATAATAAACTCTTTGACTCTTTTTTCTACGTCTGCAAAGCTTTCACCGTTTGGAACTGCAACATCATATCCTCTGTGTATTACATCATATTCTTTTTTACCTAAAAATTCTTCAACTTTTTCTCTTTCTTTTGGTTCCAAATTTTCTATATTATCTCCGTAAGATATTAAATCATATTCTTTTTTACCCATTTTTTTTATAAATACTTCGTGTTTTGTTCCTTCTAAATCCCCGTAACTTCTTTCAATCATTCTATCATCTTCAATTATTTTTTTACACTCTGGGTGATATCTAAGGACAATATTTAAAGTATCTTTAGAACGTGAGAGTCTTGTTTGAAATGCAATGTCAATTCTTTTGTTTTTCAGTTTCTTTGCAATAATTCCTGCTTGTTTTTTTCCCAGATGTGTTAGGCTTGAGTTTTTATGTCCCGTAAAGATTTTATTTTTATTGTAATGAGTTTGCCCATGTCTGAATAGATATATTTTCATCTTCTTTTTTAGATTATACTTGATTTTAACATCCAGTTAATTCTTTTAGCTTCTCAACTGTCTGGACACCTACTGTCTTTTCCCCATTTATAATCCAAGTTGGAGTGTATTCTATTTCACCGCATTTCTCTCCTTCATACCAACAATCAATTATATTTAGGTACTGATAATTCTCTCCAAATAGTTCTTTTTGAGCTTCACAGGCATGACATCCTAGCTGAGTATAAAGAATTGCTTTTGATCCAATGCATTTAGCTAATTCTTCATTGGTTACAGGAGGTTTTTTTGTAAGCGCAAAGATTGCTATTAAAGCTATAACGAGAATTATAATTATTGTTGTAATTGTGCTTTTTGTTTTTGCTTTCATTATTATAAACACAAGAAAATATTTTTTAAAGGTTTTGGATACTTTTTATATATTAATTTTCTTAGGATTTTAATAGAATCTAATAGTCTGGTAGCTCTTCTTGATCTACAGGTTTCTTTTTGCTTGGCTTTGGTTCTCTTGATTTTGATTCTCCTGGTTCCCCACTTTCAGCCATGTCTTCAGGAGATACAGAGTTAATCATCTCTTTGAATTTCTCAAAGTCTGCAGCAAGTATTCTAACACCTGCTTTTGTGAATCCAGTATATCTATCAGAGGTAACGAATTCCCTTATAGTTACTCCTTTTCTTCCTCCAAAGTCATCTATTCTTACAACTATCTCAGAAGTGTCATTCTTTCTTATCTTTCCTATATCTTTTTCCATGATTTAAATACTCAAGGTCCTTTTATAAATGTTTTCGTGAATTATCCTATATGTTTAATTAGTAGCTGGAAAAGATTATATTTGCTTTAGACATCTTTTCGTGGAATTTATAGTTAGCAATTCTCTCTCTGGAGATTATTGTTATCTTTCCAAGTCCTTCCCAGAATAAGAACCAACTTGCAGGAACAGACATTATCTCTAGAAGTTTCAGAAAAAAGTTAGTGCTTCCCGATATTAATGTGGCAAGTACCATAACTATCGCCCCCATAGTGAACCACAAGAAACCTTGCATCTTTTCTTTTTTCCTTGATTCTTTTTCTCTTTTAAAACTGTGAGTAAAATACTCTTTTAATCTTTTTTTTATTTTAATTTCATCCTTTATATTTCTTCTATCCTTTGGAAAAAGAAGTATTAGTTCTATTTTACCATTTTTTTCTCTTACGGCTCTTTTACATTCATCTATAAAATCTTCTGAGAGTATTTTCTGAGAATAATCTCTAGGATCAAAATCTGAGAAGAGATTGTTATAAGAGCTCATTGAGAGACTTATATTGCTTTCTCTAAGTTCTATTTCTTCCTCTTCTTTTTCAAAATCCATTCTTGATATAATGAATTTAGGATTATAAATTTATTTAATTTTATGGTAATTATTGTATATTCCTTTGAGTAAATAATCTTAAATACTAGTTATTTGTTTAATTTTCATGGGAGAAGAATGTCCTAAATGTCGTGGAACGGGAATAGTTAAGGAAGCTGATGGAAGTGTTCATACCTGTTGGGATTGCCTAATGGGGGGGAAAATGAATGTTCATTCTGATAAGGTTGCAGATTCAAAGATAAAAATTTAAGTATATTTTGTTGAATTATCCATTGGGTCCAATGTAATTAGATTTATAGATAACTTATTTATTTTATAACACTTGCCTTAATTATAATCACTTCTTTTAGAGGTCTGTCTCCTGCTCCAGTTTGAACCGCCCCTATTTTATCAACTACGTCCATCCCGTTAATAACCTCTCCGAATGCAGGGTGTTTAGAATCTAAATAATTATTATCTACTAAGTTTATGAAGAATTGAGAGCCTCCTGTATTTGGGCCTGCATTTGCCATGGAGATTGTTCCCCTGTTGTTTTTATTTCCTCCTACATGAGTGAATTCATCTTTTATATTATAACCAGGACCTCCCATTCCAGTTCCTGTAGGATCTCCTCCCTGTATCATAAACCCTTCAATAACTCTATGGAATATTACGTTGTCGTAATATCCTTCAGAAACTAATTTTTCGAAATTTCCTGTGGTTATAGGCATATCATCATACAATTGAATAACTATATTTCCATAGTTAGTTTCAAGCTTAACCTTTGTTATTTGGTTTGAATCTATTACATTTCCTGTCATTTTCCCTATAAATAATGCCGATACTATTAGCAGTATTAATGCTACAATAACACCGATACTTTTTAAATGCATATGTTTGTGCATGATTGATTTAAAGAATTAATTTTTTTAAATGTTTTTGTTTTAAAGAAATCTTTTTAATCCTTCATCTCAATCTTGACATTAACAGATTTTGGTATCTGCATTCTAACAATATGATGAAGTATTTTTTCGTTTGCAGGCAAATCAATAAGCCTTTTATGTATTCTCATTTCGAATCTGTCAAAAGTCGCTGTCCCGTCTCCACATGGAGATTTTCTTGTTGTAACTTTAAGTTTCTTTGTAGGTAGAGGTACAGGACCGATTATGTTTATTCCTGATTTTTTCGCTATATCTTTTATAGAATCACAAATATTATTAAGCATATCTATATTTGTGCTGTTAAGTTTTATCCTTACTTTTGCCATATTACATTTATAAAAAATTGATTTAAAAACCTTTTTATAGGATTATTTATTATTTATTTTGAGGTGATATAATTTGGAACAGTTATTTATTCATTTGAGCTTGATAATATTGATAGTTTTAGGAGTATCCCTCTTTATGAGGATATTCAAACAACCCCTTATTATAGGGTATATCTTATCCGGAATTCTAATCGGTCCTGTATTTTTAGATTTTATTCCTTCTGGAGATACTCTTTCAACCTTTTCTCAGATGGGGGTTGCATTCCTGTTGTTTATTGTTGGGCTTTATCTTAATCCAAAATCAGTAAAAGAAGTGGGTAAGGCTTCTATTATTACCGGTATTGGACAAGTTGTTTTTACCTCTGTTATAGGTTACTTAATTTGTCTTGCTCTTGGTTTCTCACATATAACTTCCCTATATATTGCAATTGCGCTTACATTTTCTTCAACTATTATTATAATGAAGTTGTTGTCGGATAAAGAGGCATTGGATAAATTATATGGTAGAATTTCTATAGGTTTTTTGCTTGTACAGGATTTAATAGCAATAATTATATTAATAATCATATCTTCATTTGCAGGAGGGGAAGGCTCTTGGATTTCAATACTTCTTCTTTTGATTAAAGGGGTTGTTGCTTTTTTGGTGTTATTTGCATTTACCCATTATATTCTTCCCAAGTTAAATTCTTTTTTTGAAAAATCTCAGGAATTTTTGTTTGTATTCGCAATCGGATGGGGATTTGGACTTTCAGCGTTATTTTTAGCTTTGGGTTTCTCAATTGAGGTAGGAGCATTAATTGCAGGAATTTTACTTTCAATGTTTCCCTACAGTTATGAGATAAGCTCAAGGTTAAAACCCCTTAGAGATTTTTTTATAATCTCCTTCTTTGTACTTCTTGGATCCCAGATGGTTTTTGATAGTATGCATAACCTGATTATTCCTGCTATAGTACTTTCTTTGTTTATTTTGATAGGAAATCCTTTAATTGTTGTGTTAATTATGGGGAGGTTTGGTTATAGCAAGAACACAGGGTTTATGGCGGGACTTACTGTTGCTCAGATAAGTGAGTTTTCTTTAATTTTAATTTCATTGGGAGTTAAATTTGGACATCTTTCAAATGAGATACTTTCCTTTGTAACACTTATTGGTTTATTCACCATTGCAGGTTCTACTTATCTTGTGATTTATTCTGAAAAAATATACCCTTATATCTCGAAGTATCTTTCAATATTTGAAAGGAAAAAAATCAAGGAGAAAGATCTTCCCTCAAAGAATTACGATTATATTCTCTTTGGAGAAAATAGAATTGGTTTCTCTATAATGAAATCTTTTTCTAAGTCAAATAAAGAATATCTTGTTGTGGATTTTAATCCTGAGAGAGTCAAGAAACTTTGTTCAAAAGGTATTTCCTGTATCTATGGGGATGTTTCCAATGTAGAATTCTTAGAGGATCTTAAGGCACATAAAGCTAAGTTAATTGTTTCTACAATTCCAGAAAAAGATATTAATTTGACTATTCTTAATTTGATTCACAAAAAGAATAAGGAAGCGATATTAATTGTTACTGCCAGGCATATTTCTGAGGCATTCGATTTGTATAAAGCAGGGGCTGATTATGTTATTCTCCCTCACTTTTTAGGAGGAGAATATACTGCAAGAGTTATTGAAAGTGCAAAAGAGAGTAAAGAATTTTATAAAAAGGAGAGGGAAAAGCAAATAAAGGATTTGAAGGAAAGATTGGGTGAAGGACAGGAACATCCACACATTGACAGAAGTTAGATATTATCTTTTTCTTTTTTGGGGTTTTGGAACCTCTTGGTCATTCATCTCTTCTTCTAAATCTTTTCCTCTGAATAAAGAAATTAGTAAATCAAATGTTCTAAGTATTACCTCAATTGCTACAATTACCCCAACATATACTAATATGTGTTCAAAGAATAACGGAATCTCTGATGCTCTTGAGAAAATATTCTCAAAATTGAAAAAGTCTTTTTCTGTAATTGCTACAGCAAGCAGAGTGAACGGAAGCAGTTTTGAAATATCCTTTGATAAACCTTCTTTATAATAAGCAGTGGTTCTTATTACAATTATTATTATTGTTGATATTGTTAATACAGCTGAAAGCTCAAGTCCTCTTGCGAGGAGCATTATAAATATCATAAACATTGTAAACCAGAATATTACAAAAAAGGGAAAGATTATTATGTATTCTAGGAGGTAAAGCAATATCCCAAAAAACTTTTTTAATCCTGGATGGTCGCTCCTGTTGTATTGTCTTAGGTTTAATTCAAGAAGATTCTTTTTGGAAACAATGTGGTAGAGTTTCCAGATAAACATGAAGAATAATGCAACAAGCACCGATAACAGGGCTATGTTTATGAAAGTCTGGAGCCAGGGGTCTAAACTTAAGATAAAATCATGATATGCTTGAGTAATTACCAGACTGAAATTTCCCACCCCTATTGCCATGTTATGATTTTAGCATTAATTATTTTTAAAGGTTTGTTTAAGGAAAATTTAAATACAATGTTTGTCTGTTTATTCTTATGATTGATATAAAACTCTTGCGTGAAAATCCGGGGCTTGTAAAAGAGAATATGAAAAAGAAGTTTCAGAATGATAAATTGAAACTTGTGGATGAGGTTCTTGCTTTGGATGATAAGTGGAGGAAGCTTAAATATGATGAAGATGTGCTGAGAAGCGAAAGGAACAAAGTTTCTGAGGAGATAAATCAGGCTAAAAAGAAAAAAGACGAGAAGAAGGCAAGTCAACTTCTTAAGAGGGCAAAAGAAATACCCAATAAAATTGCTGAGATTGAAGAGAAGAGAAAGAAATTTGAGGAAGATATAAAGCAAATTATGTATAAAATTCCAAACATTATTCATGAATCAGTTCCTTTGGGAAAAGATAGTGAGGAGAATGTTGAATTGAAAAAGGTTGGAAAACCAGAAGTCCCAAATTATGAAATATTTCATCATGCCGAATTGGCTGAAAAAATGGGCAATGTTGATTTTGATTCTGCAAGGGAAACATCTGGGAATGGATTTTATTTTTTGACAGGGGATCTGGCTGTTTTGCATTCTGCAATGCTTGCATATTCAAGAGATTATATGATTAAACAGGGATTTAGTTATGTTATTCCTCCATTTATTATAAGAAAAAAGGTGGTTGAAGGAGTAATGAGCTTTACAGAGATGGAAAATATGATGTATAAGGTTGAAGGGGAAGATTTGTATTTAATTGGTACCTCTGAACATTCAATGATCGGTAGATTTATAGGAAATACAATTAACTCAAGTAACATTCCTATAACTCTTACTAGTTATTCTCCTTGTTTTAGAAAGGAAATTGGTTCGCATGGAATAGAAGAAAAAGGATTTTACAGATTGCATCAGTTTGAGAAGCAAGAGATGATTGTAATTTGTGAACCAGAAGATTCCTATAAATGGTATGAAAAGATGAAAGATTTTACTGTTGAAGTGTTTAAAAATCTGGATATTCCAGTAAGGGTACTTGAATGTTGTTCCGGAGATTTGGCAGATCTTAAAGCAAAATCTTGTGATGTTGAGGCTTGGAGTCCAAGACAAAAAAAATATTTTGAGGTTGGTTCCTGTTCAAATTTAACTGATGCACAGGCTAGAAGGCTTGATATAAAAATTGAAAATAAAGGTAAAAGGTATTTTGCCCATACTCTAAATAATACTGTTCTTGCATCTCCAAGAGCTTTAATCGCTTTGATGGAAAATAATCAGCAAAAAGATGGAAGTATAAAAATCCCTAAGGTTCTTCAACCTTATTTGGGAGGAAAGAAAGTTATTGGTGGAAAGAAGTGAATAATTTCAAGGTTTATAAGATTTCAAAAAACTTTTACGTGCAATCTCTTCTTCACTAGGGGTATTTTCGTTTTTTGAGGAGTATTTTGTTTTTAATTTTCTGTATTTGTAATATTCAGCTTTATTCCCAAGATATTCCCTTTTATTATCTGTGTATCCATATACAGAATTATCTTCTATTGATATCATCTTAAATTTTCTCCCAAATTTAATTGTTAATTTTTCTAGTTCACTTATCTCTGGATTATCTGATTGTCTACATTTATTATTTGGAATGTAATTCTTGCTCATTCTAGGTTCTTCATCTTTCATTGGATTTTATTTTATTTAGGGTATTTAAGTATTTTTATACAAATTAGTTTGTAAGGAGACATATTTTTAAAATACAAATTATTTTATTATAGATGGAATTAATCGTCTTAGTCTCTCTCGTTCTTATTTTAATTGGATTATTTTTTGCTTACTGGTTGGGAACCAGAATAGGGAGTATTAGGAGGGATAAATATTGGGAAGAACAGATTCCAGATTACAAAAAAGAGGCCATACTAAAATCAAGATCGGTTATAGGAGGGCAATTCTCAGAACAGTTGGCTCCTTATCTTCCAAACTTTAAATTTAATCCAACTGAATGTAAATTTATAGGAAAACCAATTGATTTTTTGGTTTTCAGGGGGATGGACGAGAAGGACATAAATGAGGTTATTTTTGTTGAAGTGAAGAGTGGGAACTCAAAATTATCTTCTCATGAAAAGAATCTTAAAGATACTATAGATAAGAAAAGAGTAAGGTGGGTGGAATACAGGATACCATATGAATTGACAAATAAGGGAGATATTGAAGAGAAGCTTGATGAGATAATAAGGGATAAAAAGAGGAAATAATCTTCCTAAAATTTATAAACCATATAGTTTTTTTTAGGGTATGGAAAATGAAATATTAAGGTTTAGGATAGAATTCATAACTTCTGAAGAAGATTGTGACGAGGTAACTGGAAGAATAAACAATGAAAAAAGAGTTGTGGAATTAGTTGATTTGGAAGAAGGAAAAAACGAGTATAAAGGATTTATTCCATTTAGTTCTATTAAAAAACTTGAGATAATTAATGAATCGGATAATGATGATGTTTCAGAATAGTTATTTAATTTAAGGCAATTGGTCTTCACAATCACTTAATTCGCTTTGACAATCACTTAAATCTGTTTCTAAAAAATTATAATCTTCTTGAATTGCTTCAATTTCTTCTTCCAGATTGCTATTTTCATCTTCTAGACTATCTCTTTCTTTAACCAACGCTGTTACCTGATCATTCAAATCTTTTATCTGTTTTTTAAGGGATGTTATCTCGGTGCTTAGGTTTGTATTATTTAATGTTAACTGGTATTTTTCTTCACTTAAGTTGATTATACTTCCGTTAAGAGAATAAATTTGGGATGAGGTTTCGGCTTTAGTTTTATAGAATGTATACATACTATATCCAATGAAGATTAGCATAAGTACTATAGCTACCGTTAAACCGATCATCATAGCATGTTCTCTTCTTTCTTTCTTAAAAATCTTGGAGTAATCATCTTTTTCTTCTTTTGACTCCTTCCCTTTTTTTTCTTTGTACTCTTTCTTATCTTCTTTTTTGGATTGGTTTTTATTTAGAGAAATATCTTTTTTGTTTTGGGTGGGTTTTTTATATATATTTGAATTGTATTTATTGTTTAATCTTTTAGCATTTTCAATTTCATTATTATTAAAAATACTTTTAAGAAGTTTCTCCTCTTTTTTTCCCATGCTATATTAAAGGAATATTTTGTTTAAAAATATTATCTTTTGAATTAATATTATTTTTTACATGCGATTCTGTTACAATAATCATTAAAAACTTTCATTTTCTGAATTTATTATGGGCGTTTCTTATCTTGGTATAAGTTTGAATACTTTAAGCTATGTAGCATTGCTTCTTTTTGGGCTGATAATTTTCTTGATTATTCTTATTGTGACTGAAAAAGACAGACAGAGAAGGCATAAAAAGGAGAGATTGAAAGTACAAATAAATAAGAAATATTGATTTCACTTATTCATTTATTTTTTAGGATTCCTCTTGCAATTACTACTGGTGTTCCTGCGTCTGCTGATCCGCTAAGCAAGTCTGCCAATGAACCTACAATATCTTTTAAAGGCCGGGGTGTCGTACCCTCCTTTTTAATGCTGTTTGCTTCATGCATCTCTTGTGATTCTTTTAGTATCATCTCTTCTATTTGCTGTTTGTTTAATCCTTGTGCAAGCCCCTTATCTGCAAGAAATTTGTATTTAACCCCTTCTCTTTGGTTTTCAAGATTAGGCGTGTATCCAAAAGCAACAACTGGATCAGCCAATTCGTAAATTCCTGTGCTTGGATCTTTATATGCTCCATCTCCATAAATCATCACCTCCACATGTTTACCCAGGTTCTGTTTTATTCTTTTTTGGAGGTTAAGTGCAAGAAATGTTGAATCTCTTGGTGCAAGTTTTAATTTTCCTTCAGATAGATTGCTTCCTAAAACCCCCCATTCGGACCAACCATCCCTTCCAGCTACAGGTTCGTTACAAATGTCCTGCAATGTTATTGAGTTTTTGAAATGTTTTTTTACCTTTTGTAAATCTTCACTCCTTGTGTGTATTGAAGAGACGAGCATTCCGTTTAAATCTGCCCAATATAACTCATCGTATTTATTGCTTTCAATTACAAAAGGTATTGCTCCTTCTTGTTTTATTATCTCTTCATATAACTCAAAATAATTCATCTTTGTTATGGGGTGGTTTGCTAACATATTTCCAACTTCATCTTTTCCAACTGGGAATTGAACATATACTATCCCATTGGGAACCGATTTTGCTATCCCACTTAAAATTGCTGAAAATCTGTTTCTGCTTGCAATTGGAAATAAAACTCCTATGTTAGAGTCCTCTTTTAATTTTAGTTTGATTGAGATATCCTTTGCAACATCATCTAATTTTACATAATTATTTTGAGAGCGAGCAACAATAGATTCTGTTATACAGACTATTGAGTTATTTTCAAGTAATTTATCTTTATCGCATTTTTTAAGGTGATAATATACAATATCTTCTATATCATCTCCCGGCTGTATTACGGGTAATTTAATTCCAAACGCTGCAGGTCCAATGTAATCTGGTAAAGATGCCATATGTTTGGAAAAATTTAATTTAGTTTAAAAGAATTATTGTTATCGAAAATACTAAGTGTGGATTAAATTTCTTCAACTACTCTTGTCAAATCTGTAACATGGTCTCCCTGTTGGAGTTTAACTATTCTGACTCCCTGTGCAGCTCTTCCCATAACTCTTATACTTTCGAGAGAAGTTCTTATTACTATTCCCTTAGCCGTTGTTACAATTATGCTATCTTTGTCGTTAACAGAAACGGTTGTTATTACATTTCCAGTTTTTTCAGATATTTTAACATTAATTACTCCTTTTCCAGCTCTTGCAGTTTTTCTGTAATCTTGAACTTCTGTTCTTTTTCCATATCCTTTTTCAGTTATAGTAAGAACTGCAGGAGTATCCAAAATTTCTAAGCTTACAACTTCATCTCCTTTATCCAGTTTTATTCCTGTAACTCCATAGCTTGATCTTCCCATTTCTCTCACATCCCCGGAGTTAAATCTTATTGCTTTTCCATGTTTTGTTGCAATAAGGACCTCTTGGTCTTTTTTAACTGGTTCAATTCCTATTAAAAAGTCAGAATTATCATTTGGAAGATTTAATGCTTTTATTCCAGAAGCTCTTGGATTTGAAAAATTACTCAAAGGAGTTTTCTTTACAATTCCTTTTTTTGTTGCCATAAATAAATTATCTTCAAAATTCTTTACCGAAATTACATTAGTTACTTTTTCTTCTTTTAATCCAAGCAAATTGATTAATGCTTTTCCCTTACTATACCTTTCAGCAACAGGGATGTCATATGCCTTTAGCCATAAAACTCTTCCTCTGCTGGTAAAGAACATTAAATAATCGTGGGTTGAACAGGTTATCAATTGCTTCACAAAGTCTCCCATTGCTAAGTCGCTACCTATAACTCCTCTTCCTCCTCTATTTTGTTCTTTGTAGGATTGAACGTCCATTCTCTTACAATATCCTTTATCAGTTATTGTAACAACTACTTCTTTTTCTTGGATTAAGTCTTTTTCTTTTATTTCTTTAATACTCTTAAGAATCTGAGTTTTTCTTGAATCCCCATATTCTTTCTTAAGTTCATTTACTTCTTTTACAATTATCTTAAGAACTTCTTTTATGTCTGCTAATATTGCTTCATAGTCTTTTATTTTTTGTTTTAACTCTTCTGCTTCTTTTTTTAGTTTTTCAACTTCCATTGAAGTTAGTTGTTGTAGTTTCGTTTCAAGTATAGCTTGGGTTTGTTTTTTTGTTAGAGTGTATTTTTTCATTAAAGATTCTGAAGCTTCAGAAACAGATTTGGATTTTCTTATAATATTTATAACTCCATCAATATCTTTTAATGCTATTAATAATCCTTCAACAATTTCTTGTCTTTCTTTTGCTTTTTTTAATTCGAATTTTGTTCTACTTGTTATTATTTGTTTTCTATGTCTTACATAATATTCAAGAACCTCTTTAAGATTCATAACCTTTGGTCTCCCTCCTGCAAGTGCAAGGAAGTTCACATTAAATGAATCTTGAAGTCTTGTATATTTATATAAAGAATTTATTATGAATTTTGGATCTGCTTCTTTTCTTAATTCTAGCACAATTCTTATTTTACCTTTAGAGGATTCATCCCTTAAATCCCAAATGTCTTTTATTTTTTTGTCTTGGACTAATTGCGCTATTTGTTCTACAAGAGTTGTTTTGTTAAGCATATAAGGTATTTCTGTTATTACAACCGCTTCTTTTTTGTTTATTGTCTCTGTTGTTGTTTTACCTCTCATTATTAACTTACCTCTTCCTGTTTTGTATAATTCAACCATATCTCCTTGTACGCTTCCTCCGGTTGGGAAATCTGGTCCTGGTATCACATCTAGTAGTTGTTCAAAAGTTATTTCTGGATTTTTGATGTAAGATATTATTGCATCGCACACTTCAGATAGATTATGAGGGGGGATATTTGTTGCCATACCCACTGCAATACCTGATGCTCCATTCAGCATTAATGCTGGAAGTTTTCCGGGTAATAATTCTGGTTCTTTCAATGAATTATCAAAATTAGGTAGAAGATTTACAGTGTCCTTTTCAAGGTCTTGAATAAGTTCGTTGGTTATTGGCATTAATTTTGCTTCAGTATACCTGTAAGCAGCTGGAGGATCTCCATCAATAGAACCAAAGTTTCCTTGTCCATAAACAAGAGGATATCTTAATGAGAAATCCTGAGCCATTCTTACCATAGCATCATAAACAGCTGTGTCTCCATGAGGATGATATTTACCTATAACGTCCCCAACTATTCTTGCAGATTTTTTTGTAGGAGTATTTGGTTTTAATCCCATTAAGTACATTGAATACAAAATTCTTCTTTGAACTGGTTTCATTCCATCTTCTATTGCAGGAATTGCTCTTGATACAATTACACTCATTGCATAATCTAGGTAAGATTTTTTCATTTCTGCTGAAACTTCTGTATGAACAATTCCTTTTTTCAATTCTTCTTCAATTTTTGGATCGATATTTGGTGTCATTTTTATTCAGCTTCTCCTGTATTTTCATTGAATTTTCTTATTAATTCAGAAGAGGATTGTATTTTTGCTCCAAGACCATCAACAATTTCTATTCCCAAAATTTTACACACTTCTACTTCAGGTATTTCGCTATTGTTTCTGTCTCCTCCATTTGCAAATACGTGGGGCTTTACTGTTTTAAGCGATTCTCGAACTGTTCTATCTTCGTCAACACTGATAAAAACCTCGTCAACACATTTTAATTCTTCTAAAATTTTTTTTCTTTCTTCTACAGGCATAAAATATTTTCCTTTTTTCATTTCGGTTTGTTTATCATTGTTTACAATTACAATTAATTTGTCTCCTAAAGCTTTTGCTAACTTGAAAAGTTCTATATGTCCAATATGTAATGGATCAAAATAGCCGCTTACTGCTATTATTCTCATCCTAAGCAACCTCCTCTCCTTTTTTATCTAAATATTCCATTAATTCATCCTCTGTTAATTCTTTCTCCTTAATATTTGAACCCGTCCACCCACATTTTTTACATTCCCATTGTTTTCCAGTATTGCTCTCTTCTTCTGAATCTAAGTTGCTTAAAGTTATTGCAACCTCTTCGCTTCCACATTTGGGACATATTTTTATCTTGAATACTTTTCCTTCTTTTTTGTTTGGAGAGGATTTTCCCTTTGCTTTTGCATACTCTTCCGGGGAATCATATCCTTCTAGTATCCATGCAGGCGTTGATAGTTTTCCTTTTTTTGCCATTTTGTTTTTACCTCTTAAATATCAAGATTTGCCTCATGTGCATTTTCTTGAATGAAATCTTTTCTTGCTTGAACATCATCTCCCATTAACATTGTAAATACTCTGTCTGCTTCAATAGCATCTTCTATATATATTTTCTTTACTTTTCTTGTTTTGGGATTCATAGTAGTTTCCCATAATTGTGTTGAGTTCATCTCTCCTAATCCCTTAAATCTTGTAACCCCCCCTTCATTAACACCCAATTCGCTTGTTACTTTCTTTAGTTCTTCATCTGTATAAACGTATACATCTTTTTGTCCTTTTCTTATTCTGTATAAGGGAGGCATTGCAGCATAGATATACCCGTTCTCAATGAGCTGGGGCATGAATCTAAAAAAGAATGTTAAAAGAAGAGTGTTTATATGTTCTCCATCAACATCTGCATCTGTCATTAGTATTATTTTATTATATCTTATCTTTGTTGCATCAAATTGTTCTCCTATCCCAGTTCCGATTACTGTAATCATATTTGTTATCTCTTCACTCGATAGAACTTTTGATGGGTTTGCTTTTTCAACATTTAATATTTTACCTCTTAATGGAAGTATTGCTTGGATCTCTTTATTTCTTGCCATTTTTGCTGAACCCCCTGCACTCTCTCCTTCAACTAAGTATAACTCTGTTTCTTCTGATTTTTTATTTGAACAATCTGCAAGTTTTCCAGGTAATCCTCCAAGAGAGAAGGCATTTTTTCTTCTTACCAAATCCTTAGCTTTTTTTGCTGCCAAACGTGCCTTTGCGGCTTCCATAGATTTATCTGCTATTTTTTTTGCTATCTGTGGATTTTCCTCAAAAAATTCTGTTAGAGCAGAAGTTACAATTGAATCAACGAATCCTTTGATTTCTGAATTACCTAATTTTGTTTTTGTTTGTCCTTCAAATTGAGGATCCGATAATTTTATACTTACAATTGCAGTTAATCCTTCACGAACATCATCCCCTGAAAAAGAATCGTTTTTTAGAATGTCTTTTTTCTTTGCGTAGTCATTTATTACTCTTGTTAATGCCGTTTTAAATCCAGATATATGTGTTCCTCCTTCCACGGTGTTAATAGTGTTAACAAAACCAAAAATGTTTTCCTGATAGGTTGTATTATATTGTATCGAAATTTCTATTGAACCATTATTCATCTCTCTTTTAAAATAAATTGGTTTATGCAACACCTCTTTAGTTTTGTTTATCCATTTTACAAATTCCATAAGTCCCCCACTTGAGAAAAACTCTTGGTTTGTGTCTTTTATCTCATCTCTTAAATCTATCTTTAAACCTGCGTTAAGGAAAGTTATTTCTCTAAATCTTGTTTCTAATGTTTTAAAATCAAATGTAACTGTGGAAAATATTTGTTCATCAGGGTAGAAAGTTATTTTTGTACCTGTTCCTGTTGAGTTTCCTATTACTTTCATCTTTGTTGTAGGATCTCCCCTAGAATATTCCTGTTGATACACTTTGCCATCCCGTTTTATCTCAAGAATTAGTTTTTTTGATAAAGCATTTACACAGGAAACCCCTACCCCATGTAACCCTCCCGATATTGCATATGATTTTTTATCAAATTTTCCTCCCGCATGCAATTTTGTGAGTGCTATTTGTGCTGCAGGAACTTTATAGGTTGGATGTGGGTCAACAGGTATTCCCCTACCATCATCTTCCACTGTAACAGAACCGTCTTTATTCAAGGTTACTTTTATTTTTGTACAAAAACCTGCTAGAGCTTCATCAACTGAATTATCTACTACTTCATAAACGAGATGATGTAATCCTTCTTTTCCGGTTGAACCAATGTACATGGCGGGTCTCTTCCTAACTCCTTCCAGGCCTTCCAAAACCTTGATATCATTTGCGTTGTAATCTTTTTTGTCTGTCATTTTTTAAAAAATCTTACCCTTTTTTTCTATTATTATGTTTATTCTTTCTTAAAAAAGAATGGTCCGTTTATAAACCTTTCTGCCATTTTCTCGTCGATAAAATTAAAAAATACTAAAAAATTAATAAAATATTGTTCTTATTTCTTTTAAATAAATAATCTAAAATGTGCTTATTTATGGGATTAAATAAAATCTTTTAAATAATAAATTCCTAGATTATTTAATGATAAAAAAAGGTATACCTACAGGATATTCTAAAAGATATTCTGTTAATATTCAAAGAAAACCCTCTCTTCTTTCTTCCTTCAATCATTTCCTCTCAAAAGAACCTCCTAAGACAATTGTTGATGTTAATGATATTCTCTTTGAATATAATCCTTCGAGAACGAATAAGGCGTTTACGCTTCCTTCGGGTAATTACATTGATGTAAATGGAAAGAGTTATTCTGGGACTTTAACTCTAAAACCTTATTCATCCATTATACTTATTAAGAATTAAATGTCTTCTTTTAATTCCCTTTACATGAAGCACATACAAGCATCCCTTTATATCTTTCTAAGGGACCATAGTTTCCGCATTCTTCACATATTCCCTCATGTAGCGGAGATTTATCTTTTTCTTTTGCCTTTTTGACAAGTTTTAATTTTCTGGATTCTTCCCTTATCTCGGCAAATTCTTGTAGTTCAGGGTATATTTCGGGATTGAAACTTAAAATGTCTTTTATTGTAATTATTCCGACTAATTCGTTGTTATCTATAACTGGAAGTCTTTCAAATCTTGATTCTTTCATTTTTTTTAAGGCATCCTCAAGAGTTGCATTTGGTTTTATTACAGCAATTTTCTTTGGAGAAATGTCTTTAGCCTGTATTGAAGAAAGATCTTTTTGTGATTTTTTTATAAGTGCCCATAGAATATCTTGTGTTGAGATTAGTCCCACGAGTTTGTTTTTTTCTACAAGGAGAAGACTTCCTGTTTTCTTTTGAACCATTTTTTTAGCACACTCTAATAAGCTGGCATTCGGGCTAATAACAAGGGGTTCTCTTGTCATTATATCAGAAACTAGTATTTTGTACATATTTTTATAGGATTTTTATGCTTATAAACGTTTTTTACCACTTCAAAAATATAAGACTTGTTTAAAAAAGTGCAATATTGATTTTCAATACAACAATGCTTAAATAAATGATTTGAGAACCTTTTTTGTTGAATAAACTAAGGTGTTAGATTAAAATGGATGGGCAATATAAAACTAGAATAAATATTGAAGGAGAGAATGCTTATGAAGATATAATGGGTTTTATAGAAAAAATCTCCTTTGAATGGGATAAATATAAACAAGGGACGGTTTATTTTCTTGATGAGACGAGAAAGAGTAAAATAAGAATCGATTCAAAAAATAAAACTCTGGAGTTAACAGATAAGGTTGAAGAATGGGTTTTTAATAGTATAAATGAATTAAACAAGAAAAAATAAGATGACAGATAAACCAATAACTCTTATGCCCGAAGATATACAAAGACTTATGGGTAAAGATGCTCAGAGAAATAATATTACTGCAGCTAAACTTGTTGCAGAAATTGTTAAAACTACTTTGGGTCCAAGAGGGATGGATAAAATGCTTGTTTCTCCATTAAATGATATTATAATTACAAATGATGGAGCAACAATTTTAAGCGAGATGCAGATTGAACATCCTGCTGCAAAAATGATGGTTGAAATTGCTAAAACTCAGGAATCTGAAGTTGGAGATGGAACAACTTCTGCGGTTATGATTGCAGGAAGACTTCTAGAAAATGCCGAGAAACTTCTTGATAGCAAAATTCATCCAACTGTTATTGTTAAGGGGTATAGAATTGCTGCAGAGAAGGCTCAGGAGATCCTTAAAGATTTATCTATGAAAGTCGAACATAAAGATGAATTTGTTCTGAAACAAGTTGCTATGACCGCAATGACTGGAAAAGGAGCTGAAGATTCCAAGGAAAATCTTTCAGAAATTGTTGTTAAAGCTGTTAATCAGATTGAGGAAAAAGGGTTGGTTGATTTGGATAATATAAAAATAGAAAAAGCAAGGGGAGAGGGGATAGGAGATACAGAATTAATTTCTGGGATTGTTATCGATAAGGGAAAAATCTCTTTGGATATGCCTTCTTACGTTAAAGACGCTCGTATAGCTTTAATAGATATTCCTTTGGAGATTAAAACTCTTGAGTTGAAAACGGAAGTTTCAATTTCTTCACCAGAGCAATTACAGAGATTTTTGCTTCAGGAAGAAAATTCAATAAAAGAGATCGTTAACTTAGTTAGAGAGTCAACTGCAAATGTGGTGTTTTGTCAGAAGGGGGTTGATGATTTTGCAAGTTTTCTTTTAGCTAGAAATGGGATTTATGTTTGCAGAAGAGTTTCAAGAAGTGATATGCAGAAAATTGCCAAAGCTACTGGAGGCAAGATTATAAGTAATCTCAATGATTTGACTCAATTTGAATTGGGCTCTGCAGATAGTGTTGAAAATGTTAAGAGAGGGGACGATTCTTACACTTATATTAAAGGATGTAAAAATCCCAAGGCAGTAACAATTTTAATTCACGGAGGGAGCGAGCATGTCATGGACGAGATTGAAAGAGCAATAGATGATGGTCTTGGAGATGTTTCATGTGTTTTAAAATCTGGATTAGTTGTTCCTGGAGGAGGGGCTATTGAGATGGAAGTTTCCAGGAGATTGAAACATTTTGGACAGTCTCTTTCAGGAAGAGAGAGGCTTGCTGTAGAAGAGTTTGCAAATGCCTTGGAGTTTATACCCATTACTCTTGCTGAAAATGCAGGTTTAGACCCTATAGATATCATAACTGAATTAAGGGCTAAACATGATTCAGGAGACAAGAATGCAGGATTAAATTTGTTTGAAAATAAAGTTGGAAATGTTCTTGAAGCTAAAATAATAGAACCTTATAATATAAAGAGTCAGGAAATTGATTCTGCAACAGAGGTTGCAAATATGATTTTAAGGATAGATGATGTTATAGCTTCTAAGCCCGATAAGAAAGGAAGGATGAGTTTTACGGGTGAGAGAGGAAGAGAGGGTGATTTCATGAGTGGGTTGGAGTAAATTGCTTCTCAATAATGCTTAAAAACTGGGATATATAGTGTTTTTTATGTATTACCACATTATACTTACAGAGAAATGCAATTCTAGATGTAAATATTGCTATCAGAAGTCAATGGAAGAATTTGACAATGGACTTAAAGATAAATTCGAATTTGATTATAGTGCTCCATGTGAATCTGTGGTTAAAGGAGCAGATATTGCTGGATTTTTAAAGGAGAGGGATACTTTAATATTTTATGGGGGGGAGCCTCTTGTTAACTTTCCAAAGATGAAGGAAATTATTGATAATGTTGAAAAATCCAAAAAAAGGATAAACTTTTGTATGCAGACAAATGGTAAATTGCTTAATGAGATCCCTCTAATCTATTTAAATAAAATTTCAAAGATGCTGGTTTCTATAGATGGGGATAAAAGAAGAACAGACTACAATAGAGGTTTAGGGACCTATGATAAAGTATTAAAAAATATTCTTGAAATAAGAGAGAAGGGGTATAAGGGGGAGATTGTTGCAAGAATGACATTAGATTTTTCGGATATATATCAACAGGTTTTGCATATTGTTGGATTAATAGAAAATAATATATTTGATTCAATTCATTGGCAAATTGATGCCGGTTTTTACAAGAATGATTTTGATAAAAAGCAGTTTAAGGTTTTTGTTAAAGAATATAATAAATCAATAGATAGGCTATTGGATTTTTGGGTAGATTATATGAGGGAGAAGAAAAAGGTTCTCAAGATATATCCTTTTTTAGGTATTTTTGAGCTACTTTATTATAATAAAACAACCAAACTTCAGTGCGGTTCCGGATATGCTAATTATACTATTTTAACTAATGGAAAGATTGTTGCTTGTCCTATCATGAGTGGTATGAAAGATTTCTATTGTGGGGATTTGAGTAAAACTATGGAAAATTTAAAAGAGATGTATGTTAATGAGCCATGCACTTCCTGTAAATATCTTGATATTTGTGGAGGCAGGTGTTTGTATAGCAATTACGCTCAGCTTTGGCCAGAAGAGGGACAGGAGTTAATATGCAATACTATTTTCAATTTGATTGAGGGGGTTAATGATAAGATACAAGAGATTAGTGATTTGATAAATGATAAAATTGTTTATGAGCATGATTTTGAATTTGAAAGGTATTTTGGACCCGAGATTATACCTTAATCTTTATTATTCAACTAAAATCAACATTTGAGCAACCGATTACTGGATTATTTTTAATGAACTCAAACGATTTTGGTATATTCACTAATTAAATTTATTTTGAATTACGTGTAATAATTAAACTAATCAAATTAAGCAAAACTTGCATAGAGAATACAGGCCAGAATAATTATTGATGCAATTATGTTTCTTTTGTTTATCTTTTCTTTAAGGAATATTTTTGCAAAGATATAAGTAAGTACTGCACCTAACATTAATATCAGTGTGGTTGAGATTACTCCTATGTTTAAATACCCATAGTAAGCGACGATTCTATAAACAATCCAGATTAGGCTAATAAAAATTATATCCACTTTTAAATTATCCTTTGTCTTCGATAGTTTTGGATAGAAAATTATTATGCTTATAATAAACACTCCTAGACATCTTAAAAAGTAGAATGTCATAGGAGAATAATAGCTGAGTATTAGGTTTGAAATTATTATCTCAAGGGCAAAAAAGAAACTTCCTATTATTGCTGCAGTAAAATATTTGTTGAAATTCAAGTGTTCTTTTTTGACATGAGTTAAAATGAGTGCCAATCCTGCTATTAAGGATGCAATTAAAACCTTAGTGTTGCTTTCATATATTCCTTCAACAAAGAAACTGAAAACTATTGCAAGCAGAATGGTAAATAAAGGTTCAAGCATTTTTGCAGGTTCAAGGTTGCTAACTTTGTCCCCTTTCATTGAATAAAAAGTAAACAGGTTTGCAATTATTGATATAATTATTACTCCCACAAGTATAAGTATATTTTTTAATTCAAATGCCTGTGAATCTACTCTCCAGAAAAAGTAGATGAATGGAAGAAGAATCAATGAGATGGCTAGAAACTCTAGTATTTGGTATTTTTTTATATCTATTCCCTTCTTTTTTAGGATTCTTCTTTCTAATACATTTCCTCCGGCCAAAGCCATTGCAGCGATTATTGGAAAATATATCATCTCTTTTACCTTATCTGAAATAGGGATTGTTCTCTTAAAAATGTTATGAAAAATTGATAATGAAAAAGCTTAAAAGTGGTAGAAAGTTTTATTTTTGTAAGGTCCGTTAGGCTAATGGTAGACCCTCTCGTTTACACCGAGAAGGCGGAGGTCCGATTCCTCCACGGACCATTCAGTAGTTTGCCCCCGCTTAGGCTCATATTTTTTAGAAAATGAAAAAGTTTAAATCTATTAAACAATTTATAATTCTATGAAAAAAGGGGAATGTTGTCCTAAATTTAATACAAGAAAGTGGGATAAAAAAACATTTATCTGGAAGAATAAAAAATTTATCAAAGAATCTATTCCAACATTATTCCACATACCTTTCCCTCCTATGATAGGTAAGAAGATTGTAAAAATGATGAGCCTTGCAGAGAAAGCAAAGAAGATATCTTCTAAGAAAGATGAAGTATTAATTTTGTTTAGAGATCCGGGAGCATTTAAATCAGAGATATATTTTTCTGTTACTGGAAAAGTTCCCGAAGCAAATAATACTAATATTTCAGGCACTTTTATTTCTAAAACCTATTCGGGAGGATTTAATGCTGTTCCTAAGTTTGTTAAAGATATGAATAATTATCTTGGAAAAAGAGTTGCATCTAAAGATTATTACATTCATTATGCATACTGCCCAAAATGTGCAAAAAAGTTTGGGGATAATTGGATGATTCTTTTTGCTAAAGTTAAATAAAAATGAAAAGGAGGTAAAAATGAAAAGAAAGATGAACTGTTCGGGAGATAATGGGACAGCAAGTGCATTTTATGGATTGGGTTTTGTAGGTGCATTGGTTTATTACCTAGCTACCGCAACAACTTTTTGGATAGGGCTTTTAGGTGTTTTGAAAGCAATTGTATGGCCAGCATTTTTAGTATTTGAGTTGCTAAAATATCTGGGCATGTAATGGTTATTTTATTTTATTTTTCATTTCGCTTTTATTTAGATACTTTTTTAAGCGAATTGGTTTTTAATATTAGATGAATATTGAAAGTATTCTCTTAGGGGTGATCGGAGGAATTTTTCTTTTTTTAATCATTCTTTTTATTTTAAAGAAAATAAAGGGCTCAATAAAGATAATTCCAGAAAAATATAGTTATTCTCCTGGTGAAGATATCAAAGGAAAAGTTATATTAAAATTTAAAAAGCCTGTTAGTGCCGAAAAATTAACAATTGGATTGATATGTGAAAAGCATGAAAGGACTTATTCATCAAAGACACAAACTAAACATAAAGAAGATTACCTCCTTTTTGATTTTAAGTATCCTTTAGAAGAGAAAAAAGAATATGTTCCTGGAGAATATTCTTATGACTTTTTAATAAAAGGACCCAATAATTTTTCAAAAGAGATTGAGGGTGTTGCAGGAACTTTAGTAAAATCAGTGCAGATTTTAACCGGAAGAGATTATTCCTTGAAATGGTATTTATGTGCTCATGTAGAATGTAAGGGAGTTGATCTTTCAAAAAAAGTGCAGATTAATATTGTTTAGATGCGCTCCCCGGGAATCGGACCCGGGCCACCTCGTTTTTGCTTTTATCTTCTTCCTTCTTCTTTCTCAAGGAGGTTGATTGTCAAGGGACCTTGGTCCCTTACATTGGCAACGAGATATTCTACCATTAAACTAGGAACGCATTACTTAAAATAAGATAAATTGAGGGATATTTAAAGATTTTTAGGGTTTAGTTAACTTTATATCCAAACATTTAAAAGTAAAAAACATCTTTTGTTATCATGGCTCAAGGTAACACAAATGCTGATGCAAATATTCCTGAGATGAATCTTGATAAAAATTATACTTCCAAAAAAGTTTCTGTTCCTGAAGCACCAACTTCTGAAAAAGACAAAAATGGGGAGAAGGTAAAAAAAGAATTAGAAAAACTTAAGGGTTACATTGTTAAGAAATATCCTTTTACTCAGGCAGTTAGTATTTTGCCTCCTCAGTCAATAAAAGAATTTATAGAAGAAGAAACAGAGAACCTTTCAAAAGAACAGATTGAAAAACTTCAGAAGAAAGTTCACGTTAATATAATAATTCCTGATGAGAAAGAAAAAGAGATACCTAAGATAAAAAAAGATATTGTAGAACAAATTGCTAAATCTAAACAAGAGGTTTGGGTTTATATAAGAACTCCCTCTGAAATTTGGGAGATATGTACAGATCAGAAGTTTGAATTGTATGCTGCAATGGCGATGTCTTATCCACTTCATGATAAGGGTATTTTGGGAGCAATGAGAGTTACCGAAATACATAAATCTCTTGTATTACAAAAATTTGAGAAATATGTTGTTTCTTATGTTTTGGGAGGGAGTTTAATAAGAGGAGAGACAACAAAAGACTCGGATGTCGATGTTTTTGTTGTTATTAATGATACAGATGTTAAAAGGATGCCAAGACTTGAGCTTAAGGAAAGATTAAGAGGTATAATCTATCAGTATGTTGGAGAGGCTTCGGCGCTTGCAGGTGTAAATAATAAACTTGAACCCCAGATATATCTTCTTACCGATTTTTGGGAAGCGGTTAAAGATGCTCATCCAGTTATGTTTACTTTTATACGAGACGGGGTACCAATATATGACAGAGGGACATTCATGCCCTGGAAGGCTCTTCTTAAGATGGGTAAGTTGAAACCTTCTCCCGAGGCTATTGATATGTTTATGAGTATGGGAGATGGGGTTATCCCAAGGAGTAAACGTACTTTACTCTCAGATATATTTGTGAATATATTCTGGAGTGTGACAACTCCCGCACAGGCTTTATTAATGCTTAATGGATGTCCCCCTCCAAATGCAAAAAAAGAACTTGTAAGAGATTTCAAAAAAGAGTTTTTGGATACAAAGATGATTGAAAAGAAATATGTAGATTTTATGGAGAGGGTTATAAACACCTGGAGAGATTATGAACATGAAAAAATAAAAGAAATCTCTGGAACAGAAATAGATAAGCTTCTTAAAGAAACGGAAGAATTTTTGAATAGGTTGAAGGAGCTTAGAAAGCAAATTGATAAGAAGGCACAGGAAATTACAATAGAGAAAATCTATTCTGATACAATTAGTCTTCTTGTTGCGATGTTTGGTAAAAAATCTCAACAGCAATTAGTTTTGGAATTTGAAAAGAATCTTGTTAAGAAAGGTAAGATGACTCAGCAGCACTTAAGGATATTAAAGAATATTATAACTGCAAGAACAGAGTTTAAGAAAGGTAAATTGGATGCACATAAAGTAGATAATGCAAGAAAAGAGGCATCTACTCTGATTAATGATTTAATTGAATTTTCTCAGAGATGTGATTTAGTCTCTCTTGAAAAAGGAAGAATGAAGATTAAGTTTAAACAGAGTAATGGAGAATTGCTTCTTTCTGGTGGAAATGCCTTTTTGTTTAAAGATAATAAGGTTTTCAAGGTTACCTCTAAAGTTGAAAGTTCAAATATGGAAGAAGTATCCCAGGCTGTTGAGGCTCAGAAGAGTAATAAAGAAGTTGAATTTAGTCCTAAAATTCTTGAAGTTTTGAAAAAAGAATTCGGGGAGTTTGAAGTTGTTTTGTAAGAGAGAGTTTATTATCTAAGTAAAATAAGAACATTGTTCAACTTTATTATAATTATTTATTTATATCTAGAGGATCTTTTAAATAAACTCCGAATTTATTATCTTCTCTGAAAAATATTTCTGAGTAGCTTTTTATCCAGCTTAAAGGAAGATCTTGTTTTAACCATTCCAATCTAGTCCTGGCTAAATCTTCTGGAGTACAATTATCAATCTTTGGACAAATTCCTTCTAATTTAAAAGTTATATCTTTATCAAAATGAATCATGTATGGATAAGTAGTGCATTCAAATGGCCTATTTGAATAAGTCTTGCAAAGGTTAGTTTTTTTATCATAAAAGATGCAATTTTCTTCTTCATCCTGCTTTAATATTCTTAATTCACCATTTTTTGTTTTTAAGATATCATAAAATCCTTCAAATTTATCTATTTCTTGAGGGAGTAATACCGCAAATAATTTTCCTTTTCTTGATGTACAGCATACACCATCACAGTCTTTGCAATCTATACTAAGCATATTGATTTTTTTGAAAGAATTTTAGTATAAAAACATTTATTTACTAGTATTTTATGGATTTTTTATGAAATACCTATTTATTCTTGGAAGGAATGTAAAACTATCTGTTTTGGAAATTAAAAGTTTTTTGAGAAGAACAGAGAATCTTATTTTGACTGAGGAACTCAAGGAAAATGGTTTGTTATTGGAATTGGAGAAACCTTTGGATGCAGGGACAGTTGATTTGCTAGGAGGAACTATTTCTATAGGGATAGTTATGTGCAATATAAAAGATTTGAATAGAAAAGAGATTTATTATGGTTCAGATAATAAATTTAATTATGTTGTATGGGACTTTTCTGATGAAACTGAACACGTCTCAGAATATCTTAAAAGAAGATTCCATTCTGAGAGACTTAAGACAACAGAAAAGAAATTTACGGGGTTTGTTCGTGGACAGGATGAGGATTTTAGGAAACCTTCTTCTAATTTGATTACTGAGGGGTATTTCGTATTTGATAACTTTTTTGGAAGGATTATTCAAAGATGTAATTATAAGGAAATTGAGAGGAGAGATATGCAAAAACCAGTCAGAAGAGAAGATTTGAGTATTTCACCAAGATTAGCAAAGATAATGATAAATCTTTCAGAAGTAAGTGAAAATGGAATTTTATTAGATGCCTTTTGTGGCATAGGGAGTATTTTAATAGAAGCAGTTAATATGGATATAAAATCTATTGGTATAGATAAGGATAAGGAGGCAATTGAAGGGGCAAGGAAAAATTTAGAGTGGTTTAAGATTCCTAAAGAGAAATATAAGTTAATTAATAACGATTCTAGTAGGACGGTTGTTGGTTCGGTTGATGTTCTTGTTAGTGAGCCCGATTTTGGAGAGACTCTTAAAAAAAATCCTGGAAAGAAGGATGCGGAGAATATGATCAAAAAATTTGAAAATCTCATGATTGATGTCTTAAAAAATATGAAAAAGAGCGTTAATGGAAAGTTTGTGTTTACTTGTCCTTTTATTGATGTTGGGAGAGAAAGAATTGGGTGTGATATTGTTAGGATATCTGAAAAAACTGGATTAAAGGTTGAAGATGGTTTTCCAGTTAAGGAATTCAGGGAAGGGCAGGTTGTAGGAAGAGAGATTGTTGTGTTGAAGAGGTGAATTAATTGTTATCTAACTAAAATTCCAACATTGTTCAACTTATCATAATATAGTTAGGTTATCAGTCACACAAACGAATTGCAATATATGGATAATAATTGATGTTTTTTCTTCTAGGAAACCTTTTTAAACTAATTTTATGAATAATAAACATGACAACTGGAAAAGTTATACAATTTAGAAGGGGAAGAAAAACAATTACTGAAAGGCATTTTTTAATTGAGATTGAAAATGTTTCAAAGAAAGAGGATGCTGCTAAATTTGTCGGAAAAGGTGTTGTTTGGAAGAGTCCTGCCGGAAAAGAGATTAACGGAAAGATTGCTGCTACTCATGGAAATAAAGGTGTTGTAAGAGCTATCTTTGAGAGAGGATTGCCAGGACAGGCAATTACAACCAAGGTTGAGGTAAAGTAAAAACATAAGATGGCATCATTAAGAAAAGCAAATGCATATTCAAAGAGAAAAGTTACTCCTTATACACGTGTTAGTAAAAGGAAAAATAGGGCTTATATTAAGGTAGTTCCTCCTCAGAAGATTGTAAAGTTTAGTATGGGCGATGGAAATACTTTTGAATTAGGCAAATATCCTCACAGATTGACTCTTGTGACAACAGAAGCAGTTCAGATAAGACATAATGCTCTTGAAGCTTGTAGACAGTATGTAAACAAGATTTTGGACAAAGGGTTTGTTGGACAGTATTTTTTTAGAGTTGTTCCTTTTCCTCATCATATTCAGAGAGAAAATAAAATGCTTACCGGTGCAGGAGCTGATAGAATGCAGACAGGTATGCAGTTATCTTTTGGTAAGTGCATAGGAAAATCAGCTATTCTAAAAGCTAATTCTCCAATATTTTTTATTGCTACTACTAATCCTAAGGCAGTTAGTGTTGCAAGGGAAGCTTTTAAGGCTATAAAAGCTAAACTTCCTTGTAAGACAAGAGTGTTATATGAATTCTCGAAAAATTAATAAAAATAAAAAAATAAAAAATTATTCTTTAGTGTTTTGTGTGGATGAATAATGCCTTAAATGCTACAACTGCTGCTGCAGGTGCGATGAATGCATTTACTAATCCTAAGAATCTGGCTAAAGTCTCACCTATCAAAGGTATTCCTTCAGAGAGAGCGCTTAAGGCTGTAAATGTAAACATAAAGGCTATTGCAGCTAGTAAAAAAGAACCTACTTCTCTATTGCCAATATTCAAAAGACCCACAACAAGTCCAAGGAAAAGCAATAGATACATTGGCCAGGTTTGCTGCACACTAAAGATTGCTATTATAATCGCTAAAACAAGACCGATTACAAAAGCCCATGCCCCTAGTTTATCCAGTGTTCTATCCATTTTTAAACCTCATTTAATTAAATAATTAAGGGATGTATTATTTATAATGCTTTTGATTAGATGAGTTTGGTTTAATATTCTCATCTTGTATTTGTTACTTTTGGTTAATGGTAACATAACCGAAAGATTTAAATAGTTGGAATTTATAGAAAATATATGACAGACAAACCGGAAGAAAAATCACCAGAAGAAAAGCAAAGAGATGTTGCTTTAAAAAATCTTAAGGCTAGTAATCTTGTTGATGTAGCAGCGTCTTATTTAGTTTATAAAAATAAAAAGTATGGTGATGAAGACAACGATGCTATGAACGCATTCAAGTATTTTCCCGCTTTTAATTCCGGACTTAAAGCTTATGCTGCAGATGGGACAGAATATAATGTTATGCAAAATTCTATATTAAAATCTAGACAGGAGGGAGAGAGATATAGCGGGAATATTTCAGAGATGGGGATAATGAAAGATTGTGCTGCAATACTTCAAGAATCTTTGAATAGTGTTAAAATAAGCGATATAATGGGATTAATGGGTTCAAAAGCCAAGGTTAATGATGGGTATCTTGGAAGTTTGAAATCCAATATTTCAGATGAAGAGTTCAGTAAATTATCTAAAGATAAGCAAGAGGCTATAGTAGCTCAAGAGGGACTTTATAAAAATATTTTAGGGGGATATCAAGCTTATTTAACTAAGACAAAGGTATCTGATGCTTTGGCTCAGAGTGCTAAAGAGATTCCTAAAGGATTGGAAAAAATGTTGGCTATTCCTGAAGAAAAAAAGAGATAAGAGAGATAGATTAATAAACTGTTAAAATTGTTCTTTTCTTTTGTTTTAATAAAATGGCAAATAAAAATAAATTAGAAAGTAGAGAATTAAAGATTTTGAGTCCTAGAAACCATCTTGATACTATTAAGGAGATCTCAGTTAGAAATGAATATCCTGTTGGAAAGGTTAGAGAAATTTATCTTGGATTTTATTATAAATTACTTTCCGGTTTTAAAAAGGGAAACAAAAGTCTTTTGAATTATAGTTCTGAATTAGAGGAAAGAGTATTTAGCTTGACTGAGAGATATTTGGATATTGAAAGAGTTAGAGAACTAAAAAGTATGATGAGCGAGAAATAAATTTATCTGCTTATTATATCATTTACCAATTGAGCCATTGTTCTAAGGAATTCTTCTGTTTTGAGTTGCCAATCATCTATTTGTACGCCCTTTAAGTCTGTGATTTCTCCATGAGTTATCTTTTTATGTAGTGCATTTAATTCTCTGAACCATTCAACATATTTCATCTTTAGTTTTCCCGAATTTACAAAATTTATTTTTAATTCTCCGGGTATATGTTCAGGTGAAGGGGGCAGGACATTTGCAGCGATTAACGCAGCATGTGAAGAATCAACCATCGTCCAATATAATCCTTCTATAGCTCCTAATTCAGAAGCTCTACTCCTTGCAAAATGCATTGGGGCTCTTTGAAGGCATGAATAAATTGCTTCCGGGGTAGATTTTATTTTACCCTGGATAAGCAGTTGTTTTATTGGATTAAAAAAACTTCCAGCATCAATCATTGCTTCACCATATCTCAAAATATTTAATACTACCGGATCTCCTTTCATTAAATCTTCCCACCAGGTTGATAATTTTATTGTGTTTATATGTAAATCTTTTTTATATGGGCTACTTTCAATTATTTTTTCAAGTTCTTCTCTGTACCAAGCAATTAACTCTTGATCCCATTTTATTGAAACATCATCAATCAAGATCATTATATCTATATCCGAGCCAGGAGTAACATTTTGTTTTGTTGTTGAACCAAAAAGAACTATTGATTTTACAACATTGTTAAACTTTTTATAGACTTTAACAGCAAAATCCATTGCAATCTCATTTTCTGTCTTAAGTTTTAAGGTAGGTATTTCGTGAGATATCTTTTCTTTTTTATCTTCAGAACTTTTAATCACCCTTTTTTTGGATTTTACTTTCTTCTCTTTTTTTATCTTTTTTTTCACCATCTTTTATTAATTATATAATATAAATTACTTTTTAAAGTTTCTTTTTAAGGGACGGGTAAATAACAACAATGCAAAGAATATCATAAACACTCCGAATGCTCCCATTGTTACTGTTGCGTCTTCTCCTATTGCGGCTCCGGTTATCCTTAAGTTGAATATCATTAACATCAATCCTAAAAATCCTATTATTGATGCTGCAACTTTGTATGCAGGTTCTTCTTTTTCCTCTTTTCTCAGTATGTATTCTTCAAGTCCTCTTTTGCCCTGTTCTGATTTTATTGCGGTTTTTTCATGTAATTCTTTTGAGAGCATTTTGTAGGTTTTGTCGTCCATCATACCATGTGCTTTAAAATTCTTTAATGCTGTTTCTAAGAATCCATACATTTTCATTGATTTTGCAGCATCTACCAATTCAGGTAGTTCGCTTTGTGCAAATTCATTTTGTGAAAGTATATCATACATATCTGAATATGCATTACTTGCTTTCTCGAAATATTTTGTTCCTTCAAATTTACTTGGTTTAAAAAATGATACAATCTTTTCTAAAACATTTCTATCCAATTTCCCTTCTTTTCCTTCATCAAAAAGTGTTTGTATAGCAGTTTCTTTTAAAGCTCTACCCGATGCAACATAATTAGCTATTTCATTGTAAATTACCTTATTTTTATCCTGGTAAGAAATATTTTCTTCATGGTATTTTTTTTCGGTTTCCTGAATAAATTTATCTACCTTGTTATAATCTATATTGTTTAATATTAAAGGAGCATATTGTCTTAGGTTTGGATTAGAACCTATTAGGCTTTTCATACCCGCCTCAACCGCCATCTGGTGCAATTCTTTTTCTGAAATAGGTCCAGCTTTTTTCTCTTTTTTGGTCATATTGTTGTCAGTCTTTTTTAATTAATAAACTTAATCTTTTTATTCCATTCCTCTCTGATTAAATTTTCCTCCTCCTCTTGCTAAATCTCCTCCAAGTTCCTGAGGGAGTTGGGAAAATCCTGCTCCGAATGTTTGATAGTTTGTATTTGGAAGCATCATACCATATCCGGAGAGATATCCTTGTTGTAGTCCTAGTGATTGATTCCAATAAGGACCTGGGCCCGAAGAATACATTGGGGAACCCAATCCTTCAAGAGAGGGGACATAAGGGGATTGCTGGAAGTGTTGAACAAATCCCCCAGCCTCAACTATCTTGCTCCCTTTAAATCCTGCTTTCTCGAGCTTTTCTAAAATATCTTTAAATGGAACATTTCCCATTCCTGGAGGGAGATGAGAATCAGAAAATCCAAAATTATCAGTTAAATGAACGTGTTTAACATGTTTTTTTATTGCGTCCACTTCTCTAAGTAAATCTTTATCTGTAAACCCTTGCTTTTTTGATATATTTAAGTGTCCTACATCAAGAGTCATCCCTATTACTTCATCGGCTTTTTTCCTGGCAGTTTCTTCATTTATTCCTCTTTCATTAATTAGTTTTTGAGCAAATTTATTTTTCGATTCAACTATGAGTTTATTCATATCTTCAAGAGATGAGAATGCCATCCCGGAGTACATATTTTCAATATTAATCTTGGGTATATTTCCTTTTTTGTCGAATTTATCATAAGCATTAAATGCAACATTTGCAAATGTTTGTGCAGATTTGTCTAATGCAAACTCTTCCAGAGGTATAATATTTTTAGGTTGTACCGCTCTTAAACCGTCCATAAGATTTTGAACGGCATTAGATTGTCCCAAAGGAGTGTCGTCTTTTGTAAGGTCCTGTTTATAACGTTCTGAGATTTGTCTTAGATATTCTCTACTTTTATTATCTCCATCTGTGTTTTTCCAGGCTTTGTTGAACATAGACTCTACATTTTGCTCAATGTCATCAAGATAGGTTTTGGCATTTTGCAAATGCCTGAATGTGTTTTGCTGAGTGGGGGTTAAATCATTTGGGTTCACCTTTCCTTCTTTTAATTCATTCCAGAGATGATTTATTTGTATTGAGTTATCTTTTATTATTTGGTCTGCTCTTTCCTTGTTAAAGAACTGTTGATTTATTGTCTCTTCCCATCTTGTACGATTAAGGGAATTTATACGCATCTCTGGTGTGTATTTTTTACCTTCTTCCAAATCCATCTGAGGATAATATAAAGTTTCTTCTTCTAATACTGTAACTGGTCTTCCAGTTTCTCTTTCCACAGCAATCAATTTGGATACTCTTCTTCCTTTTTCTTTATCTGGAATGTATTCTGATCCCGCCCCTGCAGTGGAATGAATTGTTATTGGTACCGGTTCTTTTGAACTTAGTTCATAAGCTTTTTCAACTACATCATTTAACTGTCTCTCAGCTGCCTGCCTTTGGATTTCGCTCCATCCCTGTTCTCCCATCCCAGAAGGTTCTACAATTGGAGCATGTAAAGATATTTTTGCCCCAGTTAATTTAGATAATCTGTCTATTTCTTTGAATTGTTGTCGAGGTATCTGTGTGAATACTTCAGCGCTTATAGCTCCGGTTTCTATTGGAACAATTCCCTGATTAAGCATTTGAGAAACCTGTTGTATTTGGTTTGCAGTGTCTGGTTTTGTAGGGGCTCCTATTTCTCTTGCATTTACTCTAAATCCTGTAAAATTAGTTTGATAAGCTTTATCAGGATCTAAACTGGAATACCCTCCTAAATATGTATTTTCAATAACATATCCCCCTTTCTTTGCCATTAATGAATTAATAGTTTTTTATTTATATATTTATGGTTAAAACTTAGTATATTTTTTTTCTTTCATCTCAAAAGGATTGCGGGAGAATTTTTCTTCTTTTTCATTGAATGAGGGCTTAAATGCATAATCTTTATCTGTATCCTTGGAATTTTTTAGTTCATCTTCAACAATCAAATTAAAATTCTTTTTTGGAAAGCTATCTGAAAAATTTATTTTATCTTGAGAGATGAAGGAAGGACTTTTTATTAAGATGTTGGGGTTTTTTTCAATAGATTCTCTTTGTATCTCTGAATATTCTGGGCTTATTTGTTTGTAATTTTGCTCTTCTTTTTTGTTAACAAGATTGTATCTTATTTCTCCCTCATCTTCATTTTCGATTGTGATAGATCCAGTAATAATATCTTTCTCTAGACTTATTTGACTTTTTTGTGGGGGATTTATTTTTTTTAATGAAGGGGTTGTAATCTCCATCATTTGCCCTTTTAATAACTCCTTTATATCTGAAGAAATATTTTTTACTTCATTTTCTTTTATCATTTGTTCTAAGGAATTTATTTCATCCTGGCTTAGGGTATCCTTAGTTTTTTTTGCTTCCTTTTTATCTTCATTTTTTTTAGGAGTTGTTCTTTTTGGCATTAATTATTAAATATTTACGGATATATAATAATTTTGATTAGGTGTAGCTTGCCATCCCATGAGATTTCTTGTATATATCAAATAAGCTCATAGCAGTTGCGCTTGCTATCTCTTCTGCGAGTGGACGAATATGTGTTTTTTCAACCCAATCATCTTTTCTAATTGGTTTATCTCCTTTGTCTTCTTCTTTCTTTTTTGGAGCTTCTTTATCTTCTTTTTTATCATAAACCCCAAATAGAGCTAAAAATGGGTTGGAGGTATCTTTTCTCTTCTTTTCTTCTTCTTTCTTATCTTTTTCCTCAAGGAAGAAATCTATTTCTTCTTGCATCTG
This sequence comes from Candidatus Woesearchaeota archaeon, assembly GCA_964412025.1. Classification (GTDB taxonomy): domain Archaea; phylum Nanobdellota; class Nanobdellia; order Pacearchaeales; family GW2011-AR1; genus MWBV01. Next base: position 90,286 of record CAYPLY010000003.1, on the reverse strand, counting down.
TTTAAGGCTATCATCTGTTGCTCCATCTATTAGTTTTAAAACATCTTCTAAATCGGATTTTTCAAGTTCCTTGTTTAATTTATTCATTTCATCTTCATTTAATGCATATGCCTTGAATGTAACATCTGCTTTTCCTCCAAATGTAAAATGTGGTTGTTGGGCTACTCTTTGAGGTATCCCTCTAAAAGTGAATTCTACAAGAATACAACTATAATATTTTCTTAGTTTTTTTACAAAATTATCTTTTGAAAAGTCCTTTGGCAATAGCCCATCCAGTGCAGAATCTTTTACATTCAATTCCCTCTTTCCAATAAGAATTAAATTTAACATGAGGGTGTTAAAAGTTTTAACTAATGCCGGCTCTCTCCTTAAGTCTTTGTTTTCAAGTTCACTAGCTGCTTTGAGATAGGGTTTAGCCCATCTTGAGTAAAGTTTTAAGCTGTTTACCTGGCTTTTTAGATAACTCTTTTCTATTTCATACCTTTTTCTTAACTCTTGCTCTGATTGTGATAACCATATGTTAAATTCATGAATTCTTGGTATTAACAACCTCTTTACTCTTTCATTAAGATCAAGTTTCTGTACGTCTTTTTCATCTTTTGAAGCCAAGAATGCATCTATTAATGTGACAAAACCTGCTTGTCCCAGTGCCATAGCCTTTATACTTGAGTTTCCTTTTTGTATATCTACTTTGTCCATCCATATCTGTTTTAGAGAGAGTATGGCAGCATCTTTTTTATCTGGAGATTTTAAATCTTCGTAGCTTTGCAATCTGGTTCTGAATTCTTTTAAATCGTATATTATATTAAGAACACTTCTTAATACAGTATTTATGTCTCCCATAACTTTCATTGCCTGATTTTGCATTATTGTTGCTCTTTGTCCAAGCTCTGCGAAATGTCCTGAACCCGGAGATGAAGAAAAATTGTCTATTAGCTTTTCAGTTTTTAATCCAAAATCACTCATTAAATCAAGTATGAAAAAATATATTTGTTCCAGTTGTTCAACTCCAGAATCATATCCTAGTGTATGGAAAGCCACAGGATTATTTTTATATTTTGGATTTATCTTTCCAATTATATCTGAAATTTCTGAACCCATTAAAAGTTAAGGAATTTAATATTTAAAAATTGTTTGATAGCTATATTTAAAAATAATCGGTCTTATTAGTATTTATGGGATTTTTTAGCAGAAGAGATAAAATTGTAGATTTAACAGAGGAACAGAATTATGAAAGAAAACGTTCCAGGGAAGCTTTAAAGAGCAAATCTACAGAACCGATTTCTACCTCTTCTCAGGAGGGTTCTTCTGGAGGATTTTTTAATTTTTTTGGAGATACAAATACCTCAAGAAGTCCAGATGTTTCAAATACTCCCTCATCGGGTTTTAATTCTTCAGATAATCCTGATTCAAATGAATCTTTGGATGCATATGAAAAAAGGAGAAGGCTTGCAAAAAGGTTAAAAGATATGACTGATAGGATCGAAGATTTATCTAATCAGATCTATCAATTACAGCAAAGAGTTGAGGTTCTTGAGAAAAAAACAAATGTAGGCAGGTACGAATAGTATGAAAGATTTTGATAAAAAAGCGAGAGCTTATGCACTTAAAAATGCAATTCATTACAATGGGAAGGCCAATCCTGGAGCAGTTATCTCCGGATTATTTGCTGAAGGGATGAAAAAGGAAGAAATGAAAGAATATGGAAAGAAAGTTAGTGAGGTTGTTAATTCTGTAAATAAACTTTCTTTGGAAGAACAGAAAAAAGAATATGAAAAGTTACAGGATATTATTTCAGAAAGGGAAGTAAGGGAAGGATTGGAAGAACTTCCTAGTATTCCTAAGAACGGAGTTGTTATGAGATTTAGACCTGCACCATCTGGACCATTACATGTTGGACATATTATTGCATCTATGATTACTTCTCTTTATGTTAAGAAGTATGGAGGGAAATTTTATGTTGTAGTTGATGACACAGATCCTGAAAAAGTTCTTTCTGAAAGCTATAAGAACATAAAGAAAGATTTAGACTGGATTTTTGGGAATGTAACGGAATATATTAATTCTTCTGATAGAATGAAGCTATACTATGATTATGCTGAAAAAATGATGAGTAAAAATGCAGCTTATGTTTGTACCTGTTCACAGGAGAAGTTCAGGAAATATGTTGAACTTAAGGAGAATTGCCCATGCAGGAACAATGATATAAATGAGAATCTTTATAGATGGAAGAAAATGCTAGATAAAAAGGGAGGGTATAAACAAGGAGAAGCTGTTTTAAGATTTAAATCTACATTGGGTATGCAGGACCCTAATCCTGCAATGAGGGATTTCCCTTTAGCAAGAATAAATGAACATGAACATGCGAAGCAGAAGAAAAAATATAGGGTTTGGCCATTGATGAATCTTGTTGTTCCGGTGGATGATATTGAGTTAGGTATGACTCATATAATAAGAGGTAAAGATCATATGGATAATTCAAAAAGACAGAAAATGATTTTTGATTTATTTGGGAAAAAATTTCCTTGGACTTATTTTATAGGCAGAATAAAATTTACCGATTTAATTTTATCAAAAAGGAAAATAACTGCTGCAATAGAATCAGGAGAGTATGAAGGGTTTGAAGATGAAAGATTACCTACGATTGCTTCATTGAGAAAGAGAGGGTATAAACCAGAGGCATTTTCAAAATTTGCTGAACAAAGGGGTTTAACTGAGGTAGATAAGGTAATTGACAGCAAGGATTTCTTTAATGTTATAGATGGTTTCAACAAATAAAAAGGTTTTTATAGGTGTTTTTTCTTATTCTAGTAACCAGTAATGGTTATGCGTTTGAATGGAAATTTAATTTTCCTTCAAATATTAAATAGTCTGAAAGGAGGTTGATATGAAAAATAATAAAAAGGGTTTGTCCACAATTGTTGCAACTTTGTTAATAATTCTGCTTACTCTTGTAGCAGTAGGTATAATTTGGCTTGTTATAAGAGGGGTTGTACAGGGAGGAGCTGATGATGTTAATATCAGTTCTAAGTGTTTAGCATCTGAAGTTGCTGTAACTCAGGTTAATTCTGCTGGTGTAGATGTTTATGATGTAACTCTTAATAGGAAGAGAGGTACTGATGAAATTGGTGGTGTTAAGTTGATATTTACTGATGCTGAAGAATTAGAAAGTTGTCCTGTTGATATAATGAACGAGGATTATCCTTTACCAGCTCAAAAGACAACTACTGTTTCAGTTAATTTAGCAGATGAAGAGTGCGCAGGATTAGTTCCAAGCAAAGTAAGTGTAGTAGTATTCTACTTAAATGAGGATACTAACGAACAGTCTTTCTGTGATACACCTAGCGTTTTCCAGATTTATTAATTTTTTATTTTTTTATTCTTTTTTTTATTCTTTTTATTTTTGTTTAATGGATATTCTGTTAATTTTATAATAAGAAGTTAATTATCACGGTAAAACCATAACCTTGTTCAAATTATGATATCGTATTTGTAAATTAATTTATTTTACTTTTATTATCTTATAAACTTCTTCATTCTTTCTAACTAATGGAAGTTTTATTCCTACTTCTTGCCCTTTTTTTCCAGAATTAACTGATTGGTTATTTATCTCAATTTCTTCTATCTTAGAATTGGTTATTCCTGTTGTTTTTCCAATAACTATTATTTTATCTCCAATTTTTAATTCCGAGACGAGTTTTATTGTTGCTACTCCTATTTTGGGATAGTAATGAGATATCTTTCCTACAAATTGCTTTTTTTCTGTTGCGCTTGAGTGTTCAATGTTTGAAAAATCATTTGGGGTTGGTTGTCCCAAATAGAATCCTGAAGAAAATCCTTTATTATACACTTTTTTTAGTTCTTCAATTGAATCTTTTATTTCTTGTTGTGTTAGTTTTTTATCAAGAGCATTTCTATAAACTCTGATTACTGTATCTAAATATCTTGGTTCTCTGTTTCTCCCTTCTATTTTAAAACAGGTTATCCCTGCTTTCTTTAAATTATCAATAAAAGGTAAGACACATAAGTCTTTTGCAGATAATACGTGATTATTTTCAATTTCTAATTCATATCCCTCCTGAGTATCTTTTATAGTATAATTTCTTCTACAAGGATGTATACATTCTCCTCTGTTAGCAGATTTGTTAAATAAAAATTGTGACATAAGACAACGTCCACTTACAGCAAGGCACATTGCTCCATGTATAAATACTTCAATTTGAACGTTGGTATTTTTTATTATCTCTTTTATTTGTTTAATATTTAATTCTCTTGCAAGGACTATTCTCTCGGCCCCTAAATTTTTATAGAATTTTGCAGATTCAATATTTGAAACTGAAGCTTGTGTCGATATATGAAAAGGGATTTTGTATTTTTTACATAATTGAATAACTCCCAAATCCCAGCATATTACTGCATCTATTTTTCCTTTTACTTTTTTTAATATTTCTTCAATCCTTTGAAGTTCATTGGTATAAATTATTGAATTTAAAGTAAGGTATTTTTTTACTTTTTTATTTTTGTTTTTATTGCATATTTCATTTATTTTGGTTAAATCTTTTATTTCAAAGTTTCTTGCGTTTGCTCTTAATGAGAATTCCTTTAATCCAAAATAAACTGCATCTGCTCCTGCGTTAACTGCTGTGGTAAGCATTGCAAAATCTCCTGCCGGGGCTAAGAGCTCATATTTACTCGATTTTATTTTTTTTGCAGATTTGTTCATTAGAATAAAGAGAAATAGGAGTTTTTAAGATTGGCGGATTAAGTTTATATCTTACTTTCTTAATTTCTTTTCAGTTTCTGCTATTGCAATTTTTGTCTTTATAACCGTGTCAGGGTTTAATGAAATGGAATCTATTCCACATTCAACTAAGAACTGTGCAAAATCAGGGAAATCTGATGGGGCCTGCCCACATATCCCAATTTTTCTTTTATAGGTTTTACATTTTTTTATAACATCTGCTATTAATCTTTTTACTGCTTCATTTCTCTCATCGTATATATCTGAGACTATTGACGAATCTCTATCTAATCCAAGTGTTAATTGGGTAAGATCATTACTTCCTATAGAAAATCCGTCAAATATCTTTGAGAATTGATCACAAAGTATTACATTTGAAGGTATTTCACACATTACATATACCTCTAAATCATTTTTACCTCTCTTCAGACCATTTTCTTCCATTATTTTTAGAACTTTCTTTCCTTCTTCTACTGTTCTACAAAATGGGATCATTATCTTTACATTCTTTAATCCAAATTCTTCTCTTACCTTTTTAAATGCCTTACATTCTAGGACAAATCCTGGTTTGTATTCATTTTTGTAATATCTTGAAGCTCCTCTCCATCCTATCATGGGGTTTTCTTCTTTTGGTTCATATTCTTTTCCACCTATTAAATTTGCATATTCATTTGTTTTAAAATCACTGGTTCTAACAATTACATCCTTTGGATAAAATGCGGCTGCAATCATTCCTATTCCCTCTGCTAGTTTATCTATGAAGTATTGCTCTTTGTCTTTGTATCCATGAGTTAACTCATCTATTTCATCTTTTAGCTTTTCGTCCTTTATTTTTTTGTAGTTTACTAAAGCCATCGGATGTATCTTAATATAAGAATTTATAATGAATTCTTCTCTTGCAAGTCCTACCCCGTCGTTTGGTGTGAAGCTTTGTTCGAATGCCTGATCCGGAGCACCTATGTTCATCATTATCTTTGTTCTTGTTTTTCCTAATTCCTTTAAATTGTGTTTTTGAATATCATATTTTAATATTCCTTCATAGACTTTTCCTCTTTCTCCTTCGGCACAGCTTACAGTTATATTCTGTCCTTTCTTTATTTTCTCAGTTCCTTTGTTTGTTCCAACAACACAAGGAATTCCTAGCTCACGCGAGATAATTGCAGCATGACAGGTTCTTCCCCCTCTGTTTGTTACTATTGCTGAAGCTATTTTCATTATGGGTTCCCAATCAGGATCTGTCATATCTGTTACCAATACTTCTCCTTTTTTGAAATTATTAATTCCTGAAACGTCTTTGATTACATTTGCTCTTCCGCATCCTATTTTTGATCCAACACTCCCTCCTTCCACAATTATTTTTCCTTTTTGTTTTAGAATGTATTCTTCAAGTATATTCATATCTTTTTGACTGTTTACAGTCTCGGGTCTTGCCTGAACAATAAACAATTCTCCTGTTTGCCCATCTTTTGCCCATTCCATGTCCATAGGCTTGAATTTTTTTGCTTTTTCGCTATAATGATCTTCAATTATACATGCCCATTTTGCAAGTTGTAACACTTCTTTATCTTCGAGAGAGAATTTTTTTCTATCTTCCGGATCTACCGAGACATTTTTTGTGGGTTTTGTTCCCTCATGAGAATAAATTAATTTCTGAATTTTATCTCCCAGCTTTCTTGAGATTATTGGTTTATATCCTTGTTTTAAGGTGGGTTTATGTACATAGTACTCATCTGGATTTACAACTCCTAATACTATATTTTCTCCCAATCCATAAGACGAAGTAATGAATACAGCATCTTTAAATCCAGATTCTGTATCAATAGAGAACATTACTCCAGAACATGCTAAATCGCTTCTTACCATCTTTTGAACACATACCGATAATGCAATACTAAAATGATCAAATCCTTTGTCCACCCTGTAAGATATTGCTCTGTTTGTAAATAAAGATGCAAAACATTTTTTACATGATTCTATTAAAGCCTTATGTCCTTTTATATTTAGGAAAGTCTCTTGTTGTCCTGCAAAACTTGCATCTGGCAAATCTTCTGCGGTTGCAGAACTTCTAACTGCAACATCTAGATTATTTCTTTTGTATTCTTTGCATAGTTTTTCATAGTTTCTTATTATTTCTTCTTCAAGGTCTTTTGGTAATTCACTTGAGAGTATTGCATCTCTTACTTTTTCTCCTCTTTCAGAAAGATTTTTCATATCGTGAGTGTTTAAATCTGAAAGAATCTTTTTTATTTTCTCTTTTATTCCCGCTTCTTCAATAAAATATCTATACGCATTTGCTGTTATAGCAAATCCGTTTGGAACTTTAACTCCTTTTTTATGAATTTCTTTGTACATCTCTCCTAAAGAAGCATTTTTTCCTCCCACAAGTGGGACATCTTCAATTGACAATTCATTAAACCATAGAATCTTCTCTTTTTTCTTATCCATGTTCACCCCTATTCACTAAATAAATCAAATTAGTTATTTAAAGGTTTCTTTCTTATTTTAGAAAGATTTATATCATAGGATTTATTGTTTTGGTTATGGGAGAGGAGAATAGATATAATACTTTAGCTATATTAGCACTTGTATTTACATTTTTATTTTTTCCCGTTGGATTTATCTTAGGAATAATTTCTCTTTCTCAAATAAAGAAGACCCATGAAAAAGGAGAGTGGATGGCAATTGTTTCCATTGTTATTGGAAGCATTTTCTTCCTTTTCTTTATATTAATGATTCTTATAGGTATTGCCTGGATAGGGATTAGAAATACTGTTAATGAAGGAGGGGGAAGTCTCCCAAATTTGCATGAAAGGTGTATTAGTTTAAAAGTTATGCCCACAGAAGTTTCAAAAACAATGCCCGAAGTTTTTGATGTTACTCTCTCAAGGATATCTGGAATAAATGATTATACAATTGGAGGGGTTAAGATGATATTTAGCAATGATGAAAATGGGAAGTATTTTTATGATGCTCCTGGAGATATCTTTGAAGAAACGATAAGAGTAAGTATTCCTGAAGAAGATTTGGAAAATCCTAACAAAGTTGACGTTGTTGTTTATTTTTTGGATGAAGAAGGAAATCCGGAAATTTGTTCTAGCTCAAGCAGTCTTAGTTTTTGAGTAAACAAAAAGAATTAAAAGTCTTCTAATTTAGTAATTCTAGTTCTGAAAAATACATAATCGGAACATATATTGGCGGTTGTAGTATTATTGTGGAGGATTAGAAAATGAAATATATTAAACAAGAATTTGATAAACTAATTAAATTGTATCCCAACAAAATATCTTATTCTAATTCAATATCAAAAGGGGATATTGATTTGTTAGAAAATAAACTTAAGATAACTCTTCCAGAAGAATTTATGATTTATCTTACTAATTATAAATTAAACTTGTTTAATTCTGATTTTGATATTCTTTCTATTAAGGAAATTATTGAAGAAACAAACTTTATTAGAAGTCTTGAAAGAGATAAGAGTTTTTTAGTTATTAGCAGATATGATGACTTTATTCTATCTCTAAATTTGTCTTCTAAGGATAAAAATGGATGGTGTAATATATTTGAGGTAAACCCCGATTGTGAAGATTATAAACTTGCTTGTGATAATTTATATGATTTCTTAGAGGAGATTATTAGGGGAGATATTGAGTGGGAAAATGAAGTAAATAAAGAAGAAAAAGCTAAACAAAAAGAATTAAAAGTCTACTGATTTATGCTTTTAGGTTGTGGTTTGAGCAGATTAGTCTGCTTTTATAACCGCGTCATTAATATTGGCGGTTGTAGTATAATTGTAGTTTTATTGTGCGGTTATAGATATGCTTTTAAAGGGTTACTTGCTGGGCCGGACATGAGAAAACCCATTTTTGAATTCAGCAAGGAGAAAACCTCAGAGAAACTCTATAGACATCTCTCAAGGGAAGAGAAAGAGGTTCTTGAGCGGTTTAAAGACTATCTGCTTATTTCTGCAAGTGAAGAAAGAACAAAGGAAGCAGTTCGAGAAATCTTAAGGTTTAGAGTGGTTACTGGAAAAGAGATTAATGATTTTGATTTAGAAGATTTAAGATATTTCTTGAAAGAGTTAAAACTCTCTACATTTGCAGATTTTACGAAGAATAAAATTAAAGCATATCTTCAGCAGTTTATTAAATGGAAGTTTAAGAATTGGAGTGAACTCTTTAACAATCTTGAAGACTTACATTTCAATTCAAATGCTCAGAGAAAGAAAGAGATAACCTCAGAGGATATTCTAAAGAAAGAAGATATTGAAAAACTGATGATAGCAGAAAAGAGTTTGTTTTATCAATGTTTTTTCATCACCCAATACGAAGGAGGTTTGCGAACTGGTGAATGTAGGCGTTTAAAGTGGAGTGATGTTTTTTTTGAAGAAGATGAAGAGTTTTGCAATATCAAAGTTTCATCTAAGAAGAACCGAGATGCAACAGAACACACTGAAGAAATTCCTTTGAACTTAGCAACTAAGTATTTGAGAAAACTCAGAGAGCAACAAAAAAGTGAAGGGATAGTTTCAAAGTGGGTTTTTCCTTCTCCGCAAAATACAAACGAGTATATTTCAAAGCGAGTTAATGATAGATTTAACGAGATAACATTAAAAGTTTTAGGAAAACCAAAATATAACTATTTGTTAAGGCACACGAGAGGAACAGAATTGCAGAGATTAGTCAAACAAAATGTTATGAGCAAGGATAATGCAATAAGTTTCATGAGACATTCTGAGAAGATGTTTGACAAAGTTTATTCTCATATGAGTAAAGAGGATAAAACTAAAATCTTGAGAAAACAAGTATATGATTTCAAGGATATTACACCAGAGAAGAAACACCAGATAGAAGAACAAATGCAAAAAATAAGAGAAGAGAATGCAGAACTAAGAAAAGACATGGATAAAATAATTGCAGTTCTTATTCAAAGAGAGTTTTCTACTGAACAATTACCTTTAACTCTTAAAATATCTGGACAACAAAAGACTTTCTAAAACTAATCGACATTTATAAAATGTCTTTATATAATTTTTATACAATGAAGAAACAATTTCCACTTTATCTTGAAATTCATTATTAGAGAGGGCAAAAGCAAAAAAATGAAAGGAAAAATAAAAATTGATGATTATGAATTTATTGTTAATCAAAAAGTAATTGGATTAATCTGTGAAGATGAAAAGTCTTATAATTTTATTCTCCGACCAAAAACAAAAATTTCTGAAACCGTGAAAAAACAAAGATAAATTTACAATATATATGTTTTTATAAATTTGTAAAAATGAATTACATATTTTTGTGTTTATTCATTCTTATCTTTCTCTTTAATGATAAAATTATAATTTACTAAAATTAAATCAACGATTGAAAGACACATATTAAATAAAACTCTAAAGTAATCTTTGTCTGTCTTAAATTTATGATTAGCATAATTACTATTCATTTGATAAAGGCCATTAATCATTTCTATTTCTCCAGGTCCAAGAATATTTAATTCTTTCAAATATTCTTTATATTGCTCATCTTGCATATTCTCTCTTAAGGTAGTTCCATTTTTTTTAGATATGTCTATTGCAATATCTTTAATTAGTGCAGAGAAGAGAGGTCTTATGCTTGAAGCATTCTTTGCAAAATCAATTTTATCCTGAGAATCGTAGTATAATTTTTGCAATTTTAATAAACCCTCTTTAAAATCTTTATCAAGAGTAGTATTTTCTAACAAATTAATAACTTGGTCAAACTCTTCTTTATCAATATCTTTTCCCACTTCTTTAATCAAAATTTCCATCTGCTTAAAATTAATCAATTTCTCACATTCATAATATAATTCCTGAAGATTTTCTCTAAATATCTGGTCTGGAGTGGGGGTATAGTATGTATCTTTAACAACAAATGTTTTTGCTATCTTTTTAATAAAAATTTGGTGTATCCACAAAAGGTATCGTAATATTTCTCTCAATTCTTGTTTCGTAAAAAAATTATTATCTACAAGATAATAAATTCTATAATATGCTTTAATCCAATTTGTATTATATCCTCCGTCCATATGTGCAGTCTTACTCAATTCTTCAAACCCTATTTTAATATCTTTTTGTCTTAAGAAGAAATCAAAACTCAAATAAGAACAAGATGTGCTATTTACGGTATATTTTATTATACTCTTAAAATAATCTGCATTTGCTAAATTCTTATTATACAATTTATTTAGAATTTCTGCATTTTTTAACTCTTCATTTTTTTTAACACCCTCTTTTAGTTCTCTGAACCTTTCATTTTCAAATATTGTAAATATATCGTCAATCAACTCCTGTCCTTCTGGACTATCTATATTTTCAATCTTCATAGAAAACTAAACCCAATTTAGATTTTAAACATTATTGTGATTGAATTTTATAAATGCTTTTTTTGCTTCTTGTGGGCATATAATTTTTTAAAGAGAAATTACCGGCCAGATGTTATGAAAAACAGATTAAATGAGGTTCGAGTTCACCTTACCGACGCGGAATATGAATTATTAAAGAAAATATCGCTTGAGCATGGACTAAAACCAACTCACTATCTAAAGATGATTGTTATTTTAAAACTAAAAGAGGTCTCTGAATAATTTTTTTTAAAATGGGTGAGTTGGTTGGAAAAAAGGTTGTAATAATTCTATCAAATAATTTTGTTTATGAAGGTGTTGTTTTAGATGAAGATAATTTCTTCTTTCAAATAAAAGATAAGTTTGGAAAAAGAGTTAGTCTTGGAAAAAAAGATATTCAAACTATAAAGGAGGGATATTAAAATGCCTTCAAAAAATACAATAATACTCGGATATGAAAATAATATTCCAGTAATTTTATGCGAAGAGAGAACAGACCTCCCTTTTGATGAAGCAATGAAGTTTTATTGTGATTTCTGTAAAAAATATCATTTTCATGGACTGGGAGAGGGGCATAGAATAGCGCATTGTCATAATGATAAAAGTCCGTTTAATGAAAAAGGGTATATCATAACTTTGAATAAAGATTATTTTAAAACAAAGGAGGAGAGGAAATGCATGAGCAAGAAATTCCTTTAGACCTTTGGGAAGAATTTAATGAAGAACTAAAAAAATCTGAACAACTACAAATAAATTTTCAAAGTGGTTTTAATTCAAATCAAACAGAAGGAATAAATTCCTTTTTTGAAATCTTCTTAAATGAAAAACTTCCAGAAGGACAACTAAATAAAATCCTTGAAAAGAACTTTGCTGTTTACATTGTTCAAAATAAACTTGACATTGAGGCAATCAAGAAGAAATATGCTTCTCAAGGTTGGAAGGTTGGAGGTTTGCTCGGTTGGATTAAAAAAGTGAACAAAGGGGAATTAAAAAATTTCAATATTGGAGAGGTGGTTAATTGGTCCAAAGAAAATAAACCCGAATTAGTTCATCTTTTCAATAAAGTTGAAGAAGAAAGCAATGATTTAGAGTTTGTTTGGGAAAAAGACTTGAAAAACTACAAGGAGAAAGAAATCGGCTGGATTGCAAAAGGTTTAATTCCTGCACGTTCTATTGGAATTCTCACAGGAAAAAGAGGTTCTTTCAAAACTTTTATTTCTTTACTTTTTAGCACGTGTGTAAGCCTCGGGCTTCCAGTATTTAACAAATATCAAACAGAAAAGAGTATTGTTCTTTATGTAGATAGAGAAAACGGCTTTCAAATCATCAAAGAAAGAAAAGACTTGATTAAAAACGGCTTAGGAAGACAAGAAGATTTAGACATCTCTTTTATATTTAAGCCATTAAAACTCGATAAGGTTGAAGATTATATCGCATTAGAGAAAATAGTGGACCAGATTAAACCTAAACTCCTAATTATAGATACTTACAGAAGAGTTATCTCCTTTGAGGAAGATAGTGCGGACAAAGTTTCAAAGTTCTTTATTGACGTTCTGCAACCATTGGTTGACAAGTATGAACTAACAATTCTTCTAATTCACCATGACAAGAAAGGAAACTCTGGAGATGAAATGGATGATATAAGAGGTTCAAGTGATATGCCGAACTATGTTTCTTTTATCTTAAAGTGTGAAAAACATGGAAATAATATAATTTTAAAGCAATTAAAATGCAGAAATGCGCGAGAAATTGAACCATTACAAATAAAAATTGAAGCAAAGGAAGGAGAATTCATCAAGTTTAGTTCTGTAGTCTACGTTCCACAAACAAAAGAGGAAAAGATTGCTGAAAAGATATTGATTTGGATTAAAGAAGAAAATTTAGAAACTTTTACTACAAAAAAAGCAAGAGAAGATTTTAAGAAAGAACCCAAAAACTCTTTCTTTAATGCTTTAAAGGTTCTGGAAGAGAGAGGAATACTAACTAAAACAATTCGGGGGGTTTATAGTTTAAATCAAGGTGGTGGGGTTTAGTTTAATAGTTTATTCTATAGAATAATAAACTACTAAACTAACTCACCCTGAAGTTTGATTAGTTTAATTGGACTAACTAAACTAACTAAACTAACTAAGATGGATAACAAATACCTTGAAAAAAAGAGAAAAGAACTGCTGGACAAATACAAAATGAAACAAAATTATAAAATTGCGATTGGAAAGACCGCATGGATTGATTATGAAGAGTTTAATCCAGAATACAACCTAAGACAAATTCTAAATGATGAAATAGTTATTGAATTTGATACAGATGACCAGAACAAAGCATGGGAAGGAATAAACTTCACTGGTATAAACCTATTAAAAGCAAATATCTCCTTTGAAGTTTGGGACCATGAAGGAAAGTCTCCACATTTACACATTCACAATCTTCCAATTTCAAATTTGGATGAAGAAAAAAGAAGAACTTTCAAAAAATTATTCATAAGAAAGTATGTTCCTTTAGAATATCTCGGTTGTGTTGATTATTCTTTAACAGGAAATCACCTAATTGCTATTGAATGGTGTGGGCATTGGAAGAAATGTTATGGTTTCAAGGTATTGCTAAGTAAATTTGAACCGGTGAGGGAAAGTCAATGATAATTTCTTATAATTTTTTGGATTTTACAGGCAGACAATGGGTTAACATAGGTTCTACATGTAAAATAAGTGAAAATGGTTGCGTAAGTTTAAGTAATTACTCTGGGGAGATGGAATTATCCCCAACCTCAAGGCATCCAAAGGCATTTCCTTTGAAAACGGAGACCACAGCCTCTCTAAATGTGTTATACCCTATTACTTATAGGAGGTTTGTGAGATGAAAAAAATTAGAACTATCATTGCTCATGCACTCACCAAAAAGAAAATATTTTCAATATGTGTTTCACAAGACAATTATATTTATCTTAAATCAAGGCATGCGAAAGGAGAAGTGAGTAAATTTGTTGACGGGTTAATCACAGAGCATCGACAAAAAGAGATGAAACAGGAAGCAGAATTAAACAAATGGCGGGAGATAATTTACAAATAAAATGAGCGGTAGAAAATTAAAAAAAATTTGTTGTTCAAAATGTAATAATTTTTTTTGGGCTCTTGGTGGAAAATTTTGTTATCAATGTTTTCAGGAAATTTTAAGAGAGAGAAAGAAAAATGAGAGAAGGAATAATAACTGAATATATTAAAAAGTTGAAAGAAAAGAAAGTTAGAAAGCGAGAGAAGAAAGAAGAGGAAGAAACAGAACTTGATAATGAAACGGACATTTCAAAGAAACTCTTTGATGATGAGATTAAAAGAGCATGGCGTTATGTCGTGTTTTAGATATACTACGACAACTTTAAAGAATAGTATAAAGAGATAGGGTTTTAATTCTGTCGTGATTTGATACCAAAATTAAAAACGGACGTTTTTAACCCCGTTCATTTAATCACTATTTTTCTTTAGTGTTCTATACCCCCCGTTTTTAGCAGTTCATTAATTGGTTGATTTGTAAACAATTAACAATGTTTATAAAATTCATTTATTTCTATTTATTATGGCTAAGGACATCTTTGGGAATAGGATTGAAACCAACTTGAACAAAATTGCTTTTGGTTCTGTGGGTTCTAATTCAAATGCTAAATTCAAAAGACAATCTATCGGAAGAAGTCAAAAAGATGTTGTATTTTCAAGGCAGAATGGAAAATGCGCTATATGTAAAAAACCTCTAAATCCTTTATCTACTCACTACGACCATAAAAAAGAAGTGAGCAAAGGGGGAAAGAGCACAACAGATAACTTAAGAGCAATTTGTGCAAATTGTCATTCTCAAAGACATAAAGAGGATAAAGCAAGAGAATTAGATAAGAAAAAATCAAGGCAGAGTATTCGAAGACAAGATAATTCTTTTAATTTATTTGGTGGAAATACAAAAAGAAAAAATCTCTGGGATATTTAAATGGGAAATGAGAAAGTAGTAATAGTAAAAACTTGGAAAGAACACCAACAAGATGAAACATTATGGATTGCTTTAAAATTCCTTGCACTTGTTTTTGTAGGAATGCTTATTTTTATTTTACTTGCTTCATTAGGTTTTTCTTATAAAACATCAAAGATTATTACTCTGGTTATAATACCTCTGGCTATTGTTTTATTCCTTTTTAGAAAAGAGATATTTAAGAAACGGGAAAAACATTCCTCTCCTCATCACCACAAGGAAAAAAGTAGAAGTAAGGGTTTTGTGAAAGATTATCTTATTTGGTTTATTGCGTTTACAATTGGAATAATTGTTTCATACTTTATAAGAAAAATATATGTTCCAGATATGAAAATAATATGGTTTGTTGTCCTAAGCGGATTTATTATAGAAGTTTGTAGTAAGATAATGCAAATTTTAGTATTAAATCATAAATGGATAGTAGATAAGCGCTTTTTATTTTGGGTTATTGTTCAATGTTGTTTATTCTTTTTGTCTTTTTATCTAATTGAAAAAATTATAACTATGGAATTTATTTTATTTTTAGTAGGAGATATTACTACTTATTTTATATGGGGGTTAGTTTTGATTGGAATTGTTCAAACAATTCTTGTTCATATTGTTTGGAGATTAAATATAGAAGGAAAAATATTTAGATAAAATGACAGAAGAAGTAAACACGGGCGGTTTGCATAAGTTTGTTTATAATAAGGGACATAATCCTAAATTAACAAAAGAACAAGAAAAAGAAATTCAAAAAGCATGGGAAGAGCATTATATTAAAGAAGAAGAAAGAAGAGAAAAGAGAAGATTGATTAGAAATAAGATTATTCTTTTTATAATACTCGCTTTATTACTTTTTTTATCTTGGAAGTATATATTGAAACCTTAAGATACAAATCTTTAAATCTTAGAACACTTTGATATTTTATGAAGAATGACGTTGAAGATTGGGTCAATAGCAAAATAAAAGGCAGAATTTCCGAAATGCTTTTTGAAGAGTTATTTATCAATTTAGGTTTCTTTGTTATTAAAATAGGTCAAGAACATACAGCAACACCTTTAATTCAGATAGAGAAATTCATCAAGACTTGTGGTGGAGATTTTAGAATAGATAGGAAATCAGAGGATAATGTAGAACTTGATTATATTAGAAGGTTACCAGATTTTGCAATAATCGATAAGAGAGGTTGTGTTAATCTTATGGAAATTAAATATAGAAGAAAGGGAATTTTAAACAAAGAAGATTTAAGCAGTTTGCATATTTACAAGCATTCAGAAGTCTTTTTTGTTAGTCTGAATGAAAGAGAAGTTTTTCATATTTTTTATTTAGATAATGAAGATTTATTGAAGATTGTTGGCCTTAGAGAATGGCTAAAGACTAAATTTAATATTGAAAATGAAGAAGTTATCGACTTATTTGAAAGTATAGCAAGGCAGTGGTATAAAAAAGGAAAATCAAAGAGGAGTAATAAAGAGAGAAAGGTAAATTTTGAAAAGGAAGCAAGTAGAATTGCAGAAATAAAAAAAGAAAGCCCTCATGCTTATCAAGAATGGAGTTCTGAAGAAGAAGCAAAACTTAAAGAGCATTTTAGCAGAGGAATTCCTATTGAAGATATTGCAGTCTTGTTTCAAAGACAAGAAGGCGGGATTAAAGCAAGATTAAAGAGATTGGGTTTAATCGATTTTGGTGATGAAGAGTGGGATAAAAATAAAAATAAAATCTTTTATGAATAAAAATGAAAACGGATGAAGAAATACATAATGATATAGTAGAAATGCTTCTTGAAATTGATAAAAGTAAAGATACAAGAAAAACAATAATAAGTTTAGGTATCATTTCTGAATATTTAGTAAATGAATTTCTAAGGATAAAATTAGGAACAGAATTAGATAAAATAAATTCAGAAGATATAAAATTAAAGATATTGAAGGCAACAAAAATCTTCTCAGAGATAGAATATAATATTCTCAATAAACTTAGGCAAATAAGGAATGCATATGCGCATCAGATAGATATTGATGATAAGAAAATAGAACAATTAATGTTAAAAACACCTATGGACTGGCAAATAGATAATATTGACCCAGCAAAAGACGGAGAAAAGATGGGTGGTGAAAATCCGCTTCATACGTTTAAAATATCTGTTCAAATAGAATTGCTTCGCTTATTTCAAAGGTTATCTGAATTAAAAAATAATAAAAACAACAATATAGAGGGATTAAAAAAATGAGCCTCTGGGGAATTTCTATCTGGTGGTGGTTGGGGATAGGTATCCCTTTTATAATTTGGATTATTTATCTTGTGATTACTTCAAAGGATAAGAAAAAACACCATTCCTAAAAGTTTAACCCAATTTTCTCTCTAATTCTTTTGCGAGAGTCGAATAAATAACCATTTCTTTAGATTTAGATTTAAAATATTCTAAGAGCAATTTTAATGTTTTCTTTTGCGGGAAGATTGTTAATACAATGTCATTAAAAATTACATCATCTTTAAACAAGTCTCTATAAACTGCAGGGCTTAAATCCCTAATCTCCTCAAAACTGCTTTGAGCATCAATATCAAAGTTAGTCTCTGGTAGGTCTGGAATATCTTTTTTCCATTCTTCTAGATATTTTAGTATTTCATCCCAAACCTTTGTAATCTTTAGGAACTCAAAAAGTTCTTTTCCATAAAAGAGGTATAGTTTTACACCATAATCCTTTTGCATCTTGTTTAATTCTTCTTGATAATATTTCTTATTCTTGATTATTTCCGGGTCAATAAAATAAAAGATTCCTATTATCTTCTTTTCTCCATGCTCTTTTATCATAACCTCTAATTTTTTAACAAAATTATCTATTTGCCCTCTTTTTTTTGTTGAATCATGGTCATCTCTTACTTTTTGCTCTATAAAGAAGACATTTTTAGCATCTTTGAAGCATTGGTCAATATTTAGAGCGCGGTTGTCTTCATTAGAATATTTTTTTGGCAATAAATTAAATCCTGAATTCTTTAGGTATTCTTCTATAACTTCCTCAAATGCTTCTCCAAATCTAATTTCATGTGATTGAAGTAGATTTTGCAAGATTTTTGCTTTTGGTTTTGTTGGTCTAAATAAACCAATATATCTATTAGGGTATTTTGATATTTTTTCTATAAGAATGGCTTTGGATTCTTCAAAAATACATTCATTAAATATCTCTTTAAACCTCTTATATTCCATTGAATCACAATAGTTTTAGTTAGTTATAAATTTATTCATATATTCATATCTTAACTGATTTATGCTTTTTAATTCTCCGTCTTTTTCAACATACCAAAAATCCCAACCATTCATATTTTCTTTTTTAGAATATTTTGCAGCCATTTTATGAATGGATAATTTATCTTTTCCGTTATCTAGATGTCCGTTTAATAATATCTTTGCTGAATGCTTTTTTGTTTTATCATATAAAGTCTCTCCAACCTTTAACATTCCTTTTTCAATTAAATCATCCATAGGCACTTTGGGCGGTTTAACCTCTAACTCTAAATTTGTAATCTCGTTTTCATCTGGAATTACTTTGCTTATTCTTTCTCTAGCCATTAAAACATAACTTTTATCTCTTTCAATTCCAATATACTTCCTTCCAAGAAGTTTTGCAACTGCTCCGGTCGTTCCTGTTCCAAAAAACGGGTCTAAAACTAAATCTCCGGGTTTAGATGAAGATAAAATCACTTTATACAATAATTTCTCCGGCTTTTGTGTAGAATGCATCTTTTTGCCGTCTTCTCCTTTTAGTCTTTCATTACCTATACAGATTCCAATATCCCAAACACTCTTATCTTGCTTATCTTCATTTAAATGCTTCATGGTTTTATAATTGAAAGTATATTTTGAGTTCTTATCTTTAGCACACCATAACATGGTTTCGTGAGAGTTTTGAAATCTTGTTCCTCCAAAATTAGGAACAGCATTTGGTTTAGACCAAACAACATCATTCAATATCCAATATCCTAAATTTTGCATAATATAACCCATTCTATAGATATTCTGGAAGGCCCCAATTACCCAGATAGTTCCATTCTTTTTTAACACTCTTCTACATTCCTTTAACCATTCAAAGCAGAATTTGTCATATTCCTTATATCCGTCAAACTTATCCCATTCATCTTCTACTCCTGCAAACTTTGAGCCCTCTGGTCTTATTAATTCACCTTCTGTTTGCATAAAATAGGGTGGGTCTGCAAAAATGAGGTCTATTGATTCATCTGGAAATTTCCTTAATTCCTCAATACAATCACCTAAAATAATCTTATTCTCAACTTTGCTTAAATCAATAATCTCAACCATATTGTTTTAACCTACATTCATCTTTTAAAACCTTATTGACTATCTATCAATAACATAAATTAAAATGGTTAAGGAAATAAAAAAGAAAGATATAGAAGATTGGTGTATGTATGCCATTGAATTTGGATTAAATGAACTGCAAGTATATGAAAAGTGGAAGAAATATCCAAAGAAAACTCTTAATTTGGTGTTAGCAACTTATAGGAAGATAAATCAAACACTAAACAAAAAGAATTAAAAGTCTTCTGATTTATAATTTTAGGTTGTGGTTTTGAGTGGATTTAGGTTCATTTCAATAACCGCACAAAATTTTGGCGGTTGTAGTATAACGGTAGTACATACGGTTGTGGTCCGTATAGAGAGGGTTCGATTCCCTCCATCCGCCCTGTTCAATGATGTTCTGTTCAGTACGCTAAAACTTAAATAATACTTGATACTATGAAATTTATGAGATTAAGTTTAAGGTTATCTGTTTTATTTTTATTTATAATATTCTTTAGTATATTTGTTGGTGCTTATGGTACTTATGGTTCTTTCTATATAACAAAAGAAGTTAATAGTGATAGTTTTTTTATTGAAGCAGGAGAGGTTGAAAACTTTAACCAAGCAAGTATAATCTATGCTCTTGTTCCTTCTGGAAAACAAGGAATTGTTATTCAATTAAAAAGAACAACAGGAGATTTTTCCGATTTATATGAATACATAAGGAATTCTCAAATAGAAACAGCAAACTTATATTCTTATGATGATTTCGATTATTTTGAATTTGGAAAAAATTTAAGACAATCTACAGGAATAAACGTTATAGTTGATTCTGGGAGGAGTGCTCGTGATAGATATCAAATCCAAGAAGCATTAGAAGAAATTTCAAATCAAGTTGAACAAGAAGAAATAAACCAGACAACTAAACCAACAAATATTCAAATTCCACCAGGAAATAAGTTAATAGCAACTGGAGAGGTTACTTTAGAAAAGGAATCTAATCATTTAATTTTAGCAAGTTCGATAATTGCATTTGCAATAATAATCGGTTTTGTTATTTTAGCATTTGTGCTAAAGAAAAGGTAACCATCCCGAACATCATTGAACTGGTTACTCCATCCGCCTGCCTTTTAAAAGATTTATAAATAATCTTCTTTTAATGAAAATATGAAACAGGAAGAGGATAAAAGGGGTTTTATTTGGTATGCTTTAAGAGTTGTTTTTTTAATTATGCTTCTTGTTACAATAATTCATTTTATTATTCTTTTTACATCATACCTTCTTATAAGAACATTTGCTTGGATAATATTAATTTCAATACCATTAACATTTATTCTTTCAATAATCCATTTTTTTATGTATAAAAATAAGAAATTTCCAATAATTGTAATTTTGGTGGATTTAATTCTCTTTGTATTCAGCTTTGTTGTTTTAGGTTCGGTTAGATAAGAGAACCGAACACTTGTGTCTTGGTTTCTCCATCCGCCCTTACTAATCTTCCTTTAGAATATCTTTTTAAAATACTTAATCTTTATCTTTGTATGTCAAAGAGAGGAAGCAAGGAGGGTTTTTCAAAAACGTCCGCAATATTCATGTTTGCATTTGTTTTGCTTTTAGTGATTGCATTTATAGTTATTAAAAATGTTGTTGTTAAAGGTAATGAACAGAGTGCTTTAGGTAAATATACTTTAGATTTGGAGATATCTCAGGTTCAGATTAGAGATAATAATTCTTTACTTGTTATAGTTAAGAGAAATGTGGGTAAAGGAGATTTTATAGGTATGCAGTTTGTTATGGATGATGGAAAACATACAGAGACAATACTTATTAATGAAACCTTAGAGGAGTTGGGAACAAAGACATTTCTTTTTAAAATGAATTCTACAAATGTTTCAAGAATGAAAAAAGTTTCTTTAACTCCAGTTTTTGAGTTCGAGATTAAAGAGGGTAAAATTGGGAATATCCAAATAAAAAAAGGAGATTTAGATAACATGGGAGATGAATTTGTTTTTGGTGCTTCTGGAACTATTAGTTGTATTTCATATTGTCCCTCTGGAGCAGAGTGTGGGGATGATGGATGTGGCAAACAATGTGCCGGAGGATGTACTCAGGAGGGATATACTTGTATAAACAGTAAATGTATACCAACTCTTGAAACAAAATGTGGGCGTACTATTGTAAGTATAAAAGGGGTTAGTAGTATTTCCAATAACTTTAGTGTTATGCTTTCAAGATCTGGGTCCGGAGAGGATGTGATGGGAGGAGTAAAGCTAGTATTTACAAATGAAAGTGGCTCTTCAAATTTTGTAATAGATATGGAGGGAGATATAAGTAATTTTCAAGAAGTTGTAAAGTACGTTTTAATTTCAGAGGATTATCTTAGAAATCCAAAAAATGTTCAAACGATTGTTTATTTTGTTGATAGTAATGGGATTGAAGAGGTTTGTAGACCTTCAACAAAGTTTTCATTTTAATGATAAAAAGTATTAAAAATAGGTTTCTATTAGAATGTTTTAGGGTTAAAAGATGAAGAAATATGATATATTAATAATTGGGGCAGGTCCTGCGGGTTTGACTGCAGGATTGTACTCTGCAAGGAATGGATTGAAGGTGGGAATCATATCAAAAGATATTGGGGGTACGGGAAATTCTATTTTAAGGATTGAAAATTGGCCCGGATTTAGTGGCTCTGGACCTGAACTTATGAAAAAGTTTTATGAGCAAGTTAAGGAATATGAAGTGGATTTTATACTTGAGGGAGTTTCATCAGTTGAAAGGTTAAAGTCGGGAAAGGAGTTTTCTGTTAAAACTACTAAGCAAGAAATGAAATGTAGAGCTTTAATAATTGCAACAGGTACCGAAAGAAAGAAATTAAAAATACCTGGAGAAGTTGAATTACTTGGTAAAGGAGTTAGTTATTGTGCTACTTGTGATTCTTTCTTTTTTAAAAATAAAAATGTAGCAGTTATTGGGGAGAGCGATTGTGCAGCAACTTCTGCAATTACTCTTTCAGATATTGCAAAAAAAGTATATCTGGTTTACAGGGGTGAGAAACTTAGATGTGAAAATATAAATGAAGAGAGACTTAAGGAAAAAAAGAATGTTGAGATTCATTATAATTCTATCCCCTTAGAGATAATTGGTGAGGATAGGGTTGAAATATTAAGTATCTTCTCAAAGGGGAAAAAAGATAATTTAAATGTAGATGGAGTGTTTATTGAGATAGGTTCTGCTCCTCTTGCAGAATTTTCTAATAAACTTGATTTAAAAATGGATGCAGAAAAATACATTAAGGTGGATGAGGATATGAATACAAATATACCCGGGATTTATGCTGCAGGGGATGTTACAGATACTAAATTAAAGCAAGTTGTTGTTGCTGCTTCCCAAGGAGCAATTGCAGCAAAGTCTGCTTACGATTGGTTAGGTAAACAGTAATCTTTATATGGCATTAAATTTTGAAATTGAAAAATTGAGAAGAGAATTGAAGAGACTTAAACCTAAGAGGGTTCTGGTTCAATTGCCAGAAGGGGTTAAGCAAAATGCCTTTGATTTATTAAAGATCTTTCAAAATTTGAAAATAGACGTTATTTTTTCAGGAGAAACTTGCTGGGGAGGGTGTTTTGTTGCAGTTGATGAAGCTAAATCAGTTGAGGCAGATTTGATTGTTCATTTTGGTCATTCTGAATTTATGAAAGTTAATTTTCCTGTTATTTATATCCCAATTAAGGATGAATTGGATTTAACTCCTTTATTAAAGAAATCTTTGAAAGAATTAAAAGATTTTAAAAGAATAGGATTGAGTTTATCTGTTCAACATTTGCATGAATCGGAAGGGGTTGTAAAATTTTATAAGGATAACAAAAAGCAGGTAATACTCTCAACTAAAAAGGGGAATATTTTTAATGAGGGACAAATTGTTGGATGCCAATATCTTGGGCTTAAAGATATAGAAAATAAAGTTGATTGTTTTGTTGTTGTTGGAAATAATTTTCATTCCATGGGTGCATCTCTTGCAGTTGACAAACCTGTTTTTTTAATCGATGTTTACAATAATGAGGTAAAAAGTATGAAAGGGGTTAAAGACAAGATATTAAGGCAGAGAATTTTATCCGTTGAAAAATTTAAAGAGGCTAAAACGATAGGAATAATTATTGGTGTTAAGCAAGGGCAACAGTTTGGGTCTTATAAATTATTAATAGATAAATTCAAGAAAGCAGGTAAAGAAGTTGTCTTGATAACAATAAGCGAATTTTCTCCGGACAAATTAATCAACTTTTATGATATTGATGGATTTGTTGAATTAGCTTGTCCAAGGATTGCAATTGATGACTTTGCGAAATACAGAAAACCGATAATAACTTTCAAAGAAGCATTGGTTGTTTTGGGTGAGAAGTCCTGGGACGATTTGATAGAAGAGGGATTATTATAATTTTTGTTATCAATACATCTAATTCGTTTGAGGTGATTAACAGTAAGGAGGTCATCAGTTAAACAGGGTTTTATCAGAGATGGGTTATTAATAATTATTTAATACAAATGTAAGGTTTTTATATTGATTTTTCCTGGTTGTTTTGTAAAAAGGTGATAAAATGAATATACTTTTTGTGTGCAAATACAATAGGTTCAGAAGCAGGGTGGCTGAAGCATATTTTAAAAAAATTAATAAGAATAAGGATTTTAATGTTTTTAGCAGGGGGATTATAAGAGGAGACTATCCTCTTAACAGAACTGAAGTAAGTTCCGCGAGAAAATTAGGTATCGATATCTCTGGAAGGCCAAAAGGAATGGAGATAGAGCTGTTAAAAAAAATAGATTTGGTTGTTATTGTTGCAGATAATGTTCCTAAAGAAGTCTTTTATACTACATTTAAAGGAAGAATTATTGTTTGGAGAATAAGAGACTTAGAATATGGGGATGGAAAAGATTTAATAGAAAGAAAGATTATTAGGATAATGGGAAAAGTCAGAAAACTTTTAATTAAGATTGAGAAAGAATCTTTCAGAAGAAAACTTGAAATCAATAAGAAGAAAGCCAAAGAAGATCACCTAAATAGGAGAAAGTAGGATAAGAAAAAATGGAAACAGTGAAAGGATTTAGAGATTATACAGGAGAAGAAGCTCGTAAGAGAGCCGAGATAAGGAAAATATTAGTGGATACCTTTGAAAAATATGGTTTTGAGCCTACAGAGACCCCTCTAGTTGAATATAGAGATTTTGTTCAAGGGGAGAATAAACAGGATGAAGCTGTGAGTGATATATTTAAGTTGAAGGACAAGGGGGAAAGAGATTTGGCTTTGAGATATGAATTCACTTTTCAATTAAAAAGATTAATGCAGGGCAAGAAATTACCCTATAAGAGATATCAGATTGGAGAGGTCTTCAGGGATGAGCCGGTTACTGCAAATAGGTTTAGACAGTTTGTTCAGTGCGATATTGATGTAGTTGGAAGCAAGATAAGAGATGAAGTCGAGATACTTTCAATTGCAAAAAACATACTTGATAAAATTGGTATTAAATCTGTGATTTATTTTAACAATAGACAATTGTTAAATGAGATATTAAATCAAGAAGGGATTAATCCTAAAAATAAGATTGAGGTTATAAAAGAGATTGATAAACTGGATAAATTAACCGAAAAAGAGGTTAGAGAGAATCTTAAGAAGTATAATGCCGGAAAAATCTTGGATATTTTCAAGAAACCCGATAATTATTTTTCCAAATATGTTTCTTATAAAGATGTTAAAGAATTTAAGGAATATCTTGGGTTATATGGTTTAGATGCTGTTTTTTCTCCCTCGCTTGCCAGAGGTCTTAGCTATTACAACGGAACAGTTTTTGAGATAAAGACAGATAAGATGAAAGAAACCATTTGTGGAGGAGGTAGTTATGAATTTAATGGGGTTCAGTGTACCGGGATAAGTTTAGGTTTGGATAGACTTTCCATTCTTGCCAAATTTGATTTAAATAAAAATAGTGTCCTTGTTGTTTCTCTTAATGAAGATAAGCAGGCGATAAAGATTGCAAGTATGCTTAGAGAGAGAGGAGATAGGGTTTCTGTATTTTATGGGAAACCTTCCAAGGCATTAGAATATGCTAATTCCTGGAATATAAGTCAGGTTATATTTGTAGGGGCAGAAGAAGTCAAAAAAAAGAAGTTCAAAGTTAAGGATATGATTACTGGGAGAGAGAAACTATTAACATTGGAAAAGAGAACAAAAAAGAATGTTATTGTTCAGAGAAACGGGGTTCTTTAGAAAAGAACTTACGATGGTAGAAAGGAGAGATAATCACAATTAAACAAAAATGACAGGAAAAAATTCTTCAATGAGAATAGTTTTGCGTTCAATGATAAATTTTGTGATTTTGATAGTGGTTTTGATTATTTTAAACGTTCTTCTTTCTTCAATACATAATAACGCTTATATTAGAATAGTTGATTTTCTTACTTCTCTTTTGTGGTTGTTTTTTGTTCTCTTTTTAGTTGGGATGGTAAATGCTCTTCTTTGGAATTTTCCCTTTCCATTGAATATTCTTGCACCTGTTTCTGCAGGGGCACTCGGGGTGTTTATATTGAATCTGTTTTATAGAATTTTAGAATTTTCTCAGACGTTTTTTTACTTTAGTACTCTGGAGAGAATATTGTCCTATAATTTGTATGTTTATGTATTTTTTATAACAGTAGTAGTTGGTTATCTGATTGTTCTTGTTGAAGAAAATAACAGGAGGGAGAGAGAACCCAGAGAAAAAGTTGAAAGAAAGATTAAGAAGGATGGGGTTAAAAAGAAAATTAAGGAGGAGGATTCTTTATTAAATGGGTTTAAGGACGAAACTAAAAAGGTTTTTGATAATATTGAGCGGGCAATAAAGGGCAAAACCAAACAAAAAAATAAAAAAGCTAAAAAAAGATAGCGTGTTTAATTAAAGTTCAAATTCTTCAATAAAATTAACTATCGCTTTGTATTTTTCTATAAAATTAAATCCCTTCGGAGTTAATGTAACTTTTTTCTCCCCAGAGTTTCCTCTTATCTCCTTTACAAATCCTTTTTCTATTAATTCATTAAAGTATTCTTTAAATTTTGAAGTCGAGATATTTGATTTTCTTATAAGAGGAGTTTGTCTTATTGAGTTTTTATTATCTTGAATAGTTTTAAGAATATCTCTTATTATCTCTAGTCTTCCGCGTTTTTTCATTTTAATTTGATCCTGTTTTTTTAAGAACTTTGTAGAGTATAACTAGGAATATTCCTATTGATGCAAGATAAAGAGATATTTGATAAAAGTAAGACGATATTTGTATAAGTACATCAATTATGTTTAATATCCAGAATATAAACAACAGAGTGTAAATTATATGCATATTTCTCTTTTTCTTCTTTTCTTTTGATTGTTTATGCGTTAGATATAATCCAAATATTGCTATTGCAAGGATAAACAAACTTGCTCCGATAAATATTGATATTTCTCTTGTATTGATTATGATAAATGAAATCACTATCGAGATTATGTAAAATATCCCTAAAACTATATTTGATTTCCCATTCCATTTTTTGCACATTAAGCTGTGTACAAGATAAAATACTGCCAGAGAACCAAAGAACATAAAGACAAATAGGGTTATTGAACCAATATATCTTATATTTATATCCATTATTCTTGTGGTTCCAAAGTAAACAAGTAGTATTTTTATGAATGATTTAAAGAAGTATGCGATTGCAAACAACAAAAAAGCCTGTCTGAAATATTTTATTCCTTTATATGAGCTTAATTCGTACATCTCTTTGGTTGAGTAATATATCATAAGACTTGATATAATTATTACAAATGAGTAGATTAGTTCAGTTCCAATTCCTTGGATTAAGTTATGCATCGGAGGTCCTGCCATTTTATTGATATATCCTGTTTATTATATATGTTGAATTGATTATTTAAAGATTTTTAAGAGGAGTGGATTTATTGTCCATCTTGCTTTTAAAAGGATTTCTCTTGAAAAGTATAATATCTTGTAAGGAGGAATTTAAACATGAAAAAAATAACTGCTGGAGTTTTGGCTTTTTCAATAATAGCTCTTTTAGGAGTTAGTCTTGTTGCTGCTTTTCCATTTGGTTTTGGAAAGGGGATGAATCAGGACTTAACTGAGGAAGAACAATTAGAAGCTCAGGCTTTCCATGATGAATTGCAGAAAGCAATTGAAGCTAAAGATTTTACAACTTGGAAGAATCTTATGCAATCTCAATTGACTGAAGAGAACTTCAACTCTCTTGTTGAAAGACACCAGAATATGGAGTATAACCAAGGTGAATATCAACAATTAAGAGAACAAGTTCAAGAAGCAATGCAATCTGGAGATTATGAAGAAGCTCAGAAACTTAGAGAACAAATGGGAAAGAATACAATGGGTCTTGAGAAAGGTAGACGTTCTCAGATGAAAGGATCTGGTTGTACTTTTGATTCGGATTAAGAATATTTATTCTTATTTTTCTTAATTTGAAAATGGACGTTATGTCCACTGGGTTTCTCTTTTAGAAAAAAAGAAACTACAATTGTAGAAAACGGGGATTTAGAAAATCCTACGATGGCAAAAAACAAAAAGAAAAGCTACAATGTAAAAGAAAAGCTACAATTCTAGAAGATAAAAAAGCTAAAATACGGGGATTTAGAAAATCCTACGATGGCAAAGAAAAATAAAATAAAAAATAAAAAAAGTATTTATCTTAGCTTGAAAGTTGCAGTTATTGATGCACTTACTTCTTGTTCGCCCGGTTGTATATCTATTGCTGCTTGTTTTGCTATGGCAACATCTTCTTCTCTATATGCCATCCCGCTGCTTGCAGTATAAACATTCCAAGGGTAATATCCAAAGTCACCTGTTTGTACAGATACAAGTTCTCCCAATTCCTTTCCAAAACCAGATGCTATAGCTTCCGATTTTATCTTTGCATCTTCTGAAGCTTGCTTAAGAGCCTGCGTCTTATACTCTTTTTGAGATTCTTCTGTTAACTCAAAATTTATATAACTTATTCCCGCTCCTGCTTTAACACCTGCGTCTATTACAGATGATACTTCATCCATTTCTTCAGAGGATAGTTCAACCCATAGGAAATGGTTTGCTATATATCCATCATTTTTGCTTTTTCTAGCGGTTTCATCCCAATACGTGTAAGGATAAACATTGAAGCTTTGTGTTTTAATATCTTCTTCATCAAATCCTGCCATGATTATCTCTTCAATCAAATCTTCATAGATTTCATTGTTTGCTTTTGTGGCTTCGGAGCTCGTATTCCCTTTTGTTTCAATATTGAAATAGACTGTAACTAAGTCAGGCATTACTTTGATAGTTGAAGTTCCTGTTTGTGTTACGGTTTTTCCAGAAGATTGAACGGGGTTAAATACAACTAAAGCAAGTATTGCAATTATTAATACTACTCCTGATATAATCGAAGTTATTGCAATCGCATTATTTTTTCCCATTTGTTTTTATTTTTACCTCCTTTCATTTGTGTTATCATTTGCCTTAAAGTTTTTTCCAATTTATGATTGTGAATGCAAATATTATTACTAGTGCTCCTGCAAGGAACCAGGGCCATAAAGATATTGGAGCAGAAGCAGTTAAAGATGAGTAGTCTGATGAAGTTCCTGCGTTGGTTGCAACTTCTGCTCCTTTTAATAATATTTCTTGTGAGTATTCCTCTGCATAATCTCTTGCGGGAGATGTAACGACATTTTCTGTAACATGGTTTCCAGCATATCTTATTTTTTCATAAACCCATACCGCAAAAGTTCCTGCTGCAGTTAGTATCAATCCAGGGAGTATTGATTTAAATTTTTCAGAGGATGTTTTTTTGGGAGAAATTATAATTGATTTGTTTGATAATTCATACATGATTATTTTCTTTCCTTTTTTGCTCCAAAAGAAATTGTTTCTCTTTTGAATAAATCCAGATTCAACAAGTTTCTTTATATTATAATCTAGAGTATTCATAGGTATATTAAGAGCCTCAGATAAATCCTTTTGACTTGCTTCTTTTCTTTCTGATAAATATCCTATAACTTTTTTGCAGGTTTTGCTTCCTAAAACCTCTGATATTGCTTTAGATTTCGAATCTTCTAAAGATACCAACATAAAGTGATTTTCATCCATGAAAAACATAATAATAACTTATTTATAAATAATTTGAAAGGTTCAAATATGATTGAAGTTATTCTTTGATTTAAGTATTATTGATTAATCACCAGATTATCCTTAAATGTGGTTGAATCTGCATTAAGCTTGTTTAATTCATCCAAAAGTCTAAGAAATTCTGCGTATTTAATTAAGTCTAGTTCTCTTGGTCCATCTAGTTCAGGGTCTGTCAAAAAATCCTGAGGATGAATCATTATTTGGCAATATCCTCTTTCTTCAAGACTATCCTTACAGTTATTTATTATTAATTCAACAGGAATATTCTCATTTGTACCAAAATCAAATGTTTTTGCAGTATATCCTAATATGAGCATATCTTTTGTTAATACATATTCTCCCTGGTCTTCTGCAATAACCTTGAAATCATATTCTTTTAATGCGGTTAAGGTATCTTTTGAATAAACATTGTATGGAGGTATAAATGTTATGGGTACAACTTTTAGCTGTTTTATAATTTCTTCCTTTCCTTGACTTATCCATTCTCTAGCTTCTTCTAGTGTTGCATCTTTAAATTCTTCTTCATCATGGGAATATCCATGCATCGCCACTTCAATATTTGGGTTCTTTAATAGTTCTCTCATGTAGGTTAAGAATATTCCATCTTGTGATATCTTCTCAGGTATAACTCCTATTACTAAAGATAAATTTCTTGATGTAACATCTTCTGCTATTTTTGGAACCAAATCATCATAATGCCATGCCCCTGCATCATCTAATCTTAGAATTATTTCATTTTGAGGTATTGAGAGGGAATAGTTTTCGTATATGTTTGAATCTGGGCTTTTCATTAGTTCATAAACAATTCCATTTGTTGAAAAACCGTACTGGCTGTAATAATATTGCCCTCCTACTAGCGTAATCACTAAGAACAACATAAGCATGCTAAAATATATTTTTACTTTTATTAGTCTGTTCATCTTGTTCCCCACCTCATATTTCGTAGATCATAAATCGCATAAATTAGTATATAAGAGAGTATTGTCATGTTTAACAAAGACCACAATAGCATGTATTTCCCATATCTTTCTCTTGAATATATATTGTACTGCATGTATAGCATTGTTGAAACAAGCATTATCCCTATGATATAAAATAACGGAGATATCCCAAGAAATAATGGATTTATTACAAGTGCTTTGAATGCTATTATAGGAGTTAGTATTGTTAAAAATATTAAGGGTATAAAATAGGTAAATGCTACGAACTTATCTTTTTTAATTACTTCAGGTGCTATTTTCATTGAATTTATTAACCAACCTTTTTTCCACCTAGTTTGCTGTTTGAGAAATTGTTTAAGGGTGTTTGGGACAACTGTAACCGCTTTTGCTTCAGCAACATAGACCGTTTTATGTCCTTGTTTTATTATCCAGTTTGTAAGTGCTCTATCATCTCCAAAGATTATGCTCTTTCCAAGGAATTTTTCATTTAGCCATTCATCTAATATAGGCATTACATACTCTTTCCTATATGCAGAAAAACAACCAGAGCAGCAAAATACCATATCAAAAATACTTTCAGTAGCTTTGAGGGTTCTGAAAGACATGAAGTAATATGCAGTTTGAAGTTTAGTCATTAAGTTTTCATCTTTATTTTCTGGGTCTGTATGTCCCACTGTTGCTCCCACATTTTTATCCAAGAAAGGTATTACTATTTCTTTTAATGCATCTGGAGAGGGTTGACTATCACTATCAACTTGTATTAATATTTCTCCGGTTGAATTTCTAAACCCATAATTCATACCCTCTCTTTTACCTTTGTTAACTTTGAAGTCTGCAATCTTTATCTTTACTTCAGGGAAATCTCTTTTTGCTCTTTGCATTTCTTTTAGAGTATTGTCTGTTGATCCATCATTTATGGCTATTATTTCTATTTTATTTTTTGGGTATTTTGAATTAACACAGGATGCTATTGTTTTGTATATTGCCTTTTCTTCATTTTTACAAGGGATAACAAAACTTACTGAAGGAAAATATCCTTTGATTTCTTTTTTTTCATTGTTATTAAATCTTGATTTATAATTTCTATAGAAAAATGAGCCAAGAACCCTACTAAGCATAAAGACTGTTATTCCTATAGTGTATACATGTATTATGCTTAAACCATTGAATGCTACTATCTTTAGAAGTATAACTAGTATTAGGAATAATACAAATAACATTGCCCAGATTATCCTTATTATTCTAAACTTCTTATTTTTTGTCATTAATAAATAGTTACTTTATAGACTTTTAAATCTTTCTGTATTAACTACTTTTAAGTGTAAACATATTAGGGAAAAGAAGAAATTACCTGTTTTTTCTTTTATTATATACATACATCCAGATATATATTATCTCAAGAATCCATATTAACAGGAAGTACTTTAGGAAATTCTCGTGTTTTATCATAGCAGGTATTCCTATTAAGGTTAGGAATACTGTTGATAGGGTTATTCTCCAAAATACCTTTTTATTATTCCCAAATGCTACCCACTTCTTTATAAGTTCATACCCTTCATCTTTCGATTTCTTTGACTTTTTTTTATTTTTCATAGTTTAACATCCCCATTCTACCCATTCTCCTCCAATTCTGGAGCACTCTTCTCTGTTTCCGTCATAAAGTAGGTTTACGCATTTCAATGTGTTTATATCGCAGGTTCCATGGATAGACCCAGAGTAACAATCTGTGTTTGATATACAACTAATATCAATTGATTTTATTTCACATCTACCTAAAGGTTGACAGGGAGCTCGCATTATGAAGTACCAATAAAAAAATGCTATTGCCAAAACCAAAACTAAAAGCAATACAGCACCACTTTTTTTACCCATAGATTATTATAGATTTTTGAATTATTCTTATCTGCAGTATCCCATTGCGTCAGGTATATCCTTGGGAGTGTTACAGTTATATCCTGATGGACAGGTTAAACCGGCTATTGTTCCACATTCGCATATAGGATCACATACAGTTGGACAGGCAACGTCTTGTTTTCCCTGGTTATTTATTGCACATTTGCTTCCACATTCGTTCCATCTCCCCCCTCCTGCATTACAACTTTCGGAGGTTAATACATCAGGCTTTAAGGACTCGCAATTTTCTTTATTGGATTTGAAAGAGGATTTGCATTGATTCATTTTTTGTTTGTAGTCATTTCTACATTCTGTTTTCATATTTTTTATTTGTGTTTTGTTTGTTATTTCCTGGTTTTTATATTTCTCTTTAACATTTGAAGCACAATTTTTGTAGGAGGTTTTTTCTTGTTTATAGCAGGAATTTTTTACTTTTGTTTGGTCAGATACGCAAGAACCATAGTTTGATTTCTTGAACATATTCAAACTCTTTTCATTAGAATTCTTTTTCCCTACTTGGTCTCCTTCTGCGACTACAAATGATAAACCTAAAACCAAGATTAAACATAAAGAGAGTGCAAGTGTTTTATTGTTTCTCATTGTTTAGATGAGAGTTTTGTAATTTATAAATATTATCTTATTTGTATATAAAAATTTATAAGTGAATCTTTACTTAATATTTAAAATGAGGAGATTTAGTTTGTTTTTTGGAGTATTTATGCTGACTTTAAGTTTAGCAAGTGCGTTTAGCGGGGGTTCTGGAAGCGTTGAAGACCCTTTTTTGGTAAGTACCTGTGAAGAATTGCAGAGTATTGGAGATATGGTTAATATTGATAAGGGATATTATTTTGCTCAAGTAAATGATATTGATTGTTTAGATACGGTTAATTGGAATGATGGTGCGGGATTTGTTCCTATAGGAAGGAATAATCCAGCAGGATTTCAGGGAAGGTATAATGGACAAGATTATGCTATCTTTGATTTGTATATAAATAGGCCTATTGAAACTCAAACAGGTTTGTTTAGTTTTATGGACTTTGGATATTTTGTTACAAAAGTTAATTTGGTTGAAGCTACAATTTATGGCGAAGATAAAACCGGGGGCATTCTAGGCCTTACAAATGGGGTAATTTCTTATTCAACTGTTGAAAACTCATATATTAATTCAGATAATGAAGGCGCAGTTGGAGCTATAGCAGGCAATGTTTATAATTCTGGACAGGTTATTTATTGTAGAAATGTTAATACACAAATAGTTGGTTCTTGGATGAATGGGGGTTTAGTTGGATATAATTCTGGAGAGATTTCAAATTCTTACTCTACAGGTTCAGTTTCTGGAACTGATTATACCGGGGGTTTAGTTGGAGATAATGAAGGAGTTATAACAAATTCTTATTCAACCGGTTCAGTTTCTGGAATCTCTTTCATAGGAGGATTGGTTGGTCATCAAAATTCTGGTAGTTGTTCTAATTCATTTTGGGATGTTGAAACTTCTGGACAAGAAACATCTGCTTGTGGAACTGGAAAAACAACCAATGAAATGAAGACTTTATCCACATTTACAAATGAGGGGTGGGATTTTGAGAACATCTGGCAAATGTGTTCAGAAATTAATGAGGGTTATCCAAGTTTGAAGGTGTTTGGAGTTTGTGCTGTTCCTTATGAATGGAGTGGATTTTTGAAACCAGTTGATAATCTACCTATGTTAAATCTTGTTAAGGCTGGAAGTGCTGTCCCTATTAAATTTAGCTTGAATGGAGATAAAGGATTAGATATATTTGATTCAAATCCTGTCTCTTGTTGGACTTCTTGCGATTCTTCATTAATTGGAGATGTAATTGAAGAAACATCTACTGCTGGCCAAAGCACTTTATCTTATAATCCTTTAATTGATGAATATACTTATGTTTGGAAAACAGAAAAATACTGGAAAGGGAGTTGTAGGAAGTTTACATTAAATCTTAATGATGGGACATCACATTCTGCTAGTTTTGAATTTAAGTGATTATATTAATTACATCTTTAAATAAATGTAAAAAAGTAATATAACAATTAAGATACCAATTGCGATTATTATTTTTTCAGTGAGAGTCATCTTTCTTTTTCCTTCCTTTATCTTTTTTATTGCCTCTGTTTCTCTAATCTCTTGTATTAATTGTTTTTTTAGTTTAGGGGTTTTTTCTTTCTGGTGATAATAGAATTGATTTTCCTCTTCTTCAACTTTTATTTCTTCTTCTTTTTCCTTTATCTCCTCTATTATTTTATCTTTTAGTTCATTATGTGTTTCATCCTTATTTGATATTTGTTTTCTTCTTGTTTCTTTTTGTTTCCAGTAGAGAGGTATTCTTGGGTTGTAATTATTTTCATATATCTGCTTATCCTTAGATATTTCTGGGGAATGTTTACCTATTTTGTCAAGAAACAATTCAATTTCCATTGAAGAGGAGAATGGCCTCTTTCTTCTTAATTGTTCAGAATATAATGCCTTTCTTTGCTCTTTTGTACAAAGATAGAGGTTTTCAGGAGAGTCGTTGAATAGTTTTCCATCAATATGATATATTTTGTATTCTTCAAAAGGGAGAGGGTATTTGCTTTTGTTTTTTATGTATATGTGTTTTCTTGCAATATCTCTGCTTAATTTTTTTCCTTCTTCTTCAAGTATCTCCTCTTTTATTGGAGATCTTTCCTCTTTTTTATCACTCATATTAATTATATTAATTTTAAATTTATAAATCTGTTCTTAATCTTCAAAATCTATGTTCATAAGGCTTAATTGTTTTTTTATGCTTTCTTTGTTTTCTTTTTCTTGAGACTCCATCTTATCTCTGTTTTTCTCGCTCCATTCTTTATCCTTAATTATATTGTCTATTGCTTCTTTTATACTTTCTATATCTGAATATAAATGTTCTATTTCAATCCGATTAACTTTCTGTCTAGAATTTATTATTTCTCTTTCTCTTTCTTTTATTTCTTTTATCTTCTCAGTTATCTTATCTGTGTTTAATTTAGACTCCTCAAGCAGTTCAATAATCTTTTTTTCCCCTTCCATCTTGAATTCCCCCAGGAAATTATCCTTGTATTTTTTAACTATCTCCATTTTTTTTGGGAACACGTGGAAGAAATTTGAAAGACCCTTGAAATATATTAGCATCCTTAGTTCTTTTATATTCTCATCAAGAGATTCTTCTTTTAATCTTACTTCCTTTTCATTCTCAAGATACTCCAGATAGTCTTTGCTTTTCTTTATTTTCTCAATTTCTTCATATTTTCTTTTATTTTCTTCCTCTTTCTCTCTGATCTTTCTTTCTGCTGCAGAGATTTCCTCTTTTATTTTTGTTAGTTTTTTTGCTATTTCTTTGTTTTCTTCTATTTTTGAAAGTATTATCTTGAATCTTTTTTTATCAGAGGTTATGTCTTTGTCCTCATTAAATATTTTTAACAACTCATTTGAGAAGTTCTTTAAAGTTTCTTTTATGCTTCCCATCTCCTTTCCGATGAGTATTGTTGCCCTTTCATAGCTTTTTCCAGAGCTCTGATTAAGGCGTAAAAATGCCTGATTAATCTCTTTTGCTGTTTCCTCCAGGTTCTCTTTTTCAATTTCTTCTATGTTTTCTATAAATCTTTCAAGAAAATCTATATATTTTTTTCTTCCCTCATTGACTATCGATTTTATTTTGTCGTTTTTTTCTCTTGGTTCTATATCTACTTCGTTTACAAGTATTATCTTCTCTTTAAGTTCTTTAGTAAATTGGGTTATCTTTTGATTTATTATGGAACTTCTTTCTTTTTCTTTTTCATTTATTCCTTTTATTTTTAGTTTTACAAATTCTTCTATATCTGAAGAGGTTGTTTTTTCTTTTTCTGTTTCTATTTTTTCCTCTTCCTTCAGAATTTTCTTAAAAAATTTTAATACTCCCATATTTATATTAGCATATTTGAGTTAAAAAAACCTTATCTTTTTGGAAATTAGTACATTACAGCATAGAAGTAATAGAGTGTTGTTACAGTATCAGTTAAATGTCCATCTTCAAGTACAATCATTTCAAAATCATGGGGGTTACTATCAAATCCAGGCAAATCTTCATTTAGTAAAGAAGTAAATATAACACTTGATGTTGTCGGTTCATATAAAAGGATTTCTTCAAAATTATCATCATTTCCATATCCAGAAGAGTCAAAAATTCTTGTATTTGGACACTCTCCTTCTATAAATTCGTTTGCATTAACATAGAATGTATTATGTGTACCTATCCCCAGTAGATAGAATGTTTCATCTACTCCATCTAAATCATCGCTTTCAATTCCATATTGGGTTTCAAGAATGGTAAGATTTGTTCCGTGCATGTTTGTTAATCCCCCATTTCCACTTTCATCGGTATATGTTCCCGAAGAGGTAAAGTTAAAACATTGAACATTATTCCATGATATTGAATCGTTTGTTGATGCAAATACTTCTCCTTCCGGAGAGGATAATGACCAGTTATATAAAACGTTGTTTCCAGAATCTGCTAGCTGTATTGCTCCAGACACATTCCCATAATATCCTGCCCATGCTTGAGTTATTCCCCAACCTTCCGGAGTTGTTATTTCAGTTACGTTTCCTGCAATTGCATCCAGGCTTCCAGGAGGGGTTGCATTTTGATGACTTGAACTTATGTTTGTAACATTCACCCCAGTTGCTCCCGTACCTGTTATTCCATGTACAATGAAATATAGCCCATCTGAACTTATTTCTAATCTTGGATTTGAGAGAGTTAGGAGTTCTTCTTTGGTTACTTCTGGTTCATCTATACATCCATAATAAATTTGTTCAAAGCTTGAAGCTCCTGAACAAACAACTACTCCATCTGTTCCTTCTGTTATTGGAACATACAAGTCAATATCTTCAAGAAGTCCAGAGGTTGAGTGCATGAATGACTTTCCTGTTGTGAAATCTGAATCTCCAACCATGTCCGATAAGTTTATATCTTTATCAAAGTTGATGTTAAATTTTGATATTTTCTTATTGGATTTTTCAAGAGTTAATCTGACTAATCCCTGGAATTCTTCTCCTTCATTTATCTCGACTTCATCTTTTTTTAAGTTTAAGTCTTTTGGTTTTTTTGTTAATTTTTTTGAAAGGCTTGGATTGTTTTGATTTCCTGAGTTTCCGTTGTTATTTATATTTCCATTTTCTTCATTACTTTCTTCTTTCTGATTTATGCTTGTGGGTTCTTGTGAATTAGAACTACTCGAACGTCTTTTACTTTTTTTAGTTGTTTCTGGGGGGATTTCAGTTTCTTCTTCATTAAAGTAAACATCTTCTAATCCAAGTGGATTTTCTTCGAAAACATTTATCGTCATTGCACTTCCTCTTTCGGTATTGTCTGAAAGAGTATTATCTTGTATTTCTTGTTCTTCTTCATTTAAACTTGAGAAACCCGTGAATGCTATTTTGCTTACATTAATCAGGGAGATTAAAACAATAACAATTAAAGCCAAAGCTATTACTAATACAACTATTCTATTTCCAAATATTTTTGGAATTTTCATTCTCTTTTTATGATATTTATAAGAACTAGCAGTATTTAAGAGTAATTATTTAGTATTTAATTAAATAGATATCTCTCTTCCCAATGTTATTTGATGTTCGCACTTGAAATCTCAATTTCACGTCTCCAGGAATTTTCCCCCTCTTTGAAGTCATTGTAAGATTTTACTCTTAATTCTTTTTTAAATAAGGGGCAATTTAAAACGAAAGTCTCAAACTCTCCCCCCTCTCCTGCTGGATGAATTTTGTATTTTTCTTTTAATATTTTTACTTCTTCTATGAATTTATTGTCTATAATTCTCCCTAGCCAGGATTGATTTAGAGGATATGCAAATACCCCAACAACCATTACTTTGAAATTCTCTTTTAAGAGTTCTTTAAGATAACCTATTTCCTCTTTGTGCCAGAGGGGATTTATACATTTTATGTTTAAATTATCACATATTTTTTGTATTCTTGACGCTTGGTATTCAGAATGCAATGCTCCTGTTACAATTCCCTGTATTTTGTATTTAGTTATGGCTTTTTTTATTGCATCCTCCAGATCTTTTAGTTCCTCTTCTTTTTTTCCCTGTGTTTTGTGCACTATTAAGGGAATATTCATTGTTTTTGCCTGGTTTTTTGTTTTTTCAATGCTTGGAGTATGAAACATATAAGATTCTTTATTTTCTGAATGAAGAGTTATGAGACAAACTATATCATTTCCCTTCTTTTTTTCAAGGTATGCGGAATAAACTGAATCTTTCCCACCTGAAAATAAAGATGCAAGTTTCATTTTAATTAAATACTCCGTAGCCTTCGAGAACAATTTTTACTTCTCCTTCATCTAACAGATGAACGTTTTGAGTTATCCCCACAATTCTCTCTAATTTATGAAATCTTGTCGATTTATTTAATGCATTTTTTATTAAGTAAAGCTGTGCTTCTTGTTCGGCTCTGGTATAGTCGTTTGCTTTTCCTGAACCAATGACTTTATTTAAATTAAGTTTAATGGATTTTTCATCTTCTTCTAGTGTTGAGTAATTAAGAGAGATTATTCTTTTGTTGTAATTAACTTTAATTTTGCTACTCATTCTTCTTCCTCATCTTTTGGTTTTCTATTTCCTTTTTTTCTTTTTTCCTGGATATCCTCATTTCCTTCTTCATTTTTATCAGAGAACTTTTCAAATTCTTCATCTGAAATTTCTTCGTAAGTTCCTTCCTTAAGCTCCGTTATCAGGTTTTGAAAGGGGTTCCCGTTTTTTTCCCAGTAGTTTTTCTTTTCCCATATGTGGATTTCTTCAAAGTGATTTGGTTGTTCAAGCCATATCTTTTGTTGATTTTCAAGATGCAATAGCGGGGAAAAATGTTCTATTCTCTTTTCTCTTTCTTCACCC
Source organism: Candidatus Woesearchaeota archaeon (assembly GCA_964412025.1). GTDB lineage: Archaea > Nanobdellota > Nanobdellia > Pacearchaeales > GW2011-AR1 > MWBV01. The sequence continues at coordinate 50,981 of CAYPLY010000003.1, read as the reverse complement.
GCAAGTTCAGTGAATGTTATTCTCTTAAATTCTTCTTTGGTGCTAAAATAATTTTCTAATAATCCGGTTATTTCAATTATTTTATCTTTTATGCTGAATTTTCTTTTTGGGAGAGATATTGAACTTTCCCTAAGAGCATTTTTATTTACAATTTCTTTTTTTATTCTTCTATTTTCCGTTATTATTGCTTTATTTAGAGATTCAAGAAGTTCTTTGAGGGTTACCTTCTTAAATCTTGGAAGAGGGCTTCTTGGGATTAATTCTGGTATCTCATCTTCGAGCTCAATTCTTTCAAGTGAAGTTTTCTTTATTTCTGTTTTATTTCCAAATAAAATGTCATCTATGCTCTTTATGTACTTGTTGAGAAGAATTTCGGATTTTATCCTCAATAAAAATGATGCTGCAAGAAGAACTTTGCTTGAGATAAAGAAATCTCTCTCCTCCATCTCATGTATTCTCTGAAAATACTTTTCTGTTAAGACAACCAAATCTATATCCCAGGGATTTAATTGTTCTGTGTTTATTAAATCGTAAATTATATCCTGCCATTCAATTTCTCTACTAAATAGTAAATCGTGAATTTCTTCCTGTTTTACATTTATCTTTGTCGGGGTTGCCGGAACAACTATATTGAGTTCTTTTCCCTGATTTAATGAACTTAAGGGATTATCAAAAAATTCACCTTTTTTTTCCATTTTAGATTAATGAATGTTCATTATATAAATTTTTATTCTCTTAATAAAGAGATTTGATAAAATTATCTAATTCATTTCCTCTTATGTTTGTGTTTAACTCCCCCAGATTCTCATTTTGGAGGTTGCAGAAATTGTAGTTAAATATAATTTCAGATGGCTTTTTCCCATTTTTTATGCTCCAGAGTAATCCCTCACTGCTTATGTTATTTATAATGGATCTTGCTTTTTTGGAGTTTAAATCTCCACTTTTGTGCAACATGTCTGTTGTTCCAAGATAGCTGTATAAAAAGTTACTAACCTGATTTGAAGGGTAAACAGGTATTGTGGCCAACTTTAATTTAAAATAAAAGTTACCCAAGTTTCCATCAGAGTGTCTTTTTAGTTTGTCATTTAAATTATAAATAAAGTCTAAATCAGGGGATAGTTGCTCTTTGGATGTTATATCATAAACTCTTGCTATTTCATTTCCTCCATATATCGGTGTTGAATCTCTAAGCCTGTAGGATATTCCCACAGAGGGGTTGTTTTTGATTACTTCAGAATTTACGAATTGATCAAAATCCATTGCGAACCAGTTCATTGAGGGGTTTCCCATTAAATCATCTCTTTCTTTGTATTTATAAGGATTTATATGATTTTATTCCCGTTGTATTCAATCAATTCCAATTTAAAATTAGTGTAGTTATTAAAATGTTTTGGGTGTAGTTGTTATATCCTTTTTATTTATTGCAATTCTTAAAGGACTATTAAATTTTTAGTTACTCCTTTATGTTTACCACTGGCTGTCATTTTTAAAGAGTAACATAAACGAAAGGTTTAAATAGTTGTTAGTATTGCATTTATTATCACCTCTTTTTACCCAGGAGACGCTTCAGGTCTACTATTTGTTGGCTTGAAGAATCTCCCAGGGTTTTGTCTCAAGCATTTTTTAAAATCCAAAATATTTATAAACTATAGTCCCCATAGCAACTATAGGTTAAAATGGACATAACAACAATTCAGCTAAGCAAGGAAATAAAAGATAAAATCTCCTCTTTTGGAGTCAAAGGAGAGAGCTATGATGAAATCCTTAAGAGGATTTATTCTTTGGCAGTTAAAGAACAATTAAGACAATTCTTAATGTCATCAGAAAATACCATTTCTTTGGATGAATTTGAAAAGGAGATTAATAAAAAATGGCCAAAATCGAAATAATCGATTCTCTGGCTAAAGATATTCAAAAAAGATTTAAGGGTGAATCCCATGAGATTATTAAATTGTTAAGAAGTCTGGAAGAAAACCCCCATAAAGGAAAACTATTAGGAAATGTTGGGGGAGTGGTTATCAAGGAGCTAAAGTATAAATCATTCAGATTTTATTTTATTACTGATGGATATAAACTAAAAATATTTGATGAAGCTAGTTTAACTGATTTGTTAATAAGATTTGTAAGAATGTCTGACAAAAAAGATCAGCAAGAAACAATAAATGAAATAAGGAATGTTTTAATCAAGCTTGGACCAAAGGGTTTTGATATGTAATTATGGTTTGTAACATATCTATCACATTCTCCCAGGGTTTTGTAAAAACTTGAAACTCCTAGTTTTTGAAAGATTTTTAAAGGATATTTGTTTATTTGACTTATGAAAAAGGGATGGATTATTGGAGTTATTGGAGTCATCTTAATAGTTGCGTTAGTAGTTATATTTTATCCTAAGCCCTATTCAATTGAGGAAAAGGAGTATGATGCTACAAAAGAAGAACCAATTACATTTCTTTCTGGTTGGATCAATACCTTAGAAGAGTGTAAGGGGTATTCTACATTCTCTTCACAGGAAGAGATGATAAATGCAGGCTATAGTCAATTTTGTTGGGATGCTACAGATGTAGATGATACTAATTTAAGTAAACTTAAATCACTTGAAAATATTAAAGGGATTCCAATTGCTACAAGTAGTTTGCCTAACGATGCTCCTTTTAGTGGATGCAATTTAATATGGAGATATGAATATGAATATATTGGTGCAAGATTATTTCATAGAGCTTTAGAAGTTTATGAATGTGAAGATAAAGTTTATCTTGATGCATATGCTTATCCTGGTTTCTCCGAACGTACTGTTTATAGAATAAATCCTTCACAAGAGATTATAGACATATTAAAAGATCAAAGGTACTTGGATATTTTAAAAGCAATACAAGAAGGAAATGACTATGGGATTTCGAATAATCTTAGTGATTATTGTTTTCCTTGGAGAACTTATGAAAAAAACTGTTATTATAGTGCAAGTAAGAATTATGTTTTGTTTATTGGATCAAATCTTAGTGAATTCTCTAGAGAACAAAGATTAAATATTTGTTATGAGCTTGCTCATTCAGGCTCTGTTGCTGACTGTTTAAGAAGAATTAATGAGAGTGAAGAATGTTTAAATTATGCAAATTCGAACGAATACTTAACTACACTCTGTAATTATAAAACAGGGGTACTTCCGTACCCAAACCAAGCAGGTATACCTTCAGAAGTAAAAACTTATCCTTTTGTATATTTCAATTAAAATTTATCTATTCTCCTGGGATTTAATAAAACCCCTATTTATCTTATTAGCATTAATTCTTGATTTTACAATGTGAACGTATAATATTCATAACTATTGCCCAATATATTAAATATTGCACAGGTTAAAAAATATTTTATCACAATAATTCTTAAATACTTCAAGGATAGGAATAAAACATGAGAAAAACACTGAAAGATATTGAAAGGAAAGTAAATTTTAACACCAAATTAACTAGTTTTCCTGATTTAGAGAAAATACTCAATTTCATAAAAAATCTTCCTGTTAGTGTTGATAGTTTTAAGGATACTTCTCTAGAGATAGATTTTTTAGAGAATAAGAAAGTAAGAGTTTATCCTTTAGGAAATTCAGTAATATATAATGGATTTGAAAAATTAAAGGACTACAATGTTTCAGTAATTGATGGGGGAAGATTGGCAGATAAAATAAAACTATCCTATGACAATGTAGATTATGAGTTTTGGCAGGGGAATTTTGAAGAAGGAAAAGCTCTTGAGGAGAAAAATGCTAAGTAAAATAAAAGATCTGACAAAGAATGTCTCTTTTCCAGAGAAAGACCTTAATATTAGGGAATTGGAAAAAAAACTGAATTTCCTTGACTCCTTTCCAATTAAAGTTGAATCAAAAGAGAGGCAAGAACTTGTTTTGCATCTATACTCTCCAAATTTTGTTTGTATTCATCCACTTAATGAAAAAATTTCCTATCATGGAATTGAAAAATTAAATGGCTGCACAATTGAATATGGAAATTCCTGCCTAATTCTTGATTATGGAAAGTCCCAGGGGAAATACCTCCTTCATGAAACTCCTCCTATAAATGGGGTCTCTTATTCCAAATGGTCAGAAAACCTTCATAAAAGACATGAGATTCCTTACTATAAAGAAGCAATAAGAAGAGAACCTCATCATAACTTCTAAAATATCTTAATTTTCTAACTTTGTATTTTATTTTTAAATATATTATTAAAAACAAAAAGCCTTTGCATGGTTGAAAAGGGTGAAAAAATTAAAGTAAAAAACCATTGGTGGGAATTTTTAGCTAAGAAAAATTAATTTGTTATTTTTAATTTAGATTCTTTAACATATCTATCACATTCTCCCAGGGTTTTGTAAAATCATAATACAACTTCTTAATAATAGTAGCATAATAATGCTTAAATAGAGTATTATTCTTGAAAAATTATGGTAAATCCAGATTTGAAAGCATATATCTTTCCAAAGGTAAATGTTGATGGAGATATAAAGACCGTGGTTCTTAGAAGTAAGCTTGGAGCTCAGATTGCTGCTGGAAATTCTCTGTTAGGTTTTGGGTATTTATTGGAGGGAAATATTGAAACAGTTTATTCTGGAAATATAATAAATCGAATGTTTGGAAGAAAAAATTATCAAGATAGAGACGAGTTTATAGAAGATGTTAAGAAAAATTTCTTAAGTAAAGAGGATGTTGCTGAGGGAGAATTAGAAGAATTTGCAAGAGAGAATAAACTTACACCCACGAGATTAATATTTAGATAGATTTCTGTTCAATTCTATTTACTTTTTCTTCTTTGACTTTGTTTTGGTGTTTTTATTGAACATCTTAAATGCTATTATTGATAAAAGGATGACTATTGCAACTCCCAGAACTATGAGTATTATAGAGGTTGTTGAAGCATATTTTTCATCTTGTGATTTTGAATCCTTTAAATCAGGGGTGGTGTTTGTATTTGTAAAATCATTCAATTGTTTAATTATTTCTTGAATATAAGGATGGTTTGGACTTATAGACTCAACTTGTTTGAAGTTTGATTTCGCTTCTGCATAGTTTTCATTCCAAAAGCTTTCCAGCCCATTATTCCAGAATGTATCTACCTCGCTTTGTTTTGGGGTTATTGTTATTTCACTTTTTATATCATTAATCGGGGTTAAATAATTGTATATTCCTCCTAATCCATTGTATCCCGAAGTTGCTATTCCTATTACCTCTCCATTTAGGTTTAGAGCAGGTCCTCCACTATTTCCTCCTTCTATACTTACGTCTATTTGTATGTCTTTATAGTTTCCAGATGGGACAATATTTGTTATTTTCCCATATGTGGGAGTAGATGACACGTAAAAATTATTTGAATATGTTATTCCTTCAGATGTCCAAGGGTATCCTATTACTACAATATCTTCTCCTATTGGAATATTCTCTGAGTTTCCTAAGGGTAATGAAGGGAAGTTTTCTCCTTCTATTTTTAATAATGCCCAGTCTCTCCCTCCTGTCTCATCAAGATAATTTTCATTTGAGTCTATTAGTTTTGCATCATATTTTTTAATATCTTCCCCGTCTCCAAGTATAACCTCTATTTTTTTTACTTTTAAGTTTCTTACTTCAAGATTTTCTTCAAGAAATAGAGTTTTTTGAAGGTATTCTTCATATTTTTCCATAGATACATTGTCATTGTAATTAGCATTGTTATATAATAGATAGTAATAGTATAGGTAATAGTAGTATCCTATGCTTTCAAGAGAGGTTTCCATTTCAGACTCTACAAGTGTTGCCACATGAGCATTGGTTAATATATATCCTCTTGAGTCAATTAGGAATCCTGTTCCTCCAACAAGCGGAATTGTTCCATTATGGTATTGATAGAATTCCTGTTTTAAATTTGCTATATCTATCTCATTCATTTCATAATTAAAAGTCCCTAATTCGTCTTCTCCATAATATTCTCCAGGATAGAAATTATCCCAGAATGAATCTCCAAAGAAAGATTCAAAACCATTGGTGCCAGAATCCATCTTTACATTTAAATCTTCATACAAAGGGTAATAATGATTGAAATTGTATTTGAAATCTATGCTTTTGAGCCGAGGTATAAATACATCATAGGAATAATAAACATTTATCTTTGCAATAGATGGAAGACTTTTTGAGTAAACTTTCTGTAACTCATTAGGTTTGCTTGAAAATATTATGTTTCCTGTTATAGGGTTTTGTATTTCTGTTTCGTTTGGGGGGGTAATTTTATCAATTATACTTTTCCCGGTTATTGAAATTCCTTTGGGGTCTTCTTCTGCACCTGAAATAATAGAAAAAGATAGGATTAATAATGAGAATATTGCAAGGAAGGCTAATGTTAACCTTTTTAATTGAGCCTCTTTGTTCATATTTTTATTATACAAATTTAATTTATAAATTTATAGAATATATATACAGCATTAATTTATTGTTTCCTTGAGATATTTTCTAGCAATCATTCTTTTGGAATAATTATCACATTCAGTTATTATGTTGTTCATTATCTCCAAAGGAGTTTTTCCTTTTTGTACTTCTTTTGTCATATACTCAAGAGTGTAGGTTTTGTATTTTTCCTCATGGAAACTCCCAGGTTTTATATCCAGATTCTGGTATATATAATAAGTTCCAATAAGGTTCAATATTTGTTCTTTGTTTAGACCGGGGGCGTTTTTTACTTCTGATTCTATTTTGCTGGCTATCTTCTCAAATTTATCCATTTCTTTTGGAGATGAGAATATATTATAAGATTATTTATACTTTAATATACTCTCTATTAAATATATTCTAAAATTCTATAAATTGTATAATCTAAAGAATATTATGATTGAAGAAATTTTAATTTTAAAAATGGATGGAGAAGAAAAAGTTAAGAAAGAATTGGATGAGCTTTTAAAAAAAGCTGAAGAGAGTGGAAAAAAAGAAGATTTAGATGAATTTAAATTTGTACTTGATGATTATCTTGATCAAGGATATAGAGTTAAGGATTACATCTTTAAATATAACTCATTATTTAATAAGAAGAGTAACTAAGCTTTTTTCCCTTCAAATTCTGTGTAGTGACATTTTCCACAGTAAAGTCTTCCTTTGGAAGCCATTAAGAAAACGCCTGGTCCGCATCTTGGACAGAATTTAAGATTTCTCTTTACTTTGTCACCTTCAATTTTGTATTGAGCATATTTCTTGCTAGTGGGTTTGTTCTTGTGTGGTTTTTTTCCTTTTTTTATTATTTTTTTTGCCATTTTTATTCTGTTTTATTTTCAGCTTCTTTAGTTTTCTTTGCTTCTTCAGCAGCTTTTTTAGCTTCTTGAGCTGCTTTTTTTGCCTCTTCAGCGGCTTTCTTTTCTTCTTCAAGCTCTTTCTTTGTTTTTCTTTCTATTTTGTTCTTTTCTTCCTTTGATTTGTAAACATTTGCTTTAATCAGAAACTCTTTTACTCCAAATTTCCCGTAAACTCCCTTTATTTTTATAGCCTCTTCAGATACAGATAGTTTCTTAGCTAATAATTCTGCAGCTTCTTTTTTTGTGGGATTTTTTTCAGCATGAATTTTTGCTTCTATTTCTTTCCTTTCAAAAACAAGATTCTTTGTTTCTTTGATATCTTTTATTTCCATTTTAACGTGTTTTTATTGCAAAGTTTCCTTGCTCTTTTAGATTTAATTTCTTTGCTACTTCTGATTTTTCAGGATTTAATATCACCACACGCCCTTTAAAACTTTCTGTAAGCTCTTTTGAACCGCAATTAGGGCATTTATCTCCGGACTCAATAATTGTTGAACATAATTTACAAGCTTTTGGTTTTGGCATTTTATTTCTTCTTTGCTCCTTTCTTTTCTTTTTTGTCTGCACCTTTAGCTTCTTTTGCAGCTAATTTCTCAGCCTTTTCAGATTCTTTTTCTTTTCTTATTGAATCTTCTTTTATCCATTCTATTTTTCCTAATCCTGGTTGTCTCATTGTCAACCCTATTTTGGGGTCATCTCCCTTATGAGATATTGCAACGACTCTTGCAATACAATCATCCCCTTGTTTTAGATTTCTTTTTGACATTTTACCAGATAAAAGATTTGTCTTACTGAAGCTTACAAAATCATCCATTGTCTGGCTTATATGAATCATTCCCCTCATAACGCCCATATCAATAAATGCTCCGAACTTAGTTATCTCTGCTATTTCCCCGTAAACCAATTCCTGTAATTCTGGTTTCCAGACAAGCAGTTTAAATCTTGAATTATAATATGTTGCTCCATCTCCAGGAATAATTACTCCTTCTCCGACTTCAATTACTTCTATTACTGCAACAGCTTTTCCCAATTCTTTGTTATAATAATTAGAATATATTTCCCTTAGTTGCTGGTCAACAGCTTCTACAGTAGGTAAACCAAATAACTTTGGCTCAACTCTTACATAATCTTCAACTTCAGCTAGGTAAAACATTTTAATATGAAAACTAGAGTAAAAATTGGTTTAAAAAGGTTATGTAGAGGTTTTTATTATATAATCTCGAGCTTTTTCTTGTTTCTTATTGTTATTTTTTTGTTTCTTATTTTTTTTCTCATTGATTTATCCAGGGTTGCAATTATAATTTTGGGATTTTCTTTTGCAAACTGAACTATTGAATTATCAACATTTTTCCCAGGGAGGGATATTTTTTTGAATTCGGTCTTTTCAAGTAGGTTTAGTGCAGCGGTTTTTTTAAGTTTTTCAAGCTCATTTATTACGTTTTCCGGGATTATTACCTGAATTCCTGCTAGATAGAACTCTTCAAAAAAATCTATTTTTTGGTTTATACATGTAAGTATAAAATTTGTGTCCAGTAGAACCTGTTTCATTATATTACTAATATCTTAACCTTTAAATAATCTTATTTCTATGTTTCTTTAGGTGATTAATATGCAAGAAAAGACTCTCCATCTGAATTTGGAAATCTTTAACTTGCACATGAATAAACACCGAGGTAATTCACATGCAAGAGGCTGATAATGTTCTAAGGATATTGAAAGAGACGCGTAATGCACTTGAGAGGAATGATTCATTTAATATTAGAGGACTGAGTAATCAGACTATTAATACCGCTTCTCTTACTCAGGATGCTGATAATATTGCAGTTGCGGTAATTGTTTACTCTTTAAGCAAGATAGTCGAGAGATTGGATTACAGACAATTACTTGGATGGAAAAAGTTTTACAATAATGTTCTTCTTTATTTAGATAAGTCTATTGCAGATATTGAGAATAAAGATTATGGGCGGTTCAGAGAAGATTTTAAGATGATTAGGGGAAGCATTGAAAATCTCTCTGGAAAGTTAAAGAAATATATCAGGGAAGTTTTTAGAAATGCTGAGATAAGTAAAGCTTCAAGAATATATGAACATGGTATTTCAATGGAACAGACGGCGAGTCTTCTAGGAATTAGTCAATATGAACTTGCAGAATATGCTGGACGTACAGGAATTCCAGATGTCCCAGAAAACCGCACTATGAATACAAAATCTAGAATTAAATTAGCAATGGAGTTGTTCAAATGATTTTTGATTTTAATGCATTTTCTTTAGCAGGATGGATTGGTGTTATATTCATCGTGATTGCATACATTTTATTCTCTCAGAAGAGACTTAAAATAGATTATGTACTTTATCATCTGCTTAACTTTTTGGGAGCTTCTGGGTTAATTATTAGTACATTTGTAACTGGATCCTGGCCGGCTCTTGCATTAGGGTTAATTTTTGCCGGTATTTCTATTGTATATATTGTTAAGATACTAGGAACTAAACCAAAATACAGGGATTTAAGGGAGTAAAATGAAGCCTCTAAATAAAGCGATAATCTTTGATGCAGGGACATTGATTACTTTTTCGATGAATGGACTAACTGATGAACTTAGAAAACTCAAGACGATTTTTGGGGGGAGTTTTCTGATTACCCGACAGATAAAGGAAGAAATAATAGACAAACCTATAACGATTAAAAATTTTGAACTTGAAGCATTAAGATCGAAAAAATTATTAGATGATGGGATTCTTGAACTTGCGGAGTATTATGGATTTGATAATTCTGAGATAGAATCAAGAGCTAATAAGATAATAGAGATTGCAAATTCTTTTTTTGCTAGTTCCAAAGACCAGGTTAAAATAATGCACCTTGGAGAGGCATCCTGCTTGGCTCTAAGCAGTATTCTTAATGAGAAAAAGGTACCTAATGTTATAGCTATTGATGAAAGGACAACAAGGATGCTTATTGAAAAACCTGAGAATCTTAAGGAACTATTAAGCAGAAAACTGCATACTAATATAAGGGTAGTTAAGAATAATTTCGGATATTTTAAAAAATTTAAGGTTATTCGTTCTGCTGAATTGTTGTATGTTGCCTGGAAAAGAGGTCTTGTTGAATTAAAAGACGGTATCTCTATATTAGATGCTTTACTTTATGCAGCTAAGTCTAAAGGATGTGCTATCTCTCAAGAGGAGATTGAAGAGATAAAGAAGATAAAATAAATGGGTGTATAGTACAACGATAATCTTTAAATATAATCGTATCCTCTTAGCTTAATGAAAAGAGAGAAGATTTCTGTTGATGAGAAGAAAAAAATTATTATATCTTATTTGAGGAATAATTCTAAGGCGACTTATAAAGATATTAGAAAAGATACAAAATTACACCCAGAAAGAATTTTTAAAGGATTAAAAGAAGCTTATGAACTTGCTGATATTAAACCTCCAAGGACATTTGATGTTAAAAGCAGAGAAGAAAGAAAAAATATTATTGCGGAATATATAAGAAAGAATCCTTCTGTTGGTTTTATAAAAATAAGAAAAAATCTCAAGACTAATTTATTAAATTCCTTTAAAAGTATACAAGAAGCATACCAATATGCAGGGGTAGATTATCCTAGAAAGAAAAACATTGAATTAAATAAGAGGTCAAAAAGTGAGAAGATAGATCAAATTATCAAATTAGTTAAAATAAATCCTTTAATTAGTGTATCTGAGATAGCTAAAGAGACAAACACTAATCCTTATAAAATCTTTAAAAACATGAAGGAGATCAATAAGAAAGCAGGAATTAGGAATATAAGGTGGTCTGATAAAAGAATTTTAAAAAAACAAATAAAGATTATAGAGTTTATTAAAAAAAATCCTTTAGCTACTCAAAGAGAAATAAATAAAGCATGCAATACTCATGTTCAAAATACTTTTAAAAGAGGTATTTTTGAGGCATACGAAAAAGCAGAAGTAAAATTTCCATTTGAAAGATTAAAAATCTATGGGATTGGTCTAGAAAATATTAGAAAAAGGTCTAAGGCATTCGAAGATGAAATTGCCATTAAGTTATCTGGTTATGGCAGGGTAAATAGATTAGTTAAAACCAAAAGAGGGTTTGCAGATATTATTCTTGAGAGAAATAATAAAAAAGTAGTTATTGAGGTAAAAGATTATTTAGATAAAGAAATTTCATCTTCTCAGATAAAACAATTAAATAAGTATTTAGAGGATTGTAAGTGCAACCTTGGTTTTTTAATTTGTCATAATAAGCCTAAAAAAGATAGGTTTTTAATTGGTAAAAACAGGATATTTGTATTAGATTCTGAGGATTTAAGGGATATCCCAGATATTATTGACGGGTCTGTCGTATAACGGTTCATTATATTCGGCTCCAGCAATTTATAAAATTGGAGTTCCCGGAAGACGGGGGTTCGACTCCCTCCAGGCCCATATTTGATGCAGGAGTAAAAATGATAGATAAAAAAGTTGAGGATATGGATTATTACCCTTCGAATGCTCTTAATGAGGGTAATTATTCTTCTAAAACAGAAGAAAAGGAAGATAAAAAATACTTCTTGAAAAATAAGTTGCATATAAGAGATATATTTTATCGATTTAGAGGAAAGCACATATTTCCGGATAGAGGTTAAATCCACAACATTTATAAATACTTATGAAATATGTTTCATATGAATAATAGTTCAAATAATTCAAATTTTTCAACATATCATGTTTTTTTTAGAAATCTTGCAAATCCATTAAAGATAAAGATAATCTCTGTATTAAAGGATAAAGAAAGTTCAGTTAGCGATTTAACTTATGAACTTAAAGTTGAGCAAAGCAAAATATCCCATGCATTAGCTTTATTGAAAAAATGTAATATTGTGGATGTTAAGAAAAATGGGAAAGAAAGAATATATTCCTTAAACAGGAAAACAATAATCCCTTTACTTGAGATGATCGATAAACATTCCAAGTCTTTTTGTAACTGTAAAGAATGTAAGGGGTGTGGAAAATGAAAAAAATATATTTTGACAATGCAGCAACTACAAAGATAGATGAGAAAGTCCTGAAAGAGATGCTTCCTTATTTCACAGATACATTTGGGAATGCTTCTTCTCAACATGATGCAGGTATAAAGGCAAAATATGCTCTTGAAAAAAGCAGAAGAACAATTGGGCTGTCTATTAAAGCAAATCCAGGAGAAATAATTTTTACTTCCGGGGGAACTGAGGGAAATAATCTCGCATTGAAGGGTTTATTCTTTGCTAATTATCCCCGTAAAAATCATATAATTACAACTTCAATAGAGCATGATTGCATCTTGAATACATGCAGATGGTTGGAAACTCAGGGAGCAAAAGTTACATATTTAGATGTTAATAAGGAGGGATTTGTCGATTTGGAGGAATTAAAGAAAGAAATAAACGAAAAAACATTTCTTGTTTCTGTAATACATGCTAATAATGAGATAGGTACAATCCAGGATTTGGAGAGTATTGGGAAGATATGTCATGAAAGAGGGGTTTTATTTCATACAGATGCCTGCCAGAGTTATACAAAAGTACCAATAAATGTTAAAAAACAGAATCTAGATTTAGTTACCTTAAACTCTCACAAAATACATGGTCCAAAGGGAGTGGGGGCATTGTACATAAAAGTAGGTATTGATATTGTTCCATTATTTCATGGAGGGGGACACGAACACAAATTGAGGAGTGGGACTGAAAATGTCTCAGGGATTGTTGGTTTTGCAAAAGCTGCAGATATTGCAAGTGAAAAGGATGTTAAAAGAATGGAAAGACTAAGAGATAAATTAATTGGGGGTTTATTAGGTATAGAGAATGTAACATTAAATGGTCCTTCTGGAAGTAAAAGATTATGTAATAATATTAATGTTTCTTTTAATAATATTGAAGGGGAGGCCATAGGAGGATATTTGGAGAACGATGGAATTTATACTTCAACGGGGAGTGCATGCATGTCTCATTCACTTCAAACAAGTCATGTTTTGAAGGCGCTTGGTTTGAGTGCACTTCAATCTAATAGTTCTCTTAGAATAAGCATAAGCAAATATACAACTGAAGAAGAAGTTGATTATTTCTTAAGCAAGATAAAGGGAATCGTAATTAAATTGAGGAGGTTTAGTCCTTTGATAAGATGAAAAAGAATAAATTTGAAAAGCATGCATGTGATATCAAGAATGAAGCAGAATGTGAAGAAGAACTTGATGAAGAAGATGCGAACTTTCGTGAGGAAGAAAGTGACTTTTATGAAGACGAAGATTAAGTTTGCTTTAATTTTAAAATAAAATGAAAAAAGTTAGAATTACCAGAGATACGAATATGAGTCAATTGTTAATGGAACATCCAGAATTAGCTGGACTTTTAATTTCATCTGGAATGGGATGTATGGGTTGCCCTATGGCTCATATGGAAACAATTGAAGAGGGTTGTATGGCTCATGGAATGGATTCAAAAGAAATTGATAAATTGATTGAGAGGTTGAATAAAGAAGAAGGAAAGAAGGGAAAAAAATTGGGGGTGAAAAGAAGATGAGTCATTCACTTATAAATTTATTTTTAAAGCTAGTTAAACAAAAATATGTTTATGCTGGAGTTCCAGTCATAATATTGAATTCCAGAGGAGAGATTTTACTTGGTAAAAGAAGTATGAATATGCATACTTATCCTGGATTCTGGGGATTACCCGGGGGGATGCCTGAATATGGAGAAAAATTAGAGGATACTGCCAAAAGAGAAGTAAAAGAAGAATTGGGAGTGGATATTCGTATAATTAAGAGGAGCAAAAATATTTATGAAAATTTACCTGAAAAAAATTGCAAATTTCATAGCGTTGATGTTCCGTTTTATGGGAAGATAACTAAGGGAATCGCTAAACCTAAAGATGAAACCAGGGAAGTTAAGTGGTTTAAGCCTTCTGAGATTAAAAACATGAAACTAGCATATGCACATAAGGAAGTTCTGAAAGGGGAGGGATTGATATAAAAAGATGATACCTAAAATAGAGTTTAGATATTCTGATGTTTATGATAGAGGATATAGAGAATCAGATTTTATCAGGAAACATTTGGAAGAAAAAAATCAAAAATATCCATCTAGAGAGGAAATTATTAATTATACAAAAAAGGCAGAGAGATTATGGAGAAAAGTAGAAAATAAGATTCTTACAGAGATTTCTAAGGCGACTAAACTAAAATGGAAGGAGAGAAGAGTTATTTGTTATGTTATAGGTGTGGGGAGACCATTTTCTGACCCTTTGACTCTCAGAGTTTTTGCTAATAATTTTGACAGATTTATTGATACTCTTACTCATGAGATGATTCATCAGATTTTCATTCAAAATAATAAAAAATATATGAGATGGTCTAAGTATGTCTCAAAAACTTATACTGATGAGCAGAGAGCAACAAAGACACACATTTTGTTATCTGCTGTTCACTGGAAAATGTTCTTAAAATTATTCAATAAGAAAAGATTAGATAATGAGATAAAAAGATATCAAAGAGATATTGATTATAAAAGAGCATGGGAGATTGTTGAAGAAGAGACCCCTAATAAAATATTAAATAAATTTTATAGCATAATAAAATAAAATGCCACTAGACTACAACAAAAAAGTTTTGAAAGAATTTACAAATCCTCAAAATATGGGTGAGATAAAAAACGCTAGTGGAGTTGGTAAGATAGGAAATCCTACATGTGGAGATATAATGTGGGTATCTATTAAAGTTGAAAAGGATAAAAAGGGGGAGGAAATATTAAAGGATATAAAATTCAAGACATTTGGATGTGCCGCTGCTATTGCAACTTCTTCTATGATAACGAAGCTTGCAAAAGGTAAGAAATTAAGTGATGTTGAAAAAATCAAATATACAGATGTTGTTGAAAGTCTTGGAGGTCTCCCGAATATAAAGATACATTGTTCCGCTATGGCATCTCAGGCTTTGAAAAAAGCTATTGAGGATTATAGATTGGGGGGTAAAAAATAACATGATTAATGAGAAAACTGTTAAAATTCTTAAGGTTGATTTTGAGACGCATAATGTTAAGAGAATTATAACAGAGAAACCAGAATGGTATACATTTAATTCTGGACAGGCTACAAATGTCTCAATAAATACACTTAGATTTAGAAATGAGAAAAGAGCATTTACATTTACTTCTAGACCAGAAGAAAATGTTTTGGAATTTATAATAAAAAAGTATCCTAATGGAATAACTGAAAAGATACATGAACTGAGAGCAGGAGAAGAATTAATCATTGATGAACCTTTTGGATATTTTGGTTATAAAGGAGAGGGAATATTTATTGCGGGTGGAACAGGTATAACTCCTTTTTTAAGCATATTTAGGAGTTTAGGAGAGGAGATAGTTAAAAAGAATAGACTTCTCTTCTTTAACAAAACTCACAAGGATATCATATGTGAGAGAGAATTAAGTGAAATTCTTGGTGAAAATGTTGTTTTTTCATTGACAGAAGAAAAAAGAAAAGGATATTTGAATAAGAGGATAAACAAAGGTTTTTTGAAGAAAGAGATAACAGATTTCAATAAATACTTCTATGTTTGTGGTCCTTTAGACTTTGTAGAGAGTGTTAAAAAATGGTTAATTAGTTTTGGGGTAAATAAGGATAAAATAATTGATGGATAAATGAATATACAAAATGGAAAATAAAACTGTTGGATGGATAATAACCGGAATTGCCTTTTTAATGGGAATTATAGTCTGGATTTTCAATAATGCTTTAAATAGAATAGTTGGAGATACCTGTACTCATGGGGATTCCTGTTCTATGTATGATACAATAACTATTCAGACTTGGGTGAGTCTGGCAATTGTAGGAGTTGTTCTTGTAATAGGGGTAGTTTTGATGTTTATTAAGCCCAAAGAGAAAATAATTGTAAAGACAATAAAAGAAAAAAAGAAAAAGAAAGATTATTCTTCACTTGATAAAAGAGAAAGAGGGGTTGTTGATTTGCTTTTGAAAGAGGGAAATGCAATGTTTCAAGCAGATTTAATGGAAAGATTAAATATTGGTAAGGTTGGAGTGACCAGATTGCTTGATAAATTAGAATCAAAGCAGATTATAGAGAGAAAAAGACGTGGAATGAATAATTTGGTTGTATTAAAAGATTAAAATAAGTAGATGTAACTAGTTTCTCCAAAGTGAATTTAATAATTAATTTCCTGGTTTTTTTAATTAAATCGTATAGGAGGTTAAAATGAAAACATGGATAATCGCTTCAATTTTGCTGGGCGTTTTTGTGATTGGAGGATTTGCGTTTGTTAGTGCCTTGAATAACAGCGGTGCTGATGATATCAATAATTCTGAAACAATTGCAGATACCCCAACAGAAGTAATTAGTTGTTCAGGTTGTGGTAATGGATGTACCGCTCAAAGCAACTGTGGACGTACAACCTGTGGAGCAGTTTCTGGAACTGGCTCTTGCGGTTGTGGAAAATAGTTAGAAGTATATTTTTTTTATTTTTTCTTTAATTTTTCTAACTGTTCTTCAAAAAGATAAGAATCGAGATACCCTATCCCTGGGAGGTATAACTCCATTTGTACCCTGTCTTGCATTAGTAATCTGTTTGAGACTCCTCCGTTTGGATGTATTACTACAGATTTTTCTGAAGTTATACTTGAGTTTTTTGGATTACAAACATCCAGAATTAAAGCATTGTATTTACCATCCACCTCATTTATCCAATGTTGTATTGGAGATCCGGCATCTTCATTAAAATAGAACCAATTGTTTCTTATATTATCCCCATGTGCAGTTAGAATTGCTATATTTTCAAGCCCTGTTTTTTTGGAGTTTTCTTTAATTATTTTTATATAATCTGGATTTTTGTTAATAAAATTTTCTTCTGTTCTATCACAAGCTACATTTAAACTAAGTTTATTTAATAATTCTCTATCTTCTAACATCTCTGTTGTGTAAAAAATATCAATATTTTTATTTGAATGTTTTAACAATTTTAATCCCATTCTTTTTGGTAGAACTATCTGTTTTTAAACGTTGCTTTTAGTTTTTTACAGGCATTTTTGGATGCCTTTTTTTCTGAAATAGACTCCAAATTAAGTAAATAACAAGAAGTTCAATGAGAAATACTATTATATTTGTCGGGGAGATTAAGTATGCAATTAGGGTAGATATTGTAGCAGGACCAAAAAGTCCCGTTAACTCATTTTTCTCAAGGTAGGTTCTAACTAATGGCCAGGTAATAGTGGTTACTAACCAGTTTATTAATGGCACTGCTACATTTATAAGAAATGCGAAAACAATTGTCCATATTACTTTCTTTTTTGTTGGTCTTGTATTCATACTAGCGTATTAGGTAGAATTTATTTTTAAATCTTTTTTAAGAATCTAAATTTTTCTTTTTTTATTTATTATAAATGAGAAGATGTAAACCAAGAGAGTTATTATCATTACACCGAGTACATTAAATATTCCGAAAAAAGGAACTTCTACTGAACTTGGACATACAAAGACCTCTTCTATGTCCACACATTCAAGGTGTTTTCCTAGTGGATCATACATTAATTCTTCATTTCCTGCAGCCCAAACCCATTGTGCGGATTGAGTACGAACAAACATTCCTCCTTCTTCACAACTATAAGGAGGGGTAGTATCCGTATAAAAACATGTTCCTGGTGAAGGATAATCCTGTCCGCAGCTTCCTTCCCAATTTGGTTCGTATCCTTCTTCACATGTACAGTCTTCGTTACATTTATCCCCTGCTAGCCAGCATTCATCTTGATAAGGAGTGCAATCACTAGGGGTATAATCACATGAACCTTCTCCATCGGGGATACTATTTCCAAAACATGTACAATCATCCTGACATAATCCTCCTACAAGCCAACATTCATCATTGGTGGTACAAAAACATCTCGAATCTACTTCCCATCCTCCTTCACACACACCTTGGGTTATATCCCAAAAACACTTGCAGTCAGTGTTATCCCAGCATTCTGTAGTTGGATTGAATATTGTTTCACCACACTTTATATCTGTAGGGACACTTGCTTCTCCAACATCACAATTATCTCTTTCACAATCTAGCTGATTTAGATAGTCAGAACAGTAATTAATTCCTGCGCAGGTTATATCTCTGTTTAATACTTCGAGAAGATTGGAACTTTCAAGTTTTTCCCCCGTAGAAACAATAGTTGCAGTAAAGTAATATTCCGGGGGATAAGTTTGTCCTCCTTCTTCGTCATTATCCTCTTGTGCTTCAGCTATCCAATACCCGTGATTATAAATTGAGGAATCAAAATTGATGTTTAATGGATTTACTTTAACATCATCATCTAAGTTTGGAAATGCATCTTTTTCTTTTACAACAAATGAAACATCATCTCCATCACAATCCTCGTTTCCCATAACTTTTATTGTTACCCTCTCCCCTTCAAATGCAGTTGTTACATCCCAATAAACACTTGTTAATTTGCACTCTCCAACTATTGGAAGATTTGGATCAACTCGATAGTTATCTTTTTTGTCTCCAAAGTTAACATTATATTCTCCCCAATCATCTAAAGCTACTCTATATGCTTCTAAACAGAATTTTTTGTCTTCTCCAATAGTATGTGTCCCGGATGCAACCTTAATTCCCGGATCTCCTGAAGAACCCCCAGAATTTCCTGTAATATCCCAAGAGTATACTCCAGGTTCAAATCCATCTCCGTTTATGAATACATGCTCTCCTCTTGCAAAATGATTAATGTCCTGATTTACATCCCCACAATCTCCATTGGTGGTCCATATTGCACCCGAACCAGATATTATTGGATATACCTTAAGTAAATCCTCATATTCTGTTGAACTTTGAACATAAGTCCAAGAGTCAGGAGCTCTATCTGCAACCTGTGCAGCAAAGTAATATTCTGGAGGATCTGTTTCTTCTCCGTAGGTATCATCCTGATAGACTGCATTCCAAAGAGCATAATCAAAAGTGTAATAATTGCTAGTTCTATTTGTAAATGTAATTGTAGATGGGGGATTGTTCATGAGAGTGTCTGAACCCTCTTCATTCTTTTCAAATATCTTGAAAGATATGGGGTGTCCTATTAATCCTTCTCCTTCAACAATCATTTTCACCTGCTGCCCGTCTGTTACTTCGGTCATATTCCATGAAACAGAGTAAATATATGGAGCAGGTACAAATTCTAAAATAGACATTAACATTATTACTACCAGAAATATCTTCCACCTCATGTTAAAGCAAGGAAATTGTTTTTTATAAATCTTTTCAGTTTTGTATTTTGGGAGGTATTTGATTAAATTTAAATACGTTAGATGTTTGTTCTGGATATGGGTAAATGGAGATGGGCATATTGGGGGATGTTTTTTTCTATAATTTTGTTTTTTGTTTTGTACTTTTTGATTTACAGAAGAGTTATTGAGAATCCATCCGCAGTTTTAATGCTTGGAAATATTGATGTGTCCGGTATTGGAAAATTCTTTTCAAAACTTGTAAATGTTGTAATCTTTTCTTTGGTAGTTGGCCTTTTATTGGGATTATCAACACTAATTGGCTCAAAGAAGGAGGGAGTTCAGACAGCATAAAAATGGCGAAATGGGTTTGGTGGATATTGAGAGGTATTTTTTATTCTGTTGTAATCTTTTGCTTTACATATTTTTTTGTGTACTTTAATGTAATTCCTAATCTTTGGGAAGGTTATGTCAGTATGTTTACGATAACAAATATGATTATACTTTCAGTGATATGCGGATTTATATTCTCCGCAATAATTACGTTTTGGACCAAGGAATATAAAAAGGTAAGAAAAAGAAATTAAAAAAAATTTATCTCCTTTTTTTTCTAGACTTATTTTTAGTCTTTTTTTCTGAGTTATCTTTTTTGGAATCATCTTTCATATCTGAAAATATGTAATAGTATAATATTTCCAGAACCCCAACGGTGTTTACTATACCCAGTATAATAAACCAAGTTAGATGGTTATTTCTTGCAGACTTCCAAAGAGCCAGGAGTTTCCAAATTATTGACCAGATTAAAATAATTCCCAGAATCCACGGAGAAATTCCCAATTGACTTATAAGTTCGTTTGCTGCCATTTATCACCTCCTAAATTATTAATAATTACAAACTTTAAAAATGTTGGGATAAAACTAAAACAGAAATATCTTGTTTTTACAAGGAAAAACTTGTATATGTGTGTCGAAAGGATTAGTGATTACGAAAGTTTAAATAGGAGTTATTTTTTTGAGGTTTCTCTTAACTACAACAGGTGGTAATTAAGTGGGGCATCATATACAACATCTTGTAGGTGATTAAAGAGAGGAAAAGATACTATGAATTGTCCATTGGGTTTTTCTTTTAGAAAAAGAAAAGCTACAATGTAAAAGAAAACTAAAATAGAAAATGAACTGTCCATATTGCGCTAATAAAGAATCAAAGGTTACAGATAAAAGAACTTCTCCTGATGGAATAAGAAGGAGGAGAGAGTGTTTGAAGTGTAAAAAAAGGTTTACTACATATGAAAGGATTGAAAGAACTGATTTATATGTAATAAAAAAAGACGGTCGGAGAGAAAAATTTGATATTAAAAAACTTGAAGCAGGTATTGAAAGGGCTCTTGAAAAAAGACCCGTCCCACAGGACAAGATAAACAATATGATAAATGAAATAGATGAACATATAAGAAAAGCGGGAAAAAAGGAAGTTAAGAGCACTGTAATAGGAGAACTTGTTATGAAGAAATTAAAAAAATTGGATGATATAGCTTATGTAAGATTTGCATCAGTATATAGGCAATTTCAGGATATAAATGATTTTAAACAGGAGATGAAAGACTTATAGTAAGATGGTGAAAGGTGAAGAAGGAAACTTAGAAAAGAAATTTGTTCCAAAGTACAAAAGTATTTCTTTGAATGATGATGCGAAGAGGTATTCTCCAATACATTTGGGTTCTTATGATAAAAATAGGCATATTTTAATTGAGGATTCTTATGGATTATTAAACAACGAAGGATTGAGTAAAGAAAAGCTGGATGCTGCAATTTCGGGGGGAGAAATCTCTGTTTATAATCTTAATGGAAAGCAATATCTGGATAGGTTTGATATTGGAAGAATTTATCATGATGATGCTCCTAAAGAAGGATTGACAATTGAAAGGTATTTCTCTCAAGATTATGAAAATCCATTAGACTCAGTTAAATATTCTGAGAGGCATTTAAAAATACAAGATTTTAAAACAGGTAAGGCAAAATTTGAGATGAAAAATGCTGAGATTCCCGAGTGGATGAATGATACGGATGCATCTATTGTTGCTGACAAATACTTTTTCAAACCAACTAAAAGCAAATGGAAAGAAAAGCTTAAGGAGAAGATAGGTTCGGAATATGAATTCTCTTTGAAACATCTTAATAGAAGAGTTGGAGATTTTTTTGCAGATGAAGGTTGGAGATTAGGTTACTTTAAGACAGAAGAAGACAGAGAGAATTTTAGAAATGAACTGTACTTTTTGCAGGCCAATGGAGTTGGAGCATTTAACTCTCCTACCCAGTTTAATGCAGGGTTATTTAATTCGTATGGGATAGAAGGAAGCTCTGGAATAAATTATGTAAAAGATCCAGATACTGGAGAAATAAAAAGGGTTTTGAATGGAGAGTATATTCATCCTCAATTACATGCTTGTTTCATAAGGGGACCAAGAGATGATTTAGAAAGTCTTGCTCAACAGTCAATCGATGAAATAGGTATATTTAGCTCAGGCTCTGGAAATGGACATAATGGAAGCTCAATAAGAAGCAATGGAGAAAATTTATCCGGAGGAGGTAAAGCTTCGGGGGTTGTAAGTTTTGAAGTAATCTATGATAAAATTGCAGGTTCTATAAAATCCGGGGGCAAGACAAGAAGAGCTGCACGATTTTTAGGTATTGATTATAAACATCCGGAATCAATGGATGTGGTGAAATATAAAGTAAACGAGGATAAAAAGGCGCTTATCTTAATACAAAATGGTTTCAGTTCTGGAATGGATGGGGACGCATATACTACTGTTGCTCTTCAAAATACAAATATTTCTGTAAGACTAGATGATGACTTTTTTGAAGCATTAAAAAATGGTGAAGATATACAGACTTATAATGTTAATGATGGAAAACCAAACAAGAAATTTTCTGCAGATAGAATGTTGAAAGAAATTGCATTTGGAAGTTGGAGAATTGGGGATCCGGCTGTTCAGTATGATTCAAAAATACAAGAAATGCATACTGCCAAAAATTCAGGAAGACAAACATCCACAAATCCATGTGGAGAATATGCTTTCTTGAATGATACTTCTTGCAGTTTATTTTCTCAGAGACTTACTCATTTTTTAAAAGAAGATGGGAGCTTTGATATAGAAGGGTATAAAAAATCTTATAGAATATTTTCTATTGCCCAAAATATTGCTAATCAGGCTGCTTCTTATCCTGTTCCTGAAATTGCAATGATAAGTCCAGAATTTGCTACTATTGGAGCAGGGTATGCTGATTTGGGTTCTTTACTTATGAGAAAAGGAATTCCTTATGATTCAGATAAAGGAAGGGCTCTTGCAGGAGCATTAACCGCTTTAATGACTGGTGCGGTTTATGAAACTTCTGCAGAGATTGCAAAATCTAAGGGAACTTTTATTCATCAGGAGTTTAACAAAAAATCTATGCTTGAAGTTATGAACAAACATAAGAAAAGTCTTGATGATATATTATGGGAAGAGGTTGGAGATGATAAATTAAAGGAAGCTGCTTATAATTCATGGGAGAATGTTCTTGAGAATGGAGAGAAGTATGGATTTAGTAATGCGCAAGCAACAGTTCTTGCACCAACAGGAACAATATCTTTTTTAATGGGATGTAGCACAACAGGTATTGAACCTGCAATGTCTCTGAGCATAAGAAAAAACTTGGCAGGAGGGGGGAATGTGGTTATAGCCAACAAAGATGTTGAGGTTGCCTTAAAGAATCTAAAATACAATGAACATGAAATTGAAGATATCTCAAAGTTTGTAGGGAAGTATAATACTATGAGGAATGCCCCTCATGTGAAGCCAGAACATGTTCAAATTTTTGATACTGCATTTGGAAACGCTAAAGCTGAAGGAAGTATAGGAATGGATGGACATCTTGGAATGATGGCTGCTGCACAGCCATTTATATCTGGTGCAATCTCAAAAACAAACAATCTTCCAAGGAGCGCAACTGTTAAGGATATTTATGATTGTTATATTAAGGGATATGAATTGGGTCTTAAAGGAGTGACTGTCTTTAGAGATAATAGTAAACCGATAAGCGCTGTTGATTTTGGAGGAGAAAGTCATAAGAAATTGAACAGAGGAGAGAAAGAAGAATTACCAACAAGAAGAAAAGGATTCGAGTGGGAAGTTCAAATTGGAGGAACCCCTTTTCATATTATAACAAGCGAGTATGATGATGGACGTCCAGGACAAATAACATTTTTAAGTTATAAAGCAGGTTCAACCCTAGGAGCTATACTTACCACTACAGGTATATCTGCATCAAAAGCATTGAAAAGAGGTTTACATCTTGAAGATGCTATTGAAGGATGGGGAGGACAGCAATTTGAACCAAACGGATTGGTAATAGGTCATCCTTATATAAAAACTGCAAGTTCCCCATTGGACTTTGCTTACAAGGTTCTAAAATTAGAATATTTAGGGGATAAAGAGATGGCTGAACACTCTTTAATAGAAAAGATTAATATAAATGATTTGAGGGGAGCTAAGAACGGGGCATTTAGAACATATAAAAGGATGAACATTGATGAATGGAATATTGATGATGTTTTAAAAGATCCTGAGACGGGAGGATTTATTGAAGGAGAGGAATTTGATTTACCTAATGGAAATGGAAAAAGAAGTTCAAGTGGAAGAACATGTCCTGGATGTGGAAATATAATGTTCCAGTCAGGACCCAATTGCTTTGAATGTAAAAGTTGTGGGGACAAAGTTGGAGGGTGTGGAGCGTAGTTCAAAATGCACGAATTAGCTACTGAGATTATTAATAAAAACGTTGAGGAGCTCATTGAAAGTTATGATTATGAGAATCAGAAAAAAGTTAATCCGCATGGATGCATTTGTTATGAACAGGATGTAAAATGTCATAATCTTGAAAGCTTAAATTGTTTTTTCTGTTATTGTCCAAATTATGATAGAACTATTAAGGAGGGGGCATGTAAGATAAATAATCCTAAGGGTAAATATATTGATAACCATGAGGGTAAGATATGGGATTGTTCTGATTGTGATTTTCCTCATACAAGAGAAAATGCAGTTAAATTACTAGAAAAATTGTTTAAATGAGGTAAAATGATATTATCTGCATTAAAGGTTCTTGAATTAAATGAAAAATATAATTTAATTGAAGGTTTGAGTGAAAGAGAATTGGAAAATCCAGAAGGAACTATTCTTGATTTGAGAGTTGGGCAAATCCATAATCTAATTGGTGAGAGTTTATTGGGAGTTAAAGAAAGATATTCTTCTAAAACGGAAACTATAGGAGATGTATCTAAAGATGGAAATAAAAGATTTACAATAAAGCCTGGAGAATATTATTTAGTTACAACAATGGAAGTTATCCATTCCCCTGCAGAAAAAATAAAATATGATGATAACTTTCCTGAATCCTATTTAATTCCCAAGGTTTTTCCAAGAACTTCTTTACAGAGAGGAGGGGTAAGTTTGCATTTTAGCAATACTAATCCTGGATATAAAGGGCAATTAACTTTTGGAATAAAAAATTTAGGAAATCAGGATTTTATTTTTGAATTAGGTGCAAGAATGTTTAGTATAGAATATGTTGCAGTTGTTGGAGATATTAAAAGGGCCTATTCAGGACAACATCAGGGAGGAAGAGTAACCAGCAACGGAAAAGTTGAGATACAGAACTAAAATTGTTGATTTAATGACCTGATTTATTTTTATAAGATTTTATTTAAAAAAGTTTGGATTTAATAGGTATGTATCAAATATAGATATGAAAATGTAATTATCTTTATAAAATAAAACAATCTACACGTTTCATGCCAATAAAAGAACATCCTGAATGGAGGCAAAAATATTCTGCTGTTGATGGTTTTAAAGATAGTACAGAAGAAGCGATTGAAAATCTTCAGAGAAAGCATCCCGGTGAATCTTTTGGGGAGCCAAGAATTAAAAATCCTATTAGGTCTGATATTGAGAAAATACTGCAATTAAATGATGGGAATTTTACAAAGTGGTTTGCAGATAGAAAGATTGCTGCTCAAAAATTATTAAAACAATATGAAATTATTGGGACAATTCCTTCCTTAAATTATGGGTTTGAAGATCATCAGTATGACATGACATCTAATACCTGTCTTAAAGATACTATTGACGTCTTAAAAGAAAGTATTGAATATCTTGATATAATTAAACAGGTAAGAGATGAATATAAAAAAGGAGAATAAAAAATGGTTACAATAATAGATCCTAAAGTCGATGTTGTTTGCTATGGTCCTGTATTAGAGGTTGAGGGAGAAGATGGAAAAAAAGTATCGATTACTCCTGATGAATTTGTTTATGGGGCTGCAAATATAACCTATAAAGATACGGGTGCATTGAGAGAATTAATTGACAAGAAAAAAAACGAGGTTGATTTGGGAGACAAGGTTAAGAAAATGCTTATAAAAGTTGGAGGTTCTGGACATGCTTCTATGGCTACCACTCCTGGTTTTTGGAGTTTTATTGAAGGAGATAGTTCTAAATTTGTTGATTCAATATTCACAACAGCTGTTTTTGGAAGTTCACTGATGCCTTCAGGTAGAAGAATCCCAATAACTAAAGAAGCAGTTGTTGTTCCAAAAGCAATTGCCGATAAAGGAAAAGAATTAACTGATTTGTATTTAAGACAATCTGAAAAAAATATTGAAGTTTACGAAGTTCTCCAGACTAGAGGGGTTCCTAAGGAAGAGGCTGCAAAGATTGTTCAATATGGGCATAAGGGGGGAGGATTTATGTTTATGCCTCTCGAAACATTAATACATTTCTCAAAACTTGCAGAGAGAGACCCTGATGCAATGCCTGAAGAGGGTAAAGAAATTATATCTCAGCTTGAAGGATTTGTTAAAGAACATGGGATGAATACTATTTATGAGGCTAGAAAACAGGCTCCCAGAACGGGGTGTGTACATCCAAATATATTCAGAGATGTTAATGGGATGGATAAAAATTATGCAGAAGAAATTCTTGAATCATCTTCCATAGATGCATTATATAATCCACAATTAATCTCTGCAACTATTCAGGATAGTCCGGAGTTAAAAAGAAGGTTAAATAATTATTTTGAGAAAAGAAATGAGATGTTTCTAAATCCCTCTTTAATTCAAGAAGGGTGGCAGAGAATTCTTGGAGATTTAGAGGAGATTGTAGGGGATTTTAATACTACTGTTAATATCAAGATAGCTTCAAATATTCCTTGGAGAGTTTGGGGGGAGGTGAAAAGACATAGAACCCTTTCGCAAGATACAGAATCAATCTATCATGCGGTCAATAGGGCAAAAGAAGCACTATTTGATTCAGACCTTGCAGGAGAAAACCCAGATTACTGGAAAAGAGTTTTATCAATTCCAAGCACTGTCGAAAAAGACAAGGATAATTTTGAATTATGGACAAAGGAGTTTTCAAATTCCATTGATGTTTATCAGAGATTAATTGATTCCGGGGTAAAAGAAAGTGAAGCCCTTGCAATAATCCCTCGTGGGATCAAAATGATGAATATTAAGAATTATGATTTATACAATCTTACAACTGGTTATATGTCTTTGAGATTATGTGGAACTGCAGAGGCTGAGATGAGAAATATAACTGAAAAAGAATCTAAAATAGTTAAGAATATTTTACCTTATCAGGATTTAATCTCTCCTAAATGTCATTATACTGGTTTTTGTCCTGAATTAAGTTATCAGGGTAAAAATTGTATGAAAATTAATCAGAGATTGAAAAATTACAACGAAGAGATGCATAAATCCTTTCAAGATTTAAGGATAAAAGGGATTGAACAAAAGTTATAATTTAATAAAAAACCAACAATTTTAAAAACAAGATATTTCTATAAACACCATGGTAACAGAATTAACAAACGGGGAATTTAATGAATTCATAAAGGAAGGAACAGCATTGGTTGATTTTTATGCTGACTGGTGTATGCCTTGTGTTATGATGGGTCCAATAGTTGAGGATGTTGCTGAGAAGTTTGAAGATAAATTGAAAGTTGGAAAAGTGAATGTGGAAGATGGACATGCTATCGCTCAAAAATTTAATGTTTCTTCAATTCCAAATTTTGTTTTGTTTAAGGATGGGAAAGTTGTGGCTAATTTTGTTGGGGCAATGAGTGAAGAAGATTTTGCTGAGAGATTAAAGAAGTTTTTGTGAAAAGAATTTAAGGGAACATAAGTTATCTGTAACAGCCGATTATTTATAGTATAGTGATAAGATTAGTCACACAATATATTATTTTACTTAAATAAGTAATCCTTAAGAATATATGAGAGATGTCTAAACCAGATTATGAAAGAATGCGTATAAATTATAATAATTGATTATTTTTTGAATACCTGGTTGAAAACTTCATTCATGTATTTTATTGCCCAATTTCTTAAGAATAATGCTCCTGGATAATGATCTATATTATGACTTGAATAAACAAACAAATTATCTTCATCTTGCGGTTTAAATTCTTTATACTTTTCATCAGAGAAATGAATATATGCTGAACCTATTGAACGGCAGTTCATATCTTCTTCATGAAAATAAATGCTCCCTCCAGCATTTCTATTTATTGAAAAGCAGGTTACAAAACCATTTTCTCCAAAAGAAACATCGTCCTGCCAAGAATTAAATATTTGATGATTAAAATGTTTCTCTATAATTGGCTTTTCTTTTAGGAAAACATTATCGATCCATTCTTTTTCATCCTTGTCTTTTGGATTGTATTTTTTTAAGTCTTCGTACCATTCTTCTGCAATATCTGGAAAAATTCTTTGAGCAATTGATTTGTCTATATTTAACTTTGGGTCCAAAAGTTTTGGGTGAATCGGTATTTGAAAACAAGTTTTATAGAGAATAGGCAATTCTTCTTTTTTTAAGGATAATTCTTCTAGATGCATTATCTTTTGTAAGGTTTTGTAATTATAAAGATAATTGTACTGTATTGGATAATTTTATAAAGTAATTGTATCTTTTTTCAATGTCTCAATATATTTGAGATATTGAGTGGCTCCGTAGCTCAGCCTGGTTAGAGCACTGGACTTTTATGCTGAAACATCGTTTCGCGCTCTTCGCGAACTTGTTCACAAAGAGATCCAGGTGTCGAGGGTTCAAATCCCTTCGGGGCCATATTTGGATTTGAACGTAGTTTATTTTGGATTCGTAAGAAGACGAAATAGGTCGAGCGAACGTGAGGCCCAAATCCCTTCGGGGCCATAAACTTGTTTATGGAACTGCAAACGAAATTTTAATTTCAGTTCGGGGCCATATTTTTGTAAATATGAGTAGTAATGGGAAAATATTGTATTTATTGAATAAATGCAAAGGTTTAAAAACCAACTTTTGGTATCTTTTATTATCACCCAGTTGTTAAATATTTATCCTGTGGCCTTTGTGCTGAGGATTAAATGAACATACACAAAAAGATGCACATTCTACAACCTAAACACACAAAACTCAATGAAAAAGAATCTCAAGAATTGTTAAAGAAATATAATATATCTAAATCTCAACTTCCAAAAATTATTCAGTCAGATGCTGCTCTTGAAAATATGAATTGTCAGATTGGAGATGTAATAAAGATTGAAAGGGCTGAGGGTGATAAAGTAAATTTGTATTTTAGGGTGGTTGTAGCATAAAATGGCAAAACAGGGGCACATAATCGTTAAGAATTATCTTAAGGAACATTCATTGGTTGAATCAAATATTATATCTTTTAATAACTTTGTCGAAAAGAAACTTCAGGAGATAGTAAATGAGATATCTGAGACAATAACAAATGAAGAATTTGAGATAACTCTGGGTAAAATAGAAGTTGGAAAACCAAAGGTTACTGAAGCCGATGGAAGCACTTCATTGATTACCCCTGCTGAAGCTCAGTTAAGAAATCTTACTTATTCTGCTCCTATAAATCTTGAGTTAACAGTTAAAAAAGATGGGCAGATTGATTCTGAAAATGTTGAGATAGGAAGAATTCCTATTATGGTAAAAAGTAAGAATTGTAATACTGTTGGAATGTCTAAAGAAGAATTGATTCAGGCTTATAATGATCCTTTAGATCCTGGAGGATATTTCATTATTAAAGGAAATGAAAGAGTTATGATAATGGCTGAAGATTTGGCTGAAAATCAACCCTTCATCGAAAACAATAAAAAAGGAGATTTAACATTAAAGTTGTTCTCTTTAAAAGGAACATATAGAATACCTGTAACTGTAACTGAAAATAAAGAGGGTATGATTAATGTTTCGTTTAGCAGGTTCAAGGATATACCTGCAGTTGTTCTTCTAAAAGCACTTGGTTTAACAAAAGAATCAGAAATATCAAAATATATTGGTAAAGAAACTGACAGTGTTATTGTTAATCTTTATGAGTTTATGAGTATGGCAGATAAGGAAGATGCAATGATGTTTATTGCTGAAAAAACGAATCTTCAGGGTACAAAAAAAGAAATTCTTGACAGAGTTAAGCAAAGAATTGATTCATATTTATTTCCGCATATTGGCCAGAAAAAAGAAGATAGAATGAAAAAGGCAGTTACATTATGTAAATTCATAAAACAGTTCCTTATTGCTAAAGAAAATCCTAAGTTAAGAACAGATAAAGACCATTATGCTAATAAGAGAGTTAGACTTTCAGGAGATTTGCTTGCAACTCTTTTCAGAGTTAATTTGGGTATTTTGGTTAGAGATATTCAATATTCTCTTCAAAAATCTTCAAAAAGAAAGAAATTTTTCTCAATAAAAGTCTTGGCTAAATCAACTTTATTCTCACATAGAATAGAATCTGCAATTGCAACAGGTTCTTGGACTGGGGAGAGAAGCGGTATTACTCAAAATATCGATAAGACAAACTATCTTGCTACAATCTCTCAGTTACAGAGAGTTTCAAGTATGCTTCCTGGAGATCAGGAAAATTTCATGGCGAGAACCCTTCATCCTACTCATTATGGGAGATTCTGTCCTATTGAGACTCCAGAAGGAACAGAAATTGGACTTAGAAAAAATCTTGCAATTCTTAGCAGAGTTTCAACACGTGTTGAGCTTGATGAAAATAAGTTTATGAAAGAATTGGAATCTCTTGAATTAGATAAGGAAGGGGTTGGAGTATATGATGTATTTTTTAATGGAATGTTTATAGGAATGGTAAACGATGGTAAGGGTTTTGTGAAAAAGATAAAGGAAAAAAGAAGGGAAAATCAACTTCCTGTCCAAATGAGCTTTAGAGAAGATGAAGGAATAAAAACAATTTATATTTCTACCGAATCTGGAAGAGTATTAAGACCTTTGATAATAATTGATAATGGAGTGTCTAGACTTAAGAGCGAACATTTAATTCAGATAGAGCAGGGAGAATTAACCTGGAAAGATTTGGTTGAAAAAGGTATAATTGAATATATAGATGCTGCTGAAGAAGAGAATGCTCTTGTTGCATTAAGCGAACAGGAAATTACTGGAGAACACACTCATCTTGAGATTGACCCTGTTGCATTATTCGGTACTGTTACTAGTTTAGTTCCTTATGGAAATCATGATCAGAGTTCAAGATTAAATCGTGGTTCAAAAACACAAAAACAGGCATTAGGATTGTATTCTGCAAATTATTTGTGCAGACTTGATACTGATGTTAGTATACTTCAGTACCCTCAAAAACCAATCGTAAGAAGTTTTGTTTATGATACCTTGGATACTTATCCAGCAGGACAAAATCTTGTTGTTGCAATAATGAGTTATGAAGGATATAATATGGAAGACGCTTTAATATTAAATAAAGGAAGTCTTGATAGAGGACTTGGAAGAAGTTTTTATTTTAGACCATATTCTGCAATTGAGATGAATTATGCTGGAGGATTAAAAGATGAGATTGCTATGCCTGAGAAGGATGCTTCAGGTTATAGAATGGAAGCCAGTTACAAACATTTAGAGGATGATGGTATAATATCTCCTGAAGTAGAGGTTGCGGAAGGAGAAGTTATGATTGGAAAGATGTCTCCTCCAAAGTTCCTTTCTGAAGCAAGAGAGATTTCAATAAGAACAAAGAAAGAGTCAAGTGTTGCAATGAGACAGGAGGAAAAGGGAGTAATTGAATCAGTCTTCATAACTGAAGATAATGAAGGAAATAAGATTGTCCAGGTTAAGACAAGAGATCAGAGAATACCCGAGTTGGGAGATAAGTTTGCAACAGCTCATGGACAAAAAGGAGTTATTGGTATGATTGTCCCAGAAGAAGATGTTCCATTTACCTCAAGAGGAATGAGACCAGATATAATATTCAATCCCCACGGTTTACCTTCGAGAATGACTGTTGGATATCTATTGGAATTGCTGGCAGGTAAGGTTGGTTCTTTAAGAGGAGAGGTGGTAGACGGTACTTCATTTTCAGGAACAAGTAAGAAAGATTTGGAAGAGCAGTTGGAAAATATGGGATTCAGATTCGATGGTAAAGAAACTATGTACAACGGAATTACAGGTAAAAGAATAACCTCCAGGATTTTTGTTGGAGATTTATATTACTTAAAGTTGAAATATATGGTTGGAAACAAAATGCATGGAAGAGCATCTGGTAAGGTTGCACTTCTTACAAGACAACCTATTGAAGGTAGAGCAAGAGGAGGAGCGTTGAGATTAGGGGAGATGGAACAGCAGGCATTAGTTGCTCATGGAGCTTCATTATTACTAAAGGAAAGATATGATTCAGATAAAGTTGTTTTACCAATCTGTACTAAATGTGGAACAATTGCAATTGAAGACAGCGTAAGAGGAAAAACTTCCTGTCCAATGTGTAATAGTGAGGATATAGAATTAGTCGAGGTATCATATGCATTCAAGTTACTGCTTGGTGAACTACAAGGTCTTCATATAAATACAACATTTGAATTAAAAAATAAATACGAATAAAATGCCAAAAATAATAAGAAAGAAAATAGGAGAAATGAAATTTGGTCTGTTTGGTCCTGAACAGATAAAAAAGATTTCATGTGCTAAGATAGTTACACCTGAATTGTATGATATAGACGGGTATCCTGTTGATGGAGGGTTAATGGATCTGAGATTGGGAGCAGTAGATCCCGGAGTAAGATGTAGAACTTGTGGTGGAAGAATAAAAGAGTGTTTGGGCCATCCAGGAAGTATTGATCTTGCTAGGTCTTTAATACACTTAAAGTATGTTCCTTTGATTGAGATGAGTTTAAGATGTTTCTGTCATGAATGTGGTAAATTAATGTTAAGTGAAAAAGATCTGGAAAAATATACTCCGAGTCAGAGAGCTAAGAAGGCCAAGGATGCGAAGAGATGTCCTCATTGTCAGGCCGCTCAGGAAAGGATAAGACTTGATAAGCCAACTACTTTTTACAGAGGAAAGACAAGAATATTTCCTACAGAAATAAGAGAGCTTCTTGTAAAGATACCTGATGAAGAACTTAAGAAAGTCGGAGTCAATCCAGATGCATGTAGACCAGAGTGGGCGGTTTTAACTTCTCTTTTGGTACCTCCTGTTACAGTAAGACCTTCAATTATTCTTGAAACAGGAGAGAGAAGCGAGGATGATTTAACTCACAAACTCTCAGATATAATAAGAGCTAACCAGAGATTATGGGAAAATCTTAATGCAGGTGCTCCTGAAGTAATTATAGAAGATTTGTGGGATTTATTACAATTTCATGTTACAACTTTTTTTGATAATACTGTTACGAGAATACCTCCTGCAAGACATAGAAGTGGACAGCCCTTGAAGACAATTACAGAGAGAATA
Organism: Candidatus Woesearchaeota archaeon; assembly: GCA_964412025.1. Taxonomy (GTDB): domain Archaea; phylum Nanobdellota; class Nanobdellia; order Pacearchaeales; family GW2011-AR1; genus MWBV01. Next base: position 17,684 of record CAYPLY010000003.1, on the reverse strand, counting down.
AAAGGTAAAGAGGGAAGAATAAGAAAAAATATTGCTGGTAAGAGAGTTAATTATTCAGGTAGAACAGTTATTTCTCCTGATTCTTCAATAGATATAAATGAAGTTGGAATTCCTTTTGAGATTGCGAGAGTTGTTACTGTTGCAGAAACTGTTAACGATTTGAATATTGAAAAGTTAAAAAAACTTATTCAGAGGGGAGAAGAGTATCCTGGTGCAAATTATGTTATAAGACCAGATGGGAAGAGAAAAAAGATTTCTGCTGATTTAAAAGAAGAAATAATCAATGAACTTTCTGTAGGGTATCAGGTTGAAAGACATCTTCAGGATGGAGATATAGTTTTGTTTAACAGACATCCAAGTCTTCACAGAGGAAGTCTTATGGCTCATTTCGTAAGAGTTCTTCCTGGAAGAACATTTAGATTACACCCTGCCGCAGCTGCTCCGTATAATGCTGATTTTGATGGAGATGAGATGAATATACACTCTCCACAGAATGAAGAAGCTAGGGCTGAAGCAAAAATACTTCTTGATGTTAAAAGAAATTTAATCTCTCCAAAAAATAATACAAGTCTTATTGGATGTATAAGTGATGCAATAACCGGAAATTATCTTCTAGGAATGGAAGAGTTCTCACCAGAATACGCAAATCAGTTATTGTTTAATTCAGAAATTGATGCACACTTTACAAAGAAGAATATTCCTGGTACTGAAATATTCTCAAAGATACTTCCTAATTTTAGTTTCTCTAACGATTCTGTTACAATAAAGGATGGAGAAGTTGTTAAAGGAGTTATTGATAAGACGGCTTTTGGAAGTGAAGATGGTGAATTGGTTAAGGTTCTTGATAAGGTCGTTGGAAGAGAGGAATCATTTAAGATAATAAAAAAAGCATTCAACCTTGGTAAAAACTATCTTAGTGGAAGAGGGATAACAATATCTGTAAATGATTTGGATTTAAGCGACGATATACTCAAACAATGTGATGAGATTATTGAGAAAGCTCAGAAGAGATCTCAGGAGATAATAGAATCTTATAACAACAATACTCTGGAATTGATTCCTGGAAAAACAAAAGAGGAATCAAGGGAGATAAGAATACTTCAAACCTTAAATGAAGTAAGAACAAAAATTGGAGAGCTGGTGAAGAGAGAATTTCCTAAATCAAATCCCGTTAGCAGTATGATTAAATCTGGTGGAGGAGGAAATATTCTTAATATTACCCAGATGGCATCTTGTGTAGGTCAACAGGCTCTTGGAAATAAAAGAGTTGACTTTGGATATAATGAAAGAACATTATCTTTCTTTAAGAAAGGAGATTTATCTCCTAAGGCAAGAGGATTTATTAAAAGTCCTTTCATAAAGGGATTAAGACCAGATGAATTTTTCTTTCAGGCAATAACAGGAAGAGACTCACTTATGGATACAGGTTTGAGAACGCCTAAATCAGGTTATCTTTACAGAAGACTTGCTAATGCCCTTCAGGACCTAAGAGTCGAATATGATGAGACTGTAAGAGATAGTAATAATAATATAATTGAATTTAAGTATGGGGATGATGGGATAGATGTTACTAAAGCACATCTGAAGGAAAAATTGGATTCTGGAGAGGCTATAGGAATTGTTACTGCTCAATCATTTGGTGAAGCCTCAACTCAGATGGTATTAAGAACATTCCATATGGCAGGGGTAGCTGAAATGCAGGTTACAACCGGTTTACCTAGATTAATTGAAATCTTTGATGCTAGAAAGAAACCTTCTTCTCCTAAGATGGAAATTTATCTGAATAAGGAACATAATACTGAAGAGGGAGCAAGATTTGTTGCTGAGAAAATTAAAGAAGTTAAGCTTAAGGAAATAGCATCTGAAATAACTCTTGATTTTAGTGAGAAAAAGATTGAGATAAAGATAGATAAAGAAGGACTGAAACAAACTCATTCTTCTGTCAAGAAAATAGTTGAAAGATTAAATGAATTGGGATTTAAGGTTAAAGAAAAACAGGATTCAATAACTTTAAAGGCAGAAGATAATCTAGGATTTAAGGACTTATACAAGCTTAAAGAAAAACTTAAAGAAACAATAATATCCGGAACAAAAGGTATAGAACAGATTCTTGTTGTTAAAAGAGACAATAATTTTGTTATAACAACTCTTGGTACAAATTTAAAGGATATTATTACATTAAAGGAAGTTAATAAGGATAAGACAATATCCAATGATTTCTATGAGGTTGCTGAAATATTTGGGATTGAAGTTGCCAGAGAATTATTAATGAATGAGGTTAAAGAAGTCCTTAAGACTCAGGGATTGGATATTGATGTAAGGCATTTAAAGCTTATATCTGATGCTATGACAAATTCCGGAGAGATAAAGGGAGTTACAAGAATGGGAATAATTGCACAAAAATCTTCAATACTTGCAAGGGCTACGTTTGAAACACCAGTTCCTCAGTTTGTTAAGGCAACTGTAAAGGGAGGAAAGGATAAACTATTGAGTGTTATAGAAAACATAATATTGAATCAACCGGTTCCAGTTGGAACAGGATTGCCTGGATTACTTGTTAAGGTTATTGGACCTTTAACTAAAAAAGAATCCGATAAAAAGACAGCTAATTCTAAAGTTGTTGAGAAGGTAAATAAATAAAAATAACGACGATAGATTTATAAAACAACTTCTTTTGTAATAAAAATGGTAAATACACTAGACATGCAGGACTTGAGATATCTTAATTTATTTGAAAAAGTTACAGGGATAAGAACACACTATTGTTTTGAGTATAATAACACAATAATCTTTTGTGTTCCTAGGGAATTTGTCTCAAGAGCAATAGGTCCAGATTCAAGAAACCTTAGAAGAATAAGCGAGATAATTAAAAAAAGAGTTAAAGTTATTGCAATACCTAAAGAGTCTCAGGATATAAAAAGATTTATAGAACTTGTAGTTAGTCCGGTTACATTCAAGGATTTGGAAATACTTCCAAATGAGATAGTTTTAAATGCCGGATCTCAAAGTAAAGCTGCTCTTATTGGAAGGGAAAAAAGAAGACTGATTGAAATGCAGAAGATAACAAAGGATTTCTTCAAGAAAGATTTTAGAATTGTTTAAACCGGATTATTTATTTTTACAAAATGGAATACAATATTGATGAAAAACACTACAGGATTAATGCAAAAGGTTCGAAGGAAGAGGTAAAAAAGTTTGCAAGATGTCTTGTTGAAGTTATAAATAAATATTATCTAAATGAATTTGATTCAATTAAATTATCTAAAGATCCTCTTGAAATTAACCCAAACGCTTACGAAAGGTTTTACCTAAGTGATACAGCATTATTATATCTACCAAATGTTAATGGTGAAGAAGGAAAAAAATTCCACTTCAATATCTTGATGGTACATTACCTAAAAGCTAAAGATAATTTTGAAAAATCTCAATGAGAGTTTCTAGAAACCTTTTTAAACTAATTTTATAATAATAGATAATCAAACATGGGACTAAAAAGTGCTTTTAAAAAGATGAAAGATAGGAAGAAATTCCAGTGGAAGGATAGACAGTTCAAAGTTAGAACTCTGGATCTTTATGCTAAATCAGATCCTCTTGGAGGGGCAAACCAGGCTAAAGGAATTGTTCTCGCTAAAGTTCAAAAGGAAGCTAAACAGCCAAACTCAGCAATGAGAAAGTGTTGCAAGGTTCAGCTTACAAAGAATGGAAGAACTGTTACAGCATTTATACCGGGAAATCTTGCTCAGAAATTTATTGATGAACACGATGAAGTGATGATTGAAAGAATAGGTGGTAAACAGGGAAGAAGTAAGGGAGATATTCCAGGAGTTAGGTATAAAATTATTAAAGTAAATGATCAGCCATTGGACAGACTATGGCTTGGGAAGATACAGAAGGGTAGAAGATAAGATGGAAGAATATGTTCAAAAAAATATTTTAGTTAATAAGTTTGAAATTAATCCTCTGATGAATTACTTACAGACAAATTATGGTCTTGCCTCTGCAGGAGTATTTGATTTAAAAGAAAAAGGAAAAATAAAAATACAATCATTTGGGGATAAAGTAGAGGTTATGTGCATGTGCGATAAAAATTCATTAGCTAAATTGTTAGAGGTTATTGAACAAAATGAATGAACAAATAAAGTTTGATAGTAGATATTACGTTGAAGTTAGAAATTATCTTGACGGGCATAAAGATTTACATGGTGTTACATCATTCGGAGGAGAGGGAAGAATATATCGTACCAGCAGGAGGCATAATGGAGATATCAAGGGAGTGATATTACAGATGTGTAGTAGAAATGATGAGTGTATGGTATCGATGATAAATGAGCATCCTAGTTTCAATCAAATTAAAGAAGATCTGGAGAAGATAGTAAAGAAGTAAAATGGCTGAACAAAATTTTAAAATATTTGACAAGTACGATATATCAGGAATTAAAGTACAGGATGCAGGATTAAGATCTGCTATAAATTTGAAACCTAAACTTGTTCTTAAGGAAAGTGGAAGAAGCGTTGGTAAATTCAGTCAGACAAAGATAAATATTGTTGAGAGACTTGCAAATAAACTTTCTGTTGCTGGACACAGAGGTAAAAAACATAAACTCGAAAAAGGAAATGCAACAGGGAAATATACAAAGAATATGCAGATAATTCTCGATGTTTTAGAAATTGTTGAAAAGAAAACCGGAAAGAATCCTGTTGAGGTTTTAGTTATGGCTGTTGAAAACGCTGCTCCAAGAGATGAAACAACAGTTATTGAATATGGCGGTGCTAGATATCCTCAGGCAGTTGATGTTGCACCAGTAAGAAGAGTTAATCTTGCATTAAAACATCTTGTTCATGGGGCATCTGATAAAGCTTTTAACAAGAAAAAAAGTATTTCTCAAACATTGGCAGAAGAAATAATAATGGCTGCTGATAGGAATGGTGAAAGCTTGGCTATAAGAAAGAAAAAAGAATCTGAGGCTCAGGCTGATTCTGCACGTTAATTCTTTTTTCATAGGTCCTCGAATAAATTCTCCGGATATAAACATTATTTTATAAGTTTACATAAAGAAAAAAGAATCTGAGGCTCAGGGGTGATTCTGCACGTTAATGGGGTTCTTTAGAAAAGAACCTACAATGGTAGAGACTTAAAAAATATTTTAGCACAATAATTCTTAAAAAGCAGGTTTTATGTGTTTATAAACATGATTGATAAAGAAAAAAGAGATGATTGTAATTTTCTGCTTCCTGACATACAAAGAGTAGATAAAGAATTTAAAGAATTTTTAATGAATAAAGATAGATTTTATTCTAGAAATATTTATCCTATTTTATCTTATTCTTCAAGAGAAGGGTATTATAAAGTTACAATTGTTGCTCAGGATAAAAGTCCTGATATTGATTTAAAAAATTATTTTGAGAAAACATTTAAATCAGGCTCTGGAGAGAAAGAATTGGAAGCTCTTTTGGAAAAAAATCATATTAAATTAATTATTTAATTATAAATATATTAAAAAGATTTAAAAACTATTTTTTCAACTTTAATGGATGGCAGAAAAGGAAAACAGTTTGGATAAGATAAAAAGACTAGTATCCAATCAGAAAAATATAAGGAATGTAGCTACAAGTGCACACATTCACCATGGTAAAACTGCTTTTACAGATAATCTATTAGCTGCAGCAGGTATGATGGCTGCAAAGAATGCAGGAGATTTGGAAGATGGTATGGCAACCTGGCAACATTCTGATGAGCAGGAAAGATTGATGACTGTTGATGCTGCAAATGTTTCTATGGTTCATAATTATCAGGGTGAAGAGTATTTGGTTAATTTAATTGATACTCCCGGACACGTTGACTTTGGAGGGAATGTTACAAGAGCTATGAGAGCTATAGATGGTACATTTGTTTTAGTTTGTGCAGTTGAAGGTATAATGCCCCAAACAGAGACTGTTATAAGACAGGCTCTTAAGGAAAGAGTTAAACCTGTTTTGTTTATCAATAAGGTGGATAGATTAATCAATGAATTACAGGTAACTCCTGAACAAATGCAGGAAAGATTCAAGAAAATTATTGAAAAATTTAATCATTTAATTGATCAGATTGCTGAAAAAGAATTTGCTCCGAAGTTTAAGGTTAATGTTAGTGATGGAAGTGTTGCATTCGGTTCTGCTAGAGAGAACTGGGCATTGTCAATTCCTTTTATGATGAAGAAAAAAATAAGCTTCAAGGATATTTACAAACTATATGATGGAAGTCTTTCTCCAGAAGCAAGAGATAAATGGGTGTGGGAAAATGCTCCATTATATGAAGTTATCTTGGATATGGCAATTAAGCACTTACCAAATCCTATAGAAGCTCAATCTTACAGAATTCCAAAAATATGGAGAGGAGATTTGGAAAGCGATTTCGGAAAGGATTTGCTTAAATGCGATAGAAATGGAGAGCTTGGATTTGTTATTACAAGAATTGTTATTGATCCTCGTTCAGGAAAAGAAATTTCTGCGGGTAGATTGTATTCTGGTACACTTAAGAGTGGAATGGATATTTATGCTAATAATGCAAAACAATCAGGAAAAATTCAACAGGTTTTGGTTTATAATGGTATAAAGCCAGAACAGTTAGAGAGTGTACCTGCAGGAAATGTTCTTGCTGTAAGTGGATTGAATCTTGATGTTGGTGAAACAATTACAACAAAAGAACAAACTGCGTTTGAAGAGATAAAACACATTTTCCAGCCTGTAATTACAAAGTCAATTGAAGTCATAAAGACTGCCGATTTGCCTAAATTAATTGAAATTTTAAGAAAAGTCTCAAAAGAAGATCCTTCAATTAAAGTTACAATTAATGAAGAAACGGGTGAAAGTTTGATTTCAGGGATGGGAGAATTACACCTTGAAATTATTGAAAATAGAATTAAGACTGAAAAAGGACTCGAGGTTAAAACTTCGAATCCAATTGTGGTATACAGAGAATCAGTTGGTAAAAGTTCAGGGCAGGCATTTGAAGGAAGAAGCCCAAACAAACATAATAGTTTCTTCATAAGAGTTGAGCCTTTAGATGATCAGTTGTCAGATTTGATAGATAAGGGAGAACTTCCTGAAGGAAGAATGAAGAAGAAGAATGATGCTGTTGTAAGCACACTCTCAAAGATTGGATGGGGAAGTGATGAGATAAGAAATGTTAAAGATATTTACAAGGGAAGTATGTTTTTTGATGAGACGAGAGGAGAAGTTCATATTGGAGAGGTTATTGAAATGATATTAGATGCATTTGAGATGGTTATGGATCAGGGGCCTTTAGCAAGAGAACCTTGTATGAGAATGAAAGTTACATTAGAAGATATTAAACTTCATGAAGATGCTATCCATAGAGGTCCTGCACAGGTTTATCCTGCAGTAAGAGAAGCGATAACAGAGGCTATGAGAGGGGCAAATCCTACACTTCTTGAACCTTTACAGATTCATTTAATAGAAGTCCCAGAAAGTTTTATGGGTGCCGCTACAAAGCTCGTTGGAGGCAAAAGAGGACAGCTTTTAGATATGACTCAGGAAGCTGGACAGGCTCAGTTGAAAGCAAAAATTCCAGTAGCTGAGATGATTGGATGGTCAAGTGATTTACGTTCAGCTACAGAAGGAAGAGGAACTTCTTCTTTGGTTGACCAGCAATTCGAGAAAATACCTTCTGCTTTACAGGCAGATGTTATAAAGAAAATTAGAGAACGTAAGGGATTAGCTGAGAATCAGTAAATCACAACAATTCTTTTAAATTGAAAATAAATTTACTTTTTATGTTAGAAGAAATGAAAACAGGCTTCCAACCCGGAGATATTATTTATGCAGATTCTAATTTTAGCCAATTATATGATTGTTTTGGGGTTGTTGTAAATAAAAAGTTCTGGCTTGAACAAGTTAAAACAGAAAATGTTTTAGAAGAAAGTTTAAATGAGTTTGATGAAAAAAGGGATGTTCCCTTTAGGGTTCTTGGAAGAAAAATGTTTAGACAATATTGGAGAGCAAATAACCCAGATGAAGTTGAACCTGATGAACATAAATTAATGCATTATAGATTTAATTCAATTTTATATACTGCAAAAATAGATTTAAGACCCTTTATTAAATTACAAGAAACTAAGACAGATAATTTTACAAGTCATGTTAGGGGATTCTTTACATTTGAAGATGAGTATTTTCGGGGAGCATTAGATGACGCAAGAATAGTATATGATTATTTAGAAGATAGAAGATTTGACATTAAAAAAGGGAAATATGTTTTTTCAGAACAAAAATTATTAAGATTATTGGAAAAAGCAATTCCATTAAAAAAATAAAGAATAATATTTATTAGTTAATATTAAAAGTTCTTTAATTCTAATTGATATATGGAATTATCCAAAAATGAATATCTTGCTTGGCATGGAAGTGATGAGGATATAAGCGAATTTAAATCTGATTTTAAAGAAGGATTTTTTGCGAAAGAGAAAAAAGGTAATCCTAATGCAATATTTTTTTCTAAAGATAAGGCTCCTTCTAATACTGTTTATGGTAAGAGGAAATACCAAAAACAGTTTATTTTGACTATTAAAAACCCCCTTATTGAAGATACAAAAAAAGGGTATTCAAGAGATAATAAAAGTTTTAAAGAACTTGTAGATAGTGCTCTTGAAAAATGCCATGATGGGGTAATAATCAAAAATGTTCATGATAATTTTGTTACAGATATTTATGTAATATTTAATCCAAATCAAGCTAAGTTAGTTTGAAGTTAGTAGACTCATAAAAGTTAATTTTTTAAATCATTTATTTCTTTGAAAAATGATGGAAAATAAACAACTTAAATTGCCAAAACTGAAAATAATTACTACTGGAAGCAGAAGGGATAAATTTCTTTATCGGGTAAGAGATGATTCTGGGAAATCAAATGTCAATCTTACATTTCAAAAAGATGAATTTGATCCTAGAGTAATCTCAATAAAATACCAGGAGCAGGGAGTAGAAAAAGATAATTCTATTCTTTATTATTCAGAAGCATTCAATAAACACACAATTATTACTGGCAATTTGAAATATAATTATGACGGAAGAATTGTTGTAAAAGATTTTAATAATCACAAATTGGGGGTTAGTCTGGAACATTTGTCTCAAACTTTTGGGATAAAAAAGAATCATATTGATAGAATAAATAAAATAAATGGGATAAGAAGAGATTTAACCCCCGAATATGTTGCAAAAAGGTGTGAAGATATTTTTTATAGTCTTCCTCAATTTGGATAATTTAGTGGATTATAATTAAATTTATAAATAATTTTTATATTAGCTATATTAGATGGATTGGAAAAAAGCAGGTAATTATGCCTTATATGTTATCCCTGGATATGGGGTTTATGACCAGGTATTTAGGAAGCATAAAGGAGAAAGAAGCCCTTTGGGAGTTATTGGTTCTGGAATCTACACTGCTGGATTCCTAATAAAAGTTGCCCTTCTCCCTGCATATCTTGGTAAGGGGGTTACAACAGGAAACTGGAATCCATTCAAGTTTAATTCAAAGGATAAGATTGAGAGAGTTGAGAATATGCAGGAAGATAACCTAAGAGGTATAAAGGACAAGGCCCTTGAAAAAAGCGTTATGTATCATGATTTATTGAAGTAGTTGAATTAAAACAACAATTTTTTTAAATAAAATATATTGTGAAAGTAAATATGGCAAACAATAATTTCCCAATTGAATCATCTGAGCTCATAAAAAAAATAAGAGGGTTGGATTTTGTAAGAGAAGCGCATACTGAAAGTATGAATGGAATATGCTCAAAAAACTTTAACAATAGCTTGATATATAATAAAGAGAGTAATGCTTATCTTGCTAAAGTTAATTTTAGAGGGCATAGTTATAAGTTGTTAATAGCTGTAGATGGAAACCGTCCAAATCCAAGATATGAAAAAATTCTGAAAAGATGTTTTTGAACCTGTTAATATTCCATTTCTATCCTTAGTTCCATTAAAGAATTAATGTATTTTCCAATCATTCTGAGATGATGAAATACCTCTTTCTCATCTTCATTTGCTTTTTTATACATTATAGGAACGTTTAAGTATATTTTTTGATCCAATTCTGAAATCTTTTTTACCTTGTCTTCGTCATATTTATAGAATAAATTATAATAGTTTTCTATTTGCTCTTTTATGAACTCAACCATCTCTTTTATATTCTCGAACTTTGAATCTTTAAGATCATTAACAAGGTGGGTTGCTATATTCTTGAATTCGTCTCCTGCCATCTCAAGAAGATAAAGTGTTGAGAATAAAAGATGAATTTTTTTCCCGTTATTACAACCTATTTTGTTTAATACCCTTATACAATAATCATGGAATTTGTCAAGATTTATATCAATGTCATGGATTCCTACAAGACTTGATGAGTCTCCTTTTTCAATAGCCTCAAGTGTTTCTTCGGCCATCTGTTGGAAAAGCAAAAAAACTCTTCTTAGGGAATTATCAAATTCTTTTGATGTTGGGGCACCCATGTCTTTTATTATTATGAAACCCTTTCCATGTTCAACTATTTCAAAACCAATAAATCTATTTGCAAATCCCTGAAGTGCACTAGTCATAGTTCTTTTGCCTAAAATCTTTTTGTATTTATTATCTAGTCTGTGTTGTGTTATAAATTTGTAAGGGCTATCTAGTTCTGACTGGGGGTCGAATTTTACTTTTATCTCGTCATATCCTTCTCTGTAAATAGACATAAAATGTTTCCATATTGTTGGGATGTCCATATCTGAGACGTCCAGTTCCGTTCTCTTTGTTTCCCCATTATGTTTTTCTGAGGTTAGAAGAATGCTTTTGTTTTTTTCAATTAACTCTATTTCATCTCCAGCATTTATATTAAGATCTTTAACCCATTTAGAGGGAAGAGTTACTGTTAAGGTATTATGTCCCTGTTTTATTACTCTACGTTTCATATATTTACTAAAGAAAACATATATTTAAAGCTTTTTAGAATATTCTCACTAGTGTAAATATATCCATATATATACACAATGGATAATTGATTTATAATTAAATTCTTTAGGAAGAATATGGAAACTGATTATTTCAGAGTGGATAGAGATAAAGTGCTTTTCAACTATGTTGAAAGGTTCGATTCTGGAGAAGACGATTGCTTGTATGGGGAGTTTGATTTGAGAGAATACAGAAGAGGAATCGACAAGCTGAACGGAAGTGGAGATTGTGAGCTTTCTGGAAAAGATTGTTCTATGAAGATATTTGGAAAGAGAGATCTAATAGATATAATCTTTTTTGGATGCAACAAAGTTTTCTTCATTGATGGTCTTCAAAGAAAAAGCCTTGCCTAGGACCTATAAGCTAAAGAAGGTATTGCCGCAATAAATATAGTTATACCTTCAACTATTTGAATATTTATTTAATTAAAATAAATATAATCTATATATTTTCTGAACGGTATATATATGAATAATGAATTTGAGAAAGATATTGACAAGAGATATATTTTTGATTTATTTTTATCCTCAATGAAAGAAAAATTTTCCGAGGAGAAAGAAAAATTTAAAAGTTTCCTTGAAAAGGGAGAGCCTCCTTTAAACTATGAGAGATTTCTATTACAAAGTGATTCGGACAAGGATAGGGTTGTTGCAATCCTCGAAGGGAAAATTGTTCCTCCTTTTGAAGTTGAGATTCAACCAAGTTCTTTGTGTAATCTAAGGTGTAAACATTGCTTTGGTAAAGATTATCCACGCATTTTTAATAAGATGGGAAAAAATGAATTTGATATCCTTGGCGATAGGATAGATGAGTTTAAAGAAAATGGTTTTGAGATTGAAATTGTCAAATTTTGTGGGACTACAGGAGAACCTTTGGTTAATCCTTATACTCCTTATGCTATAGATATGTTCAGGGAAAGAGGGAAGAAAGTTGTTATATTCACTAATGGTTTGAATCTTGATAAGAGGGTGAATTGTGATGGGAGAAGATATTATGAATATATTCCGTGGATAAAGAGAATAAATCTAAGTTTGGATGCAGGTTCTGAAGAAGTGTTTTATAATCTTAAGGGGAGGAACGGTTTTGACAATATAATAAATAGTTTAGAGAAAATTTCAAGTATAAGAGATAAAGAAAAAACGGGTTTAGATATAAGGGTAAGCTATGTTATTGGAGAGATTAACCGCAGAGATGTTGTAAATGCAGCAAGGAAAGTAAAAAATGCTGGAGCAAATGAAATTATATTTAGAGTAGATTTTACAGACGAGAAAACAATAAAAAATAACTCTGAAGAGATAATTGAAAATATAAATTATGCAAAAGAATATCAAGATATAAATTTCAAAGTTCCCTCGGTGTATTCAAATAAAGAGATATCAGGTGAAGATTGTGGATTTAATTCTAAGGGTATAAAGTGTTTCAATCAAAATTTCTGGGCATGTGTTGGTCCGGATTGCGAATTGTATGCGTGTGGGCATAGAACATATTCTGGTATAAAATCAATTGGAAGTTTGCTTGAAAATTCATTTAGAGAATTATGGTTGGGCGATGAGAGAAAAAAATTGCTTGATGTTCTTCCAGATAATGCATGCAAAAACTGTTCTCCTTCTTCTAAACGAAGAAATGATTTCATGACATTTTTATCAGGAGTGGATAAAAATTATTTAAAAAATATTATCTACGACGGAGAAATATATAAATAACTCCTGGGTAAAAGTTATATTAAAAATATATAAAAAATAAAATCAAAAAGTTTATAAACTAACTTTTTTATTAGATAATTTATGGCAAGACTGAAACCAAGGTTTCGTCAAATCCATTTAAATTAAGGAAACAAAAATGGCAAAGGAAAAACCAACAATGAATGTAGTGTTCGTGGGACACGTTGATGCTGGTAAGTCAACATGCGTAGGTAGAATAATGTTTGATGGTGGAGCAGTGTCAGAGCAGGAAATGGCTAAATTAAAAGCTGAGGCTCAGAAATACGGAAAGGCTGGATTTGAGTTTGCTTATGTTATGGATAATATTAAGGAAGAGAGAGAAAGAGGAGTTACAATCGATTTATCTTACAAGAAATTAATTACTCAAAAATATGAAATCACAATCATTGATGCACCTGGACACAGAGACTTTGTTAAGAACATGATTACTGGTGCTTCACAGGCAGATGCTGCTTTCTTGGTTATCGCTGCTCCTGCTGGAGTTCAGCCTCAGACAACAGAGCATTTATGGCTTTTAAGAACAATGGGTGTAAAGAACTTGTGTATTGCAGTTAACAAGATGGATGCTGTTGAATACAAAGAAGATAGATTCAATCAGGTTAAAGAAGATGTTTCTAAATTATTGAAACAGGTTGGAATAAATCCAGACAACACTCCTTTCTTGGCTGTTAGTGGATTACAGGGAGATAATATTATAAAGAAATCTGATAAAATGCCTTGGTATAAAGGAAATACTATACTTGAACAGATCGATTTGTTCCCTGCTCCAGAATTACCTACTAATTTACCAATGAGAATGCCTATACAGGATGTTTATGAAATAACTGGAATAGGAACTGTTCCTGTTGGAAAAGTTGAAACAGGTATAATGAAAGTCGGACAAAAGATAATTGTTCTTCCAGGAAGAACCGGAACAGGAATCCCTGGTGAAGTAAAGACTATCGAAGCCCACCATGAATCTTTACCTGATGCTCCTGCTGGTATGAATGTAGGTGTTAATCTTAGAGGGGTAGGAAAGAAAGATATGGCTAGAGGAGATGTTATTTGTGAAGCAAGTGCTCCTATACCAATAGTTGAAGAGTTTGTTGCTCAGATTGCAGTAATAAATCATCCAACAGTATTGGCTAAAGGATATACTCCTGTATTCCATGTACATACTGCTCAGGTACCTTGTCAATTTACAGAATTAATAGAACAGATTGATCCTAAATCTGGACAGGTTATAAAACAGAATCCTGATTTCTTAAAGAATGGAGATGTTGCTAAAGTAAGAATAAGACCTCAAGGAAATTTATGCTTAGAGACTGCTAAAGAAAATCCATTTATGGGAAGATTTGCAGTTAGAGATGCTGGAGCTACAGTAGCTGCTGGTATGTGCCTTGAAATAGTGAAAAAGAAATAAGGCTTTATTCTAAACCTAAATATCAATTCTAAAATAGGAAAATTAATATGAAAAAAATATCTAAATTAAATCATGCAAGAGAGTTTGTTGGAAGTTTTCAGAAGATAGGCACAATTGAAGACATGTTGGTTAACTCGGCCAATCTCGGAAAATCGCTTAAGATACTTGCAAACAAGGGAGATGAAGAAAATTTCAAAACCTTGACTGAAAAATATTTTAAGATAGTTCAATCTTCGGGGAATCAATCTCTTATTGATGAATCTTATTCTATATTGAAGAAAATGTGTCTTGGCATGGATAATATGTACAGGGACGGATATATAGAGCTTCATCCAAGAAAGATGAGAAAAGGAAGTGCTACAAAGTTATATGAAAAAATCTATTCTCCGGGGGAGAGGAAATAATTTCTATAATAAATCTATATAATTTAAATAAAAATTAATTAATTCTAAAATGATATTCATCTATTTATTTGTAAAATATGTGTATGAATTCTTAAGAAGTTTGTGATATGAATAAGGATTAATCCTTTTTCTTCTTAGAAAGATCAAACCAGACATTTGCATTTAATCCAAATATATTAACATTTTTCCAGTCTGTCTCATAAAACCCTTCAAGCCCTGTCCTTCCGCTTTCATCTGAAATTATTATCTCCAATCCTATTTTGTTTAATAGAGTTTTTGTTTTTGTTCTTTCAAACTCCTGCGTTAAATAATCTGTATCATCACTGGGAGTAGGAGCACACTTTGAGTTTCCTGCAAAGTAAATATCCTCTCTTTTTCTTTCATCAATATATGCTTCTCTAGCTGAACCTCTTAAACACATTTCTGCATTATCATCTAAGGGGAATCGGAGGTAAGCCCCTATTGATGGGGTTTTTTGTTTCAGAAAAAACTCATTTATCCTTGAATAATTAAAATTCCAATCGTGCAATTCTATTGCTGCAAGAGGTATACTTTTTAGAGATTTAGCTACAGAATAATCCGAAGATAAACCTATGGCGAGCTTGTCAAACTTAATTCCCAGGTCAAACCCAACCTTAAAATCGTAATATTTTTCCATATCTTTATTTATCAACTGCTCGTCTCCGTTTAATCCTTTAAAATGATTCTCCCAGCCTTCATATATATTAAATACAGATTGATTAGTTGTTCCTATCCCAACACTCACTATTGGTTTTAGTTCTAATTTTTGAGAGTTTGCATCTTTTGTGGTTAGTGAAAATGCAAGTGCGGGTATTAGAAGAGATTTTCCTATTTTGCTTAATATGTTTTTCATAATCAGTATAAAAATACAATGTATAAAAGTTAAATCATTATTTTAACTAGGGATGTATAAAAGTATATTAAATATATTTAATAAGCATATCAATAATCCTTAAAAACCCTCTTAGATTTAAATATTGATGCTTACCAAGGGTATGTCCAAGAGCGAAATTGAGAGGGAGTTAAAAGGAAAAGGGGATTTTATACAGATTGATTATCTTAACAGATTTATAGCACAAAAGCCTCCCTTACACGAGAAGAAATTTGCATTTATGAAACTTATAGGAATATATGACTCTAAAAAAATGTTTAATGATGTTGCAAAAATATATAACAATCTTGCATTGCTTGCATTATCCCAGCAGGAAAGAGTTGAATGCCTAATTAAGGAGACAAAAGCATACATACAAGGGGGAAGATTTGACGAGGGGGATTCAGTTATGAGAAGGGCTATGGACGAGGTTACAATAGTAAGAAAAGCAGATATTTATGAAGATATAAAGAAATTCTACAGAAAAGAGGGAGAAAATTACGAGAGAGAAAACAAAAGAAATCATGCTATAAAGGTTTATGAAAAACTTTTGAGCATGAAGATATCGGAAAATGAAAAGAATGAGATTAAAAGTAAACTTCTTGGTTTATATGATCAGCTGGGAAAATTTAGAGAGTATTCTGTTTTGAATAATAAAAGAACTGTTTAAGATAAATCATTTAAATTACTGTCTGCAAAATCTATTATGTTCTTCCGTTGCATATCCATTATCAATTAAATCAATTGCTCCTATATGATTGCCTTGTTTTATAAATTTTATTTACTTAGGGTTATATATAAATCCGGTTAAACTTAAAATATCTATATTCTTGATTATAGTTTAATTTTTAAAGAATAAATTCATCCATAACCTCATGAACAAACCAGAACCTTCTCCTTATCTTAGGAGAGCAATGATTATTGGTAGTAAAGAAGAAAGGAAAGAATATCCAATTTACGGTATTCTATATGAGAATGTATTGGGGAAGGTATCTACTGCAGTTGTTTCTGGTGAGTCTAGTAAAGATGCATTAAGTATATTAGAAATGTCTCTTGAAGAAAGTGGACATCTGAATTTGATGGAGAATAATAGTCTGATTATAAAAGATACAGGTGCAATAGACTCGAAGAGAAGGGTGATATTTGGGTATGATTCTTTTACAGAGAACCTGTTAGGGTAGATATTTAGATATATTTTTAAATGGGACTTTAATGAAAAAACTTATGGAAGAAAGTAAGTATAAAGTCCATAAGGTAGTATATACTGATAGCAGAGGTAAAAGAGTTATAGCCTTTGTCTCAGAAGAATCTGGAATTAAAGCAAGGAGATTACTTGAGGATACTTTGATAAATCTTGGATATACTCCTAAGAATATTGAAAATCTTATTCCTGTTTCAAAAGTAATCTCATACTCAAGTTCAAAGAGCTGGATAGAATTTAAATAATTCTTATAAGAAAGTATTTTATTTTTCGTATAAAAGTGGTTCAATACTTTTGAATTCTCCTGCAATAGAATCTAAACCATCCAGAGTTTTGGTTAACCACCATCTTCCTCTCTTTCCTCTTTTATCAATATGCACTTTGTGGGAATATCCCATCTCTTCAAATTTCTTTCTTGTTTCATCAACCATGAACTTGTTATATCCACTTACCCCGAAACTGGGTTTTCCTTCCCCGTTTATTTGTACGCTTATTCTTGAGATTGTGGGAAAATTTTCCCAAATATGCTCTTTATAGGTTCTTGGTTGGATAAATATATCGGGGGTTTTTGCAGATGCGGAGACCCACCAATTAGTAATATTGTATATATTGAAGTTTTCTCTCATCCTTCTGGCATAGTTTCCTCTAGAGAATTCATCATTGAATGAGGGGGCATTTTCTTGCATTGTAGGTTAAGATGCATAAAAAGGACTTATAAATGTTTTGGATTTATTTAAAACCTAAAACCGAAGAACTTTTAAACCGCCTAAATTATATAATTCTGAAAAGTATCGTATTCAATTATTATCACGATATCACATCACATTCAAATTCGATAGCCTTGGGTTAACTTAAGGATTATTCGTTAAAATCCTAGAAATAGGTAGGCAGTAGCCTTGGTGGAGTGCTAGATTATAGCGATATTTTTCTATATGAGATTTCCAAATTCGAATGGAGACTCTCATTCGAACTTCGTTCGAGTGTATCAGAATCATAAGATTTTGATTATTAAATAAACAAAAAATAAACAAAAATGGCAAAAATAAGTCCAGTATCAATAAAATATATGATACATGCGAATTTT
>CAYPLY010000002.1:115923-134659 GCA_964412025.1 Candidatus Woesearchaeota archaeon | reverse complement strand
AATATATATAATAATAAAAAAAATAAATTATTTTATATATAAACATTTCCATAAGAAATCATGGGGAGGGAGAGTTATATTTATAAGGAGATTATTCAAGTTATAATTTAAATTATCCCTTAAAATTGTTAATAAAACCTCTATATACATTCACAGAAAAGTTTATAAATTATTTACTTTTATCTCTCATATGCAAAGTGAAAAAAGTCCTTTCAATGTTCTTGTTGGAAAGATGATTGTAACAAAAGAAGGTAAACGGTTGGGATTTGTTAAGGATATTACCTTTGAAACCCGAACTGGAGAGTTAATTGGGATTGTTATAAAAGATTCAACCCCTTATACAAGAAATTTGAATTTAGAAAAGACCTCTTCAGGGGAATTCTTAATTCCATATAGTTCTATAATAGCTATAGGGGATTTTATGATTGTTTCTGAAGAAGATTTAATTTAAATTTATCTTTGAAATTATAAAGCATATAACTATCTTTTTGTTGTATACTTTGAGATGAATATTTTATTTTAATACCAAAATATTTAAAAATTAAATTCAAATAAAAGTTTTATGAAATTAATAGGATTCAATTTTACAAAAATAAACCTTGAAAAGATATCTAATAAAACTAAGGACGTCAAGATATCCACAAACATAAACCTTTCTGATATTAAGAATATTAATTCCGATATTTTTAAATCCCAAGAAAGTCTGATAGGAATAAATTTCGAATATATTATAAATTACGAAAAAGATATTGCTGTTTTGAATTTTAAAGGAAATCTCTTGGTTTCTTTAGATCAAACTCATGCTCAGGAAGTATTAGAAAGTTGGAAGACTAAACAGCTTCCGGAGAGGTTTAGATTGGCAATATTTAATTTCATTCTTAGAAAGGCATCCTTAAAAGCATTAAAATTTGAAGAAGAATTAAATCTTCCTCCACATATTCCTCTTCCTTCATTTAAGCCAAAAAAAGGGAAGGAATAATATTTTTTACATCCAATAAGTATTATATTTAATTTAATTATTTGTCAATTTATGATTCTTATATTTCTATTTTCTTTTACAATTCTTTTTGTAGATACATCTAATTAGGTTAAATTTAAAAGAAGAATCTTCTTTTGAGAGAGATGTATATTTCAAAGGAAAAAAAGGAGAAGATTTCTGAACAAATTTTAGCTTATTTGTATATTACCAACCCAAAACCCCTGTTTACCTTTTATATAGCTAAGGAAATTGCAAGGGACGAGGAATTTGTTAAAAAACTTCTAAAGGAGTTAAAAAAGAAAGATCTTGTTATAGAAATAACCAAAAACTCTCTAGGCAAGGAGTATATAAAACGAAGCAGATGGAAATTAAGCGAGAAGGCATATTTGTTTTATAAACAAAAGCAAGTTTAATATCTGTTTAATCTATTAAATTGATAAACCAACAAATCAAACAATAATACTATCAACAAGTATATTTTTAATAATCTTAATCTTTTTATAGTTTGCCTCAATAAAAATTTAATGGAGCAAGTAAAAGAGGCTTTTTCAAAGGTTAAGAGGGATATGGACTCTTTAAAAGAAGAGGTTTCACTTTTAAACAGAGGATTAGTAGAAACCAGAGAGAGCCTTGTTGAAATTTGCGAAGTTTTAAAATCCCTTTCCAAAAAAGTCGACGACAAAATAAAGATTATCTCCGAACAACCCCCTTCTCTTATTTCAAAAGAATCTATTTCTCTTAAAACAAACCCCCAAATGCCCCCCATAGATAATCAGACACATAAAGATGATATTCCCACAGACACAAACAATTTTCCAGCACATCCAGCACATAATATCCCCCAAAACCCCTTAAAAGCCCAAATTATGGATATTTCCACAGGAAATGAAGGGGTTCCAACAGACAGACAGACAAACCAACAGACAGACCAACAGACAGATAAAAGTTCGTATAATATAGATAAATCTCCTGAAGAAAAAAAGACGCCTCTTCCCGAGAATTCAATTAATAATGCAGCCCAAATTTTAGATTCTCTAGACAATTTAAAAAAAGAGATAAGACTAAAGTTTAAACGCCTCACTGACCAAGAATTTCTCGTTTTTTCAACAATTTATCAGTTATCCGACGAATGGGGTTATACAGATTATAAGAACCTTTCCGAGAGACTAAATTTGACAGAAAGTTCCATTCGGGATTATGTTGGGAGACTCATAAGAAAAGGAATTCCCCTCGAGAAAGTTAAAATTAATAATAAATCCATCCACCTTTCAATATCATCCAACCTAAAAAAAGTAGCTACCCTTCCTACAATATTACAATTAAGATCCATTTAATTATAATTATTCGGTTAAAGGAATAACTAAAAAATTCTTCTCACTAGAACAAATTATCCTTCACTTTAGGACTTCAAGACATGTTTTTTCTTTGTTTTTACCTTTTTCTCCTTTCTCTCTCTATTTTTTTACTTTTTAAGGGGGTTGATCCTTCTCCAATTTCTCCCAAATATCTCTCCCTTTTGCCCTTACATCTTCTTTTTCCATTTTTATTTTCGAATTAACTCTCACTTTCTGTTTTTTTAATTGTATTTTTTATCATTTTTTAATGTTTTTTTAATTTTTTTAAATATACTAACTCTCACTTTCTGATTTTTTGCTCTTTTTTACCCCTTTTCCTCCTCTTTTTTTGATTCTTTTTCCCCCCTTATCCTCACTTTCTGTTTTTTTAGCATTTTTTCCTTTATTTCTTCAGGTATGTACACCCTTTTCTTACCATTCTTTTCAATACTCTCTTCTATCAGCCCCTCACTTTTTGATTTTATTGCATTTATTTGCCCTCTTATTGTGCTTTTCTCTTTACCCAAAATTGTTGAAAGATCTTCATATCCTAGCTTCATATCCGCATTTAATAAAATCCATAAAATTGCCCTTTCTGTTATAGAAAATTGCTCTAAATTTGGTGTTTGAACACCTGTTTGAACACCTGTTTGAACAGCATAAACAGGTGTTTGTTTATCCAACACCTGTCTGTTTGTTTTAAACACCTGTTTAGGTTTTAGTTCATTCATTATTGAGAGAACGTTTTTTATTGCCTCAACATCATCTCTAATCGACGATAAATAAGCCTTAAGATCATCAATTTCTTTTTTTTGAAGATTTCTTTCAGAATCAAGATGTTTTATCCAACCGGTTAAAGAGGTAATATCTTTTTTAACATACTCAAAACCCTTCTTTGTATCTTCTCTTATTTTCTCACCTTCTTTTTTCCAAGAAAACCAGCCAAACATAATATATACCATAATATATAGTTTAAAAATGTTTTGCTTTTATCGATATAAAAAGTTAACCAATACAAATTTTATATTACATTCATTTTATATTTTTAATCAGATTCCAGCACATTTTTTAGCCCAAAAAAAGGGGTGTTTGTAAAAAAAATGAATACAAAACAGGCTGTTTAAACAGCCTTAAACAGGAACAAACAGCCGTTTAAACGTAAAAATATCCAAAAACACCTGTTTAAACACCGCAAAGATAATCCAAGTCTTCCGTCGATAAAATCAAACAAACACCTGTTTAAACATCCTTTCCAGCACATTTTTATACACTCCAGCACATTTTTTATAAAAACTAAGTTAACCTAAGTGCAAAAATTATCTACAATAAAAAATGAAAAACAGTAATTATCTAATTACCTCTTTTTTAGCACGAAATTTAGTTCAAAAAACGTTCTCAAAAACCCCTCACCCTCTCCTCTTGATTCAAGTATATTAAAAAGCCAATCTTGTATTTCATACTGTTCAATCTAGCCATTTTCATTTTACATCTCTATAAATTATTTCAGATCTATTAAAGAACATAGCTAACCTAAGTGCAAAAAGTCCCTAAACACTATTTTATTAAAATTTTTGGAAGTTTAATTTTAGAATTAGCTCATTTAAACAACAAATTCTTAAAAAGGGAGAGGCATTTTAAATCCAATGGAAGAAGTGCCCAAAGAGCTTTTTAATATAGGAAATCCCGGAGAAAAGAGAGAATATTTATTTATTGGTTTAGAAGGAGAAGAAGAACTTGTTTTTTTAGATTTTGGAGACAGATTATCTGATAAAAGGTGTCCCTTAGATGGAGCATATCTTGTTATTTATAATGGAGATCCCCATAATGTAATAGAGTGTCCAGCATGCCATAAATATGGTTTCAATCTATCTGTCGGTTCTCCAGAAGACATACCAACTAAAGTTACCCCCTATATAAAACATAGAATAGAACGATTAAATGAAGAAATAAATCATTTAGAATCAATTTTAAGATTGGCTCAAGACCCAAACAATGAAATTAAAAAATCAAATCTTCAAAATAAGGTGTATAACAAAGCTAACCTAAGTGCAAACTCTTTGGAAAAGACTTCAAGAAATATCCGAACAGATGACTTTTCTTACGAGAGCATATAATAAACTAACCCAATCATACAACCCCCCTAAAATGTCAAAAAAATCACTTGGATTAACAAGATTTACAGAAAACCAGTTTAAACTCCAGGTAAATGGAGATTATTTTGGAACTATTAAAGCAATTCCAAATCAGGAGCAAACAGAATATGCGATTATATACACCCAACAAATCTCTGCAATTTCAGGGCCACCAATGGATAGAGAAATATATATAGGAAAAACGGATTCCTTAAGTAATTTAGAAAAAATGTCTGAAGCATATTCTAAAAAAATAGCAAAAGACAATAATTTTTCTTTCAAAAACAAAGCTAACCTAAGTGCAAATATTCCCGAACCCTTAATTGTAGATAAATCAAAATCTCATAAAAGATACAATGTAAGAGAAACGCCATTTACTAAAGGATCTAGATTAAATCACTAAATTAACCTAAGTTCAGCTAAATTTTATTAATTCTACTAAAAACTCTAAAAAACCTCCAAAATTCCCAAAAAACCCTCTAAAACTTCGTATAATGTATATTGTACGTACCCCAAAAAATGCCCTGTTTTAGGCTTTTAGAAGCGAGTTTAGTATTGTTGAGGTATAACCTTATAACTCCATCTAAGAATTTCATTTTCTTCATACTGAATGTCTCTATACACAAATCTTTTTCTTTCTCCAGTTCTTAAATATTGAGTAACCGATTCGGTGAACTCATATCCGTGTTTATCTTTAAGAGTAAATACTACCGTAAAATATCTACCCGTTTTTCCCCTATTTGTTACATAAGCAGTGTACTCTTTAACATAATCCCCTAAAAACCCTTTTCGAGTATCCTCATATCCGTAGTGGGTATAACGAATTTTCTCGTAGTGAGTAGTGCTTGGTTTTTGAATAGGCCTATATTGATAATCTCCCCTCTCACATTGATTTTGAGAATAAGATATTCTTTCAGAATAAGTATTAGGTCCTATTTGGTATACTCTTTGATCATAATTTTGAAGAGCACTTACCCAAGAAATTGTGAAAACGCCCACTAAAAAGATGGCCAAAAAACAAATTATCTTTTTTTTGTATTCTTTCATGTATAATCATGCTTACTTCCTTTTTTAAGAATTATTATCTTTTAGTATCCATTAATAATTCCATACACCTTTTTTCTATCTTTTTCTGGAAGCCTCTCATATATTTTTTTTATATCTTCGTATAACCTCATAACATCTTCTTTGTTCCACTTTCTTTTTGCTTCTTGGTATTCTTTAACTAAATTGAATATATCTTTCCTATCTATTCTAATTAACATCTCTTTTATTCTTTGATAGAAATAAGGCTTTGTTTTTTTAGGTAAAACTGGATATATCTCTTTAATTTTGTAATACTTTTCTCTCGCATTCTCAATTTCTTTCTCTTTAAGCAATTTATTTATCTCTTCAATTAGGTTGAAAACCTTTACCACATTTGGTTCCCTTTTCCATCCAATAATCTTAAATTTTTTAATCACAAAAGGTATTATGAACAAGAGAACAATCAAAAGGACAAAAGCAAGTATTGCATAGATAGTGAAATCCTCTGTTATAAACTCCATTACAAAGAACCCGGTTAGTCCTGCATCAAAATTATTTAAATCATCTTCAAAAAGTAAAGTTTCTGTAGATTTAATATCATTTAACTTTACCTGGCTTAAGAAGAAGTAAATTATTTCTTCTTTTTCCAAATCTTCATATTTCAATTCAAACAAAGAATTCTCTTCTATGATCTTATTTTCATTTAAGAACACAATCTCTTCAGAATCTTCTGAAACATCTTTTGGAATGTATTCTATTATATTTCCATAAGATTTGTCATTTAATGTAACCTCTTTTTTAACAAGCGTTATCTCTTGTGTTCCATTGTTATATTCAATCTCAACGTTTTTAACTTTGACAGACACAGAAAGTTCATTTTGTAAATCTCTATTCACATTTGCTAGCTTTTTTACAGAAGCTCTACTAATTTGAGTATTTGTTGACTGGAAATACTCTTCTATAATATCTTCAAAATCCACATCAACACTATTTTTAATGTATTCTTCACTTCCTATTATCTCAATTCTTTTTGGAATCTTGTTCTTTATTTCTTCTAGTTCTTCAAGATATTCTTTTGTTTTACTCTCCCTTAATGCAGGACTAGAAACATACTTATAGTTCTCTTTCAAAAAGTTCTCTATATCCAATAGTCTCTTTTTGTAATATTTGGTATCATTCAATATCTTCAAATCTTCAAGTATTTCTTTTTCATCCAAGTCAAAATTTGTCATAATGAATTGGTCAGCTTGTTCTTTCAACAAATCAATCTCTTCTTTTTTGTCATAATCCTGACTTGTAACTTGAGATGTTTCATTAACTTTAACTTCAAAAAAGCCTATTTCCCAGTCATAATTTGAAGAATTATCATAACATTCTACTATCCACTCATAAATCCCATCCTCAAAGTCCTTCAGGTTAATTTCTACTTCTTTGTTGTTTTTAACAGAAAAGTTATTTGCAATTGCTTCCTGTTGTGGATTCAATGGAAAGATGAGATTAGATTCACTTGTAGAACAATAATTCATAGAAGCACAATTCCCATATAATTTAAACGTACAATTCTGTATTTTAACATTATCGCTAGCTTTGTAAGAGAAGTTTACTATCGAATCTTCAATTATTTCATCTTCGTCAGGATTTAAAAGAGATATTGAAGGAGAATCCTCATCCTCTCCGGAGGGGATATTTATTACATTTATCCCGTTTTTTTGAATCTCAAATGAGTTTCCCCCTATTATTGCATTCATCTTTACCGTAAACTGTCCATCCGAGACATACCTTCCTAAATAGTTTTTACTGAAAATATTTGTAGGATTTGTTTGATAACTTAATGTTCCATTCCCATAATCCAGTATTATATATGAGATTATCTCCAGAGGAGAGGTTATGCTTGCTCCAATGTTAATTGTTTGACCCTCTTGTATTTGTGTGGAGTTAAAAGTTAAATTTGCACTTGCAACCGAAAATAATACCGAATTACTATTCTTTGCTGAAGGAGCATCGAAGTACACAGTTAAATTATATATTCCTGATTGATTCAAAATAGTCTTATTTAGGATTAAAAAGTAATCTGTTATATTTTCGTTTATCTTTGTTGTGTAATGGACAAGATTATCTTTTTTTATCTCAATTTTTACACTCGAAGGTTTTTCTGAGTGTATATTGGCCGCTCCATTATATTTTAAATCATTTTTTAGGTAATCCAGGAAATATAATCTCCCACCTGTTAAAGATAAATTACCTCCTGTTAAACTCACCGAAAATCCTTCATTTACTGTAAAATTTCCAAAGTTTGCATCAATTATATCCGCGGTATTTATTATATCAAAACAATAAGCCTCCCAGCCGTATGTCCCATTTGGAAGGTTTATACTATAATCTTGATTCGAGGTTAGATTATCATATTCTTTTCCATCTAGTATTAGCTTACAACTAAAATTTCCAGAGTAATTAACATTAAAATTAAAGGTTAATGGGTTTGTGGTTTGTTCCGGAGGTCCAGATACATTCAAGAATAATTGTTCTTGAGAGTCATATTTCTGTTCCATCTCTATAATTATCCTGAAAATTTGCTCACTTAAATGAGGAACAATCCAGGATACCTTGTCTATAAGTCCATTTCCATTTTCATCATAGTATTCCACAGAAAATTCTTCTTTACTTGTAATTTCTAGCGTTTCTTCTTTCTCCCAATATATTTTTATATCCTCTTTTTGGGATTCCGTACTTAGATAAGAATAAACAGTTAGGGGAGCATCAAAGTGTTCTTGACTTGAAAGAATCACCTCTTTTTCAAGCCCGTTTGTTTCATTTTCTTTCCATGAAATACCTTCTGTCTCCTCTTTATTACATTCTTTAATTTCTACCACCTTTTTCCCAAGAGAATTATACAAATAAACTACATCGTTCTTTTCTGTTTCCGATATCCCCCTCTCTTCTATTTCTGTTTTGTTAACGCTCCCTTCATTCTCATTATCCAAATCTAATTTTGATGAATCTATATATTGTACATTGTTGTTTGTTTCACTCCCGGAACTTGAAATTTCTGAAGGAGCATTATATTGCTTTAGGCTTTCATTTGTATCATTAAATTCTTTATTGCTTTCCTGAGGATAAGAATTGTTTTGATTGGTGTTGTTAGAAATATTGTATAAATTTACAAAATCAGTATCACTCTCTTCAACAAGATTATCCTCATCAATCTTTTCTCCTTCGATACCCGAACTATTTATCTCATCTAAAGAATCATTTAATATTTTAGTATCTGTTTTATCAATAAAGTTATCAATGGAAATATTCTCATTCTTATCTTCATCCCCATAGTTTTCAATATTTGTTGTATTCTCTGTGAGATTTTCTGCCCCGACATAAATTGTTAATGTTATAAGCAAAAATATTCCAAAGAATGCATTTAATATTTTATTTCTCATTTTGAATCCCCTTCTTATTTTTATTCGTTAAATATCCCTCATTGTAAAGCCAAAGAGTAATTATCTTTCCAACAACATCTTGTTCATTACTTCCAATTATTCCAATTAATTTTCTTATAGCTTCCTTTTGATTTAGGGGGATGGTACCCTTTACTGTAGCACTTCTAGATTTAGTCTCATTTAAGTCTTTTCTAGGCATTATATAAATACCCTAAGGTACTTTATAAAGGTTTCCTTTTTTTAACCTTTTTTTAAGAAGATTTAAATAAATAGTTAGGCAATATTAAAATGGGAAAAAGTGGAATTGAATTTTTTTTTAAAAGAGGGAGAAAGAGCTTTATTGTATGTATTTGTGATTTTAATCTGCATTTTCCCCTTTGTTTTTGCAGATACTCTAACAGAATTAGATATCCCTAATGCTCCCCCCTACCTTATAATGGACATTCCTAATCAAAGTTGGCTTAAGAATGAAAGCAATTTAAACGCATTTGATTTAGATGATTACTTTGTAGATCCAGAGGGAGTTAATTTAACTTTCTATAATTCTTCTGTACAGGATATTTTTGTTTATATAGATCCAATTACACACTTAGTTTCCTTTTTTCCAAGAGAAGGATTTTCAGGTACAAGAAATGTTACGTTCTATGCTTCTGATTCTGTATATGATACTCTAAGCAATGTGGTAATGCTTTATGTGGGGTTGGATTATTATCCTCCTCAATGGTTTTCCCCTTCAGTAAGCAAAAGCACAATTTATCAGTACGATATTATTTCATTTTTTGCAAATTGGACAGATGACCGGGACTTGGGTAGGTATATCTTCTCTGTAAATCAGGGAGCAGGGTGGGAGAATTACTCATATGTAAACTTTTCTGGAAAAGAGAATATATCTTCACGTAGTCTTCAAATAATGGCTCCTGCCTTGGGTACAATATACTGGAGATTTTATGCCTTTGATAGTTCCGATAATATAAATGTAACTTCTGTACAATCTTTTTCTGTTGCAGGGCAACAAGCTCCAACCGGGGGAGGAGGTTCAGAAGATTATGATGAAGAAGATAGTCCAAGTTCACCAAGCACAATTGAAAGAATTCTTGGAGGTATAGAATTACAAAGAAGAAAATCGGAGAGCTTTCAACTAAGCGCATCCGATTTCAAAATCTCTTTAAAGCAGGGAACTTCAAAGACCAGAGTTTTAAGAATAACCAATACGGGGTTAGAAGAATTATCTCTTTCAATATCTTCTGATAAAATAAGCAGCTTTGTTGTGTTTAGTGAAAAAAATTTTTCAATTATGCCCGGAAGATCAAAAGAAATAACAATAGATTTCAGTGCACCCGAAAGAACAATCCCAGGACAGTATTTTGGTTATATAACCGTTAAATCTGATAAAACCAATAAGTCTCTTCCGGTTGTTTTAGATATTCAGGCTATAGATTTAGAATTTGATTTAATTTTAAATTTATCAGAGGGATATGAGTTAGTTAAACCGGGAAAGAATGTAAAAGTAAACATGACAATCAATAACATAAAAGATTTAAAAGAAATTAATGCCTCTTTGTATTATGCAATAAAAGACTTTGAAGGAAAAGTTTATAATTTTTCTGAGGAAGAAGTTACATTTTTTTATAATCTGCTTCTTGAAAAAGAATTGCAGGTCCCAGATACCACTCCGGAAGGAAAGTATCTTTTCTATGCAAGACTCTCAGATTCAGACAATATAGCCATAGATTCTGTATCCTTTGAGGTCGGAACTCGATTTAATTTCGCATCATTTTTTAAAACAGGTTCAATTTCTTTTTTAATATTGCTTCTAGCAATACTTTTTTCAATATTTATGGTTAAATATAAACGCGATAAGAAAAAAGAGAGGTTGCTCGAACTTTATATAATGTTAAATAAATTGAAGAATTTAATAAAACAAAAGAAGGAAGAGGAAGCTTTGGAACTATTCATAAAAATAAAGAAAATTTATCGTGAACCGGTAGCCAAAGAAGTTTTTGATGATAAAGAGAGATTAAAAAAAGAGATAGCCGATTTATACAATTCTTTTTCAAAACAATCCAAAGAGGTTCTACAATCTAAGGGAGAGGGAGATGAATCTCAAAAGCAAAAAACTTCGGGAGAAGCGAATTCTACCCCTCAAGATAATAAAAAAGAATTAAAAGATGTTTCAGATAAAGAAGAGGATAAGAATGATAAATAATAGATATTTAGCTTTACTTTTTTTTGTAATTTTTCTTTGTTCTTTAGTGTATGCAGATTCTGCATACGGAGAAGAAATACAGAGGGATGGTTACACAATATCTCGAAACAAGATAGATAGAACAATTGCAGTCGGAACATTATTTCAGGATTTTATTGTTATCGAAAATTATAAAAACGAACCAATTTCTGCTAGTTTCTCTGCTTCTGGGAATGTTATAGATTTACTTGAATTTGAATATTCTGGAATAGAGGTATTGCCCCGAAACAGCTCTTCATTTTATTTTTATATAAAGGGGACTAATCTTGGAAATTATTCAGGAGAGATACTCATTTCTGGGGGAGTTAATGAGAGAATCCTGATTGATATAGAAGTGGTAGAATCAGAATCAAACCCTATTTTTTTTATACAATCTGATCCATTTAAAAAATATTTTAAATTAAGTGAAAAGATCAAATTAAAAATATATCTAAATAAGATTAAATCTGGGGATATAGAAAATCTTAATCTAATATATTATCTCAACAACACAAAAAACGAATCATTTTTTCTTGGAGAAGAGAGCTTTAATTTTACAAACTCTTTTTATCTATTAAAAGAATTTGATATTCCTCAAGAAGCAGAAAAAGGAGAGTATATTTTACAGGTTTTTGCAATTTACAACGAGGAATCAATAGATTCCTTAAGTTATTTTGTTCTAAGAAAATCATTCTTTAAACAAGTTCTTTTAGGTTTTCTACCCGTTTGGGTTCTTTTTTCAATATTAGGGGGAATCCTATTATTCTTATTAATTTATTTTCTTATTAAGAGACAAATAAAACGTTCAAAAAAATATAGCATGGAGCTCGATTTAAAAAAACTCCCTGTGTATTCCAAAGAAAATCTTATGTTGGGCAAGATTGCTGAGAGAAAGATTAAGGCTTATCTTGAACCAGATAAATTAAAGACACATAGCATTGTTGCAGGAGCTACAGGGGGAGGGAAGAGTATAGCTGCACAGGTCATTATAGAAGAAGCTTTATTAAAAAATGTTGCAGTTATTGTTTTTGATCCAACTGCACAATGGTCTGGTATGCTTAGAAAATGTGAAGATAAGAAAATGCTTTCATACTATCCCTCTTTTGGTTTAAAACAAACGGATGCTAGGGCATTTTTTGGGAATATAAGACAAATATCTCATGCGAGGGAAATAATAGAGATAGAGAAATATATTCATCCAGGACAGATACAAATTTTTGCACTGAATAAATTAGATCCTAATGATATGGATATCTTTGTTGCGAGCGTTATAAGACAAATATTTAAGTCAGATCCCAAAGAAACTCCGGATTTGAAGGTTTTGCTTGTATTTGATGAAGTCCATAGACTTCTATCTAAATTTGGGGGTAATGGAGAGGGATTTTTACAGATTGAAAGAGCATGTAGAGAATTTAGAAAATGGGGAATCGGGGTTATGCTCGTTTCACAGGTTTTGAGCGATTTTGTTGGAGAAATTAAAGCTAACATAAACACTGAAGTGCAAATGAGAACAAGGGACGAGGGAGATTTGGGTAGAATAAAAATAAAATATGGCGAACAATTTTTGCAATCATTAGTTAAAGCTTCTGTAGGAGTTGGAATGTTTGTGAACACATCATACAACAGAGGTAAACCCTATTTTATTAATTTCAGACCAATTCTTCATAATACAAGGAGACTTTCAGATGAAGAATTAGAGAAGTACAACAAATACAACGAAATCATAGATGATTTTGATAGCCAAGTTGAACAACTTGAAAAAGAAAACCTGGACACATTTGATTTGAAGATGGAGTTAAAATTAATCAAAGATAAGTTAATGACTGGGAATTTTTCAGTTGTAGATATTTATATTGAAGGGTTAGGTCCAAGATTACAAAAGCAGTGGGAGAAGATAGGAAAGAAACCAAAGAAAGTTGAGAAGAAACTTGTTGATATTTCGGAAATACAAAAATCTGTTGAAGAAGCAAAGAAAGCTAAAGAGGTTTATGAAAAAGCAGAGCAAAAAAAGAAGAAGGTAGAAGAGAAAAAAGTAGAAGTAGAAAATATCGGGACAAAGATACTGAAACCCTTGACATTTGACAATGGAATAATGATATCTACATTAAAAGAATTAAAAGATACTCTTCCAGCATTAGATGGAGAGATATTTTTGATACATGTTAATCCTAAAAGGAATGATATTGCCAAATGGGCAGAACAAGTTTCACCAGATTTATCTAAAAAGATTTCTGCAGAAACAAACAAATCAAAGATAGTTTTGATATTAGAAGATTTTTTGAAAGAAACCCCTCCAAAGAAAACTTAATTTTTAATTTAAATCATAATACAAGTAAACTTCTTCAGAATCTACATCGTAATATTCTCTTAGTCTTGAAGGAATTTTTATTTCATAATCATAGAAGCCATACGTACCTTCTGTATCTTTTTTTATAGGGGTCACAAATACTATATCTTCTTTATCTCCCGTATCAAATTCTCCTCCAATCTTATCATCAGAAGAGTCCCACAATATTCCTGTAACAAATTCTGAACTTTCTGTAGAGCTAATCACTGGAATATTTGATATCTCTTTTTGGTATATGATTATGCTTCGAACTCCCTTTGGATTTTGATTTTCGGAGAAAGTATTCGAAACAGAATCTTCAAAATTACCCATGCCCAACAATTCATCTATTTCCAGAAAATCATTAGAGCTTTCTTCCCCATTTTTTGCTCTACCTATTGCCTGAAGAGATAACCAATTCACAGTACATTCAGAGTCTGTTATAAATATATTTCCCTCTAGATAACTTTCATTAAACCACTTTTTAATATTGACTGTCTCCCCCCCAATTATTTTATTCACACTTGTATTTCCATAGATATCTTGCCAAGCTTTTATTGAAATTGTTTTATTTTCTTTATTATTCTCCTCATTTTCTTCAGTTATTTTATCGTCATAATCTGCAAATATATAAATATTATTTGGTCCAATTTTAGTATTCCAAGATATATTTGTTAATGTAGAAGAGATTTGACTTATGTTTATTGTTTTATTTCCTATATTAATTCCAGATTCCAAGGGGTCTCCTTCAAAGAAACTTATTAAAACATTTTCTGCCTTTTCACACCCAATATTTTTTATGTCCACATTTATTTCTACAAGTTGGTTTTCAATAGGGTTATCTTCGCTTAGATTGATGCTTGAAGCATTTATTGCTAAATCTGGTAAATTGGAGTAAACAAAAAAATCTTCTGAAGTTAAGTTATTTACATTTCCTGCACTATCATTTACAATGCAATTAAACTTCCATGTACCTAACTCATTTAGAAGTATCTCTGCATAATAAGTATTCCCCTCTAAAATAGAACCACTGTAATTGGTTATTCCTCCTGGAGAGATGGATTGGATTATTACCTTATCAACATTCAATAATTCATCATATGCCGTACAATTTATTTTTATATTATTTGTATTCCCACAAGAGTAAGAGATATTCCCCAAAACAGATTCTATAATCGGAGGGGTTAAGTCAATTGTAAAACTATTGTTCTGGGTAGAGAACGAAGATATAGAGAGGGTATCCACAACTTTGCAATTGTAATTATAAAACCCCTGTAAAATATTTTTAGTAAATATAATAAATTTTTCCCCGATTCCTATTTCTTTTGTTTCATTTAAACTCCATTCTCCAGTCCAATTTCCGTACAAACTTACTTCTTTTAAATTATCATCATAATCAAAAACAGAACAATTAAATTCTATTTGCAATTCCGAAATTTTATCTTGGTTTGATGGGTAGTTTAGGACTGTCGAAGGGGGGGAATTAAGGGTAATGTTATTTACTACATCATATCCTGCTCCTGTAATAGTTACATTTGTTTCTCCAGATATATAATTGTCTCCATTATTTATTATTTTTAAGGTTAAGTTGTTATTTATATTGCATCCAGACTGAAGTAGTTCACAATCTATCATATAAACATTGCTTACATGGGAATTCCCATTTGGACCTATAATATCTGTAAGGTTTTCTTGTATTCCCACTGAAGGATTCCATAACAAAATTGTATGCTCGTTGGCAGATGTTCCGTCTTTTGCATCTTCAACATATCCTACAATATAATGGGCTGCAGAACAAACAGACAATAAAATTAATATCTGAAGAATAATAGTTAGAATAATCATTTTTATTTTTTTCATTTTGAAAACTCCCCCCCCATTTCTTTTATGCCTTCTACAACTATCCTTTTCTCTTTATCAGAGAGATTTTTGTATTCTTCTTTAACCTTATTATAAACTTCTTTCGCTTCCCCTTCTTTCCCCTCTTTCATAAGCTCTTTAACTTGCTTTAAATCTTGCATTGTTAATAGCAGAGGCTTTATTGAGGAATCATTTTTTATCTTAAGAAAATATACCCCTAAAATTAAAGCAAATATGACTAATGCAACTATCCCGAAAGAACCCCTAGAAGTGTAATCCAGTATAGAGTTTCCAGTTATTTTTGATTTTTCTATTTCTAAGGAGGGGATTCTTATTGGAGAAACTAATATTTCTTCAAGAGATTCTAAATTTTTCTCTTTATTCATATAATAAACAATCTTATCTGTATCTTTTTTAAATAGAATTACTGGATCTTCTTTAATAATTTGATATTCTAAATTTATTATTTTTAATTCAGATGCACTTTCAGCAATTTCTTTTGGAACAAACATAATTATAGATATATCTCCTTCATATTCTTTCAAATTAATTATCTCCTCTTCAATCAGGGTTATGCCTTTTTTAGTTCCATCTAAATACATAATTTCTATTCCGTAAAATTTGCTCTTAATCTGCACATTGCCCTCTTTTATTATCTTATTGGTCTCACTAATTTCCTTTTTGTAGTCATATTCGTTGTTTGATGAATATTCTAAAAAGATTCTTTGTGTATTTTCTTCACTTAACTCTCTTTCAAATTCTTTTTCGTCGAGTATTATGATGTCTTCCGGAACTTTTTTCTTTGTTATACTTAATTTAAGAGAAGCCGAAGATATCTTTTTATCTAATTCTTCTTCACTTAAATCTTGAAGCTTATAACTTTCAACGTCTCTTTTTAAAGCACTTAGCTCAGAAAGAGCCACTTCAAGATCTTTATCTAATTTTAAGCTAATGAATATATTTCTCTCTTTTTCTTCTTTTAAATTAACCTTAGACTCTATTTCATTTATATTTTCCATAATAGAATTTACTTCGGTTATGAAGTTGTCCACCTTTCCAATTAACTTCGGGTTAAGTCCAGATTCTTTAGAATAATTATTTATTAGGGCAGTTGCATAAACCTCTTTTGACAAATCTCCAATATTTCCAGCCTCGTCAACCCCCGCAACTTTGTAATAATACGTTTTTCCTTTTTCAACATCATTATCATAGAAATAATTTTTGCTAGACGTTTCATAGATATTTGTATAATCCACCCCAGGATTTTCTGAACGATACACATTAAACTCTAAATTCTCTTCTTCAAAGAACCAATCTGTCTTAATTTGTCCAACATACCCAATTGCATTTATTATTTCAATTGTAGGTGGTTCAGAAGTATCCACTACAAACAAATTATCTCCCATTATCTTCGTCCCCTCTACTCCAGCCAGATCTTTAGCTTTAAACCTAAACGAACAAATAGTTTCTCCAACTGATTTTGGTATTATCAGGTTACCTTCCCAATTTGTACCTGAACCTTTTAATGAAATTGGCTTGTAAACAATTTCATCAAAACTATATTCTAAAATTGGAGTCCCAAGACTTGTTTTAGATGTAATTAAATCTATTTTATATTTCCCTTCCTTCAGAGGAGGATTTTCAGATACCTTTATTGTAGCATATATCGGAATGCTTGTAGCAAAATTCACTTCCATTATTGGGCCATCCCCACACTTTACATAGTATTTGTGGAGCCCCTCCCCCATGTTTTCTAAATAAATTTCGTGAGTTAACCCATACTCTCCATCGAAAGGAATAAATTGATAATTATTTTGTGAATATATACAATTTGTTTCTACAGAAGTCATTATCCTTAAGACTACATTTTCCGTCTTGTATACAATTCCATCAATAAAATATGTTTTGGAAAAATCATAATTAGTCGTTATTATGGAAGATCCCACCCCAACAACAAATGGAGCAACAATTATTATTAGCATTAATATAGTAAATAGAATTATCTTCTTGTCTTTCATCTTATCATATTCCTCCTTTTTTTGTTCTTTTTTTGTTCTTTTTTTATCCGGTATGCAAGGTAAGCTATAAGAACAATTAAGAACAGATAAATAAAAATTGTTTTTAAATTATCTACCCCAAATCCATTTCTCTCAACATTTATCACTGTACTTTTTTCAAATGTTCTTTTTCCATCATAAAATACTATTCCGGTAACAATATACCTTCCTTCTTTCTTAGGAGTAAAATAAAATTTGAAAGCTTCTAAATCTCCTATTCCAACAGTACTAATTTCGCTTTCTAAAATTTGAATTATCTCATTACCTAAAGTAATTTCTCCTCTAAAACGCGCGTTTACACTTTTTTCTCCAACATTTTCAAATAACGCTTCAATAAGAGTTGTATCTCCAATTTTTATCCAGGGAGGAGATTTAACGCTCAATAGGTTGCCCTGAGCCCTCAAGGCCCCTTCTTCTAATATATCAAATGTCAATGTTTCAGAGGCATAACATTCTACAGATGTAATTTCTGCCCAATATTGTCCAATTTCCAAATTGCTAGAATCTACATTAATGCTCAATTCTTTTTCAGTTGTAGGAATTACAATTTCTTCTGAGAATTCAATTTGTTTTACAACCTCTGTCCTTTCCTGATTCCATATATCAATTTTGATAGTAGGAGAAAGTCTTACATTCCCTTCATTGTATATTTTTACTTTAAAAGGGATATCATCCCCCTCTTCAACAGATTGCACATTAAAATTCCAGGCTCTACAGGAAGAATATTCTATATCTGTTACGCTCACTTCTGTATAAAGATCTAGTGCAGCATTTACTATCCCAGTTGCTTGTCCCTCAACCCCGCTTCCCTTACTTGAAGTAGTTACTCTTAAAAAACCAGAATAGTTTCCATTTGGAATATCCGTAGGAGGTTGATTAATTATTTTAAGATAATATGGATTATCTTTTGATACCTCAAACTCTGTTTCTTCAAAAGAAACCCATTCTAAGATCTCCCCTCTAGGTGTGATTGTTACTTGCGTGGGTTCAATAGAATCGACTGTTATTGTAACAACCTTTTCAGCATATCCTCCTCTTAGGACATCTTTAAAGTAAATACTCGCCGGACTAACACCAATATTTGCAGAAGAGACGAAAGTCAAGACTAGTATAAAGCTTATTGCAAAAACAACCATTTTATAATTTGATATCTTATTGATTTTCATTTAATCCTCCGGTGCTTGAACAGCACCAAATACAATATTCCCCATACACTCTCCAGAGACCCCTGCAGGAATATAAATTCTCCAGTAAGTTGAATTTATTGCCTCGTTGTAAGTGTCGTTTTGTCTATAATCTAAATTAAATTCTTTAACTTTAGGAAATGAAGTTAAGTTAGTATAATTTGCTATAAATTGAGATAAATC
>CAYPLY010000002.1:0-115823 GCA_964412025.1 Candidatus Woesearchaeota archaeon | reverse complement strand
TAACTTTAGGAAATGAAGTTAAGTTAGTATAATTTGCTATAAATTGAGATAAATCAAGAATTCCTTCATTACTATCAGTTAAATTATATTTTTCATATTCAATTGAGATATTTTTTATTGAACCCAAAGTACAATTCATTGCGTTACCATCCTCGGGTTTAAACCCATATCCACTCAAGGACAAATTAATTTTTACATTTCCATAGTTTGTTACATTTGTAATATTTTCAAGTGAAACCTCTGTCAGGTTAACTTCCCCATAATTTATAGAATCTGGAAGCCCAAGAGCCAATAAACTGGAGATGATAATTGTGTCATCTCCGCTTCCTTCCCTGCCTTTTGTGTCGTTTGCAAAAAGAGTACAATTCCAGGTTCCGTAATTTGCATAATACCAAACATCAAAACTACAATTAATCCAAGCACTATACATACTTTCTTCAGTAATAGTACATGAAGAATTTGTGTAATGAATATTGTTATCATCTTCCTCACCATATAAAGAATTTGAATTATCAAAAAATTCTCCCCATCCATGTGAGATGTCATTCCATCCGTTGTAGTCTGTTGCAAGACCGGAACAATAAATTTTCTTTGTTGAATTAGGAATCAAGGCAACATTGGAGGAATTATCTTCTATAGTCAGGTTTGTAAATTCAGGAAAAACATTCCCCACTGTCAAGTTTGTAATTACAGTAACATTATTCTCCCCTACTCCTGCAAATATACTTTCTGGAAAAAAAGAAAATAATATTACACATAAAACAACCTCTAAGAATATCCATATTCCCAACCTACTTCTTTGTACTTTTAAATTTGATTTAATTTTTTTGTTTATTTTTTTATATTTTTTTACCATTTATTCCTCCGGAGCCTGTGTGGCACCAAATACAATATTTCCTTGACAATCTCCTGAGATTTCCTCGGGGACATATACTCTCCAATAGGTTGAATTTACAGCTTCATTGAATGAATCTTCTTGCCTGTAATTAAGATTGAATGAGTTTACTTTAGGAACAGAACTTAAATTTGTATAATCAGTTATAAACTGGGTTAAATCTAAAATTCCAGGATTGCTTTTTGTTAAATTATATTTTTCATATTCAATTGAGATATTTTTTATTGAACCTAATGTACAATTCATTGCATTTCCATCTTCGGGCGTAAATCCATATCCGCTTAGTGATAAATTTATTTTTACATTTCCGT
This sequence comes from Candidatus Woesearchaeota archaeon, assembly GCA_964412025.1. Taxonomy (GTDB): domain Archaea; phylum Nanobdellota; class Nanobdellia; order Pacearchaeales; family GW2011-AR1; genus MWBV01. Next base: position 114,617 of record CAYPLY010000002.1, on the reverse strand, counting down.
AGTTTGTCACATCCAAAATTGATTCATTTGAGATTCTTTGGTCTTCAAAGAGTACAAACTGAATAGGAGAATCTACCCCAAGTGCTAGTAAAGGATTAACGAAAGAAGTATCACTTCCGCTAGAGTTTATTGAAAAATTGTCCTGAGCTTCGATAGTGCAATTCCATTCTTGAGAATTTGCATAATACCAGACATAAAAGTTACAAGTGACCTCTACTTCATTTAAGCTTCCATAAGTGTAGTTTATATAACAACTATTATTTCTATAATGATTATTGTTGTCTTCTAATTCGTAATATCCGGAGGCAATGTTATCAAAAAACCTTCCAGTAACATTTGTTATTGATTCTTCCCCATCATACTCATTAATTATTGCGCTACAAGTTACCTCTTTTGTATCTGCGGGGATTAAATCTATATAATCTGGAGGAGATGTAAGGAAATCATCCACACTTACAAAGCTAATATTGGGCGGAGAATTGATAGTAATATTACTAACTATATCATATCCGGCTCCAGTTACATTTACATTCGTTTCTCCAGATATATAATTGTCTCCATTATTTATTATCTTCAATGTTAAGTTGTTATCTATATCGCATCCTGCCTGAAGTAGTTCACAATCTATCATATAAACATTATTTGCATGGGAATTTCCATTTGGACCCACAATATCTGTAAGATTATCCTGGATTCCAATTAAAGGATTCCATAAAATGATTGTATGATCATTCGCATATGTGCCGTCTTTTGCATCTTCAACATATCCTACAATATAATGGGCTGCAGAACACATCGGCAATACCAAAAAGAGAGCAACTAAGTTTATTGTAAATATTTTTTTCATTTTAAGTTTAAATTTACCTCCCCCTTAGAAGTTATTTCGTATATTTTGTTTGGAGAAACAACAAAATTTTCTCCAATTCCTCCAAATACATCAACATACCCTAAATCATGGGTTCCATTATTGTATGTTACGGTTGTTATGTTTGGATTTAATAAGATAAGATCTTTTACATAAATTGGACTAAATTCAGAACTAAAGTTGACTAATTCCTTACCTTCATTAATTTTTATTGTATCTTTAAATTCCTCTGCTATAATTATTCCGCTTATTCCCAACAAACAGATCAAAAAAATCGAAAAAAATACCAACAAATACCTGTTCATTTTTCTTCCTCCACAATTATCTTTTTATTTATAGGATCAAATTTCAGAACTATTTTTGTACCCTCTTTTAGGTTCAGTGTATCTACAATTGCCTTCGGTATTTTTATTCTGTATCCTTTTTGTATCTTATTATCTTTAAACGTTATTTCAACCATGTACTTTTAAAAGGCTATATATAGTTCTTTATTAACCTCTTTTAATACTAGATATATCCTTTTAAAAGTATTTAAACTTTGCTGTTTAAATTTAATATGCTCTGAAGAATGCTTTAGACGATGAAATATGTTACAACAATATATAAAAATAAAGAATTTCAATTAATAAAATGAAGAAGGGGTTAGTTAAGGCAAGTTTAATAGGGGTTTTTATTTTATTCTTTATAGGAATAATTACACTTTCTCTTTTTTCTTCTGCTTATTCTAATGAGCAGAAAATGAACCCCGGAGAAGTCTCCGAATTCTTCAATTTTAAAACCGAAAACACCTATTCTCTTGGTACCATTTTAAAATTTGATTTGTCTGGAAAGGGAAATTACGAATTGATAATTCTAAAACCTTCTGGAGAAAGAATCTCCAGAAAAGGTTCAAACGATAGATTTTCATTGGATTTAACTGAAGAGGGAAAATACAACATTAATTTTAAGAGAGGAAATTCAAAAAATTCTTATTTCTTTTTGGTAGAATCCGAAACAGAAATTTCAGATGAATCATCCAAACCAATAATTAAGGGGAAATTAATTCAGGAAAAAGCCGAGATAAATAAACCTGTTTCTTGGAAAAAAAGACTAAATGAAAGTTTATTTGAGATTCCCGATGTTACTAATTTAACTTTAACAAATGAAGAAGGGGAATCTTTTCTTGATTACGATTTAAAGACAATTGAAGGAAAGAATTACATCCAAATTAATGGCGAGTTATCAGAAAATATTGACTTAGAATATTTTACAGAAGCCCCGAAATCGGAGGAAAAATTAATATCTGAGAATGTAAAAGAAGTAATTGTTTCTTCTTCAGAAGATGTGCACTATGAGGATGTTTTAGCATACACCACAATATCTGAAAAATTATCTGTTGGGCAAGAAAATTTAATTAAAATTTACTGGAAAGAAAATGATGCGTATTTAAATTTTCAGGCTTACGATACAAATGGAAATAACTTAATTGACAGAATTGAATGGATCATTCCCCACTTATCTAATCAAACATTTGAAATAATTTTAATAACTAAAGCAGAACATCTGAATTCAGAAAGAATATTTATTTCAGATATTTATGAAGATGTTAAAGAATTAGATGATGTCTGGTCTGAAGAAATCCAAGATGAAAATTATGTGCGAGTTGTTTTTGAAGTTCCTTTAGATAATAAAAAAGACATCACCATTTTTCCACGCATTGTATCCGGAAATCCAATTGTTGAAGTTTATGAATTTAATTCAAATACAAAAATTGCAGAATTCAATCCATTGACTTCAAACGAATACAATAAAATTTATTTAACAAATTTGATTTCAGAAAGTCAAGACACCTTTGACTTGAAAATTATCGGAGGTAGCGTTCAGTTTGATTATATTGTCGATCCATATCAAAGGATATCTGAAGGCTTTGGTTCCAGTACTACCTGGACTGTTCCTTCTGGAATAACAGAAATAACCGTTGAAGCTTGGGGAGCAGGAGGAGCTGGTGGAGGTGCTGGTGGTGGAGGAAGTGCAGCTGGTGGTGGAGGTGGTGGAGGAGCTTATGCAAGAAGAAATATAACTGTTTCCCCCGGACAGCAATTTACAATAACCGTTGCTCCGGCAGCTACAGGGGTAAGTAATGCAAATGGAAATTCTGGAGAAAGCTCAAGACTTTCAAACGCAACTGCAACTTATGTTCAGGCAGCAGGAGGAACCGGAGGTTCCAGAGGAGGGAGTGGTGCAGGTGGAGCAGGAGGTACTATTGCAGGGTCAATTGGAGATGTTAGATATGCAGGTGGAGCAGGTTCAGCAGGTGTTGCTGCCTCTTACGGAGGAGCAGGAGGAGGGGGCGCAGGAAGTACTGGTACTGGTGGGAGCGCAAGCGGTTCAACTGCGGGAACAGGAACATCCGAACTTGGAGGAGATGGAGCTAATGCTTTAGTTGGAACAGGTAATGGAAATATAGGTTCTATTTATGGAGGAGGAGGAGGGGGTGCAAGAAAAACAGGAGGAGCAACTTCTGTTGCGGGAGGTAGTTCAGCTCCAGGTTATGTTAGAATTTCTTATGATGAGTTTATACCGATAGTAATTAATGTTACTTCACCTTTAAATAACACCTACAGAAGTTCAACAATTTGGTTTAATGCGACTGCAAATGATAACATCCACACATGGATAATAAATTATAATGGAACAAATATAACTCTTCCAAATATAAACACCTCTTTGCAGCTGGCTAATGGAAGTTACAATCTGATTGTTTATGGAAACGATAGTAGAGGAAAATGGGGGGTAAATAATTCAATATCTTTTTCAGTGGATTTAACCCCTCCAAAAGTAAATGTTTTGTCTCCAGAGCAAGATAAGTATTATGGAAACTCTTTGATTTGGTTTAATATAACAACAAATATTTGGGCTGTAGCAAACTATACCATTGATGGAGGTTCAACAAATTACACTTTAACCCCAAATGGTACTAATACCGGATTTTCAGGTTCAAGAAGCTTAAGTGATGGAGAAAATACCGTTAAATTTTATGTCTGGGATGAATATGGTAACTTAAATGATTCTATGGAAGTTGATTTTGAGGTTGACACAACCTTCCCAAAAATTGAATTCGTAAATGATATAGGTGGAATTACTGGAACCCCCTTAAATAATGCTAATTTTTCAAGAAATTGGATTTTTGTCAATGTTAGTGTTGATGAAATTAACGAGGCAAATATAACTTTTAATTTATATGATTCAAACTATCTTTCAATAAACTCCTCAACGTACACAGATTTAAGAAGAACAATAAATTGGACAGGATTATCAGACGGAGTTTATCATTACAATGTTTCTGTTTCAGACGTTGTTGTAAATGTTAATTCAACTGAAACAAGAAATATTCAGTTAGACACAACCGGGCCAGTAATAAATATTGTTGATCCAAAACCAATTCTTTATAACATAAATACAAGTTTGCCTCTCAATTACAATATATATGATTCAGGAGTAGGGACCCTGTCTCATTGTTGGTGGAATCTAAACAATGGAGCAAATAATTCAATTACCTGCGGACAAAACACAACCTTTAATATTGATGAAGAAGGAGAAAACACAATATGGTTCTTTTCCAATGACACTTTAGGAAACCCCTCCTCTTCAAAAGTAGATTTTTTTGTAGACACAAATGTTCCTTCAATCGAGCTAAATTCCCCAGAAGATGACGATTTTTTAGATTATAACTTAATTGATTTTAGTTATACTCCCGAAGATAAAAGGGGAATAGATGCTTGTATCTTGTATGGAAACTGGGGAGGATGGGAAGAAAAGATTTTTGACTATGAAGTTGAAAATGTGTCTTTAAATTACTTTAATAATATTGATTTAAGTTCTTATGGAGATGGAGATTATCTTTGGAATGTCTGGTGTAATAACTCTATTGGAAGCTATTCATTCGCAATTGCAAACTTTTCATTTACAATTGACACAACCTTCCCAAAAATTGAATTCGTAAATGATATCAGTGGAATTACTGGAACCCCCCAGAATAACAGCAATTTTTCAAGAAATTGGATTTTTGTCAATGTTAGTGTTGATGAAATTAATGAGGCAAATATGACCTTTAGCTTGTTTAATTCTCTTGGGAATCCTATAAATGCTACAACTTATACAAATCCAGTCAGGACAATAAACTGGACAGGATTATCAGATGGAGTTTATTATTATAATGTTTCAGTTTATGATTCTGTTAATAAGTTAAATTATACAGAAACAAGAAAAATTAGGCTGGATACAAATGGACCTGTAATAAATATAACCCTGCCAGAAAATATAATTTATAATTACAGCATCAGTTTACCTTTAAATTACACTGTTTATGACGAAGGAATAGGCACTCTTTATGAATGCTGGTGGAATTTAAACGATGGAATAAATAATTCAATTGGTTGTGGACAAAATACCACCTTTAATGCATTGGAAGGGGACAATAAAATAAATCTTTATTCAAACGATACCCTAGGTAACTTAAATAAGGAGAGCATAGAATTTATTGTGGATTTAACCCCTCCATCCTGGACAGAACAAAATCAAACAAGAAACAATGTTTATACAGATAGATTTTATGCAGAAGATTATTTGAACTTATCTACAAAGTGGGAGGACGAATTTTTATTGGAAAATGCATGGCTGTCAACAAATGAGACTGGAATATGGGAAAATAAAACTACCTACAATTCTCCTCAAGAATTATCCGGAGCAAAAGATTTAAGCAGTTTTATATGGCAGAACAATTCACTGGAGGTAGGAAATATTATTTCTTGGAAAATATATGCAAATGATTCTGTAGGATGGGAAAATTTTACAAATGAAATTTCTTTTAGAATTTGGGGATATTCTGAAATAGGCGATGCATTTTTTATCCCAAAGGGCGTAAAAGTAGGGTATAACTCAACATTTTATTGTAGTGTATTAAACAACTATACACAACAAAAAATATCTGGATACAATGTTTCATTTTATGAGGGAGGAGAGTATCTAGGAAGTAATTTAACAGATTCAGAGGGTTATGCCCAATTTTTAATTTCTGAAAATAATGAAGTTGGTTCAAAAGAGATAACATGTAATATTTCTGAAGACGCTTCCAAATATTATTCTTCATCCGAGAATAACGAGAAAAGTGTTGTTTTAGGAATTGGTTATGCCTCAAAGGTTTATAATTATCTTTTTCCAAATAATCATAAAATTTATGTGGGAACAGAAGATTATCCAACAACAGAAGATTCCAATGAATATCTTGTCGAATCTCCCAACGGAGTTTATTTACGTTATTCTGCACCCACCACAGGAACATATGCCAATCAAAGATTTGAATTTAAAATCGATGAAACCACCAACGAAATAACTTATATAAATCTCACCTGGAAAGGAAGAGGAGATGTTGGAAGTGGAACCGATGGGTATATTTTGTATATTTATAATCACACTTCTGGAAGCTGGATTCAAATAGCATCACACACAACAAATGCAGACAGAACCGAATCTTTTGCTTATACTGCCGTAAATTTTACGGATTACATTAACTCGAGTGGTTATCTTCAATTTAGAGTAAGAAGTCAGAGAACTCGTCCAGGAAGTCCTCCTGCCTCAGCGTGGGTATATATCGAAACAGATTACATTCAATTAGAAGTTCATTCAGATATAATCCCCCCTACAGTAACGTTAAATTATCCAGATAATCTAAAAACAAACAAGCTTTTAGCTGATTTTAGCTGTTATATACAGGAGGATTATAAGATTGCAAATGTTTCTTTGTATGGAAACTGGACAGGAGGCAATTGGCATTTGAATGAAACAAATTCTTCTGGAGTAAATCAAGTTAATTATACTTTTAGTAAAACAATGTCCGAACAAGGATTTTTTGAATGGAATTGTTATGCATGCGATTTTGCAGGAAATTGCGATTTTGCAGCTTTTAATAAATCCTTTTTAATAGATACAACTCCACCCGTTGTTAATTTAATTTATCCTGAAAATGTTTCTAACTTTTCGGGGTATTTAATCGATTATTTTAATTATTCTGTAAATGATTTAAATGAAATTGCAAACTGTTCTCTTTATGGAGATTTTAATGGAACTTGGTTGAAAAATCAAACTGTCTTTTTTCCTCAAAAAAATTTAAATAGTAATTTCTCCTCTTTACATACAATAGGAGATGGATATTATAATTGGAATGTTTTATGTTTTGATGAATCCGGAAATTTTGCATTCAATTCTACGAATCACACTTTTTCTTCTTTTTTACCTGTAGAAGGGTTAAATACCTCTGAATTTACAACCTATTTGACTGCTAATGACGGTACCGGAGATGTATTCTTATCTTGGAATAGTTCAATTCATGCTGATAAATATAAAATATACTCTACAGATAATCTTTTATCTCCATTCACATTTTTAGGGGAAACATCCGAATTAAATTATACAGACTTTGAAGCGAACCAAACTAGAAAAAAGTTTTACAAGATATCTTCATGGAACCCTATATCTGAAAATATTAGCGAGGAAATAATCGGTAAAACTGTTTATTATTTAAAAAGGAAGGAAAATATAAATACTCGAAATTGGATTGGAGTTTATTTTGAGAATAATTTAACACAAGCAGATGATGCTTTAAGCGAAATCAATAATATTACTTCATTTAATATGTGGAATAGTACTATTCAGAAAAGAGTAACATGTAACACTTTCTCATGTCCAGAATTTCCAAGCTGTACAGATACCAATTGTAATTTTGATTTAGTTCCAGGAACGGGTTATGAAGTTAATCTCAATCTGTCTTCGCCCGTATTTACAAATTGGAGCACAATAGGGGTTATTGAACCAAGTGCCACATTACAATTAGTTAAGAATTATACATCTTTTTCTAAAAATTGGATATCTCTGTACTACAATTCTTCATTAACAAATGCCCAAGAATTATTTTCTTCTATACCTTGTGCAAGTACTCTTACAGATTGGGATGAGTTTAATCAAACTTCTAAAGGATATATTCCTTCTCCAGTACCTTGGATACCTGCAATTGGATATAATTTCATTCTTGAACCAGAAAAAGGATACGAAGTTTCAGTGACAGAAAATTGTTATTATACTCAAACCTAGAAAGTTTTAAATATCTTCTTATAAAAATACTAATATGAAAAATAGGTTAATCTTCGTTTTTGTTTTTTGTTTATTTTTAATTCCATTTGTGTTTTCTGCTCCAAACTATGTCATTTCCAATTCAGAAGATTGGAAAGACGTTTACTCTTCAATTTTATACGCAAATCTAAATGAAATGGAATCTGATTTTTTGGTTAGCACTTCCCATGGTCCAATCTTGCTAAATGGGATAAGTAAAGATTATGAATTACTTATAGTTTCTTCAAAAAATAACCCCCTTATGTTTAATTATCCTTCAATTGCAAAGTCCTATGGATTTGATTCTGTTGAAGAAATAGAAGTTTCTTCAGCAAATTTAGATTTGATAGATGAACTTCCAAGTATAAGAAATTTCATTGTTGTAGGAGATTCCTATGGTTATAACTCCATGGCAGTTGTTGCTTACGCTTTGTCCACCAATTCTTGGGTTTTCTTAGCAAACCGTGGAAATGTTGATGATATTGATTCAATTTTAGACATAAGAACCGTAGATAATCTGATTTTATATGGGTATATGGATTCCGAGGTAACAGAGGTTTTATCTAAATACAATCCAAAAATTATTAACACTGGAGATAGATTCGAAGATAATATAGAAATTGTTAAGATGTATTCAAATGTAGGTTCTTTATCTCAAATAATTCTAAGCAATGGCGAGTTTATAGAAAAGGAAATTATGCAAGGTAAGAATACTCTTTTATTTACTGGAAGAGAAAATGTTCCAGACAAAATTGCAGATTATATAAAATCTTCAGATATCGAGATTGGGGTTTTAATTGGAAATGAATTAATTGGTGCAGCTACAAACATCCGCCAGTCTACAGGAATCAATGTTATGGTAAAATTTGCAAGAAGTGCACGTGAAAGAACATCAGGAGTTTCAGCAGTTGAAGGTTTAGATTTGTTTTACATTCCCGTTCCAAATTTGAATTTGTCTGTATACTCAATTAAATATAACAAAGCAACTTCAAGATTAGAAATAACCTACCAAAGTAATTCAAATATGCCGGCATATTTCAAAGGAACGATAACTTTGATTACATCTTCGGGAAATATCCGGGTTGGAGATTTGGAGGAGATATTTATTGCTCCAGAAGATTTTAAGACGATTGTCTATGAGGGAGTAGATATATCGGATGAAGATTTGTCTGCAGAGGTTTTTGTTTTATATGGAGAAACCCCTTCTTCTTTAGACAGGGTTCTTCAGGGAACATATGATGTGCAAATTGTTAGTGTTTTAGATAGATGCGAATTAGACATAAAAAGTTTAAAGTATAATGAGCAAGAAAAAGCGTTTATTATAAAACTTAAGAATTTAGGAGATTTTGAATGTTGGGCCAGTGTTGAATTAAAGGATATCACAATAAATAGGCTGGAACAAACAATCGGAAGTGAATCTTCAGAAAGAATTCCTGCAGGGAAGTCCAAGAAAGTGTTTATTTATCAAATTTTAACAGAATCTGATTTTGATGAAAATAATTTTGTAAAAGTAGTTTCTTACTATGGGGAGAGAAGAGATTCGCTAGTTAACGTATTAGAAAGAAGATTTGAATTAGATTATCAGAGATTTAATATTCTTACATATGTAATATTTATACTTATATTGGTAATACTTGTATTTATAATCTTATTATTAATAGCCAGAAGAAGGGAAAAAGAAGACGATTAGATAAAAATTATTTGTTTAATTTACTGATATCTCCTTCAATCTCTTGTATTCTTTTTAGAATATTTTCCAAGTCCTTTTTTTCATAAGACGACAAAAATACCTTAAATTTAAGAGGCAACATCATTAGTTTAAAATTAAGGACTCCTAAATCTTTTCCCCCTTTTCTGAGTTCTGAAAATTTCTCATTTATTTCTTGAATTTTATCTTTAAATATTTCTTTTACTTCTTGTTTTAAATTGGATTCAATCTCTCCGTCTAATTTTATTCTACTAGGTTTAAGCATCTTATTTGATGTTAGAATAAGAAATATTTCTTTTAAGTTTGGATCTTTTATTTTATCTAAGTGTCCCTCTTCACTTCTCTTGTTTTTCTGTATCTCTTTTTCCATCTTCTTTAGTTTTTCCATTTGCCCCTTTTTTGTTTTTTCTTTTGAAGATATTTAAAACTATTTTAAATCCAGCAACAACCGCTAAGAATCCTTCTTTTATATACAATGATGCTCTGATAAGTTTTTCTTGGGTCTTGTCCTTATGTCTCTTTAAGAACCCATTTATATCCTTAGCTGTATCTTTTGATATTCTTTTTATTTTATAATAAATATATATCAATTTATTCGGAGTTATTCTATAAATTAGGTTCTTTATTTTTCTTTTCAATCTATAGCTAGAAGAAATAACCTCAATCTGCTTTTTTTCTCCCCAATTTTTTTCAAGATTTAAGTTATGGACCCTAAATTCTTTTTCCTCCTTTCCATGAAAATTTACTTTACTTTTTATCTCCCAGGATTCCCTCTCTTTTTGTAACTCTTTTTTCATAGATTTCTCATAAACTTTTCTTATTTCCTTCACTTTTTTTGAGTATTCCTTTTCAAGCTGTCCTAAATCTTTTTTATTTTGTAATCCTTCTAGAAAAATCTCCCCCTCTCTTTCAACACCTTCTGTATATTTCTCTTCTAAATCATTCATTTTATCTACAATAACATTTACAACTATTGCATCCTTCTAAATTAAGAGAAAATTCTGATTTATAGAAATCCATATCTCTTGTAGAACATTCTGCCCTACAGTAATTTTCACATCCAGACTCATCCTTAATCGTGTGTAAAATGTTATTAAATAAAACAGAACATCTATCCTCAAGGGTAATTACTTTAATCTCTTTTTCTCCAAGATACTCCCACACCCTTAAATTTATCAATACAAGCAATATCAATACGGCAAAGAGAATATACAACACAATTAAATTTCTTTTAAAATTCTTTTTCTTTCTCATCAACTATCTACTCTTATGTTCTTTTTTAACATTTCTCTTTTTACCGAATACCTGGGAGAAATCTTTTATTATTTTCTTTATGTTTTTTTCTTCTTTCTTCATCTCTTCTTCTTTTTTAACAAGTTTTATATAAATTTCCTGCCACTCGGATTCTAATTTTTGTAAACGCTTCATATTTGTACTTATCCTTTCCTTAAACTCTTTTTCAACAGCCTCAGTTATGAATGTGTCTTTTTGTTTTTCCCAATATTCCTTCATCTCTTCAATTGCTCCTTTTTCAGAAAATTTTTTCTGATACCAGAGATTTATCTTTGAAGGATCGAAATTTTCTTTTTTTAGTTCCTCTAAAAGTGGATTAAAGAAACTCCTTTCAAGATTAACCTCTTCTTCATTAATCTTTTCGGAGGATTTGTTAGATTCTTCATTATTTCTTTCTACAACAGACTCTTCTACGTTCGTTTCCTCTTGGTTTTGAGTAGAAGGAACCATCTCTTCTTTAGACTCTTCTTTCGTTTCTTTTTCCTCTGGAGCCTGAATTTCTTCGGGTTTAGGAGTTTCTTCTTTTTTTTCTTCAACTACTTTTGGAACTTCTTCGGGTTTAGGAGTTTCTTCTTTTTGAGAATAATCTTTAGAAAGACCTTTTTTTAATTCATCTATAGCCAGATCAGGAAGTTCGTCAGGAGCATTTGTTTTTTTAAATAAAGCCATTTTTTATCCCTTTTATCCAATGAAAGAGCGAAAATTCTTTAAATACTTTTTGGTAATTTTCCTCTTATTTTTGTATAGGAAACTTTATTAATTTTCTTTACGCGATTATTGGATGAAGGGGAGAAGGGAAAACGTTTCTGAGAGAGCAATAACTATTGCTAAACAAGAATTAAAAATAAAGAGAAATGAGGGAGTTTTAGAGTTTGCATTATTATTTTTTTCTTTGATTTCAACATCTATTGTTTTAATATTGTTTACTGCAAATTTAATTTCAACTGGTTTTTCAACTTATGTTCCTGCAGAAGCCGGATATATCTCTGAGCTGAATGTTTCATTGCTTTTTCAAACTTCATATTGGCATGGGCTGTATGGGTTGGCTATTAGAGTCCCAGGATATACCGAATCTTTATTTGAAGATTTGAGCTCGGGAGAGATTTCTAGTACTGGATTATTTTTTGATTGCATGCAACAAGATGCAATCGGAGGAAGAGAAGTCTATGCATCTACATCTCCCATAATTAACTTTGCTTCTTTGTCTCCAGCAATACTCTCCCAAGTGGATTCCTGGACAGGTTGTAATGGCAGGGTAGATTGTGCTTCAAATACCTTTACTAATACAATGTCTATAATGGTGGGATCAACAAATATTACAAATATTCCATCCACATATACTTATAGATGGGACGGAGAAGAAGGAATATTTGATATAGGCGTATTAACAGATTCTGAAAATATTGTTTATGTAACACATGTTCAGGAATTGCAAAAAGGGTACAGTGAAAATACAACAGTAAACTTTCAAATGTTATTGCCCGTTCCACCTTCTTCAACTGAAAGATATTATTTTTTTACAGACCCCTATGACCTTTGCCCAGAGGGAGGTATGGGTGAAATTATTTCAACAAATATTTATGGTTATGTATTTAATTTAAGCGGTTCTCCCACTGAAAATATTACAGTGGTTATAGCAGGAGCTAATTATACAACCGACTCAGACGGGTTTTACAATATAACTGTAGATGTTCTTAAAGGAGATCACAACTTATTTGCTTATGGAGATGGTTATGAAGAGTATTTTCAAGTATTCACCATTAATTTTACAAATTACACATTTTATCAAAATATTACTCTTGATCCCTATTCTTCAAGTATAAGTACAACAATCTACCCTATTGTATGGGGTTATGTTACAAACTCTCTGGGAACCTCAATTGATTCTGCAACAGTGTATCTTGGAGGAGAGACCACAACTACAGATATAAATGGATTTTATTCTATTCTTTCGGAAATAACTCCTCAGCAGCACCCGATTATTGCTACAAGCCCCAGTTACAATAATTATTATTCCATCTTAAATTTTTCTTTGAATACGACTTCCTTAAATCATAATATAACTTTAACTTCGCTAAATCTTGGAACTACAAATAATCCTTATCTTACAGGACCCTATGATGAAGAACCAGGAGAAGACGTTCAAATACAAGTTGAGGTTGAAAGGACTGGAGAAGATTATTGGGTAAGTACAAAAGAGATCTTCAAAGAGATAAGACAAAATACATTTGTTGAAGACACAGTTGGAATTTATAATTTTCAACTAGCAAGCATGAACTTGTTATTATCTATCTCACCAGAGTTAGGGGATTTTGTTAAGTTGAGTAGAGATGCATTAATAATAGAACCTGGAAAGGGAGAGGAAATCGTCCTTACATTTTATGGGACAAAACCCTTAGGAACGTATGAAGGTTCGTTAAAAATAACAGGAGATATAGAGAGAGAAATACCTATAACTGTAAAAATAGTTGAAAAAAGAGTTCCGATTGAAACTCTTTTAATTGCAATAGACTTATTTAAGGAGGTGGTTAATCCTGGAGATGCTTTGAACTATAAACTTACCCTTCAAAATCTTTTAGTAGATCAAGAATATAAGGTATCTTTAGAGAAATTAATCGTTGGAGCAGAAGATTCAGAAATTTATTATAGAGATACACAAGAAGTAGAAATAAAGAAATCTCTTTCAATTGTTGACCAAATAAAGATTCCTTCAAATTTCTCTGAGGGGGATTATTTATTTGTTGTAAATGCACAGTATCTTGGATTTTCCTCAAGCGTAACGACTCCTTTTTCTATACGTAAACCAATTTATTTATATTCATTTCTAGGAGTGCCTCTTTGGATTTTCTTTGCAGTGTTATCTTTTGCAAGTTTTGTTTTTTTAAATCTATTTTTGTATAAAAGATACAAGGATAAGAGAAAGAGGTATGATATCTCTTTAGATTTGTCAACACTTCCAAAAGCAGACAAAAAATTCTTTAAGTTGGGACTTATTGCAGAATCCAAAAACTTTGTTTATCTTGAACCCGAAAAATTAAAAACACATGCAATTGTTGCAGGAGCTACGGGTATGGGTAAAAGTATTTCTGCCCAGGTGCTCGTTGAAGAGGCCTTGATGAAAAATGTTTCTGTTATTGTTTTTGATCCAACTGCACAATGGTCTGGATTGTTAAGAAAGTGTGAGGATAAAAAGATGATATCCTTTTATCCAAAGTTTGGTTTAAAACCAGGAGATGCAAGAGGTTTCCCTGGAAATATAAAGCAAATTTCACACGCAAGAGAAATAGTAGAAATAGAAAAATATATTCATCCAGGACAGATACAAATTTTTGCCTTGAATAAATTAGATCCAAAAGATATTGATACCTTTATTGCAAGTGTAATAAGGCAAATTTTCAAGTCAGATCCAAAAGAAGCTCAAGAACTTAAGGTTTTGTTGGTTTTTGATGAAGTCCATAGACTTCTTTCAAAATTTGGTGGAAGTGGAGAAGGATTTTTACAAATTGAAAGGGCTTGTAGAGAATTCAGAAAATGGGGTATGGGGGTTGTTTTAATTTCACAGGTATTAAGCGATTTTGTAGGAGAGGTAAAAGCAAATATTAACACAGAAATACAAACAAGAACCATTGAAGAATCAGATTTAGAGAGAATTAAAACAAAGTATGGGGAGGAATTTTTAAAATCTTTAGTTAGAGCGGAAGTAGGTGTTGCAATGTTTCAAAATGCAGAATATAATAAGGGTAAGCCTTACTTTGTAAACTTCAGACCAATTCTTCATAATACAAGAAGACTTTCAGATGAAGAACTAGAAAAATACAACAAATATAATGATATAATTGATGATTTTGAAAACCAAGTACAACAACTAGAAAAAGAAAAAGTCGATATCTTTGATTTAAAGATGGAGTTAAAATTAATAAAAGACAAGTTAATGACTGGAAACTTCTCAGTTGTAGATATTTATATCGAAGGTTTAGGTCCAAGATTACAAAAGCAGTGGGAGAAGATTGGAAAGAAACCAAAGAAAGTTGAGAAGAAACTTTTAGAAGCATCAGAAATACAAAAATCTGTAGAGGAAGCAAAGAAAGCAAGAGAGATTTACGAGAAAGAAGAACAGAAAAAGAAAAAGGAAGAAGAAAGCAAGAATTCCCCAAGTTCAGAAAACAAGTAAGAAAAATAAATCCGAATACGGCGAAGTTTGAGTATATAAAGCAAAAGAGATAAAAACTAATTTCCCCTGTTTATTCTTATGAAAGAGCTTGTGAACATAAAAAAGTTATCTAAATTATTTATCAGTAAGGAGAAACATAAAAAAATAAATAAAATCAAAAATAAAGAAGAAAGATTAAGTTTAATTCACCATATGTTGGTATCTGAGTTAAGATTAAAGTATTTGCATCTTGAGATTAAATTAAAGAAGATACAAGATAAAAAGAAAAGACACTTATTTTTGTTAAAATCTAATTTAATACCCCCAAAACTTAATTTATTACAAACTGGCTTCAATGAGAAAGATTTTAAAAAAATAGATTCTTTGATAAATAAATTAGAAGAGGAGATAACAAATGTTTAATTTTTTAAAATCCAAGAAAAAAGAAGGAGAGGATTTAGAAGAGAATCCAGAGAACGAAAATGGAGGGGAAGAAAATAAACCCGAAGACAAACCCTCAGAAGCTCCGATTGTAAGTACTAGTTCTTCCTCAGATGCTTCAAATATCTTAAAGCTTTCAACAGAAGTTGATAGGTTAAAGGCGGGGCAAGAAGGATTTCAAGAAGTTAGAAAATCGTTTTCAGAAAGATTTACCCGTTTAAGCGAGCAAATAGGAGAATTAAGATCTATGATTCTAGATAGAGACAGAACAATTCAAACTCTTGAATTAAAATCCGTAAAAGCAATAGATTTAGTGGAGTCGATTAAACCAGACAAGTTCATGATGGATTTAGAAAGACAAAATGTTAAGATAGAGGCATTAAAAGCAAATCTTGAAGGAAACGAAGCTATTTTAGATCAGGTAATGGAAGAATTAAAGGATATAAGGCGTAAGATGAGCTTCTTTAGAGGGGTAGAAGAAATAATTAAACTAAGTGAAGAAATAAAAAAAGAACTTATTGGAATAAAAAAGATAGAGGGAACTATTAATATACAAACAGATAAGGTACAAAATATATACAGCGAGATGAGAAAAAAGATACAAGATTTAGACAATTTCACTTCTCAGCTGCAAGAGTCTAAAGCGAATATAGAACAAAACTCAAAAGATGTCGATTATTTGAAAACCAAGATAATTAATTTTGCTGAAAAAGAGGAATTAGATAAAATATTGGATAAGGTTCAAAAATATGCCGAGTCTTTAAAAGAAATACAAAAAAAGACTCCTTTATCTAGAGACATAGAGAAACTTAAGACTCTTTTAGGAGAAATAAATTAATGAAAAAGAAAGAATTATAAAGCTATTTTTCTTTATTTTATCGAGGAAGAAGAGGATGAGAACAAAGTATTTATCTATCGCTGTTTTTGTATTTTTCATATTAAATATTTCTCTAGTTTTAGCTGTTGAACCCTTTGGTGCAAGCGTAGTTAATTTATCAAGTTCAAGACAAAATGCAACCCCTGCAACCGGGATTCCAGCAATAGCAGGAAACGTTACAGAACTTAGTATAACAGGTATTTCTATAACCCAGTCTTGGCAGGGTTACTTTGGAAATGTTTCGGGTACAATACAATTGGCAGACAGCTCTGATAATATTATGTACAACTGGTCTTTGGCTTCTCCAGAGGGTGAAATCTATGCATCCACAAACGATTCGATTATGTGGAATTATATTCAGTGTCTTAATTTTGATGCAGACGGAACTTACGATGTAGAGTCAGATAAACTTAATGCAGGAGGGACAAGTGCACACGGTACAAATTTGTCTATTCTTGAATCGATGTTTGGAATTGAGTGGGATGATGTTGATGGAGTCAATGAGACATTTACCCTATTAGGTTCAGGACATAACACTTTTTATACAAACAATTTGGAGTTTGGAGAGGGAGAGTGTAGGAATACTCAAGTATTTAGCGATGCAGGTCAGGGAGAAGACAATAAATTTGAAGAAGTTTTGTTATATGAACCTACAACATATAGCGTTGTTTTTGCCTCTCTTCTAAATGAAGATGTTTTTGGTTTTGATAACAACCCTCACGATTTCGAGATGCTTGTATTAGAAAATGGACATTTAACAGATACTTCTACCACCACTTATTACTTCTGGGTAGAGTTAGAGTAAATAGCTTATTTTTTGTTTTGAATTTTCCGATTTTCCTCCTTTTTTTCTTATACTGCTTAACTAAATACTTTAATTAGTTAAAAAAGTTTTTAAATTTAAAATCTTTATAAGTTAAAGAACAAACTTAATTAATTAAACAAAACATTTAAATAGACACTTAGATATTTATAAACAAATGGAACTCGATTCGTTTCTAGCCTCACCTAGATGGGAAATTCTAAAAATAATTTCAGAAAGGCCTTCTTCTCCAATAGAAATTGCTGAAAAAACGAAAACAACAGTTTCTTTTATCAGTCAACAGTTAAAACTGCTTGAAGCTGCGCAGATTGTTTCTAAAGAAAAAACAGGGGCATTTGAAAAAGGAAAACCAAGGAATCTATTTTCAATCTCAAAAGACATTTCATATTCTGTAATGTTGTCAAATGGTTTTGGGGAGAAGAAATCTCTGAACCTAGACGATTATCAAAAGTCTATGTTGAGAACATGGTTTTTAGAAAATAAACATCTCCAGAATATATTAGAAAATTTGTTATACAGAGTTAAAGATGTTTTTAAGGATATCAATGCAATTTTTGTTGACCCAAAAAAGTCAAACCATTCTATAATTATATTTCTAGAAGATAAAAAGACTCAGCAAGCCATAGAAGCTCTTTCAAAAAAGCATGAAGATAAAGTAAATTTTGAGTTCCATTCCCTTGAAGAAATAACTAATCTGAATCTCTCCTCTCTTTTCATAGTACATAGATGTCCTATTTTTTTAAAAAAAAGTATAGAGCTGAAAGGAGGTAAAAAAGATGAAGAAAATCATTAATTTTATTTGGGTATTCTTTTTGATATTGTTGTTGCCCATGTTAGTTTCCGCTCTTCCTACTGGTGCCGATGTAACTAATTTTACTAGTACAAGAATGAACACTAGTGATGCAGGGAATACTTCTGCTTATGCAGGAAATGTTACAGAACTTGAAATCACTGCAACATCCGTAACTCAATCTTGGCAGGGTTATTTTGGTAATGTTTCAGGTTCAATACAATTAGCAGATATTTCGGATAATGTCTTGTATAACTGGTCTCTTGCTTCTCCAGAGGGTGAAATCTATGCATCAAACGCTTCAGGTGTTGTTTGGGACGGGATTCAATGTTATGATGAAACAAATAACATGACATACTTTGAGAACATGTTCGGAATTGAATGGGACGATGCCGATGGTATAAACGAAACATTTGGTCTTAATAATCATCCCGAGTTTTTTTCCAATAGCAAACAATTCACAACTGGAATGTGTGATAATACGTTGTTATTTAACAGTGCAGGAGTAGGAACTTTCAACGAGGTTTTATTAACAGATGGCGAAAGTCTAATATTTGCATCATTGTTGTTAGAAGATGCAAACGGATTTGATAACAACCCTCACGATTTCGAGATGATAGTATTGGAAGACGGCCATGGATCAGATATTGCAACAACTACCTATTACTTTTGGGTAGAATTAGAATAAGGGCAAATTTTTATTTTTTTATGCCCTTCTATCTATTTTTCTGAAAAAACATTTAAATAATCATTTAAGTAGATTTTTATATGAAATATTCCTATTTTGTATTTGTTAGGAGAACAAAAATATTGGAATCAACATGATAAAACTTTTGCTTATATTAAATCTTATAATCTCTCTAGGAATATCTATTTTCCTTATCTTTAAATTTGTTAAATATTACAGTGACCAGCATACTAAAAAGATATTCTTTTTGTTTTTTTTATTGGGGGGGGTATTTATCTTGCTTTCTTTAGTTTTATTTTCTTGGATTTTCAATCTGGAAAAATATAATTCCTTAGATTTACTATTCATTCATTCTATTGTATTATTTATTGAATCAATTTTATTGCTGGCGATAATTTACTCAATAAGAAAAAGCAAAAAGATTTTTTATCTTCTTTCAATTCACGGGGTATTTATCTTGTCTGTCCTTATAGGAATAGATTTCTCTAACTTTCTCGTAATCTCTTCATTATTCCTTATAATGGTTCTTTTCATATTAATGATACCTTCTCCTAATTTTGGGAGGTCCTCTAAATTTGCTATACTTTACTCTTCGATGTCGCTATTTTTACAAGTACTTATTTTCTTCCAGAAAGAATTTTCTCCAATTGTTAGTTTAATATCCAATACATTCTTCATAATTTTTCTTTTCTTCTTTTTCTTAGATTTGAAAAAACTACCAAAGTATTTTTTTGAGAGAAGAACTTTAAAGTTTAAGCATAATAATTATTTCTTTGATTTTTTACGTTATTTTGTTTTTATAATAATATTAACCAACTTTATTTTTATAGGAGTTCTAACAATCCATGAAGGAGGACATTTTTTGATTTCCAAAACAAATCCGAATTGCGATTTGGAAAGAATTATATATGAAGGGGGCCTACCTCATACAGAAATTATCTGCAACAATAGTGTGGGCTCTTTAAATATGATTATATTTGGGGGGATATTTCTTCCTCTTTTAATCGCATTGCTGTTCTTTTTTGGAGGAGGTACTTTTATGAAAGAAATATCTTTATTAATAATTGGATTTAATATTTTAATTTCATATGAAGATTTTCTGGACTTAGGATTTTCTACAAATATTTCTGGTTTCTTTTCCATTTTTGGGGGGGCAATAGTTCTTTTTGCAATAGCTATTCTTGCAAAATCTAGGACCACAGAGGAGGAATTTATCCATCTTGCAGATAGTTAGAAAATCTTTTATACTTCATTATTTTACTACACTTATGAATAAATATTGTTTTATTTTTGTATTTTTTGCAGGTGTGCTTTTTAGTTTATCTTTTATTTCATCCAATTTTGCTTGTGGCATAGTTTCCGATTCAGAAGAGTTTTCTTCTTCTTGGGGAAACGTTTTAATTTATGAAGATGAAAAACCCCTAAAGACCGCTAGTTGTAAAATTAACCCAGAGAACAAATTTTGCTGTGATATTGAAGAACTAGGAAATTTTACATTCGGGGATGAAATTTATGCAGAGGTTTTTGACGAAGAATTAGGGATTATATCTGAGTCTGTTAGCTTGGTAATAACCGGGGAGGGATACGAAATATTTCCACAGTTAAATCCTCAAAAAGCAATCTACATACATTCTCCCTCTGGGAGAATCTTTGTAAACCAATCCAATATTTACTTAAATCTCTCTCTCGCAAGCAATTATAACAGTTTAAATTACTCTCTTAAAAGTTCAAATAAACAAATATATCAACATTTTTGTGAGAACTGCAACGAAGTTTTAATTCCAATAGAATTGGAAAAGGGAGAAAATGAGTTAACTCTTATTTCTTATGGTAAAAGAGAAATATCTGAAAAATTAGTTTTTTATAACTTAGATTATTTTAATATTAAAAATAATGTCATTTGTGATAAATGTTATTTTAGAGGAGAGTTTTTTTATATTCCTTCCAATGAAGACATTATATTTACCTCTGCTTTTAGCTCTTCGCATCCTGTATCCGGGGATTTTTTGCTTTATTTTTCATCAGAATGGGACTCTTTAGATAATCTTTTCTCTGGAGACTTTAGTGAAACACACAATATATTAAAAGAAAGTATAGATAATCAAAAAGAGTTTTCAATCAATTATAGTTTCATAAGTCCAGAAGTCCTTTTAAAAACAGATTATCAATTTTATCAATCTATGTATAACCAAAATAAATCAACTAAATTAAGAGTGTTTAGAACTAAGTTGATCCCTTTTCATAAAGCTAAAGATATAAAGGAAGGTTATTTCAATAAAGTGGTTGCACAAAGAGCCTCTCCAGATGAACCCATAGTTTTTAACTACAGCGAAGGGTATCTAAACATTGTTGCTATATTTCCCAATAAAAATATATCAAAATCCCATTCCAATGTCAAGTTTGAAGAGAATACGAGAGGCAGGAACAATAAAAGATCATTTACAATACTTTCCAGTATGCCCCAAAACGATATTGAAGATATCTTTTTAATATTCAAAGTAGAAAAGAATAAAACCCTGCAGCTTTTTTATAAAAATAAACCTGTTTTTCTTGATTTTTATAATGAAGATAACAAATATATTTATTATTCCACATATGTTTTAAATAAGGGGAAATTCGCTGTAGAGATTTATTGATTTTTTATATTTTTAAATCCAAAGGTATTTAAATTAAAAAATATTGCGTTATATAGTATGGTTAAAAGGATGATTAATCGTACGATTAATCGCAAAAAAGAGGATTTACTTGAAGGGGAGATTGTTAAATGTCTTTCAAATTCAGTTAATCCAAAATCCACCCAAGAGATAGCCGATGAGATAAGTAAGCCCTGGCATTCTATTCAAACGCGCTGCTTGAGATTACAGTTAAGCAATAAACTAAATGGGTTTAGGGTTGGAAGAATAAATCTTTGGGAGATTAAGAAATAAGATGAACAAAAAAGGAGCTATAAAAATAGGTGTAATTATTTTAATTTTTGTCTTATTGCTTGCCCTTATATTCTCTTCCCTATTCAGCTCAGCCTCTACTGCAGAATCTTATTCTCTTGGAGAAGAAGTAAAGATTGATTTAACAAAATATAACCCCTGTTCTTTAAAAATTAAGGCCCCTTCAAAAATAATTGTTCAGGAGGTTTGTGAGGATAAACTTTCTCTAAAGTTCACTGAAGTAGGAGAATATATAGTCGAGATAAAATCAGAAGATTATTCTGAGAGATTAAAGTTTCAGGTTAACTCAAATCGAGAAGATTATATCTTATTTGATTTTGAAACAGATAACTCTTATCTTCTTTGGGATACTCTGAAATTCAATTTTAACGGACTTGGAAATTATGAATTATTAATTCTATCTCCCTCAGGAAAGAGATCCTCAAGGGTTTCTTCCAATGATATATTCTTTTTTGATTTATTAGAGGAAGGAGTTTATTCTGTACGTTTTGAAAGAGGAAACGCAATTAAATATTATCAATTTTCAGTAAACTCTCCTTCTCAACAAGGCTTAATCCAAGGAAAAGCAGAAATTGGCAAGCCAGTAATTTGGAATAAGCTTGTAAAGGAAGCAGATTCTCTTAGTTTAATTGAGATTCCAAACACTATAGGATTAGAGTTGAAAAAAGAAAATGGGGAGGTTTTTGTTAATTATGACATTGTTGAGATTGAGGGAAAGAAATTTATAAACCTTGGAGAAACTCCCTCCGAGGATCTTAGCTTAGAATATTTTACGGAGCCCCCAAAGATAGAGGAGAAGAATATCTCTGAAAATAAAAAAGAGGTTATTGTTTATTCTCAAGAGGACGTACATTATGAGAATGTTTTATCTTACACTTCAATACCTGAGAGAGTTTCTACTGGGCAGGAGGATTTCATAAAGATTTATTGGAAAGAGGAAGGAATTTATCTTAATTTTGAGGCAAAAGACACAAACAATAACGGACTAATTGATTATGTTGAATGGATTGTACCCCATTTATCCGAACAAACATTTGAGATAATTATTATAACTAAGGCAGACCATCTCTCTTCAAGTAAGGAATTTATCTCAGATATTTACAATGAAGTTAAGGAATTAGATAATATCTGGTCTGAAGAAATCTCAGATGGAGATTATGTGAGAGTAACTTTTGAAGTTCCTTTAGACAATAAAAGAGATATAACTATTTTTCCGAGAATTATAAGTGGAAATCCAGTAGTTGAAGTCTATGAATTTAATTCAGATATAAAAATTGCAGAATTCACTCCCTTAGTTTCAGATGAGTACAATAAAATTTATTTAACAAATTTAATCTCAGATATTCAAGATACTTTCGATTTAAGAGTTGTTGGAGGAGGTGTTGAATTTGACCATATTCTTGATCCTTATACTTACTATTTAGAGAACTTTACTTCAAGTACAACCTGGATGGTTCCAGCAGGAGTTTATGAAATTACTGTTGAAGCCTGGGGAGGAGGAGGAGCAGGAGGAGGAAGGCCCGCAGGAGGTGGAGGAATTGCAGGAGGTGGAGGAGGAGGAGCTTATGCTAAAAAAACCTTCTCAGTTACTCCTTATCAAAATTATACCCTTGTTGTAGGAACAAGCGTTGCAGGAACTTCTGGAAATGGAGCCTCGGGAAATCCTACTTACTTTGGAGATGGTTCAGAGTTATATGCTGCCGGAGGAAGTGGAGGGTTAAGTGCAGGAACAGGAGGAGAAGGAGGAAGTGTTACAAATTCAATAGGAGATTTGATTTATATGGGTGGAGAAGGGGGAACTGCTAATTCTACATTCTCTGGTGCAGGAGGTGGAGGAGCAGGTTCAACAGGAATTGGAGGAAATGCAAGTGTGGGTACAGCAGGAACAGGAACCCCCGAATTAGGAGGAGATGGGGGTGCAGGAAGAACAACAACTGGCTCAGGAAATCCAGGTAATACTTATGGTGGAGGAGGTGGAGGAGGAAGAAAAGGTTCAGGAGGATCAGTTAGTGGAGGAGCAGGAGCAGCAGGATATATGCGGATAAGTTATAGTACTTATGAAACAGGAGCATTTGAAGTTCTTTTAAGAACCCCCATAACCACAGATATTCTTTATTCCCAAAATGTTGTCTTTAATTTTACTCCAATTTCTTCTGCTACTTTTTTGAATTGCAGTTTGTGGGACAATTCAACTGGAAGTTGGCATAGAAATTTAACAAATCAATCCACAATTTTTAATAACACTTTTAATTATATAAACAAAACTTATTCCTCTTCTGGAGATTATATATGGAATATACAATGCTGTGACTCTTCTAATGGATGTTTTTTTGGAGCAAATAATTATACATTCTCATTTGATTTAGCTGCTCCAATAATTAATTTAATTTACCCTCCAAACTCTTCTACAATAACAAGCGATGATAATTTATATTTTGTGTATAATGTTTCTGATTTATCTTCAGTTGAGAATTGTTCTTTATATATAAACAATCAATTAAAGAAAACAGAGTATTCAATAACAAAAAATTCAAATATGACCTTCAATGAATTCTTAGATAATGGAATATACACTTGGTATGTTTCATGTGTTGATGAAGGAGGTAGAACAGGGTTCAGCCAAAATAGGACAATAAATGTCTCTATAACCCCCGAATTATTTACAGGAACATTATATGAAAGTTCAACATTTAATCCTTCCAGAAATACTTTAGCAGAAATAAAATTAAAAAGCACCCAGGATGCAACAACGAATTCTGTTATATTTGATATTGGTGCAGGAGGATTAGCAAATATAGTTAGTGCAACTTCCCAATATATGGGATATAATGGGGCTGTTATCCCTTCTGGAACCCCTATTAGTTTTTCTGGAACATTTAGCTCTTCAACCCCTGCGGGAAAGATTGCAATAACTTGGAAACTTTATGTTTCTAGGGGGGGAACAGATACTTTAATATGTCAACTAGGGAATGATGCAAATAGCGGTATTTTTGAAAATGCAGCATCAGGAACAAACACTACTTGTATAGATAGAGATATCTATTTGGGACAAAGTGATAGACTAAAATTAGTTATTAATGCATATAATACTCATAATAAAGATAAAGTATTAACTCATACTTGGGATTCAGGAACAAACTCCTATGTTGTTGTTAATTTAACTACAGAAGGATTTTTACATACAGACTTAGTTTCCCCCTTAGTTGATCCATATGTTCCCCAAGAAGACACTTTCGAGGCAACATGCGAAGTTAATTGTTCTTTTGGAACTTGCAGAAATGTTAATGTGTACATTCAAAGAAACACTTCAACTTCAGGATGGGTCAATATAGGTTCTTCAGGAAATCTTATTTTAAACTCAGGAGAAACTAATCCCCATTATTTAGGGAATGTAACAAATGTTTCTCAAAACACTACATTTGTTATAAGAGGGAATGCTTATTCTTCAGACAACAATATCCGATGTATTTCAGTTGGAACATATGATAATTATAATGGGACAACAACAAACCCTGTAACGGTAACTTCTGCGGGGGCAACTCCTCCAAGCGTAAATTTAACTTCTCCAACCAATTTAACTTGGTTTAATTCATCTCAAGTAGTTCTTTATTACAATGTTTCTGATTTAAATGACAATCTTGCAAATTCAACATTAATCCTGAATGGGCAAAAAAATCAAACAAACCAATCTGCAATAACAAATAATGCAGTTAATAATTTTACAATCTTTCTTGGGCAAGGAATTTATAATTGGAGTGTTAATGCCACAGATAGGACTAATTTAGAAGCAGCTTCAAATGAAACAAGGATATTTTATGTTGATCTAGAAAATCCATTTGTTAAATTAATTTATCCTGAAGATGGAGCAAACAACCTTGTAAATAATTTAAATTTAGTTTTTAATGTAACAGATAATATGGATTTAAATCTTAGTTGTAATGTTATATTAGATGGAAAAACAATTCACTCCGGAGTTTATGTTGAAAATGGAACAAATGCAAGTTATAATTCTGGTTACTTAAACGTTGGAACACATTATTGGAATGTTACATGTTTTGATAATTCTTTAAGGAGCCATACAAGTGAAACATTCCATTTTAATATAGATGATGTTCCTCCAGAAATATTTTTGATAACCTCTAATTATTGGTGGTTTAATACTTCATTAGTTACTCTTATTTATAATGCCTCTGACAACAATGACTTAAATGTTGCAGATTTATATTTAAATGGAACATACAACCAATCGAACCAATCCCTAATTATTAATAAAGCATACAACAATTTTACACTCTCGCTTCAAGATGGATTTTATAATTGGACAGTTAACATAACCGATAATGGAGGATATAGTACACTTGCTTCTACAAGATCTTTTTATGTAGATACACAAAACCCTATTGTTTATCTCTTAAATCCAGAGACTTCAACAATTTCACAATCCTCTTATTTAAGTTTTTATTTTAATGCTACAGATAATCTTGATTCAGAGCTAATTTGTAATTTAAGCGTAGGTGAGAAATATGATAATAATATAGTTGTAACAAGAAATGCAAATACAAGCAGACCTATAATTGGATTAACAGATGGTTTAAAAGTTTGGAATGTAAGTTGCGTAGATTCTGCAGGACATTATAATATCAGTGAAAATAGAGAGATAACCATTAGAGAATCTCCAAAGATTTCTTTAATTACAGAAAATTTAACTTGGTTTAAAGAAAATATTTTATTACAATACACTCCTTCAGATAACACTAATCTCTCGAATTGTTCTCTTTACATAAATAATTCTTTCAAAGATGTAGCTCACTCTCCATTAAACAATCAATTAACAAATTTTTCAATAACCGATTTATCTGATGGTTTTTATAGCTGGGATGTAAGATGTTTTGATACATATGGGTTACAAAACAATTCAGAAACACGATTCTTTTATAGAGACAATTCCTCTCCACAAATAGAATTAACTTACCCCGAAGATGAAGAGGTAATTTATTCTTCACAAATAACTTTTAACTTTACAGCTAGAGATAACCTTGCACAAAATTTAACATGTAATTTTACTGTAGATAATAATATAACTCCTTTAATTTTAGAAAATAATAGCATAAATTTGATTACAAGGGATTTAATCTCAGGAGAACATCTTTGGAATGTTTCTTGTTCGGATTTATCTGGAAATTTAAATACAAGCGAAACAAGATCATTTACTACTTTTGCTCCACCCGAAGTTATTCTGATATCTCCCGAACCTGATTTATGGATTAATTATACAGAAATAGAATTTGAGTACTATGCTTACAAATATGAAGAGGACATTGTTAATTGTTCATTATACATAGATGATTCTTTTGTAGCTGTTAATTCCACACCTATAATTAACGATAATTCTAATTATTTCAATGAGGTTCTTCCTCAAGGGAATTATACCTGGAATGTTTATTGTGTAGATTCTTTAGGAGTAATGGGTAGCGATGAAAATAGGACGTTATACATAGACACAGAAGCACCAAATATTGTTCTTAACTTTCCTGAACCAAACGAAACCTTAGATTGGAATGAAGTTTTATTTAATTTTACAGTGGAAGACAATTTAAATGAAAACATCTCTTGTAGTATTTTCATCAATGATATTTTTTATGATCAAGTTATTGCAGAAAATTCAACTCCAGAAATATACCCGTATTTGTTGGATGATGGAAGTTACAATTGGACAATCGAATGTATAGACAATGCTGAGAATTCCAACACAAGTGAAACAAGAAATTTTACAGTATATGCTCCTCCTCAGATCACTCTTTATACCCCCGATGATGATTTTTATGGTTTTGGTAGTTCAGTCACTTTCCACTACTTAGCAGAAGATGCACAGATAATCAACAATTGTACTTTATACATAGACGATGTTCCAAATGAATCAAAATCTTCTGCTCAATTAATTATAAATCCTAATTTTACTATTTCGGGTATAACAGAAGGATTACATAATTGGACGGTGGGATGTTTTGATACAAATAATCCTATCCCTTCATATGCAAATGCAACTCACAAATATTTCTCCATGGATTTCTCTCCTCCTTTAATAATTTTGAACTCTCCAGAAAATAATTCTGGCATAGATTTCAATGAAGACAGAGTTTATTTTAATTGGACAGCAATAGATGTTTTGGATAATATTCTTCAATGTAATCTAACCATAGATGGAATAGTAAGAAGGCCTAATGTTTGGGTGACAAGCAATATTTCAAAAAGAGAATATGTTCTTACTTCCGTATTGGGACAGGGAGAACACTCCTGGAATGTTACTTGTTGGGACCAAATGAAAAATACAAATATAAGCGAATTGAGAAAATTTAACCTTACTTATCCAGACTTTTTTGTTAATTCATCAGAAATATTTTTTAATAATTCAAATCCAAAAGAAAATCAAGTTATAAAGATAACTGCAACAATACATAATCTTGCAGGAGTAGATATTGGAAATGTAACTATCAGCTTTTACGAGGGAGATCCAGATTTGGGAGGGGTTAAAATTGGTTCAGATATATATACAAATCTTTCTATGTTTAGTCAGATAAATATCACCAAAGATTGGTCTTCACAGATGGGACCATCAGAAATCTTTGTAGTTGTTGATCCTCCTTTATCAACAAACGGAAGTTTTATTGAATTAAATGAATCAAATAACAAGGCAAGTAGAAGTATAAGTATAGGTTCTTGGCACTTTTTTTACGGAGATGTTTTATCATCTAGTAATTTAGTTCTTGCAGATTCTTTGGAACTTAAATTAACGAATTGGAGTACAGAAAATTTCAATCAAGGAAATGTTTACATCACAGATTATGATTCTTATATCTCTTGGGGAACCTTACAATCTCTGGGAAAAACAAAATTAAACGCAGATAGTGCTTCAGATTTCGAGGAAGTAGACACTCTACTAAATTCAACACTATATACTGACTCTGTCTACTCTACATATACAAATTCAGGAACACCAAAATATACTTCAGATATTTATTCATTTGACGATACAATCCAAGAAGTTCCAATAATTAATTCTACAAACAATTCTAATTTCATTACTGGAATATTGTGGGATTACTCCGATGACACAAATGGAACAAATGGAGAGTTTGATTTAGCAGACAAGGAAGATTTAATTTTTATCTCACCAATTAACAAATATAAAGAGGGAACATATGGTACGTACGATTATGAGATAAGGGTGCCTGCAAAATTAAGAGAGTATAGAACAACGGACACAAAAGCCGCAATATTTTATGTAGAAATATTTTGATTATACTTTTTTGGGATACATCTCAATATAATTTTTGTTGTCCTTGAAGTTTACATCTAATCTCGAAAGATTTATAAATCACTCTTGCTAATTTACTTTATAAAAACTAAAAGTTTTTAAAATTGAAAGGAGGATAAAAAAAAGAGATGGGTAAATTTGGCAAGTTGTTTCTATTTTCTATTTTGTTAATTGTATTTTTGTCTCTTACAGTTTTGGCTGTAGAACCATTTGGTGCAGACGTAACAAATTTAACCAGTTCAAGGATGAATGCGACCGCTGCAGATAGTGATTTTGCTATTGCGGGAAATATCACTGAACTTGAGGTAACAGGTATTTCTATA
Source organism: Candidatus Woesearchaeota archaeon (assembly GCA_964412025.1). GTDB lineage: Archaea > Nanobdellota > Nanobdellia > Pacearchaeales > GW2011-AR1 > MWBV01. The sequence goes on along the minus strand of CAYPLY010000002.1, from coordinate 85,256 downwards.
ACTCAGTCCTGGCAAGGTTATTTTGGAAATGTTTCAGGTACAATCCAATTGGCAGACAGCGCTGACAATGTTATGTACAACTGGTCTTTGGCTTCTCCAGAGGGTGAAATCTATGCCTCTACCAATGATTCAATTACATGGGGTACAATCAAGTGTTTAGAAACTGAACTTGGAACTTATTTTGAAGATTTAGAAGCAATGTTTGGAATAGCTTCAGACGATGTGGATGGAGTTAATGAAACTTTCTCTGTAGGTGGAACTCATGAGAATGGATTTGGTCTCACTCATGACTTGTTTTATACAAACAATATTGATTTCACTCCAGGAGAGTGTGCAAGTACACACATCTTTGCATCTAATCAAAATGCAACAGATAGCATGTTCCAGGAAGTTTTATTATATGACCCTACAACTCTTAGCGTAGTTTTTACATCTATCTTGGATGAAGAAAGTCCACTAGGTTTTGATGGGAGAGCACATGACTTTGAAATGCTTGTATTAGAAAATGGTCATTTAATAGATACCTCGACTACTACTTATTACTTCTGGGTAGAGTTAGAGTAAATAATTTATTTTTTTATTTTAAATTGATGAAAAAGAAGTTCAAGAGAGAAGGAGAATAAAGAACCGAAAATATGTTTAAAAAAAGAGAAAACAGAGCATTATTTGCATTTGTCTTATTTGCAAGTGTAATATTTTCAATTTGTGTTTCATCAAATATTTTTATATCCGCGGCAGACCCTGTAGGTCCAAGCGAGGTTATCTCTGTTTGGAATGAGACTATGAATACCACTGCAGCAGGTTTTTTCAATATTTCTGGGGGATACATTGCAGCATTAAACTTGTCTGCAACAGTTCAAAATACTCATTGGAAAGCTTTCGTAGGATGGATTACTGCTGCATTCACACTGGATGATTCTGCAGGTTCAACTATTTATGATTGGAGTTTTGCTGTAACTTCCGGAAGAGTTTATGCAACAAGAGATTCCTCGACAATAGAATGGAATCTAATTGATTGTGCAGATGTTGCCACTACTCTTGCAACAGAAGATGTGGCGCTGTTTCATAATATTTCTTTAAGGCAGGATACTATAAATACCACTTTCCAAACTGGAACTCATGATTTATTTTATGTCGCGGGAACTCCATTTAGTGCAAATGAATGCCCCACTTTAAACACTTTTGTAAGTGATGGTACACAAGATGATGATTTTGAAGAAATGGCATTGTATGATGGAACTAGCATTATTTATGCAACAATCCTAGAACCCGGTTTAGTAGGTTATGATGGAAATACATATGATTTCCAGATGCTTGTTCCAGAAAACGGATCACAAGGATTCTCGGGATCAACCGCATATTATCTTTATGTTGAGTTAGGTTAAAATGATATTAAAAAATAAAACAAAAACAGTAGTATCTTTGATTTTATTAGAGATAGCTCTACTCATCATATTATTCTCTTTTCTCCCTGGAGAGGTTTTTGCAGGGGTGGGAGAACACAATGTTACTGTAATTACAAATTTAACCGTGGGGAATGTTTTCCCAGAGCTAACGAATGTTACGATTCAAAACAATGATTCCACTCTTTCACTTATCCCAAACTCCACAAAAACAATCTACTGCTCAGGATTAGCTACGGACTTCAACGGGTGGCAAGATATAGACAATGCAACTGCTACATTTTTTGACTCTGTCTCATCTTCTTATATTGATGGAAATGATAACAACTATCATTATACAAACTATTCCTGTGATATAATTGAAGACGATACATATACAGCATGGATTAACTGCAGCATGGATATCTGGTATTATACAAATGCAGGAGATTGGAATTGTACTCTTAAAGTATCAGATTCAAAAAATAAGGTGGGATATGGAAGTGATATTATTAACATCTCCAGTTTGTTGGCTTTAGGATTACCCGATTTTATTTATTATGGAGAAGTAAATGCAACAGAAGTTTCTCTAGAGAACGTTTCAAATGTAACCAATTATGGAAATGTTAAAATTAATCTTTCTTTGAGCGGTTACGGGTTTGCATTGGAAGATGGTAATGCAATGAATTGTACGCTTGGTTTTATAAAAAATATCAGTATAGAGAATGAGAAATACAATTTAACCAATAGTAATCCCGGAGTTTTAGATCTTGCCCAATTTGTTGCAAACTATACCAATTTAACTTCTTACCCCGTGGTTAAAAAATATGATTTGAATTATAGACAGAATGATACATTTAATGAAGCAATTAACGCTTCTTACTGGAGAATTTACGTTCCTTTAGGGGTTGCTGGAACCTGTCAAGGTAATATAATCTTTGGGGCAACGGTTGCTCCAGGAAGTTAATTCTTTCTAAAATGTTTAACTTAAGATTATTTTCACTTTCCATTTTAGCACTTTTATTCTTGATTTTAGCATTTGTCTGGAACCCCTGGTTTATAGCGGGTGCAGTAGCAATTATGTTGATAAATCAAAAAGAGTTGATGAAACATTCTTCAAAAAACAATAAACCCAAATAGGTTTATCTAAAGATATTTAAACGAGTTCGTATAATTTTATTTATAATCTAACTTAAAAGAGGAAGGCAAATGAATTCAGAAGATTTTTTAAAGAAACTTGAAATAGAATTAAAAATATCTAAGAACTCTGAATATACTCTTAGAAATTATCTTGATTGTAACAGAAAATTTCTTGATTATATCAAAAAAGAACCTCAAGAAATAAATGAAGACGACTTAAAGTCCTATCTTGTTGAGAAGCTTGGAGAAGCTTCCTCTTCTTCAATCATAGTTTTTCTTTCTGCAATAAGGTACTCTTTCACAAATATTCTTCATAAAGATATAACCCTTAGTATAAAACGTCCCAAAAAAGAAAAAAGGATACCTTCTGTTCTAACAAAAGAAGAAGTTAAGACACTTATCAATTCCATAGATACAAAAAAATCTAAGACCATGGTATCTTTTATGTATGCTTGTGGTTTTAGAGTTTCAGAGTTAGTTAATTTAAAAGTTAAAGATTTAAATTTCGAGGAGAAAATTGGAAGTGTTCGTCAGGGAAAAGGTAAAAAGGATAGGGTGTTTAACCTTCCAGAATTTCTTTTAGAAGATTTAAAGACTCAAGTTGAAAAACAAAAAGAAGAAAAAAAAGAATATTTGTTTACGGGACCAAAAGGAAGATTATCTGAAAGAAATCTTCAAAAGATTATTTCTAAAGCAGGAAAAAGAGCGGGAATAAATAAAGATGTTCATTGTCATACCTTAAGACATAGTTTTGCAACCCATCTTTTAGAGAATGGGACAGATATAAGAAAAATACAAGAGTTGTTGGGACATAGTGACCTTTCAACTACCCAGATATATACTCATATTTCAAGAGAAGAACTTAAAAAAATTAAATCCCCCATAGATGAGGTTATGAAATGAAATGCCCAAAATGCGGACATGAGTTTGAAATAGAACACAATTCCAGAGAAGATAGAGGAGAATCCCAGAAAAAAGGTATGATAAAAAAGTTTTCAGAAGGGAAGCATATGTCTAGAGCTCCATTTGGGTATGAATGGGATTTACGCGACAAAATATTAATCCCCGCACAAAATTCAAGAGAAGTAGAGGAGATTTTTGAAGAGTTTCTTCAGCCAGATATTAATCTATCAATACTTGCCTCAAAACATAGACTTTCAGTTAACGGCTTAAAAAAGGTATTAAGAAACTTCGCATATGTGGGAAAAGTCAAATTTGGGGGACAAATTCACGAGGGAAATCACAAACCTCTGGTTTCAACTACTTTATTTAATCATGTTCAAGACAAACTGGAAAAATTAAGTATAAAGAAAAATTAATTCTAAATTTTATTCATATTCTTTTTCAATTCTTCAAAAGGAAAAGGCCTTTCATTTGAGCCGAAAGTCATATACCTCATAAAATAATAATTTTGAGTGTTCCATGTTTCAGACATTGCTGCAAGTTCATCTATTCTTTTACCAGAAAATATTTTGTATACTAAATTTATGATAAAGAAAACTCCTATGAGATAAGCCCAGACATAAATTATTATTCCAGATACTATCCCTACAGGAATCCTCATCAGTGCTTCTCCTCTTTCTTTTCTTAATTTTTCTTCTTCTTTTTTCATATTATCTATTGTTTTTTATATTTTATAAATCCTTTGAAGAAGTCATATGATATAAATAAAACCAATACGAGGGTTACTAAAAAAGACAATGGATTAAATTCTATCGCTCTTTGAAATTCTCCTCTCAACAAACTTGCCACCCCCCGAGTTATACCCACCGAATAGCAGTATTTTCCTAGAATTATTGAACAAATTGAAAAGTTGTGGGTTTTTTCAATAGAAGAAAATGGAAGTATCCTCAATAAAATTAATACTCCCAAAAAAGTAAAAAATCTATATCTAGAATAGCTTAAAGTAATTAATTTGCTTAAAAATTCATTTAATCTTGAACCCATTCAATTCCATTAAATTTGTGTTTTGTTGCGATTAATATTAAATCCACTAACCACCAAACCCCGCATCCTCCAAGAGTTATCAGCTTAAGTATTCCAAGTCCAACATGTCCCATAAGAAATCTATCCACTCCTAAACATCCAAAGACTATAGACATTATAAGGGTTAAAACCCAATTAACTTTTTTATCCTTGCTAACTCTCCTATCAGACTTAACCTTTTTACCCCTTTTAACCATAGACAATATAAGAAATATTCTTTTATAAAATTATCTGAAAGAACTTTGCCTCTTAGCTCTAGCCTTTGAATCTCCAGGCTTATTGGCTTCTTTCCTTCTTACGTCTGCAACTAAAAGATTACGATCATATTCCAAGAATTGTTTCTCTAGTTCTGTTGATTCAGAGAATTTTATGATTGCTCTTGCAAGTGCTAATCTAGCAGCATCTATCTGTCCTTTCTCTCCTCCCCCCTTAACAGAGATAATTACGTCGAAGTTTATCTTTCCTAATACTCTCTCTGCAATAAGGATTGGCTCCTTTATTCTAAGAACATCGAATCTGTGTAGATGAAGATAATCCCTTTTATTTATGGTTATCTTCCCCTCTCCTTCTTTTATCTCCGCTCTTGCTATCGCAGTCTTTCTTTTTCCTGATGCTATTATTTTTTTCATTTGGATATTTTTTTAACCTGTATATATTTTAATTTATCTTCATGATTAAATGTTATTTTTTTAACATCTCTTAATTCTTCTGGAAGTCCTGTATAACAAATTATTCTCTTAAATGCTTCTCTTCCTCTACCTACCCTATGATCTGGAAGCATCCCTCTTATAGCTCTCTTAACAATTTTTTCGCTTGTTCTTGAGACCTTTGGTCCAATTTGTCTTGTACCAACTCTGCTTCTTTTTTGTATAAAATCTTTTTCTATAAACTCTCTATTTCCGGTTATTATTACCTGTTCACAATTAACTATCTTTATCTCTTCTCCCTTCAGAGCTTCTTTAGCTACATAAGTAGCCAATCTTCCAAGAACTGCATTTTTACCATCAATTACTTTCATTTTTTTAGTATTCTTATCCCTTTTCCAGAAGGATTTGATTTAATTTCTTCTAATATACTTGATAGTTCACATTTCGCACTTAATAATTTTTCTTTTGCTTTATCTGAAAAATTAAACGCAACGACCTTTATCTTTTTGTCTATATCTCCCTGAGAAAGTACTTTACCTGGAATAACAACTGTTTCTCCAGATTTAGCTTCCTTATTTATTTGTTCAATGTTTATACATATACTATTTTTTCTAGGCCCAGAGAGAACACCTACAATGGGCAACCATGCTTCTTGTTTCTTCCCGGCAATTACAGTTTCAATTAGTTCTGAATTACCTTTTCTTTCAATTTGTTTGGATATCTTTGTTTTTGATTTCATTTTCCAGTTTTACAAGCGTATAATCATTATAGAGTATAGAATTAACTATCTCTACTCTCGCTTTCGCTCGCAGATTCTGAGGGCGTCCTTTCGCTCGCAGATGAATTTGTTAATTTTGGAGGGTTTATAAAGCTTATTATGTGGGTGCTAGGATTCGAACCTAGGTAAGCACTAAGCTAACAGATTTTGAGTCTGTCCCGTTTGACCGCTCCGGCACACCCACGTAGTATCTTGTTACAAAAATAAGGCTCTATAAAAACCTTTATCTCTAATTTGATGTAACTAATTAGTAGGTATAAAATAGCAAGGTTTATAAATAATGTTACTACTAAATAATTATGGTCTCGAGTGTATATCCTAAGAATAAAACCCCTCTGATTGGGCTCGAAAAACCCGAAATAACTGGTTTTTCAGATGGAAATATGTTGGATGTAGTGGGACAGGAGAGAATATCTTCTCTTAAGAAAGCCATCCAAGAAATAAAACAACTCGTTGATGAAAGAAAGAGGTTAAGTTTGGAGTTTATAAAAGATGCAGAAGATATAAAATTAGAGATTAATAATCTTATAATCGGTAACGAAAGCACCATAAGAGCTCTTGGTCAAAATGAGGCTTTAATTGAGAAAAATGCTCTTAGAAATAAAAAAGTAGAGATTTCTGAGCTTCAGCTTAATGAGAAAATTAACTGTTGGAAGGATATAGCTCTTTTAAAGAAAGAACTTAGAGTATATGAGAAAGAGCTTAGTGAAAAAGAAGGAAGAATAAATGAATTAAATGGAATCTTAAATGATTAAAATGACCTATCAAAGATCTCTTTCTATAGAAGAAATAAGTTCAAAGTTAAAGCCAATACTTGGGAGAAAAATAGACGAGCTTTACTTCAGATATTCTATGTCCGAATCTCCAGAAGAAAGAAATCAAATCGTTCAGATTTTAAGTGCTCTATACCAGAAATATTTAGGAGAGTTTCTAGACAAGAAAGTTTTACTTGAACCCCCAACTCAAAGTGCAGTCTCAGGAGAATATGAACTTTCAAAGGTAGTTTATGCAAATAAAGAATTATTCCCCTTTTCATTGAGAGAACAAGACTGGCCAAGACATGTTTGTATAAGTGGGATGAGTGGAAGTGGTAAAACAACTCTTGCATTAAATATTCTTCAGAGATTTATAGAAAAAGACAAACCTTTTTTGGTATTTGACTGGAAAAAAAGTTTCAGATCTTTAATTAATACAGATCCTTCAGTTATGTGTTTTACAGTTGGCAATGATTCTATAAGCAATCTATTTAAGACAAACATTAACATACCTCCAAAGGGAGTTTCACCTAAAGAATGGATAAACACCTTATGTGATTTGCTCACAGAGAGCTTTTGTGTTTCTTTTGGAGTACACAAGATATTACTTGAAACCTTGGATGAGGTTTTTGAAGGATGGGAGGTATACAAGGGTTCACAACACTATCCCAATTGGATGCATATCAAGAAAATGCTTGAAATAAAAGCAAGAGAGGCGAGAGGAAGAGAAGCAACCTGGTATGAAAGCGCTCTTAGGATTGCAACTATCCTTACCTTTGGGGATTTTGGTAAAGTTATAAACTATGATGGTAAGAAAAGTCTTTCAGTCGATGAGCTCTTTGATAAAAGAGTTATCTTTGAGTTAAATTCTTTGGGGAATATTGAAAAGAAATTTTTTGCAGAGTATATCCTAACTTATATATTTAAATTAAAGAAAGCTAACTCTGAAAAGACAACTGAGGGGTTTAATCATGCCATTCTTGTCGATGAAGCACATAATATCTTCTTAAAGGGTAATACCTACTTTGTTTCAGAATCTGTTACGGATATGATTTACAGAGAGATGAGAGAATATGGAACTTGTCTAATCTGTCTAGATCAACATATCTCAAAATTAAGCGATACTGTAAAAGGAAATAGTGCTTGTCATATAGCATTTCAACAGCAATTACCTCAAGATGTTTATGATATAAGTTCCATAATGCAGATACCTGAGAGAAGAGAAATTTTCACCCAGTTACCTGTGGGTTGTGCCGTAGTAAAACTTTCAGAGAGATATACAAGTCCATTTTTAATTAAGGTTCCATATACTGATTTAAGAAATTCAAATATCTCCGATGAAAAAATTACAGGAAAAATGGATTGTGTCGTACAGGGATTGGAAGTTGAAAAGGGTGATCCTGAATTTAGAGAAGCTCTAATCAATCCACACTCAACTTCTAATATAAATCCTATCGAAATAAATCTTAAAAAAACAGGAATGTCTAAAAATATAGAGGATAATTCTCTAATCTCCGAAGTACATGAAGTTGAAGAAAAAACAGGGCTAACTCCTGTTCAGGACGTTCTCTATGATTTCATAAAAAAGCAAGTTGAAAAAGGAAGAACTATTAAGGAGGCAGAAAAGATACTTGAGGGAGGAATTTCTGAAAAGCTTTACAAAGAGGCAGACATATTCTTAGCAACAAATTATGCTCTTGGAAGAATCTTAACAAAAGAGGATTATCTTAATTCAGTTAAGCTGGGTAAAATAAATTATCAGAAAGATGAATCCGATACTCCGGTTAATGAAGGAATAACAAATAAACCTATAATTGAAGTTATTTATGAGGATAATTTATACACTAAAAGCTTTTCAGAAGAAAAGAGATTTTTGGATTTCCTGAATGAAAACCCCTCCCATACCAATAGCACCGTAGAGATTTACAAAATAATCGGACTTTCTACTAGAAAAGGTAACATACTTAAAAACAAATTATTGAATAAAGGTTTAATAAAAATACATGAAGAAAGAAGCGATAAAGGATGGAAAAAGATAATAAGATTATCCAATTAATATCAATAAGATACATAATATTCACCTAAAAAATATAAATCAAAAACACACAAAGCACAAACGTCCAAATAAACACAAAATCGAACACAACTCAGCATACAAAAAATTTCAATTTATTGAAATAATAAAAGCTGAATATACAAGATTTTGAATTAAATTTGATGTGCAAACACTTTGTTGATTTAAACAATGTGAAAAAATCGCACTGTCGATCTCAGACACCAGACACTGCATAAGACGAAAAAACACGAGAAATACCTCGATAATTCTCAAAAGATTACTATTACCTAATGCGTTATTTCACCTGAAATACCCAAAAATACCCTTAAAATACCCTGAAATTTTAACCCCTATATTATACATATATTCGCACACGAATTCGCGCGCTAGAAATACCTGAAAAAACCGAAATCACAAATTATGAAAAATTAACGAATTAATACTAACTCAATAAATTAAACAACAATGGAAAAGATTCTCATTAAATTCCTAAATTTTATGATGTACTCATCATTTACTTTTGCTTTACTCCTAATTCTACTTTTTCCTTTCTTGGATATGGAATATACTGAATACGGATACATTTATGAATCTAAGATTAAATTTTGGGATACTCTGGAGAATATCATAAATTACTTTATTAGTATGCTTAACCTTAACTTCAAGGCAACCCAATTTCAAATCTGCATTTTTCTATTCACTCTTTCTTTACTTTGTGGGTTTATTTCCAGATTATTACTAAAGAAAATAGATTATTAATCAAAATTGCATAATATCAACAATTTAAAATAATACTCTCATGAAAAATTCTGAACCTTTTAGTGAAAGATGGTTGATGATATTCATTATCTTGACTGCTCTTCTTCTTGCATTCTCCGATTGCTTTATTTTCGGACAGGAATCTTCTACGCTCGCTAGCGTTTCCAAAAATGAATGGAAATTAACTTCCATAGCTCTTACCACTGGAGAAACTCCTCTTAGTTCTGGATTAAATGTTGATGCCTTTTTATCAAATGGAAGAAATTCTGCATGGCTTTGTTATAACGGGGTCTTAGGACAAATTGTATATGACATCCCTCTAACTAAAAACATTGTTTTACAGCCTAGTGAATTTATCACAATCTTCCTTGGGCGGGGCCAATGGTCAGTTTTAAAATGTTTAAGAATCAATTAGTTACAAATCATTGGTTCGGATGGTCAGCAGGAATACCTGAAGTTGGAGAGACTTCATTAAAAGATATAATTTTTATCTTTTCATTCCAGCAATTTACATACTCTCCTTCTTATTTGAATGGAGTTGATTTCTACTACGTCCTTTTTCATTATCAAACTAATTCTGCTTCCCATATGTTCGGTATGAAAAAGACAGTTAAATTTAATGAAAAGATTGCTGTTAATGGCTCTTTTACAGAATACATTCAGACAGAACCAGGAACAAAGAACAGCTTGCTTTGGTCTTTGGGATTTGTATATAATTTCTAATTTTTATGTCCCAAAAAAAGAAAATAATTTTAATAATTTAAATTTTAAACAAAATGAAAAATTTTATCTTAAATATTAATCTGTGGATTTCATATACTTTTTCTTTGAAATCTAGAAAACTAACTTGGATACTTGGTATGCTATTGCCTCTTTTTCCTGCACACATATATGCCTACATATGTCTTCTTGAACCCTTCCTTTACTCAGGTAGCAGTTCAGGTAAAATCTATAAATGGGGATATTACTATGCATATCTCTTCAAAGGTATTCTTGGTTATTCTTGCCTCTATTTTATTGCCCTGGTTAGTGTTTCAAATACACTCTCTTCGATTCTTGTGATTCTTATTGGCTCTGTATTAGCCAACCTTTTTGTACTTTGTTTGGTATATGAAGCTTTTCTTAATGAAGGAGGAATGAAACTTATTGATAGGTACTCAAAATTGTCCAAAATTAAATAACTTTTAAAATTTAAAGAAATGAAAAAAATTAAATCTTTTAAAACGGAATTTCCAATGAGGGTTATATTATTTATTCTTATTGGATTGCTTGCAGGAATTTATTCTTCTCTTTCACTTACACTCCTTAAAGGAATAGAAGGGATTAATAAATATGTGCTACTGGCTCTTCTAGCGTTTGGGATAATTTACTCCCTGATGTCTTTTTTAACATTTTTTGTTAATGATTTTTTTATTGCCCGTTTTCCCAAACTCTCTCTAAACTCCTCTAAGATTAAAACTAATGCACCCGAGATAAGATACAAATGGGTAGATAGGAGAGTTTCCCTCTCGCTTGATGTATTCTTGTATTACTTTGGAGGCGTTCCTTCATTTGTATTCTGCCTTTTAATTATCCTGCTTATCTCTGGACTGAGGAAGGTTTTTATTTGAGAAAGTATAATCTAATTTTTTTAGTAATTAATCTTTAAAATTTAATCAAATGAAAGCAAAAGTTTTTTCTCTGATATTGGGGTTGATGTTTATAACAACCTCTTTGTTATCTCAGGAATCCTTAATAAAAAAGGACAAGTCTGTGATAAAAGTAAAGATTCTTGAAATTCAAGAGAATTCAATTAAGTACAAACCAATTGAATTTCTTGAAGGCCCCGTAAGAAGCATCTCTATTTCAGAAATCTCTCACATAGTTTATGAGGATGGAAATATTGAAACATTCCCTGATTTATCCCCTCAACTTAATTCAGAAGAAAGTTCTTCTTACATCAAAAGATCAACCTCTTCGAATATTGATTTATTCGCGAGGATTTCCGGACAAATCTGGGGGAATGAAGATCTTTCAGACTTTTTTGGAACAAACTTATCTTTAGGTGCAGGTCTCGAAAAACAGCTATTTGCTCATCTTAAAATTGGAGCTTCCCTTGACATTGCATCAAAGTCGCAGAATGAAGTTACCCTTGATTATTTTCAGGTAGGAGGATTTGTAAAGTTCTCCTGGGGAGATTTTCAAGAAGATTCTTTTTTAATTTACACAGAAATAGGACCAAAGGCAGTTTTTATTAAAGAAAGAGAGTATGAAGATACCATAAATGGAGACGGTCTTGGATTTTCAGTTGCTTTAGGAACATGCATTCGTTTATCTCCAAAAACTATCTTGGATTTTAGATGGTCTACAACTTGGGCAACTGCAAATTTCTCAGAATATAAATTAAGAGTGGACAACAATTTATTCTCCGCAGGAATTATTCTTTCAATATAACAACTACCGAAAAAGTATTTTTGTTTGTACACTTGGGTAGAACAAAACTTTTGAGATGAGTCGTTTATTATTTTATGGTTTTTGAAAACTCTTGTTGTATAATTCGCAAAAAATAGTCTTAATATTTTAAACTTTTAAGAAGATGAAAAAATTTGTCTTTTTTTCACTTTTGATATTCATAGCAATATCATGTGATGAGGATCCTCCTCCAAGTGGTTTTGGAGAACTTGAAGGATATGTATTTATAAAAAACAAATCTAATCCTATTCCCAACTTGGAGATAATAGTCGCTGGTAATCTGCTTACACATACAGATTTAAAAGGATATTTTTATCTTGCCAGAGTCCCTGAAGGGGCGCAGAAAATAGATATCTTAGATGAGGATTTTGACTTAATATTCTCCTCACAAGTACCTATAGCTTCAGATGAATTGAATTATATTGAGATCCCATTTACCTCAATTAAAAAGATGCTTCCAGATTTTACGGTGGTAGATGTGCATAACGAATCTGATTGGGAGTATTGGGTTGTTGGAAAAGAGGAGTACTTCTTTATTGAAGAGGAAAACTTTCTTCCAAAGTTTGTCTTTTATCATTCTTTTAAAGAGAATAAAGATTATGGGATTACATTCAATGAAAATGGATTGCCTGATAAAGTAATGGTAGACGACTTTGTGTTTATGTTTGACAATTTTAATGGAAACAAAGTTGATTTCGGGATTCTTTTCCCCTCTGGAGATATTCAGGTTGTTAGAGAAGTTGAAACGGATTTTGTCTGGCCATCTTCATTCAAATCTGATAATTCTACTAAATCCAAGGCAGATTTTATTCGGTGGACAGGAAGAATCATAGGGGCAATTCCATGTGTTGCTTCGGGAGCCGCGGCACTTGTATCTGGAGGTTTTGCTATTCCTCTTGCGCTCTGGACATGCGGGAATTATTTTCTCAAGATGGCAGATAATTTCCTTGAGGATGCAAATGTTCAAAACGGATTTACTGAGTTTATGGATAAATACAAATTAACATCCACTGCCTACACTTGTACAACCAGTGCAGATCCTACCTCTTGTCTTATTTCCCTTGCAAATATGGGTTTGAGTAAGTACGCAGATTATGTTGAAGAAATGGAATATCTTGAAGAAGATTTAGCTCTTCTGGCACAAAGAATGAGAAATAATTTTCCTTTAAGGAATTTAGTTATTCAACCAGGTCCATTAGGCAAGGATGCATGGGTAAGCAGATCTACCTTTTCAAATGGAACTTATTCTTACAGTAGTTCTGGTAGTGATTCCTTAATTAGTGTAGTATATGAGGGGGATTTAAGCGGTTCTAGCCAAATAGACTGGATGCTATTACAATTTTCTATTGGAGAGATTCCATTAAATGCAGCCATTTTGTCCGTTAGTCTTGAGGTTTATGGCTATGCTATAATTAACCAGTCTAATACCTCTCCTTCAATGAGCCTGCACAAGTTATTGGGTCCATGGGTAGAGTCCGAAGTTTCATTTGAAAATCTTCCCGATTCTGAGCCATTAGGGATTATTGATTTCTCTCCTGAAGGAGTCTACTCCTGGCATTCATGGGATGTAACACAAACAGTTAAGAATTGGTTACTTGGAAGAGAAGCGAATTATGGATTTAAGATTTCTACCGCAGCAAATTATACCTGGGGAGAAATTTATAGTGGAGATCATCCTTATTCAAGAAGAAGGCCTAAACTTGTTGTTTCTTATTATTAACTTTATTAATATTTAATGCCATGAAAAAAGTTTGTAATTTAATTGGACAGATTAAAGGCAAACATCGTTTGTTCTTTTTTGTATCTGGAATAGTTTTGGGTGCATATTTTGCCCTTTCATTGCTATTCTTTGATAATTTCTTTTACAAATACCAAAACCTCTGGGTAATCTCTCTCCTGTTTCTTCCATTTTATCCCTTGATTTGCATTATATTATTTTCAGTATGGAAATATATTAAGCAACCCAGGAGATACAACTCACCAGAGGAAGAAGCCTCTTTTTTTAAAGAAATAGGTATAGACTCTACTTCCATTCTTTCTTATCTTTTTGGGGGTATGGCCGGGACTTTTCTTTCTATTTTGTTTAGTTTAATTGTAATCTTTATCTTGTATTCTTAATGTAACAATCAGTGAAGTTGAGAAAGACAAGGCAGAAATCCTCTCGATGGAGCGCTTGTCATTTTGTCTATTTGGAAACCCTCGTTGTATAATTTTTAAAATGATTACCAATCCTCGGGGGTTTCCTTTCTTTTGTATGCAATAATCTGCTCCTTGAAGCAGAATAATATATACCTTATTAATTATAATTTTTTATTGTTTAACTAAAAGTGAAAGTCAATGAAAAAGTTATCTATTTTTTTAACAATGGTGTTTCTTATAACTATAAACGGCTGTGAGAAAACCGAACTGAATCCTCCTGATCCTCAACCAAAGGAGATTCGAGAGTTTCTTAATTCCCCAGACTGGATAAAATATGAATGCTCCATTAGCCAGTATGGGATGTACAGCACAGGAACTATCCAAAAGAATGAAAATGACGAGACTGTGCAGATGTTTTTGCCATATTATATTTATACCGAAAGTGATACTGTAAAGGTGGCAGAATTACAGATTGTGAAAATGGAATCCGGATTACTTCCAGACGGAGACACATATTTTATTAATCTGATTGATTTTACACGGTTTGATCTAGAATCAAAAACAGGCAATGTTAGTATGTATGGAGTTAATTTTCAAAACTTCTTGCACGACGAATATCTTGTTATTGATAATATCATTCAAACCAACGACTTTTATCCAATGCCCGATAAATATTTAGAACAGCAAGTTAAGGGAATAAACTTCTTTGCTTGTTACAGGGCAATAAGAAATCATTACGATTCAATAGATACGATTAAATTTCTTTGCGATTTCAACGGAATGTCTTGTTGGATGGCTGCCTCTGGCTCATGTTTATATCTTATGGCAATGCAAACTAAATAATTCACTCGGTTTATGAAATCAATAATTTTTGCTTTGGTAATACTTTTCATTTCAATAATTGGAATAAGAAAAGTAAATCTCTCTAATCAGAGTAGGGTGGCTAAGAATATAATCATTGCACTGATTGTATTTATTGTATTAACGCTCTTAATTGCCATTGGCATTTGGGAATATGTAGATATACCTCAGGAATTAATTGAGGATATGAGTTAATACCAATAGAAGGGCATATCTTTCAAGTTAGGATTTGCCCTTTTTCTTTGAAAAGAATTCTTACAAAATATATTCCAATATTAATTATTAACTTCATAATAAATAAGAAAGGGAAAATATAATTGTTCAAAAAAGGGCTGAACACCCAAAAAAGTAATTTTATTGTTTAACTTTAAATTTTTAGAACTATGAAAAAGTTTGTTTTTTTAGTAGTAATCTTTTTACTTGCTCTAGGAGCAGGTTGTAAGAAAAAAGAGGCTGTTGTCGAAACTCCTCCTCCCCCACCTCCACCACCAAAACAAAGCGAGCAGGTGCTTATCAAGGGATTTATATCTCTTGTCTCTCAACTCGAACCAGGAGAGGTTATTACAGTAAATGTGGATAAAGAGAAGTTCATATCGGACGAAGCAGAATTTCGTGTTTCCTTGTTTCCCCTCGAGTTTACTGATTTTGCGGAAGAGCGTTATCTCGTTAAGTATCTGTTTCCATCTGTTGTGACGAAGTTTCCTACCTTTCAGCTTGAGGTGTTGAATTTGTATGAGTATTTTCTTCACAGGCAACCCGATGAGAAGGTTTGGATATTGAAAGAATCTCCTGCCGGGACCCCTCCGTTTGACAATATTCCAACTCTTTTGGTTGAAGCAAGCGGGAATAAATTCTGGGTCCTTGATCAGAATGGCGATGAGATACGTAAAAGGTAACACCCTATGTTTCCCCTTGTCTTAGAAAAACCCCCGAGAAGGTTACCCTTTCGGGGGTTTTTATTTACGTATTTATTATCGTTTAATTTTAATTTTGGAGGATCTAGCTGTGAATAAATCGGTTAAGAATACGAAGCCCAGAAAAAAAGAGATTCCTCAGATTGCCCTACTTAATCCAGATAAGGTTGAAAAGACAATGAGGTACAATCGGAAACACCGTGTTCTCGATAGAGAAAAGATTAAGCGTATACGTGCTTAATTTGTTTAAGGAAATTTCTTTTAATTTTTAATTTAAAAAATAATAGGAGGAAACGCATGAAATCATTTTTTTTGTTAAACTCAATTTTGGTCATACTTTTTACAGGATGCTCTCCAGTTAAAGTTATTGACAAGATTTCAGAGGGATCTCCAAAGGGATATGTAGAATTTTATTATATGCCTGGAGAAGGAGATAGTGAATTTAATTACTCCATTTACAGCGCGTTTAAAGGAGAAGAATTCTATGAAGGACATCTTCCTGGAGGCAATCTTACCTTAGAGAAAACTTCCTTATTTATCGCTAAACATCCTGGAGAGTATAGCTTTTCTGTCAGGGTATCAACGCTGGATACTACCTTTCCTCTTATTATAGAAGAAAGTAAGGTTACGAGAGTTAAAATTCTCTTTAAGAACATTAAAAGACTACCTGAAAAGAACGTAAAACTCTCTAATATGTCAGACTACTTTAAGATTGAAGTTTCTCAGGATAAGCCAGTTTCATTTAATGGAGATTTTAATTAACTCAGAAAGGAGGTGAGCAGTGAAATTACCCAATTCAATAAAAGGATGGGGTTTAAGCAAGAAATTAGCTATAATCTTTTTTGTATTGCTAATAATTGATTTTATCCTTTTCAAAATCTTTGGAGAACCCTACAAAGGAGGATACTCTTTTGGACATTCCTTGTTTACAGCATGGAGCATAATAACTTTACTTGCTTTTCTTGGTATGATAGGTTCATTTATCGCCGACCTTATTTATTCTTGTAAGAAAAGAGGTGAGAGAAGTGATTAGTTCTCAAATTAGATTTACCAAAAATTCTTCCTACACTTAATTGTGTGCTTTTGAAGGCTCTTGCATTTCTTTTGCCATAACTCTCTTTTTGCAGGAGCCTTCTTTTTCTTTGAATACAATACCCTGCATTAAATCAGAACAAGATATAATCAATTAATAATAATCATTAAAAAATAAGATCATGAAAAAACTCTGGTTTTTCTTAGCTTTTTTAAGATTGGGCACACTAGGAGTTGGTTTTTATTTTTCTTTAGTGTCCAATTTAGGGAAACATGTCCGCAACTTAATTGTTTTTTGCGCGATAATTCTTTGGGGTAATTTTGTATATTCTTGGAAAAAAAATTGACAAGAAAATTGTCTGGAAATATCAAACCCCCAAGATTTAACTGACTCTATTAAAGGATATATCTTTATCCTTTTTTTACAAAAACATATGAAAATATATTCATATATATTATTCTAAGAAACATATCTCTTATATAATTATAATTTTATTTATTTGCTAATCTTCTTCCCAATCTCACCCAAATCTTTTTTCAAAGCTTCAATAGACTTGGTAAATATGCTTTTTGCATCTATCTGCCCGAAAGATTCCAGAGTAATAATCATTTCTCCAGTATTTTTCACTTCAATTTTTTTATTATATTTTTCAGCAAGACCTTCGCATAAATCAGCAACTTCTGTATCTCCGTTATCTAATATAATATATTTATCCCCTTTTTGTTTAATATCTGTATTTGGAAACATTTCTTTTATCTTTTCTGCAATCTCCTTATCTGTATGTATTTCAGCAGCTTCTCTGTAATTCATTATCCCCGGAGAGAATTTTGCATGTTCTTTTCCAACACCAATTTTTATATTCGCAGACAATTCTATTTCCTGTCCTTCTCCAAGTAAAGTTATAGGTATTTTGTCATATACAACCTCAAAGTCTCCCTTTAAAGATCCCGAATAAACTACCCCTTTATCTTGTGAAGATAATTTCATTTTCCCCTCTTTTTTTGAATTCTGTTTTAAAGGAATCAATCCTAATCTATGTGCAAGAGTTTCATCATAAAGAGGAGAATCATTTTTTGATATTTCTACTTCATCTATAGCAGCAATCTGAATTTGCCCAACATATCGTCTTATTGCATTTGCTAAACTATCTTCTATACTTTCTCTGAATACATACTTTTCATCTATTTTGTTTGTGTTTGCCATTTTTTGCTTTTTCTACCATTGTAGGTTCTTTTCTAAAGAACCCCATTTTATACTCTTCTACCTCTTCTTCCACCCTTCTTCTTAGGCCCTCCACGAGGAACCCTTGTAGTATCAAGTATATTTATTATTTTAAATCCTTCCCTTGATAAACTTTTTATTATTGCATTTGCTCCAGGTCCAGGACCAGTACTTCCTGTTTTTGCCCTTATTCTAACATAAAGGGATTTTACTCCTTTATCCTTCATATTTTCAGATATTCTTTTTGCTATAAACATTGCAATAGTAGGATTTGCCTTAAGTCTGCTGTGTTTTGTAACCATTCCTCCAGAAACCTTTGCAAGAGTTCTTCCAGAAGCATCTGTAACATGCGCAATAGTGTTATTGAAAGAGGTATAAATGTTTAGAACAGCCTCAATGTCCTTTTCCTTCTTTTTTATTTCAGATTTCTTCTCTATAACTTCAGTTTCTACTTCTTCAATATCTTCTTTTTCCAATTCTTCTTCTGGCATTTTATTCTTTACTCTCCTTTGCTTCTTCTTTCTTTTTTGAAACTCTTTTCTCTTTTAAAGTTATTTTATTTTCCATATCTACTGGAACAATATATGACGGACTGTCAACAGCTCCCCCATCTACCAATATTTTTCTGTGAGTTATTAATTGTCTTGCTTGTTTTGGAGTTGTTGCAAGTTTTCTTGTTACAACAACAGTTTGTAATCTTCTTTTTAGATAATCTTTTTTATCTAATGACAATACAGATGAAATAGAATCCACCTTTAGTCCAATCTTATTTAATTGATTAAATAATGCCCGTTGTTCTTCAGGTTTTGCAGAAATTAACCTTTTTGCTTTTTCTCTTATTGTCTTTATCTTTGCCTCTGCCTTCCATATCTCTCTCTTATTCTTCAATCCAAATTCTTCAGCAATCCCTTTTTCTTCTTCTATTCTGGCCTTATCAAAAGGCCTCTTTGGTCTTGAATATATCTTGTGTTTTCTTTTCATTTGAAATTTCTCCTTTCAATTGAATTTAATATTTTTATTTTCATTTTTTCATTCCTATATAGCTGCTTTTTGCTTGAACATTATCTTTAGATTTCTTTTTAATTCCTGAGCCCTTCTTCCTATTTGATCTAAAGTGCGCTTTAGTTCTTTGTCCTCTGGAAGGTAGTCCTGATAAATGTCTTAATCCTCTATAACTCTTTATCTTCTTTAGCTTCTTTATATCGAAATCTTTTCTTAAATCTAAATCGGTACCTGTTAGATGCTTCTCATCCCCCGTTTCAACATCTTTTCTTCTATTCATTATATGCGTCGGCAATGTTGGATTTTTTATAAAGTTAGATATAGCTTGTATTTCTTCTTCAGTAAGAGAACCAATAGTTTTGTTTTTATCAATTTTTAATGTTCTGCATACGGCATTTGAAAATGTCCATGAAACTCCCTTTATCTTTGTTAATCCTGGATAAACTTTCATTTTCCCTTCTATATCTTTTGATAGAATTCTAACTAATCTTTCTTCTCTTTTCTCTTGAGGTTTCACATATTCTGGTTTCTTGTTTTGAGGTTTAATATTTTCTGCCATCTTATGACTTATTTGTAAAAAGGTTGTACCTTTCTATATTTGTTAGTTCCTGGAATATCCTTTTTTCAACTGCTTTCTCAGGATCAGGTAGATTTTGTATTCTTTTCTTCATGTCTTGGAACGATTCAAATTCCTGTTCTTTTCTTTGTTTTAATATCTCCTGCATATGTTTCTTCCCTAGACCCGGAAGCATTTCTATCTGATGAATTCTTTTGTTTATTGCATCAGACTTGTTGAAAAACTCAACAAATTCTTTCTCTCTTTCTTTAACAATTTGCTTTATAAATTCTCCTAATTGATGTTTTGCGGTTTCGGTTAGCTTTTCTCTATGGAGTCTCCCAAGAATATAATATACCTTGTCACGTTTACCCTCTCCAATATAAACAATCTCCCCAATCTTTAAATCAACCCCTCTTCTAGGTACAAGTTCAAGCAGAACTAAAGTTTTCTCTCCTATAGCTTGGGCTATAGGCATCATTTTCTTCTCCAAAGGATATCCATTTGGAAGATATTCTAAGATTATTGCATTTTCTTCTTTTTCCATGTTCTTTACTTAAATTCTTTAATTGTATCGAGTATACTTTTTGTTTCATTCTCGTCTAAGCTGATATCAATAAATATTTTATTAACCTCCTCAGCTTTTTCTGGGAGAATATCAATCAGCTTTGTAATTGTAATATCATTCATTTTAATATTATTTAAGCCTTCTAATTTCTTTCTGAGCTCTTTAGCTTCCTTTGGAGTTATTTTAACAAACTTTTTTATAAAATCTGCAGCAGGTTTCTCAGTTTTCTTGTCCTTTTCTATATATTCCAAAGACTCTGCCATACTTAGGGGGGTTGTATTTCTTATCATTTTATTTCTTGTCTTTTATCTTTTTTAAGTGTATTGGAGAGATAATAAATTCCTTCTCTTTTGTTTGGTCCTTAATTATTACACAATAACTTCTTCCAATTTTTCTTTCTACCTTTCCCGTTCTTCCCTGAAGTCTTTTAGGGAAGGTTGGACTCAGTGATTTTTCGGCAACAACCGTCACAGAATCTCCTTTTTTAAATTTTTGAAAGTATCTACTAAATTGAAGTTTTCCCCTCGTTCTTATAGATTTCCTAACTGCCATATTATACCCAGAAAAATTCCATTTAAAAAACTATCCATTACATAAAACTTATTCTAGAATTGCCTATTTTGGTTGGAGGTTCATTCACTGCAATGTTTGAATTGCATAAATCTCCTTTATCATTTGCTTCACCCATGTTTTTAAGGATAGCATTAAACATCTTTTCTCCCCAAACTCCAACTCCGCACCTATTGCAAACATCAAGAGCTCTATCGTCTGTAATATCTCCCTTACAATAAATGCATTTTTTTGTCATTTTTCCTCTTTTTTATCCTAATCATTTTTTTAATAGAAATTAGTTTTTAAATTTTTGTGTAATTATTTATACTCTTTTTTTAGGTTTATTCATATTTTTGATTAAAATTCCAGATAGTAAGCTTTAAAAATAATCTTTCAGCATTAATTATATGATAATTCCAGTTAGATGTTTTTCCTGTGGTAAACCGATTGGTCACTTATGGGAAGAATACAAAAAACGAGTAGCTCAGGGAGAAAGCTCAAAAAAGGTTTTAGATGAGTTAGGACTCGAAAGGTTCTGTTGCAGAGCAATTTTCTTAGGACAGGAAGACCAGTTAGAGCTGGTTGCTAAGTTCAAGAAATCTTAAATGAAAAGTCTCCAATTAACGGTTTGTTTAGTTTTATTGATAATTTTATTAACTTTGTTTACCTCTGCTTATGAATTTGAAATGGATAAAACAATAAATATTTCAAACTTAAGCTTAGAAGAGAAGATAGGGCAGTTAATGTTTGTTAAACCTCTAGGGTTGGATAAGAAATATTTAAATGAGTTACACGTGGGAGGAATCTTTCTTAATGATTTAAAATCCAAAGAAGAGTATCAAAATACTATTTCTTTTTATCAAGATAATTCAAATATAAAACTTTTTGTTTCAACAGATATGGAGGGATATTGGAATCCTTTTTCTAATTTTTACAATTCCTCCTCTTTTGGAGATATTACATCTGGGGAAGAAGCCTACAATTTAGGGAAGGAGCACGGTAATATATTGAAAGAATTAGGGTTTAATTTAGATTTTTCCCCCATTGTAGAAACCAAAAACACTGTTTGGCCCTGGAGAACATTTACCGGAACTCCTGATGAAATTAAAGAAAAAATTTCAAAATATATTAAAGGACTTCATAACCAAAGTATTTTAGCAACTGCTAAACATTATCCTGGGGGAAGCATGGTTAAAAATCCCCACTTGTTTAAGTATAAAACAAATATCTCCCAAGAAGAATTAGATTATTTCAACTTTGCAATTTCTGAAAAAGCAGATTTTGTTATGGTGGGACATCCAATTGTATATGGAGCAATAGATTCAAAAGGTAAACAATCAACAATTTCTCCAGAAGTTATTGGAACATTAAAAGAAAATTTTAAAGGGGTTGTTATTACGGATGCAGTAACAATGCTGGGATTGAGAATTTCTTATCTATTTAATTTCAAGAAAGTTTATCCAGATTTAATTATCGCCGGAAATAATATGATTTTAGATACACATATAAGTTCAGGCTATAAAAATCTATTAAAAAGAAGAGACGAATTAAAAGAAGCAGTCTTAAATGGAAAAGTTTCTCAAAAATTAATAGACGATTCTGTTAGAAAAGTGTTAGAGATGAAAGGGTATAAAGTGATAGAATAGTTTTCTAAATAATCATTAAATTTTAAAAAAAGTTAAGACAGCTTGTTATTTTCCCATCTTTCCGGACAGTACTGATAACAACATAGGTTGCTTAACTTCTGTGTTCGGAAAGGGAACAGGTGTTACCAACCTATTATGGCCGTCTCGAAATTTCAATCCTCTTTTGGTTTATAAACCTTTTTATATGCTAGATTTCTTGGTTTTCTAGAAAGATTTTGCGGGGTTGCCGGAGTGGTCAAACGGGCGAGATTAAGGCTCTCGTAGCTCAGTGCTTGCACAGGTTCGAATCCTGTATCCCGCATTGCGTTCGTAACTCAGCCTGGATAGAGTACCTCCGTCCTAAGGAGGGAGTCGAAGGTTCAAATCCTTCCGAGCGCATTTTTGTTAATGTAAAAGATATTTTATAATCCACCAGAAGAAAACTATTATAGCTTCAGTCGTGAATAGATAACTCCAGGATACTCTATAATGTCCTCTCATTTTGAATAGAAAATATATAAGGACAATTGATTGTAGCGCTATAACATGAAAATATATGAAATATTCTGTGAAGAAATATCCAGCCCATTTGTATAAGTAAGGGGTTGTCAATGCAGTTATTATCAATGTAATTAAAAATCCGGCAAAAAAATCCCCCTTTTCCTTCCCTTCTTGCTTCGTCTTTTTTGAAAACAACGTGAAGAATCCAACCTGTAACGCATTAGAGAATGCGTATGATGTACTAATTCCCACAAACCAAGAGAATGGCGATCTTATAAATGTGAATATTTCCTTAAATATGTTAAAATTTGTTTTTTCAATAATAGTTATCAGGACCATAACAAGGAGTATTGTTATTTCAATTATAAGGAATTTTTTGAGTTTTTTCACCTGTTCAATTATATTTTTTGGTTAATAAATCTGTTCCCTCATTTTTATTAAAACAAAAACCTTTAAAACACTTCTAAAATAAGAATATAATATGCGTGGGTAGTTCAGCGGCAGAATCTCTGGCCTCCAACCAGATGACCCGGGTTCGAATCCCGGCTCGCGCATTGAATACGGAGAATATATGGAAGTACAACAAGAAAAACATAAACAAAACTGGCATGACAGATATTATAAGAAGTTATTGTTAATTCCTTTAGTATTGATTGTATTTTCCTTCGTTTATATGGGGATTTTTTACTCACAACATGATGATTTTTTCTTGAAAGATATCTCTCTTAAGGGAGGAACTTCAGCAACAGTTTACGCCAGTGTGGATATTTCAGCCTTAAAAGAGGCACTAGTACAAGAATTTGGAGAAGTTAATGTTAGGGAGGTTTCCGATTTAATTACAGGGGAGCAGATTGCCGTTACTATAGAAACCACTGTGAATGCGGAAGAAACAAAGATTTTCCTAGAAGATTACCTGGGTTATGAACTTGGGGATGAAAACAGCAGTTTTGAGTTTACAGGTTCTTCTCTTAGCGAATCTTTTTACAGACAGCTTTTGATTGCAATTCTAGTTTCTTTTATTTTTATGGCGATAGTCGTTTTTATAATATTTAGAAATCTTGTTCCTTCTGCAGCAGTTGTTCTTGCAGCATTTGCAGACATTTTAATGACGCTTGTAACTTTGAATTTATTGGGAGTTAAAATGTCAAGCGCAGGGATTATTTCATTGTTAATGCTTATTGGTTATTCTGTTGATACAGATATTCTCCTTACAAACAGGGTTCTTAAACGGCATGAAGGTTCCATAAATGAAAGGTTAACCGGGGCATTAAAAACAGGTATAACGATGACATTAACCTCTATTGTTGCGGTAGGAGTAGCTTTCCTTGTTGTAAAATCATTTTCAGTTACTTTAACACAAATATTCACAGTTCTTTTAATAGGGTTATTTTTTGATATTTTCAATACTTGGATAACAAACGCTTCAATACTTAAATGGTACATTAAATCAAAGGAGAATAAAAGATGAAAAAATTAAGTGTTAGAATATGGATATTGATAATTGTTTTAGCACTATCTTTAATTTCAATTTTCAATTCTTCAAACGGGTTTACATTCTTTCAAAAAGGAGTCTTGATAACAAGCGTTGAACAGAACTCAAGTTCATTTGAATATGGATTAAGACAAGGCCAAATAATTACTTCAATAGATGGGAAAACCATTGAAAGTGTAGATGATTTTTCCAAATATATATTGGAAAATTTCCCCTCTGAGGAAGAAACTAAGTTGGTTATAACCACAACTCAATCAGATATTGTTTTGTTTACAAATCATGCACCTAACATAACTGTTTCAAATGTACCTAAAACAGGGATAAAAACAGGCTTGGATTTATCCGGAGGAGCAAGAGCACTGGTACAAGCGCAGGATAAGGAGCTCTCTTCAGAAGAGATAAACGATTTGGTTACAATAACCTCCAATAGATTTAATGTTTATGGACTTTCAGATATAAAAGTTAGTCCTGTTTCAGATTTATCTGGAAAAAGATATATGCTTATAGAAATTGCTGGAGCAACCCCTAAAGATTTAAAGGCAATGGTTGAGGACCAGGGTAAATTCGAAGCGAAGATTGGCAACGATACAGTATTCATAGGAGGAGATAGAGATGTTGCTTCTGTTTGTAGAAATGATGCAACTTGCTCGTATATACAATCTTGTGATCAAGATTCTTCAGGAGGGTATTATTGTAGATTTATATTTACAATTTATTTAAGCGAAGAGGCGGCAAGAAGACACGCAGACATAACAAATAAAATTTCTATAAATGCAACTAATCCAGAATATCTTTCAGAGCCTTTAGATTTATATTTAGATGATAATCTTGTTGAAACTCTTTTGATAAGTAAGGACCTTAAAGGGCAAGTTACAACTCAGATAGCAATCTCTGGTTCTGGCTCAGGAGAGACTCAGGAAGAGGCATATAATGCAGCAGAAGAAAGTATGCATAACCTTCAAACCATTCTTATAACAGGAAGTCTTCCTTACAAATTAGAAATTGTTAAGCTAGATACAATTTCCCCTCTTTTAGGAGAAGATTTTATGAAATATATAATCTTTGCAGGGATCGCTGCACTCCTGGCATCTTCAATTGTTATATTTGTTAGATATAGAAATATCAAACAATCTTTGACAGTTATATTCATAAGTTTCTCAGAAGTAATAATAATTCTGGGTATTGCTGCATTAATAAAATGGAATCTTGATTTGGCAAGTATTGCAGGTATTTTGGCTACAATTGGTACTGGATTTGACGATCAGGTTGTTTTGTTGGATGAATCTAGATCAAAAGTTTCACTCACACTTAAACAGAGATTAAAGAGAGCATTTGCAATAATTATGGGGGCTTACTTCACCGTTTTGGTCTCGTTACTTCCTCTTTTATGGGCAGGAGCAGGATTATTGAAAGGATTCGCAATAACAACACTTATTGGAATAAGCGTTGGAGTATTCATAACTAGACCTGCGTTCAGTGATATACTTAAAAGAATGGGCGATTAATTTTTCAAGTTTATTTTTATAATCTTTCTTTAAACTCTTTAAGGGTTAGGAGTCTTTTATCTTTTTCAGCAACAATTGGATTTTCAACTGGCCAGGGAATTTTTAAATCAGAATCGTTCCATACAACACCTGTTTCGTTCTCAGGGCTGTAAAGATTATCATTTTTATATTCCATCTCAACTCCTTCAGTTAATGCAGCAAATCCATGTCCACACCCTCTTGGTATGTAAAGTATATATTTATTTTCTTCATTAAGCTCAAATGCAACATATTCTCCAAAAGTGGGAGAATCTTTTCTTAAATCTACTGCAATATCCCATATCGCTCCTTTTATGCACCTAACTATCTTTGCTTGGGCATGTTTCCCTTTTTGTAAATGAATTGCTCTTATTACCCCCTTTTTTGATTTTGAATGATTGTCCTGGACGAAATCTCCAGTTATCCCTTCTTTCTCAAAATCATCCTTCTTGTACGTCTCCAAAAAGAATCCTCTTTCATCTCCGAATATTTTTGGTTTTATTAGATATACTCCGTCAATAGAGGTTTTTTCAAATTCGAATGGCATTTTAATTTGTTACCTCCTTTTTCGCTTCGTTAAGATACTTTCTTACATTATTTTTCATCAAAGGGAAATTACCCTTGCACCAATAACTTCTTGTCTGATGGTCACTTAAAGAAAAAGGAGTATTCATTTCCTCAAATATATCTTTTAAAACCATCTCTGTTATTACTTCTCCCTCTATGTTATAAGAAGGTTCAAGATTCTTTTCTTCTATTATTTTTATTAATTCTTCTGAGAAATCATCCACATGTAAGAATTGGTTTCTAAAACATACCATTTGTATTTCTTCTTGTTTTTTTATCTTTTCTTTTATAATATCTACAAAATTTCTTCCGTATTTTCCATAAATGCTACATGGTCTTATTATAGTCCCCTTAATTTGTCCCGACGATTTTCTTCTGTTAAACTCTTCTTCTCCTATAACTTTACTCATAGCATATGCCTCTAGAGGAGCGTAAGGAGCAGTAATATTTGCAGGAGTTTTTCTATCTCCAAACACGGCATAAGTAGAAATCATGTAAAAATTTTCTACTTCCGCATCATGTGCAATATCTAAAACTTTTTTTAACATTGATACATTTTTACTAAAAGCATCCTGAGCAGTGTATGCTCCAGCAAAATGAATTAATTTTCCCACTCCTTCAAAATCCCCTTTTTGTATAGAATTCAAATCAACTATTTTCCACTCCACATTGTTATGGTCAAAGTTTCTATCGGATTCTCTTCCAAAAGCCACTATTTTATATCCCCTATCTGCAAGATATTTTGCTACATTATTTCCTATAAATCCACTAGCCCCCGTTATCCCTATCCTCCCCATTTTTTTCTAAGAAAGTGCCTCCTTATATATTTTTCTTAACTTTTCGTTCTTTTTGTCTATGGAAAATTTTCCATTGGAAACTCTCTGAAATCCATTCTCTCCAAGTTTTTCTCTTAATCTTTTATTTTCCATTAATTTTTCCAACGCCTTTTCTATTTTGATTGAATTTTTATTTGCATTTTTTTTAATTTTATTAAGCACTTCTTCAGTATACACCGGAATATTGTTTTTATCTATATGATTTATTTCCTCCGGGTTAATTAGGATTCCATTAAATGAATCCACATATTCTGAATTTCCCCAAACGTTATAAGTAATTATTGGAAGCTTAAACCACATTGCTTCCAAAAATGCCATTGCAGGAGCTTGATAGCAAGGCTGAACAAAAACACTCGACTCATTAAATATTTTCCACATTTCTTCTCTTGGAACCCCTTCTTTAAGAATTATATTTCTTGGGAATTTATGTTCTATATAAGGAGGTATCTTTCCAAGTATTAAAAATTCCCAATTTGGATATTTTTTAGCCAATTTCTCAAATGATTTAATTGTCTCTAAACCCCCTTTTATTAAGAACGCTTGATCATTAAGGTTATTAGATGTGGATATAAAAACAACCCGATTTTCTTTTTTTACATATTTTCTAAAATTTTCTGGTATAAATATTGTGGGATATACTATCTCTTGAGGCTTTTTTATTTTACCTTTAAAAAAAAGATTAAATGATTTTAATGCTTCTTCATGTATTGGCATTAGGAACTTAACATTTCTTTTGTTTAGGAGTTTTGTTGCTTTTCTTTTGTCTTTCCTATTTTCTTTATTTCTAATATCTATAAAGCTATATGCACTTTCATAATCAACAACGCAGGGCTTTCTTGTATTTCCAAGATGAAATGTAAAGTGCACCAAGTCAAATCCAGACTCCTTTCTTAAAAAATCTCCTATATTCTGATGAAACTTCTCTATAATTGGAAAAACTTTAACAATTCTCCAGTATATCTTCCCAAGCTTAGAATAATTTTTGTCATTGATTCCTCTAAACTCGGATTTTTTATACTCTACACCTTCCGGAGGATTATTGAAAAATGAATGATATAAAGAATGTGTTCTGTTGGTTATATTAAAATCTAGTAGAACTTTTATCTTTTTCATTTTATTATCCACCAATCCCTTCTATCTCCAAATAAAATTTCTAACTTATTCTTTTTTGCAAAATCTAATAATGCTCTGCTTACTCCTAGATATTGTATGTCGTGTCCTGATAAAATTCCTCCTTTTTTTATCTTTTTCCAATACATTTCTAAATCCTTTTTAACATACTCATATTCATGATTCCCATCTATATATATAAAGTCTACAACCGGGACTAAATTTATAGCTTCATGCGAAAATTTCTTAATATATTCTATTTTTTTAGAATATCTATTTAGTTTTTGTTTGCATATCCTAAAATCTTTATTCAAAGAATTTTGAGTCCTTCTAGGCTCAGATTTTCTATATTCTAAATAAGATAACCAAGGATCAATAAGGTATAATTTATCAACATTTAAATTTTTTAGAATTTCTTTGGAGTTTACGCCTCTTAACACACCTATCTCTATAGCGGTTATATGTTTATTTTTAAAATATCTCTTAGCAAAGGTTATTGCTTCTTTTGGTCTTGTTTTTATTATCTCTATCCCAATAAATTCATCTAAAATCTTATTTATACTTGTTTTATTTTCCATTTCGTTTAAAAACCCCAATTCCTTTTAAATATTTATGCGAAAAAGTGATATATCCTCACAAAACTTGTCAAAGATAGCTTTAAAGGGATCAGCATATAATGTAATATCTTTGCTAGTTCTTAAATTTGGAGGATTAATTTTAACTGTGATTCTTGCAAGAATGCTTTTACCAGAATTATTTGGAGTTTATGCTCTAGCTATTTCTATTGTTACTCTGGCTTTATCTTTCACAGACTTTGGTATGGAAAATACTTTTTTAAGATACCTTTCTGATTCAACAGGAAAGAAAGACAAAAGAAAATCAAGAAGTCTTGCAAGTTATTTCTTTAAACTAAGGTTCGTCTTAGTTATCGCTGTAGTAGTCATTTTAATTGTATCCTCAAAGTACCTTTCTTACAATATTTACAAACAACCATTGTTATTTTATCCTTTAATATTATCCTGCTTGTTTATAATCGCCGAATCATTTAGAACACTTTTAGGGGTTTTTTTCACATCTAGGAAAGATGTTAAATCTATTTTATTCTTTGATTCTTCTTCTCAGATATTGAAGATACTTTTCTCAGTATTTGCTATTTTAATCCTCTCAGATAAACTAACTGTATCTGGTATATTCATTGCGTTTTTTGTATCCAGCTTTTTTACCCTTTTGCTTGAGTTCTTTATAATTCGTAGAAAAGACAAAAGTTCTATTTTTGGTCAAAAGAGCAAAATGGAAACTTCCAAAATGAACTCTTATTGGAAGTATATGGCTTTAGCAACAGTTTCACTCTCTCTTTTTGCATTAGTTGATACATTGATGTTAGGTACTGCAATATCCTCAGAATATCTTGCTTATTATAGAGCAGCATTAAGTTTAGCAATTGCAATTTCTTCTTTGCTTTCTTTATCAAGTATATTTTTACCAATATTCACCCAGATAGATAAGAAAAGATTCGAAAGAGGATTCAGGAAGACATTAAGGTATCTATTGATTTTATCTATACCCGCAGTTATAGGTGTAGTATTCCTTTCTAATTACCTAATTAAGGCAGTTTACGGAAATGAATATCTTTTAGGAACTTCTTCACTCCACTTACTTTCTATACTAATTTTGACTACCCCTCTAATTGGGTTGTATTCAATAATCCTTGAATCCAAAGAGAAATCAAACAGAGTAGGCAATTCAGTTTTTCTTGCTTTAATCTTAAATATAATTCTTAATTTCGTAGCAATAAAGATATTTTCGGATAATCCATTATTCCTAATAGGAGGGGTTAGCCTGGCTACTTCTCTAAGTAGGGTATTTCTTCTAGGATTATTGTTGTTTTATGTAAAGAAAGAGTTTGGTTTCAAAGTTAAGGGTATTGGGTTGAGAGCCCCATTATGTGCAACAGTAATAATGGGAGCATTCCTTTGGACGTTTAATTATCTGCTGGATATAAACATCTTTTTAGGAATAGTTGAAGTTGTACTTGGGGCCGGAATTTATCTAGGATTTTTAATTTTGTTTAAAGGAATTGACAAGGAAGATTGGATTTTATTGAGAAATTTAATCAAAAGAAAAGAATAAACTTAAATATCTCTCCTCTCTTTATTTTTTTATGAAGATTTATGATTGCTTTACTTTTTATAATGAGCTTGATGTTCTAGAATTAAGGCTAAAAATTTTAAATCCATTTGTGGATTACTTTGTTTTAGTAGAGGCGACAAAAACTCATGCTGGAAAACAAAAGCAATTGTATTTTAAATACAACAAAAGCAAATTCAAGAAATGGGAGAATAAGATAATTCATATCATCGTTGATGATATGCCAAATCCAGGAAAGCTATATTTCAAAAAATTTTGGAAGCTGAGCTCTGTGCTCGGACTTGGGAGATGGAAACCAGAAATATATCAAAGGAACCAAATACAAAAGGGACTAAAAAATTGTAAAGATGAGGATATAATTATAGTTTCAGATTTGGATGAAATCCCAAACCCAAAAAAATTTGACTTACTAAAAGAATTTACAAAAAGAGATAAAATAGTTCTTTTTTCTCAAAACCTGTATAAATTTTTCTTAAACGGTTTTGTTCATTCTAATTGGGAAGGTTCGAGAGCATGTAATTTTAAGGTATTTAAAAAATTATTCAAAAAGAAAGGAGATAGATTAAGGAGACTAAGAAATATTAGTTTAAGAATTAGGATGTTCTTATTTAAAGGTAAAGATAACCCCTTAAGAAGAATTAATGATGGGGGTTGGCACTTTTCTTATCTGGGTAATATAGATTTTATTCTGGAAAAATTATCTAATTTTTGTCATATTGAAAATTACTCAAGTTTGGATTTAAAGAATCCTAAAAAAATAATAGATAAGATTGAAAACGGAGAGGATTTGTTTATGGATAAACTTAAAATAAATTACGTAAATTTAGATAGCACTTTTCCAGAAGAGATAACAAAAAACAAGAGAAGATACTCAAAATATATTAAGTAATTTTATCCCAGCTATTTCTTTCTCTTCTTTTCTTCTTTATTTCATTAAAATTCTTGAAGTTTTCATTATATGCTCTTAGAAGTAATTTAATTTTTTGAAATGGTTTCTCATTAATTATTGCAGAGCCAAAATGAATAAATGTATTATATATTATCTTTGGATATCCAAAATTAAGCCATTCTAGCCTTATAGAATTTCTTTTCTTTATTTGCCAAATCCAATCCTTTACATGTTTTGTTGAAGATCCTCCAATATGGACTATTTTTACTTTTCCCACATAAAAAAGTTTAAATCCTTTTTTACCTACCCTTAAACAGAAATCCGTCTCTTCACCATAGGCAGGATTAAATTTCTCATCTAGGAATCCTATCTCATCAATAACACTTCTTCTAATTAAGAAGCAGGCCCCAATAACGTTATCGACTTTATATGCTCCAAACGTCTCTGGGGTCTCAATTATTCTTTTTGGAGACTTTAAAAAATTCATCTTTTTATCTTTGTAAAACCATTGTAATTCTCCTTTGGGATATGTTACCTTGCATCCAACAACCCCTATTTTTTTGTCTCCTTCCGCAAACTTAACCATCTCTTTCAACCAGTTCTTGTCAATTATTAGAGTATCATCGTCTATGTGTAAGATATAATCCGGATTATATTCTTTTATTGCTTTTTTTGCAAGTTTGTTGTTTGAGGTAGAATACCCCTCATTTTGGAGATTTTCAGAAACATCTACCCAAGGGAAATCTTTTTTGATTTTTTTTGCGATTTTTCCAGTTCCAGAATCGTCAATAAAATAAACCTTGTATCTTGAATAATTAACATTTTTTCTAAGACTTATTAAGCATTTTTTAAGATTCTCTTCCTGATTAAATGTTGAGGTGATTATGGCTACTTTTGGGTTTTTCATTTTATTTATGAAAGATATCATGTATATTCTTTTCTTTCATATCTTTAAACTCTTTTTCAACGTACTCAGCCAAACACGCTCTCCAATCTCTCATCCTATTCAATCCTCTAATCTCCAGTTTCTTGTTTATAAGTGCCTCTGAACGTGGTCTGGGAGCAAAAAAATCAGAAGCAAAAAAATCAGAATATACCTTATTCACTTTAATTTTATCTTTTAATCCAAGCACTTCTATTAACTCCAGTGCAACATCATATCTACTTACTCTTCCTCCCCCACAAACGCAGTTGTATACTCCATAATATTTTGTTTTTATGAGTTCTCTTACCGTCTTTGCAATATCATATGTATAGCTTGGAGTTCCATAAACATTTTCAACGACATTTAGAACATTTTTACCTTCCTTAAGCTGTTGTATTATTTTTTGTACAAATTTTTTGTCCTTTTTCCCCCCGCCCATCATCCAACCCGGCCTAACAACAAAATATTTGTCAAGATATGTTTTCACAAGACTTTCTCCATAATATTTTGATTTTCCATACGCACTTAAGGGATTTGGAGGATCAAAGTCATCATACAAATCCTTTTTACCATCAAATATCCCTGCTGTAGAGATATATAACAAAGGAATATCATATTCCTTTGCAAGTAACACCACATTTTCGGTTCCAATAGCATTTGTTTTATATGCTTCTTCAGGGTTCTTTTCCTGAAACTCTAAATCTGTTAATGCAGCAAGATGAAAAATAATGTCTGGTTTAAATTGTTGAATAGCTTTTTTAACAAGTTCATAATCTCGTACATCAAGGTATTTTAACCAAGGTTCGTTTAAGTCGATGTCTGTTGCTAAAACTCTAAATTCTTTATTAAAAGTTTCATACATTGCCTTCCCAAGCATCCCCCCACATCCGGTTATTAAAATCTTCTTTTGTATGGACATTTTACCTATTTTATCCTATTTGAAATTCTTTTTAAATATATATAGCATATAAAATAATATTTATTTATCCAAATATACTTCCTCTAATAATTTATATGCCCAACTTCTTTCTCACACCAAACTTCTATCTGGTCTCCCATTCTTAAGAAGTTTACAAACCATGTTAGTGGAAGGAAAATAACTTCCAATATCCTGTTTAGTTTACCACTCCTGTTTTTTATCCCAAGTAGAAAATATAATGATACTACAAACTGATTTGGTCTTGAGTTGTATCTTGTTTTTCTAATCTTAAATCCGTTTCTTTCCAGTAATATCTTTATATTTTTGTTTGAATAGTTCCATAAGTGTCTAGGTATATCTAATTGATGCCAATTTTTACCAAATAATTTGTATACTAAAGAATTGCTATTGGGTATACCAATTATAAATTTTCCCTCTTTTTTCAGTATCCTATAAACTTCTTTTATTTGTTTATCTGGATTGTTTAAGTGTTCCAAAACATGGTTTATTGTAATTATATCAAAGAATTCTTTAGGGTATTTTGCGTTTATTAAATCGGAGTTTTTTATATTGAGTTTATATTTATTTTTCCCTTCTTTATCAAACTCTCCAGGTTCAACCCCATAAACCCTCATCCCCAGTTCATTCATCTCATATAGAAATTGTCCTGATCCACACCCTATATCCAATATTTTATCCCCTTTTTTTATCTTTGTACCTCTCACGATAAATTTTATTGGAGAAAATATCATTCTCATAAGATGATTTTTAATTTTTAGATCAAAGTATAATTCATATAAGAATAGATTAAGTTTAGTTTTTTTTGATTCTTCTTTTGAGCATATTTTTCTCAACGAGTAGTATTTATCTCTTGGATAATATTCTTCAAGCTCTTTGCTTGTGGGTTGTGGATTTGGAAATAAAGAATTACATTTATTACATTTAAACAAGGAAAATTCTTTATCTACATCTAGATTCTTATCCTTCTGTTTGAATAAAAATTTTATCTCTCTACTTCCACATACCTCGCATTTTTTGATTAATTTCATTTTACCAATATTTCAAGATAATTTCTCCCCCATTTTTCAAGAGAAATATCCTTTATTGCTTTAATTGAATTATCAATTAAGTTTTGTTTTTTTTGTTTATTATTATTTATCTCAACTATTCTTTTAGCATCTTTATCATCAAAATTATCTATCATTATACAATTTTTATCCTCCTTTAATATCTCCTGTTCTGCATCTCTTGAGCTAATTATCAAACATCCTGAGGCCATCGCTTCAGATACTACAAGTGTTGGAGCCCCCCCCTCATATCTTGATAGACAGAAGAAGAAGTCTGAGGAATTGTAATAATAAGGTATTTCATCTCTTGAAACCCCTTCTTTGTATATTATGAAATTTCTCTTTATGAGATTTTTTACTTTATTCTTGTCAGAACCTGCAACAATAAGCCTGTAATTTTTGTTCTCCTTGTATATTTCTTCTGAAACTTTAACAACTCTATCTAGCCCCTTTATCCAATACCCTCCCTTTGCTATATACAATCCATAAATCTTGTTTTTTTCCAACCCTATACTTTTTCTTGATTTATTTTTATCCCTTAATTTAAAATCTTTCAAGTTAACCCCCGTTCTTATTGCTTCAATATTTTTTCTTTTTCTGTATGTCTCTTCGATTTGTCTTTTAACTTTTTCGGATACGCAGATTATCCTATCAGAATTTATCATTGGAGGTTTTTCTATTAAATATCCGTATATTAATAATGGAGAAAGTAATATTCGTTTTATTACTCCAAATCTTTTGAGATGTATTCTATAATAGGGATATGTTGCCCCATGGTAAGTATGTATTATTTTTTGATTGTCTTTCTTTTTGTATTTTTTCATCCAGTATCCCCATATTGCATGAGAATTAATAACATCAAAATAATTTTTATTAAGGTATTTTCTTGCCTTTATATTAAAAGAGATGTCATCAATAAAAGGAAGTTTGTTGCACTTTAATCCAACATATTTTATCCCTCCCTTGAGATAATCCTCGTGTTTATCTGATTTATACAACCAGGTTATATCTAAATTTTCATTCTTTAGATAATTAATTAAATTTTTTTGATAGTTTCCAATCCCCCCATTAAACATTGGAGAAGTACCATTAACAAAACAGATTCTTCTTTTTACCATATACATTAAAAGGAAGTCTTTAATTTAAATAGATTGCTTTAACCTCTAATCTATTAACCACCATACTGATTTCCTATTACACTTAGAACAAAGAGGAACCTTTGAGAAATCTCTTTTTACATGTGCCTCTCTTATCTTTCTCATTTTTTCCCCCATCCAAACTTCTTCTATACTTTGTTTTTTTAAATTTCCTAGGATTGTAGTATGTTCCCAATCATCGTTACATAACACAACATCCCCATTCCAATCCACTACCAATTCTTTCCATATAAGTGCACAAGGTTTTCTATTCAGGTTTTTATTGAAATGAAGACTTTCTTTTGTCCCCTCTTTTGTTATCTGGTTAGCCCAGTTTCTCATATTTATTATATTTATATTTTGAACCTTATCTTTCCATTCTTTGTAAAATCTTTTTATTTCTTTTTTATTCTCTTCTAATTCAACAAGAACAAGCGTTATAGTTGGATTATTTCTTTTCATTCTTTTCTTATTCTCAATTAAATCAAGTATGTTCTTTTTTACAACTTCAAATTTAAGCTTTTTTCTTATCTTCTCGTAGGTTTCTTTGGTTGCTCCATCAAAACTTATTGTTATGTGATCTAATCCGGCTTCAATAATCTTCTGAGATTTTTCTTTTGTCATTAATGAGGCATTAGAATAAAATGAAACACACATTCCCTTTTCTTTTGCATACTTTATCTTTTCAATTATTGTTTTATCTATAAATGGTTCCCCAAAAAATGAAAGGGTTATCGCAGTTATATTAAGTTTTTTGCAATTATCTATTATTTTTTTATAAAGATTCATATCCATTGTCCCCATTTTCTTTAATCTTGTATGTGGACACATTATACATTCGGCGTTACATATATTGGTTGTTCCAATTTCCAGCCCATAAGGATATTCATTGTCAAGTTTTTTTATGTTCTTGTTTATCTTTTTATCATATATCTTATTGTATAACTTGCTATTTACAATGAATGGAGTCGATAGAAATTTTCTTCCTATATGGTAACCCACTCTATTTGCTCTTATTTTATATAATATTCTTTTTATCATCTTAACTTATTCTTGTACATTCTAGGGAAAAATGCAATAACCCATAAACCCAAGTTTCTTAAGAATTTTTTTCTTATTCTAAACTTACTTAGCTTTAGTTTATCTCTGTCTTGTTTTTTCCTAAAAACTGCAACCAAAGGAAGGTAAATAAATATTCTAAAAAATTTATTCCATCCTTTAAGGTGTTTTTTTGAAAAGATAATGTCGTTTTTAAATCTAACCAGAAGACTTTTTTTATTTTCTTGAGAGTCAATACTCTTGCCTTTTTTATGAATTATCTTAACTTCGGGTACACTTACAATTTTCCACCTTTTTTTCTTGGCTCTTAAACAATAGTCCGTATCTTCTAATAAATAAGGAGAGAATACTTCATCTAAGACACCTATTTCTTTTATTACCTCTTTTTTTATCATTAAAAATGCCCCCATCACATGATCCACCTCAAAAATCTCTTTCTTGTTTTTATCATCTTCTAATTCAATCTTCCATTTTCTTAGATATCCTCCTATGTTTTGTAGGCTTCCATCAGGATAAATTATGTTACATCCCAATATTCCTATTCTTTTGTCCTTTTCCCCCGTTTTTATCATCTTTTCAATCCACTTACCATCTACAATCTCTGTATCATCATTTAATAAAAGGAAATAATCCGGGTTGTATTCTTTCATTGCTTTATTTATCCCTATATTGTTTGATTTAGAAAACCCTAGATTCTCCTTATTCTCAGAGACATTTACCCAGGTGAAATCTCTCTTTACTTCTTTAGCTATTTCTCCTTTTCCAGAATCATCTATAAAATACACCTTGTAGTTTTTATAAGAGGTTTTTTTCTTTATACTTTTAAGACAGTCCTTAAGAAGTTTCTTCTGATTATATCCACATATTATTATTGCTAGTTTTTTATCCATAACTATAACTTAAATCTTATTTAATATTTTTCTACTTATAGGGTCGGTATTTTCCTTTTTCTTCCTCTCCAATATCCGTATAAATAAGGAATTGCCCTTATTGCCCTAAGTATATTGCTTTTTACAGCTAATCCTAAATATTTTATTTTTATCTTTCTCCCCTTATTTTTCGATTTTAAAAGCTCAGGATAAACTTTATTCTCAACTAATTTCCTTGTTGTAATTCCATATCTATAAGTTTTCTTAAATAAATTCTTCCAACTCCATGGTTCCTGATGCCAGATTGCAGGGTGATTGTAATCTCCAATATTTCCTATTTTATTTGATATTTTTTTTGCTTCGTAATATATTATCGCATGATCATGAGCAACACAAAGAGGCAATATCTTCTTAGGTATTTTATTGAATGCTTCCACCAAGATTTCTCTTTTGTACACTCTTGGGAGAATAGTTCCTCCCACAGGTTCTATATATTCGGAAGCATCATTTTGAACTAGAACTCTGTCTGCATCATACAATCTCTCAAGAAGTTTTCTAGGTTTGTAACTTCTTTCATACAACCAGGACATGTCGTATTTTTTCATTGATTCAACCCCCTTTTCAATCGTATCCGATTTAAGAACATGATCAGAATCTACAAGAAAAACATATTTTCCCTTTGACTTTTCCACCCCTAACCCTCTTGCCCCCAAAAGAGTGCCCTGATATTGATATACTTTTATTCCCTTAAATTTCTTGATTAGATCTAAAGTACCATCCGTACTATTGCTATCAATTATAATTATCTCTAGGTTTGTATAAGTTTGATTTTTTATACTCTCAAGAGTCTTACCCAATGTTTTTATATTGTTATAAGTTGGAATGTTTATTGATACAAGTTCTTTCATTTTACAACCCTAATGTTTTGCTTATATTCTTTATAAAATTATTCGTGTTGTAAGATAGATTTGTTATTTTTTTAGGGGTTATTTTTGATCTTAAAAATATCTCTAGGGTATTATTTATCTCTTTTATCATATCTTTTTCTGAGGAGGTTTCTTTTATCTTGAAATATTGTGGAACTTTTTCTATTAATTTAACATATCCTCCTTTGTCTACTGCAATCACAGGCTTACCAAAAGCGAGTGCTTCAAAAGGAACTATTCCAAAGTCTTCCATAAAGGGTATGAATATAACTGCCTTACATTCTTTGTACAATCTAAGAAAATCGTTGTTGTTTATGTTTGTTTTTATCTCAATATTGGGAATATTTTCTGATAGTTTTTTTATATGGTTGTAATATTTTTTATTCTCCATACTACCTGCTATGATTAGTTTTTCATCAGGGTGTTTTTCTGAGAATACCTTCCAGGATTTTACTAATAAATCCTGTCTTTTTGGGTTGTTAATTCTTGAGGGATAGAAAAAGTATCCATTATTCTTTGTTTTTATATTTTCTATATATTTTATCTCAGTTGGAGGATAGATGACATTTACTTTTTTTGAATATAACAGTTTTCTCTTTTTCGCCCTCTCTAAACTTAATTCAGAATTGAATATAGCAAAGTCTATCTTCTTCCAGGATTTTTTTTCTAAAACCTTGTAAAAATTTACGGCTAGCTTATAAATAGATTTAGAGAAAATATTTTTGTGCCTATTTTTTAAATTCCATTTCATAATCTCTTCATCAGCATCTCTCAAGGGAGTATGAACATATGCATATGTCTTCCCTTTTTTGTAATTTTTAAACGTAATAAATTCAGCCAATCCAGAAGTTGAGATTAAAAACAAATCATATTTCTCCAGAGGTATTTTAGAAAACAAGCAATTTATCAGGAACATCCCCCTCAAAATATTGGATCTTGAAAATCTTCTGAAAAATTTACCTCCTATAACATTTATTTTGAATTCTTTAAATTCCTCAAAGGTATTTTCTTTTTCATAAACCCAGGTGTATAACTCAGCATTTTTTATGTTTTTTAATATTTCAAGCACAGTTTTCTCTGCTCCTCCCTTGCTTTTTATCCAAGGGTGAAATATAGCTATTTTCTTTTTCATTTTATAAAACATAAAAATTCTATTTATTTATCTAATCTTATTTACAGTCTTTTTAACAAAATTAACCATCCTTCTCATAAAATTCTCTCTTAAGGATAGGGCATGGTTTGGACAAACTTCAATGCAACAAAAACACCTTATACACTTTTTCTCATCGACTACCGGATAAGGTTTGAGGGTTATAGCTTTCATAGGACAATGTCTCGCACAAATTCCACATTTTGTACATTTGCTTTCGTCCACCACAATTTTTTCTTTTCTAACTCCTAACAATAACATATCAGCCATTAGTCTTCTTAATCTTGAGGGTTTATCAAATCTTAAATTTGGGATCTTTTTGAAATCTCCAACAATCTCTACATTATAACTCCCAAGATTTCTTTTAACTGCTTCTCTTGTTGTAAATATACTTTTTGGATTATATCCCATTATTTTGGAGGCGACAACATCTAATGCGATAGTATTTCGTGAGGCTATGATTAATTTTGTCTTTTTTGGCTTTCCCGCAGTTGGTCCTCCCCCTTCCATAGAAATAACTGCATCCATAATATTCAACTGGGGTTTAATGTTTTGGTAAACATCTATCAATAGTTTAGAAAATTTTTTCTCTCCCTCTGCATCTCTATGGTACACTTGTTTTACACTTCCAGGAATACATCCATAAAGATTTTTTACCCCTCCCGTAAGCTTTGTTAAAAGATGGGTTTTTAATTTACACACATTAATTACCAAATCTGCTTCCTTAACTGATTTAGGGAGCCTAAAATGTTTCAATACCTTTGCATTTTTATCTTCGATATCTACAGTCTCTTCTTCCTCAAAAACTATTGGTTTAAATTGTTGATATCCAGATTTCCTGATATTTTCTCTTGTATCACTAAAAGAGCTTTCCCCAACCCTTGCATTTTTAAAATTTTTTTTCAAGGATTTAACAATTGAGGGGTTAGTTATGATTGCATCCAAATTCTCTTTGAAATATCCTATTATATTTGGCTTAATCAGGATATGTTTATATTTATTCACAGGTAAATCTAGCAACTTCAAGACTCTGTTTACAGCCAAATCTATATCCTCTTGTTTATAACTTCCACATTTTACTATCGCAACCTTATCCATGTTGTTTTTCATATTATAATTTTATAAATTCCAAATCATCCAAACTTGCATAATCTCCAGAAATTGCAGTGAATTCTTCTCTAGCAATTATATTCTCAGGGGGGTTAACTTCCCATATCTTAAGCGGTCCTCTAAGTCCATTAAAGTAAAAGAATTCATTAATATCCATATTTGCATATCTTTCAAGATAAGTTTCTATTGGGTCTGGCTCAGAATGTACTAGTTCTACTCCTTCGTACTTTCCTTGTGGATCGTTCATCAAATAAAGCTGAGCAACTAAACTATCCACAACTCTTGATGACATATATATCAAAGCCCCTTCTTCATCTAGCTGAAGTCCTGTATTCACCTGGCTTATTTGAGGAATTATATATACTGCTGTATTTGTTCCATTTTTGAAATCATACCAAGTTCCGTTATAATACAAATATCTTACGGGAAGGTTTATTTGATTTCCATTATAAATATATGCTGCGATAGGCTGTTTGAATTTATCTTTTTCCTTTTCAAGAATTATCCCTCCTATTCCAGAATTTTGAGTAGGTATAAATACAGTGCTTCCATCCTCTTGTTTGTATATGATATCCTCGTCCAAGCCATATCCCCCGTTGTATATTCTTATAGTTCCGTTCTTAGTCTCTTGTATCTGGTCTGGATTAGATACCATCACAGGTATAAATGAGAATCTATCATTTCCATTTTCATTCCCTCCAATGCTGCTATAGGCAGAATATTTTCCTATATCTGTTGGATCTATTAATAAATAAGAAACATTCTGAGCTTTCATAAAACTTAATGCAGTATCTGGGTTAGGAGTAGTTAATAGATACCTTCCTATTAAATGATCCCAATAAAGATTTCCATGTCCACCATCTGTAACGGTTGGTCTTTCACCCATATATTGCACCCAATACCCATAATCCCACCAATGAACGAAAACTTCTCCAGGTTGAGTATTCTCTCTTACCCATTCCATTGAATACTGCCATTGTGCATTTGCAGATGAACCAATTTGAGTCGATTGAATTTTAATGGCTTTTATATAATTTACAGAAGCAATTATCAAAAGTACTACAACTCCAACTAAAACAGCATATGCCACTATTTTAAATATCTCATCTTTACTATCTCTTCCATACTGATAAATCCTCACTATTGCATATGCAGCGACTATACAAACTATAGGAGTGAATATAAACAACAATCTTATAGCACTCACCCCTGCCATAGCCATAAAAAATGTGAAAAGAAGTAAAATTATCTTCTCACTCTTTACAATTATCTTATCTTTAAAATATATCCATATAAATATTCCAAAGAAAAGAATAATACTTCCAAGATAAAAAAACTTACTTATAAATGAAGTTCCATTAAATAAAGAACTTGTTGAATATCTATGTAATAATATTCCACATATCATCAATGCCCATGTTAACGAGAATATTATTTTGTTTTTCTTTTTTCCAATTCCCTTAGCAAAATCAATACCCATAATAAGAATTCCCCCAAAGAATATCCAAAACATTGATTTTCCTATCTGTCCCATAATATCAGTTGTGTAAGGAAGCGCATTCTCTGCAACAGTTTCACCAACTCTTCCTCCCCCAAATGGACGAAGTATATTAGATATAATTCCAGATATAGATAGTCCTATTGTCTGATTAAATATCAAACTTATTAATATTCCAAGAATTATTGATATTCCTAGACTTACAAGTATCCTATATTTTCCAAGCTCTCTTATTCTTCTGTCTTTTAAATGCATAACCAAATAATCTACCACAAGGAATATTAGTACAAGAGGTATGATTATTCCCCTTATATTCATTATAAAACTTAATGATGTTGTTATAGGGTAAGAAAATAACCCTCCTAACAATATAAAAGATAATATCCAGAATATGTAAAACATCAAATATTCTTTAAGATTATTTTTACCCTCTTCCGTTTTGTTTATATTTGTTATCCAAAGAAAGAATATTGTTAATGGAACTATCAACAAGGTAAATATAGCAGATCCTCCCCAAGCAGCCATATTGAACACTGTTAAAAATCCTGTGATAACTCCAAATAGTATTGCCAATTTCCATGAATTTCTTTTTTCAATTTGTTGCATCGATATTGTAAATGCTAAGAGTGCTAAGAAGAACGCAAACATTCCTATTGGCTCGTGATCAGAAACCCCTGCCATTGTTCTGAACAGGTATGAAGGAATTATTGCCAGAAAAAAGCTTGAAAGCAATGCAGCAAGTTTAGAACGAGTAAGTTTTAATATTAAAAAGAAAAACACGACCATACTTAACACAAAAAAGATTACAGGATAAATAACATCAACATATGCCAGAGTTATATTCTCTGAGAAAGGAGATATAATTTTATATAAAAAAACTAATACATTTGGCAAGATTTCATGCGTGAATGGAAGTTTAAGTAAAGGATACCTCATATCATCATATTCGGGGTATGCCCCATTCTCATATAATACTTCTGCAAGTCTCAACCAGTAAAAAGCATCTAAATCTGCTGTAAGATATTCTCCGGTTGTAGCATCCTTTAATATGGATATATTATTAGTCCTTATTTGAGCAGTAAAGAAAATTACAGCTAACAAAAGAATAGCGGTTATTATTATAAGTACTTTCTTCTGCTTTAGAAAACCCAAAACCTTTTTTGATTCTTCTTTTACTGATTTAATGTTCATCAAAATTAAAGATAAATACCATTTAAAAACCTTAGTTTATCACAGGATAAACAAAACAAACCCAACAAGAACCACAAATATCTGGAACAAATTTATGAAATAAACCACTTCATTTTCATAGACTTTTTTTGAGGGTT
Organism: Candidatus Woesearchaeota archaeon; assembly: GCA_964412025.1. GTDB lineage: Archaea > Nanobdellota > Nanobdellia > Pacearchaeales > GW2011-AR1 > MWBV01. The sequence goes on along the minus strand of CAYPLY010000002.1, from coordinate 41,778 downwards.
TTATCTTTTTTAAAATTAATATTGCCAAATGTTCAAGCCCATATATTTTTTCATAAGGCAATTCAAGAGTTCCATCTTCATTTGGTTTACCAAAACTTTGTTTCTTTAATCCTCCCCTTAATTTCAATACTGTTTCAAGAATGTATGGTATAAAGAAAAATATTGCTATCTTCTCAACATTTCCCAATATTGCAATTCCTGCTATTGAAGCCCCCACAGCATAAGTTAAAGCATCCCCTGGGAAGACCTTTGCAGGATTTATATTAAATATATAAAACGCTAAAAGAGAGGCAACCAAGCATAAAGAAATAACTGTTAACCAGGCATTTCCGGTTAAATATGTTACAACACTCATAGCCGATAGAAGTATTATTCCCTGCCCTGCTTCTAGTCCATTAAATCCCGCTAAAAAATTGAAAGTTGTCGTTGCCCCCACTATACCAAGAGGGATTATAACTAGGGGATAAATTATCCCGAGGCTTATTCCCATCATATTTGATTCTCCAGCATTAATAACCATTAGCGGAATTGCGGAAAATAAAACCAAAATTATTCTTGTTCTTTTTGAAAGTCCTCCTCTTTTCCATCCAAATAAATCATCTATTAATCCAATTCCAGATACTAAAAGCAACATGCTTGTAAATGCAAATATTTCTATAGATATTCCATCTGAAGACTTGAAATAAAATGTTTGTAGGGCAATATATGTAAATATACCAATAAGTCCCCCAATAACAAATACAATACCCCCAGAGCCTGCAACATTTTTTTCTCTGTCAGGTTTATTCATATCTTCCCAAACTAACCCTATTTGTTTAGCCTTCTTTATCCAAAAAGGCATAACAAGAAAGGCACAAAAAAAGCTTACAAATATAGTTACTAATATTAAAGGTTCCATCAATAATAAAGACAATACTTACTTTTAAATTTTACCTGAATATAAGAGGGGTAATATATACCTCAATAAGTGCAGCAAGGATTAATATAACTAAAGCCATAAATATCATTATTATAACATTCTCAAAAACCTTTAGAAATTTTTCACTTTTTATTCCATGTCTTATTAAACCAACTCCAAATATCCCTCCTGCAAGCGCAGTTATGAAATATGCTGCTATTTCAGGCACTCCATGTATAGCATATCTTGCAATCCCCAAAGGAATATCCTTTACATTATACCTGACAAATATTCCAACTGCTGCAGAAATAACACTTGCATTCCACACAAGTATAAACAGTGCTCCCGCACCAAAGATTAAAGAGAATATCAATGTAAATATCATAACATACACATTATTCTCTATTATTGATAAGAATCTCATTCCGTTTATTGAAGCTCCTGTCATGTTTAGATTTCCGGAGGAATATTCCTTAACACATGCATCCACATCTCCAGGACTATTTATCTGACAATAAGTTTGAATCTGGAAATTCAGTAAGTTCGCATCATGAAGAACTATATTCCAGAAAGAAAATGCCACAACAAATCCCAAGAACAACCACATAAATGCATAGATTGCATCTTTATGGGCCCTCCATACGCTAAAAATTCCCTCAACATCCTCATCTTCTTTCTCTTCAGTCTTTATTATGAAGTACATAAACGGAAAACTAAACATAATACAGAACAATACAACAAGCATTCCGGAAGCATTAGATAAATTTGGATCTCCTGAAAAAAACCAATGAACAAGCAAAAGAGATAATGATGCATAAACGATTCCTATGAAAAACATTTTCCAGGGTCCCTTTTCACCTTCTTTTGGATTAATCAAAGTCTCAAGCATAATCCTATATAAAAAAAGAGAATTTTTAAATGTTGGGGGATTTGTTAAGTATATGAATAAAAAAAAGAGTGAATTTAAAAGAATTTTAAAAGACATAAAATCGATAAAGATTCAGGGAGCAAGAAACGTAGCAAAATACGCACTCAAAGCTTACCTTTTATTCCCAAACAAGAACTCCAAAAAAATGCTTTTGGATTCTCGTCCAACAGAGCCTATGATGTTTCATGTTTTGGATTTAGCAGAAAAAGGTTATTCCGAGGAGGAGATACTTCGGCATTTTGAACTCTCTCAGAAGAAAATAAATGAGAATGTTTTCAAATTGATAAAGAATGGAGAGAAGATATTTACACATTGCCATTCAACCAATGTTGTTAATTCTTTAATATACTCTAAAAAGAAGGGAAGGAATTTTCAGATTTATAATACTGAAACACGACCATTATTTCAGGGAAGAAAAACATCCAAGGAATTAAGAGACGCAAAAATTAAAGTTACAATTTTTGTCGATTCTGCTGCTGCTTTTGCTATTGAGAAAGAAAATAACAATGATAAAATTTATGTAAATAAGGTTTTTCTCGGGGCAGATGCATTGTTAAAAGAAGGTATAATAAATAAGATAGGGAGTGGAATGTTCGCTGAACTTTCAAAGAAGAATAAAATACCTGTTTATATCATCGCTGATTCTTGGAAATTTACTAAAGAAAGATTAAAGCTGGAACAAAGAGATATCAATGAGGTTTGGGATAATGCTCCAAAGAATGTAAAAATAAAAAATCCTGCATTCGAATTCGTTCATAAAAAATATATTTCAGGAATAATAACCGAACTTGGAACTATGAAGTATAAAGATTTTGTTAAGAAGATGAAATAATCTAGATTTTAATTAAGAATTTAATGTTCTCCACAATCACATCCTTCTTCGTCACAATCTCCTTCACAATCACAATCTTCTCCGCACCCACAAGAATGCGAGTGCTCGTGCCCATGTAATTGTTGGTGTTCTATAAAAACATTTGTTAATTCAGTATTAATCTTTTCTAATTCCCCGTTTAGTTCTTCTCTCACCTTCTCTAATTTTTTAAGTTGATTTTGTATAATATTCTTGGTCTCAGGAATGGTTTTTGTCACAAAATTCTTGTTTCCTATATCAACTAACAATTCCTCACTGAGCAATCTCGCATTTGCATATATTCCTTTTCCAATTGGGGCAAGTATTTCGTTATCCTTCTTACCGATTAATTCATCCATTTGCAGGTTTAAACTTCCAAGTTCTATTATCGCTTGCTCAATTGCCTGTTGTTGTTCCTGAATCATTCTGATTTGTTGTTCAAACATCTGGAACTGCATGGCAAGTTGCTGTCTTGATTTTTGTTTGTCTTCTTCCATTTTAATTCTCTCTAATATAATACACTCAGAAAAATGTGCTTTTTAAGTATTATGATTGAGTTAATAATATGTTGTTTATAATTTGATTTAAACAACGTCCCACCACTTTCTAAGTATAGAACTAAATATCATAGCAAATATAAAATAAAACCAGAACCATCCCAGACCCAACCAGAATGTCGGAGCAGCAACTCCTGTTGTCTCTGCTATAGTTTTAAGATTAGTAAAAAAATCCTGGAACCATCTAAAGAATAATATGAATGGTATACCTGTATAAATTATAGCTCTCATACTTAACTTCATTTGTTTAGGCATCATTGCAAACTGTTTTTTCTGAAGCTCCATCATCTTTTCTGGATGATTTTTGAATTCACTCATCTGCTTTTGTATTTCTTTTTGCTCTTTCCTCAATTCCTTAAGTGTTTTTTGATCTGTAGCATATTTCTGAACAACAGTTGTTATTGCAGTTATTATAAATACAATTATTAACATCCCCAAATTAAGGTTCCAGTTCAGAAGAGCCCCTGCGCTTGGATCCAGAATATAATGTATGGAATTTTTTATTGCGGGAACCTTATCCCATAATCCTGCAAGAACCATAGATATGATCATAAATACAATTAAAGGGGTAAAACTTCCTTCCTTTGCACTCTTGTCCTGTTTTAAATCGGTTTTTTCCTCTGTCATCTTCTTTTTTATTTATTAATTTCCAATAAACTTTCTCATCGCAGGATTCATATCTGTCATATGCTGTTCTGCAATCTTCTGGTAAAATTGGTACATAATCATAATTACTAACAATATTGCTGTTCCTGAAGATAATGCGCCTAACAAGTCTGTTGCAGCAGCGAGCAATCCTATTGCTGCTCCCCCCATAACGGTAAGAGGCATTATATATCTATCCAAAACACTTTCCAATACTCTTACATCCTGTCTAAATCCTGAAATCTGAAGTCCAGATGCTTGTATTTTTTGAGCTTGCTCTTTTGCACCCATACCAGAGGTTTTAACCCAGAATACAGAGAATAGAGTAGCTAACCCAACATAAAATAATATATGTGTTAATCCTTGTAAAAGATATCTAGGAAGGAATCCTCCCTTTATTATTAATTCAAGAAGATTCGTGCTTCCAAGCCAGAAAGCAAAACCAGAAACTGCCTGTCCGTTTGAGAAATGTCCTAAGAAGGTAGGATGTCCTGCCCAGTTCTCAAGAAGCCCACCAAACAATTGTATATTTGCAACGAGTGCAGCAGTTAATATAACCGGGATAACAGAAGCATAGAAAAAAGATAAGGGCCACTTAATTGCATATCCTCTTATTCTTCCAAAACTTAAAGGTATTTCTACCTTAAGGCTTTGTGCCCAAACAACCATAAGGAATATTATTATTGTAGCAAGTATTGCTCCCAAAGCAGAGGCAAATTCAATAGGATATTTGTTTATTATAGACTGAACTAAAACTAAAACCTTTCCTGAACAAGCAGTATTCCCAAAGTCAAGAAGACAATTTCTACCCTGAGCATTTACAAACTGGAAAGCCTGTGTGAACAAATTCCAAGAAACTCCTGCAGCTATGAATATACTTACTCCTGAGCCGAATCCCCATTTTTCACAGAGCTCATTCATATAATAAATTGCCAATCCTCCTAATATCAGTTGTATTATTAGCAAAGCCCCATAGCCTGGAAGCGCTTCTAATCCCTTCATTAAAACATAAACACATGCTTCAAATACTATAAAAAAGAAAACAAGAATTTTTTGTATTCCCTGGAAGAATTTTTTACCTTCTGAAGTTGAAGTGTTAATATTTATGATTCCTGCTCCCGTTAATAACTGAAGAATAATCGACGCCATTACAATAGGCCCTATACCTAATGAGATTATTGATCCAAAATCTGTTCCAAGTATTATTGCTAAATATTTAAATCTCTCGAGAGCATTATTCGATAGTCCAAACAATGGAATGTTCGCCAGAACAAAAAACGCAATAAGAATAACTAACGTCCATTTAAGCTTAGTATTAAAAGCAAGTTTTTTCTCATCCGGCTTCCTTACTTCAGGTATAAAAGCGAATATTTTTTTCAAATCTGCCATCTCATAATCAAATAAAATTAGTTTTTAAAGATTAGGTTTTACTCTTTTTCCTCGTCTTCTTTATCAGATTTAGTTTTTTCTGGAATTATAATCTGTCCTCCAGCTTTTTGTACTTTCTTAATCGCAGATTCAGAAGCTTCTTTTGCAGTTATTATTAGTTTCTCTTTTATCTCTCCTTCTCCAAGAATTTTATATTTCTCAAGATTTATTTCCCACCCTTTTGAGGTTTTTTTCCCATATTTCTCAAGATTCTTTTCAATCTGTTGTATGTTGATTCTTTGTCTCGTGTCCCTCTTTGTTTTTCTCGAGGTTATTCCTTGTTTTCCAAAATAATCATTTCCATACATCTTTGTTATAAGGGTTTTTTTCTGATCCCCTCTCTTTCCTGTTCCAGCCATACCTGTTCCTCCTCTATGTCCAGACTTTTTATGCTTCTTTCTTGCACCCCATCCATGAGTACCCATTTTTCTACCATGCATCCTTGAAACTTTCTTACGCTTATGTGTTTTTCTCATTGTCATTTTATAACATCCTTAATATTAATTCATTTATTTTTTCACCATTATCTCCTAAAACTCCTTTTCCAACCCCGAAATGCTTTTTACTTTCTATACCTTTTCTTGGGGGATGTAATCTGAAAAAAGGCTTTAGTTTACCCTCGCTTGTTTTTTTACCACGCTGTTTAACTAATTCCTTGTAAACATCATCCTTTATTTCTCCATATGCAACAAAATCTCTTAATTTCTCCACCATACCAATCTCTTCTTTTGTTCCCTTTAATACGACACAAGAGTATTTCTTCCTCATTCTCAATCTATCAAGAGTTTCATTAATATCCCTATTAAGTCCAACCCTTCCCTTTATTCTTATTACAGCTATCTGACTCATTCTTCTCTATACTCTCCTAAATTTGTTTTCTCTAAAGCATCAAAACATGCCTTTATCAAATTAAAGCTTGTTCTTGCTTTCCCAAAGCTTTTACTATAAACATCTTTTATCCCAGCTAGTTTTAATACTTTCTTCAACTCGTTTGCAACGACAAGCCCCGTCCCCTGTGGAGCAGGTATTAAAGTTATTCTCACACTTCCGGATTTTCCAGTAACTTTAAATGGAACAGTATGTAACTCAGAACAATCACAATCAAAACCCGAACAGCTTCTTGTTACTTTTATAATATTCAATTTTGCTTTTCTTAATGATTTATCTCTGGCAGGGAGAGTTTCCATAGACTTTCCATGTCCATATCCTATATGTCCGTTCTCATCTCCTACAATAGCCATTGCCGAAAAAGTAGGGACATTCCCTTCCTCTGTTTTTCTTTGAGTTTGTCTCCAGGCTCTTCTTTTCCCCCCTCCGAATTTACCCTTGGATTGTCCTATAGATATTAAATCAGATTTTAAAGGCAATAAGTAATCTGAAATTTCTGGTTCAAGTATTTCTCTCTTTGAATCTAAAATCTCATCTATATTTTTTATTTTTCCACTTTTTACTTCTTTTCCAAGTTTAGTTTTAGGCTCCCATGCTTCAGAAGGCTTTTCTCTATCTTTTTTATCTTCTTTCTTTTCAGATTCTTTTTTTATCTCTTCAAGCTCTTCTAAATCATTTTTATCCAATACTTCTTCAGGAACTTCTGCATATTCATCCACAGGTTCTTCATTTTTTTCTATTTTTTTATTTGTCATTTTACAATTTTTCTATCTTTGATTTAATTTCGCTGAAAGGTATTTTATTTTTTAGGTGTTCTCCTTTTATTCTGCTCTCCTCAGGAAAAAATTCTTTTTTACATTCCATCTTTATACCGGAATCAATTAATCCTTTTATAAAAGCATAAATTTTGTTTTTGTGTATCGTCCTGTTCATCCCTGTATCTACTATTGGATTTTCAAGTTTTTGCTTAATTACACTTTTACCCATTAAGTATCCTGAAAGATATGCTGCGGTTGTAGACTTTAAGCTACCCTGAGCGTTTTTTGGCCATCCATATTCGTTTAATCTTCTTGAATCAAATCCAAAAACAATTTTATCCTGCGCTTCTTCACTCACAATGTATTCACTGATTATGAATCTGTTAGTTCTTCTAAATACTACTCTAGGCTTCTCTCCTTTAAGCAGTTTTAATCTTTTCAAATAGTCTGTTTTATTTTCTTTTCTTCTTCTTTTTTGTGTTCTCATTTTCTAGTCCTCCCATATAATCTCTTAGATGAGCTTTGCTCTTGAATGTTTTATTTCTTATCTTCCTTCTTAATTCTTTTACTTTATCCTTGTCAATTTCTCCCTTATTTTTCTTCTCAGCAACAAATCTTCTTAATTTTCTTGTTAATATTACATAATCTTTTTTTCTTGTGTTTACATGCTTTCTTACATTTCCCATTCCTTTCTTTCTGCCCTTCTTTATATTCTTACCTCTTCCTCCAACTTCTTTAATCATTATTGCTCCGTCTTTGTACAAGTTTCTCATATCCTGTTTTGTTATTGCTTCTTTTATCTCTTCAATTCTTTCATTAACAAAAACTATCCTTGATTTCCCAACTCCAAACGTATTTGCTGCAAGCTGTTTTTTTGATCTTAAATTCATTTTTTATTCTCCTTTGATTTTACTTCAACTTTTTTTTCATTGGATTTTAAAAACTTTTCAATGTTTAGTTTGTAAATTTCTATTTTCTGTTCTTTAGCTTTCTTCACAATTTCTATTTTTTTCTTCTTACCTATATTCCCAAGAACAACAATCTGGTTTTTTTGCATCTTATTCAAGTCCTGAACACTTCTCACAATAACCGGAGTTTTCCCATTCATCCTTCCTCTTTCGTCTTTTTTGGTTGAATATCCAATAGCAACGAGAGCAGGTTTACCTCTTCTTTGTTCCCTCATCTTATTATCTCTTCCAGTAGGTCTTCTCCAAATTTGTTTCTTTTTTCTTCTCAATCCAAGTTTTGAATATTTGTGTGATATATGTCTCAAAAATTTTGGCATTTTATATCTCCTTACCATCTTTAATTATAATGTAAATTCCATCTTGGAATACTCTTCTATCTCTATTTCTCACTTTTGTTGCAGCTTCAAAATTTGCTGCAGCCTGTCCTGCAAGTTCCTTATTCGATGATTTTATTGTTATAATGTCCTTATTCACTTGAACATCAACTCCCTTTGGCATATAACATTTTCTTGGAGTTTTTTCTCCTAGGAAGTTCTTTATTAGTATTTCCTCTCCCTTTACTTCAACATTTATAGGGAAATGGCTTGAACAGACTTTTAGTTTGTATTCATACTTATTTTTTACTCCCTTTATCATGTTTTTAACGTGCGCTGTAATTGTGTTCATCATTCTTTTGTTATTCCTTGTTGAAGAGGGATGACTAAGAATTATCTTTCCATCCTTGTTTTCATATTTTATTTTACCAAAATTAAACTCCTTTGAAACTTCTCCTTCTGGACCCTTGATTGTAACCTTTTTCTCATCTTTCTTTATCTCTATACCCTCTGGGATTTCAATCTCCTGTGAAAATTCTTTTTTCATTATGCAAAACATCCTCCATTTAATTTTGTATCTTTGAAAAATTTCTTGTTTTTCATTTTTAGTAGAAATATGCAATTACGCATCCTCCTGTTCCTTCTTCTTGAGCTTCTTTGTGCGTCATCAAACCCTTGTTCGTTGAGATGATGAGTGTTCCGAGGTTTCTTGAAGGTAAATATCTTCTTCTATATTTCTCTACTTGTGCTTTATAACAACTGAATCTTGGTTTAACTGCTTTACATTCAGATAAATTTCCAATTGTTAGGGTAATTGATTTTTCTTTAGCATCTATCTTATATTTTTTAATGGCTTTTTCTTGTTTCATTATCTTTAATATCTCTATAAGTAGATTTGAAATTATCTTTATCTCTACATTCTCCTTTCCTGCCTTTTTGGCATTTCGTATCATATTTAGTGCATCAGCAACTACATCGTGTGACATTTTAACTATATTTTTTAAAGCCGATTTCAACTGCGATATCCCTAAAGCAGTGTCGACATAAATTTAATCCGTATGATTTTATATGTGCTCCAAACCTTCCGCATCTCTCGCATTTTTTTGCAGCTATACCTATCTTTCTTTTCTTTGGTTCATTGTGTTTTATATATTTCTGTTTTATTACGGGTTTAGCATCAAGTTGCTTCAGTATTTTTTTCCAATCACTTGCAGTCATTTTATTTTCTCCTTATATGAATTTAGTCTGGAAATTATCTTCCATAAATTTAATTATTTCTTCTTTTGTTATTATCTGTTTCTTTGATACCTTTCCTCTTTTTATCTTCCTTAATCCTACTCTTCTTCCGCTTCTTTTGAAAACAATTGTAACATCAAATCCTATTATTCCAATATCTCTCTGATATTCTACTCCGGGTATTTCAATATACTCCTTTATTCCGAAAGAGAAGTTGTTTTCGCTTATCTGTTTCCTTTTAAGGGTATTGTCTATGCTTATTAAAAGTCTTTTTAAGAAATCATCAAAATCTTTTCTTAGTGTAACAACAGCCCCCACTTCTAATCCTGGTCTTACTCCCCAGGTAGGTATCCTTTTTTTAGATTTTATTTTAGCAGGTTTTTTTCCTGTTAGAAATTTTAATAATCTAAATCCTTTATCTAACATATCTGCAGTTCCACCTACTCCCAATACAACCTTCTCAATTTTTATTTTTCTCATTACATTTTCCATTTTATTTTATTACTATCATTTGTTTAATTAAAACATTAACTTTTTCATTACCATTATCTATCTCTGCTGTTTTTCTATTATTATCTATATTTTCAATCTTTCCTTTTTCCCCTGCGTGTTTTCCTTCAAACACCATTACTTCAGATTTCTCTACAAATGGAAGACATTTTTCTATTTTCTTATCCTTCAGGTTTATTAAAACAGAATCATTAACATTGCATTTTATGTCCGATATAAAATTCCTTCCGTCACTTAAATTCAATTGAACTTTCTTACCTCTTAACACTTTTTTATTAACTATTTTTGCAACTTTGGTCCCAGATTCATTTTCCTTTATTTCTTCAACATTTAGTTTATTGCTTTGGAGGATAATAAGTCTGTAATTCTTTTTTGATGGGACAAGAGTTATTACATCAAATAATAAAACTCCTTCTTTCTCATCTCTTACTTCCCTTCCATTAAGGAGTATACTCTTTTGGTGAATCATCTTTTTTGCTTCTTTCCTATTTGATGCAACTTTCAGCAAATCTCTAAGTATTATTAAAACTGGAAGAGAATTAGATAATCCATTGAGAGGTTTAACTACAAATGCTGTTCCCTTTCTTTTTATTGGCCAGCTTTTTGGTATCGCATGTCTTTTTAGATGACTCATTTTTTATTCTCCTTATCTTTATCTTTTAATTTTTCTTTTTTATTCTCTTTCATCTTTTTCTCGTTATCCTTCTTTGTTTCTTCTTTAATTTTTTCATTTTTAGTTGTTTCTTTTTTATCCTTAAACTTTCTATCTGCTATCTCTATAATCTGAAGGTTAGATGGTTGTAGTTTTACATTCGCTTTTGAACCATCCTGCTTCTTAACTTGAATATCTTCAACTATAATTTTTGATCTCTTCAGGTTAACAGTAAGTATTTTTCCTGTTTTTCCCTTGAATTTTCCTACATGTATTTTGACTTTGTCTCCTTTCTTAGCAGGAATATTTCTTTTTCCTAACTTCTTCCTTAATTCTTTGGAGAGATTTATGCTCACGAACTCTTTTCTCAGATGAAGAGGAGCATTCGCTCTATACTTTCTCTGTTTTCTAGGTTGTTTACTTGACTTCCAGTGTGTTGAAAATTTCTTTTTCATTTTAATATACTATTGAAGCGATTTTGGCAACTTGCGCCCATCTCTCTTGAACCTCCCTTGCAACTGGTCCTTTAATCTGAGTTCCCTTAGGATTTCCCTTTTCATCTTTCATTATTGCAACGGCATTATCCTCAAATGCTATTCTTTCTCCGTTTAATCTTCTAAATGGTTTTTTCTGTCTTATAACAACCGCATCAAATACTTTACCTTTCATATCAGGTACTCCTTTTCTTACAGATACTTTAACCCAATCTGCAATTTTTGCTGCAGTTTGTTTTCCTTTTTTTGCCTTTGATTTTTTTACTGAGACTATCTTAACTATCTTCGCTCCACTATTATCTGCGGATATAACATTTGCTCCTAAATTGAGACCCTCTGTTCCTTTTGCACTTATTGCCTTCATTTGTTTACCTCCGATACGTCCTTTAGCTTTTGAACAACTACAAAATGTATTATCTTACTAAGCGGTCTACACTCCTGTACTCTCACTAAATCTCCCACGTTTATTTCTTTCTCCATTGAATCAGTAAGCCTTGCATGTATTTTTGTCTTTAATTTTGCATATCTTTCATATTTTCTAACATAAATCATTCTCTCGAATTCAATAACAACTCTCTTCGGGAATTTTTTTGTAACTATTCCCTCAAATATTCTTCCTCTGGTTGTGAATTTATTTTCGTTTGAAGCACCAGCTATATTTTCTTTTTGGCGCTCTTTTGGAGCCTTGTTTTTCTTAGCTTCTGCTTTTGGTTTTCTTTCCATTTTTGTTTTTGATTGGTTTAATCCTCTATAGAGTTGTTTTCAAAGCCCATCTTTAGAAGAAGAGGTTTTATCTTCTTCATGTGGTCTCCTTGTAGCTCTATGATGTTGTTCTTGTGAGTCCCTCCGCAAGCAAGCTCATTTTTTAGAGCCTTTGCGATCTTCTTCACATCGACATCCTTATCGAATCCGCTTATAACCGTGACAAGTTTTCCGTATCTTTTCTTGTCTGTTGTCACGCTTATCCTTTGCGAACCCCTTGTGAGGTTTTCCCATTCTATTGCCTGCAAGGGCAATCCTGTTTTTGGGTCAATTTCCATAGTTTATTTTGTTTCAATACCTCCGTTGGAAGCATTGAACGTTAATATCTTTGCAATAGTCTTTTTAATTTCTCTTGTATTCGAACCGCCCGTATTGGTTGATTTTGCCTTTGATTTTATAAGTGTGACTCTTAACTCTTTGAGCTTTTTCTCTCTTTCTTCACTGCTCATCTTCGTTATATCTTTATATTTCATTTTTTACTCCTTTTTGTTTTTTTAATAGGCTTGGTTTCAAATTCCTGTTCATTATTTCTTAATTTTGTTTTCAATTCTTCGTTAATGAATATTTTATCCTTAAGTACTGCATGAGGAGAGAGTATACTTACTTTTATTCCAACAGTTCCAGGTTTTGTTTCAGCCCTTGATTGTGCCCTGTCAACAACTTTTGCACTGTCTCCAGTTTTTTTAAGATAACCCTGAGCAAATCTCCATGTTTTTGCCCTTGAACTTGGAAGCTTACCACTTAATCTTATTTCACATCCTAAAGCTCCCGCTCTCATAACTTTTTCAAGATTTCTGTATGCAAGTATCTTGAATTTTAAAGGACCGAACCTTTCTAACCCTAATGCAATCTCATCAGCAATAACCTGAGCGTCAAATTCAGGTTCCATTATTTCTTCAACATCAAGATGAAGATTCTCAAATTTGAAATTTTTCCTTAAATATTCAGTAATCTCATTTAATTTTTCCCCTCCCTTACCTATAATCAATCCTGGCTTACTTGTTGAGATTATTATTTTTTCTCCTACTGGAGTATACTCTATTCTAACTTTACTTACCTTTCCTTTTCCGAGCATTTTCTTCACAGATTCTTTAATTGCGAATTCTTCTTTCTTTAATTTTACAGTTTGTTTTTCTTCCATTTTGATTAATTCTTTCCTCCGTTCTTTTTATTTTCTTTGATTTTCATTTCAGCTGCTTTCAGAGTTATATGTGTTCTCTTTCTTCTGACTCTTCCAAACCTTCCTCTTGGGGCAGGAGCCCAATTTGCCATTGCTTCTATTATTATAGGTTCCAATATCTCATGATTATTTGCATTTCCAGCAAGACTTTTTAACAAAACAATGAAATGTTTTGCTGCTCTCTGAGGATAAGTTCCTCCACTCATTCCTTTTCCTTTCTTGTGAGCATATTCTCCTTTCATAGGTACAGCCTTTTTCAACAAAACAACCTTCTCCAAGTCTCTTATTGCATCTCCTATTCTTTTTCCTTTTACGAATTTACATATATTAATTGCATATTTTGTAGAGACAGGCACACTTTTAGCGTTAACATAAACTTCTTCTCTCTTTATTTTTTTTACAGGCTTTTTTATCTCTCCCTTTTCAGATTTTGGTTTTTTATCCTCAACTTTTGAAGTATCTTCTTTTGAGAGAGGTTTTTCGTTTTCTGTTTTCTCTTCTAATTTTTCTTCAATTTTTTCTTCCTGTTTTGTTATTTTCTCTTTTGGAGCATTTTCAATCAACTTAGCCTTCGGCTGTTTCTTCATTGCACTTTTTTCTTTTTGATTTGGGTTATAATTTTTTTCTGTCATTTTGTTTATTTCTTAGCTTTATGTTTACTTCCCTTTGTAGCACCAACTCCCGCTTTGCTATGAGCAACTTTATTTCTTGTTGCAGACATTTCTCCAAGTCTATGTCCAAGCATCTCCGGTTCTATTATTACCTGATTGAAGTTTTTACCATTATATACTTGTATAGCCATTCCTATCATCTGAGGCACAATTATTATTTCTCTCTTATGAGTTTTCATCTTTTTTCCCTTTTCTATCTTCATCTTTGCTCTTTTAATGAAATCCTCAATAGTCTGGAAATTTCTTAATACGGTTCTTTTTTGTCTAGAAGGTAAATATTTTGCAAACTCACGAACTTCTAATTCTTTCAGTTCTTCTATTGATTTCCCTCGATATATAAATTGTTTTTTTTGTATTTCCATATTATTTACTTCCTCTTACCTGTTCTTCTTGGTCTTATTAAACCAACTCTCTTTCCTGCAGGAGCATTTCTCTTAGCAATCTTGCTCTTTATGTTCTTTCCTCTACCAGAACCTAAAGGATGATCTATTGCGTTCATCTTTACAGCACTTGTCCTAGGCCATAATTTATTTTTTGCTTTTTTAATATGATGGTTTTTTCCTGCTTTTATAATTGGCTTGTCTAGCCTTCCATGTCCTGCAACCTGTCCAATTATTGCTCTGCATCTTCCATTGAATCCCTTTTCTTTTTTTGATGGAAGCATCACAAGTATTTTATCTCCTATTATTCTCGTCACTATAGCAACATTTCCTCCTGCCTTTATGAATTTTCCCCCATCACCCGGTCTTGACTCAATACAATAAACTTCAGTCTTTATGGGCATCTTGTTTAAGGCAACAATATTACCTGCCTTTATCTCGTCATTAAAATATATTTTTTGTCCCTCAATCATACCCTTAAATGCAGGTATATAAAATACCTCATTCTTATATTGAATTTTTGCAAGAGGGGCAGAATGTGCAGGTGAATTTAAAAGTTTTAACACGGTTCCCTCTCCTTCAAGAACTTTTGGATATCTAACTTTATATACAAATGCGGTAGGTTTCACCCTATAAGTAGAACTTCCATGCCCACGCGCCTGTTGAATTATTCTTTTTCCCATTTTATCTTCTTATTTGTGGTTTAATTACATTAACCCTAATTTAGTTGCAATGTCTATTGCTAGATATTTTTTATTTAATTTAACATAAGCTGTCTTATGATTATTCCTTACATGAGTCCTTATTTTCTCAACTTTAACTTTAAATAAGTCTTCTATTTCTTTTTTTATTTCTTCTTTTTTTGTAGTTTCATCTAAAGAAAACGTTAATGTGTTTTCCGCTTCTACCTTCATTATTGCCTTTTCTGTAGCTATTGGCTTTAAGTTCATTTTTTCTTCCCCCCTATTCTCTCTTCTAATTCTTTAACAGCATTTTCAGTGTACACTGCAACTCTTCCTAATCCTCCGTTAGCCAAATCAACCACACTTAATTCTTTTGCCTTTTTAACGTCGAATAATCCGGTTTTTATTTTCTCATTCTCTCCTAAAACTAAAACCATACCTGCGTTGGACTTATATTTTCTTCCACGCATTTTTCCTCTTCCTGCTCTTACCACTTTTTCTTTTATAGAGACTTCATATAAATTGCCAAGTATATTTTTTAATTCAGAAAGAATTTGCTTTGTTTTAAGTTGGGTTATATTTGAGGGTACAATAAAAGGTGCCTTTTTTTCCAACTTCTCAATTGTTGAATACTTTTTAAGAATGTATTTTTCAGAACCTGTAGCCGCAACGGAAGAAGCGAAAGCAATCTCCAATTCTTTTTTATTTATTTTAAGATTATTAATAAACTGAGTTATCTTTGGAGGATGAGCTCTCATACCTCCCTTTGCATTAGGTACTTCTGTAGCCTCCCAATTGAATTGAGAACCTCTTCTTGAGAATATTTTTCTTGGGACTCTTGATTGTCCTCTTCCATATCCACTTCTCCATACATGTCTTGCATGTACAATTAATCCCTTTGCAGAGTGTTGTTTTCCCCCAACTGGAGAAGGAGAATAGGGTTGCTGTCTTTTCTTTGTCTCAATCACCTTTGCAACAATATCTTCTCTTACAGGTGATTCAAATATTTTGGACTTCATTTTTTAACCTCTATAAATTCAAAATTTTTCTTTTTCTGCATTTTGCTTATTCTTAAAGGAGAAGTAATCAAAATCTGTCTTTTTGCAGGACCCTGAACACTCCCATAAACAATAATATAATCTGTTTTAATATCTCCATAATTTTTTATTCCCTTCAACCCTTTTTCGTTTTCTTCCCCTTTTGCCAAAGAAATTATCTTTTGATTGTAATTAACTCTTGTAAACATTCCTAACTGTCCTGCCATTGGAACTCTGAATGTTACACGTGCAGGATGCCAAGGACCTATACTTCCAACTTTTCTCACACCCTTTTCAGATTTATGGAATCTTAATGTTATTCCAAACCTTTTCACAGGCCCTGAAAATCCATGCCCCTTTGTCAAACCTCTGATATCAACTAACTCTCCCTGCCCAAAAACCTCTCCTATAGAAATTTCCTTGTTCAAGTGAGATTTAATAAAATTAAGCTTCTCTTCAAAAGTACCATTCAACCCTATTTCAGTTAAATCAGGGGTCTTTTTTATGTTTGTCTTTTTTACTTGAGAATAAGCTATAATAGTCACATCTTCGTATCCCTCTCCACCCAAATTTTCTGATGCATTTTTTCCTTGCTTAGGTATTTTTACCTTTCTTTTCAACTCCTTATCAATATGTTCTGCAAGAATATCCTTTGCAACTTTACCATGCTTGTACAATCTTATAGAAAATATCTTCATAGGAGGACATTCTATAGCGGTTGAGGGTATTATTATTCTTTTGTCTTTTGTCATAGAATTAGGAGTTAAATCCTTAACTTCCGAAGAAAACATTCCTACTTTGTATCCAATAAATCCTTTAACATTTTTTCCAGAATTAATTGCCTTCCAGTTTACACTAGGCAAAAATTTACTGACCCTTTTTCGAGGCCAGAACTGCAAACTTCCTTTTCTTGGTGATTTTGGAGGTGCCATTTCTTATATTTATTAATAATGCGGATATCATTTTATCCTACCCTGGAATGATATTTTGAGAAAAAGAGGGTTTAAAAACCTTATTGAAACCTTTTATTCTTGTTTAAGCTTGGATTTCAAGGTATCTTTCAGACTTGATACCATCTATCTCAGCTTTCCTTAATATTTTTCCAATTCTCTTTGACTTTTCTCTTATTAGGGCAAAATCTTGAGATGATTTTAATTCAGAAGGAATCTCTATATTTGTTATAATAAAGTCATGAACCACTTTTGCATTTTTAAAATCTGGATTTTCAAAGATAAAACTCTCTGCAGTTTTTTTATCCCTTGTCTTCAGATTACAAAAATCTATCTTTGGAGTTTCTTCACCCTTTGTCCCCGGCTTTCCGGATTTTGGAGCTTTTGGTTTAATTTTTAATATTTCCTCTTCTACAGAAAAGCTAAGAGCAAAAAAGTTTTTTGGGAATTTATTTATCAATCCTATTATTTCAGAGCCTGACATCTCCTGCTCAATGGAATAATTTTTTACCCCCTGAAACTGTGATATCTTCTTAAATTCCAAAATTCCTTTTAAATCATTAGTTCCGATTATGGACCCAGTAACTTTAGTTTTGTTATTTCCCAATTTTTCTGCAAGGTCTCTAACCATTTCATTGGCAAATTCTGCAGAAGTCTTTATTGTGTACAAGCCTCCTGAATTTTTCGCCTCAACCAATGCCCTATTTCTAAACTCTCCCTTTGAAAACTTTTGAAACTGAAGATGAACAGATTCATCAAAATTCTTATCAAGCACCTTTTTAATAAAGTTCATATCTATCTTTCTTAAAACTAGTTTATAAACTTTATTAACAAAACTTTATAAATTACATAGGGTTATTTTTATAAGGATAAACTTAAATAAAAAACTTAAGAATATGGAAAGCGATTACACAAAAAAAATTATGTCTGCAATTATCCTTGTTATCCTCTTTATCCTTTCATTTTTATTAATAAGACCAATAATAGTCTCAATAATCATCGGGATTCTTCTAGCATTTATATTTAGTCCGATTTATAATTTTGCTCTTAAGTATTTGAAGCGAAAAAATTTAACTGCATTTATTATGTGCTTACTTTTGGTAGTCTTAATTATTGTCCCTCTTTGGTATGCCATTCCTGTTGCAATAGATCAATCAATAAAATTTTATATGGATTCACAGGAATTGGATTTTGTTACTCCATTGAAAAATATTTTCCCATCGATATTCCAGTCAGAACAATTCTCTAATGAGATAGGGCAGGCTCTTCATTCTTTTGTAACAAAGACAACTAATTCTTTAATGAACTCTTTATCTGGAATTATTTTAAATTTCCCAACTATCTTTTTGAAATTAATGGTTGTGTTTTTCGCATTCTTCTTTTTTTTAAGAGATAAAGAGGAGATTGGAGATTATATCAAAAGTCTTATGCCTTTTTCAAGGGATGTTGAGAGAAGGTTGTTTAAATCCTCCAAAGATTTAACTATTTCGATACTATATGGACAGGTTGTCCTTGGAATTGTTCAGGGAACAATTGCAGGTATAGGATTTTTTATATTCGGGGTTCCCAATGCTCTCTTACTGACTTTTTTGGCAATGATTGCAGGTATATTTCCTATCATCGGTACATCAATAATATGGATTCCTGTTGCAATTTATCTTCTTGTAGCAGGTAACACTGTAAGCGCATTAGGGGTTGTTATGTTTGGATTAATCTCTACAGTAATAGAGACAATGTTTAAACCAATCTTCATATCCAGGAGGGCAAAGATGAGTACTTCATTAATCCTTTTCGGGATGGTAGGGGGAATAATGGGCTTTGGTTTATTGGGTATAATTCTGGGGCCTTTAATACTAGCTTATCTATTTATAGTAATTGAAGTATTCAGAAATAAAAAATTGCCGGAAGTAGTTATATCCGGTCCTGAAAAAGAATAAGTATAAAAATGAATTTTTGGATATATAATTAATTAATTAAAATTTAGAAAATTAAAAGAGATGGAATTAAAAGTTCGTTTGTTGCACCTTTCTGCGGGGATTCCTGTAGCAATGGTTGGACTAAAAACCGCAGAGATAATGGGGATTCATGAGAATGACAGAGTCTCTATAAAAAAGATATCCTCAAAAAATGATGGAGATTTTTCAACAATAGTTGATATTGTGGATAAAATAGTTAAGGAGGGAGAAATAGGCATTTCCTCCGAGATAAGGGAAGCATTTAATTTAAAAGATGGACAGAAGGTCGATGTAAATATCGCCAATCCCCCAAAGAGTCTCGAGTTTATAAGAAAAAAAGTGGATAAAAAGAAGCTTTCAAAAGAAGAGATAAAAGAGATAATCAGGGATATTGTTAATAATTCTTTATCAGATCCAGAGATTGCATTGTTTGTCTCAGGAATGTATAATAATAAAATGAGTTTCCAGGAAACAATAGATTTAATAGAATCTTTTGTCGAATCCGGAGAGAAACTCTCCTTTAAAGGAAAATTTATTGTAGACAAACATTGTATAGGGGGGATACCTGGAAATAGGACTACCCCTCTTGTTGTAGCAATATGCGCTGCTTCAGGACTTACATTCCCTAAATCTTCTTCTAGAGCTATAACCAGTGCAGCCGGAACTGCTGATGTTATAAATGCAATAGCAAAAGTGGAATTTTCAAGAGAAGAATTGGAATCAATAATAGAAAATGTGGGGGCATTTATGATCTGGGGAGGTTCTATAGAATTAGTTCCTGCAGACTCTAAGATAATAAGAATAGAAAAGATGCTCAAGATTGACCCAAGAGCTCAATTACTAGCCTCAATACTCTCAAAGAAACTTGCCGTTGGAAGTAAATACATTTTAATTGATATTCCGTATGGCAAAAATGCAAAAGTAGATAAGAGGGAGGGATTGGAATTAAAAAAATCATTTGAAAAGTACGGAAAACATTTCAATTTAAATTTAAAGGCAGTCATAACAAAAGGAGACGAACCTATTGGGAATGGTATAGGCTCTCTTTTAGAATTGGAGGATATAATAAAAGTTCTTGATCCCTCTAAAGATGGGCCGGAGGATTTGAAGAAAAAATCTCTCTTCTTATCAGGACAAATACTTGAGATGACAGGAAAGGCAAAAAAAGGAAAGGGCGAGATTCTGGCTCAAGAGATACTAGATTCCGGAAAGGCATTTGAGAAATTTAAGCAAATAATTGCTGCACAAAAGGGAAGCATAAAAAATATTAGTCTTGGGAAATTTAGAAAGGATATTCTCTCAAAATCCAATTCAAAAATATCTGAGATAAATAACATAAAAATAAACTTAATGGCAAGAGTTGCTGGCTGTCCAATGGATAAATCTTCAGGTTTGTATCTTTATCATCATGTAGGCGATAAAGTAAAAAAAGGAGATAAACTTATTACAGTTTATGCTGAATCTGAACCAAGATTGAACGAGGCATTAAAGTATTATTCTAAAGAGAAGCCAATAAAATTCTCTAAATAACAATTTTTTTAAACTTGGCTATTTTGAATTTAATATGAGAAGCGAGGAATATAAAAATAAACTCACAGAGTATTTTAAGAGAAACTTGAAAAAAGGTTACACTGAAGAGTCTTTAAAATGGGCTCTTATCAATCAGGGATACTCAAGAACAATGATTGATGCAGCATTGGAAAGAACCCACAAAGAATTGGCAGAAGAGGCTCCAATAATAAAAGAGAAACCTGTAATAAAATATGAGCTTCTTGATGAAAATGATAAGCCAGTTGAGATAAAAAAACCCTGGTGGAAAAGGATTTTTGGCTTGTAATTTAATCTTAAGATATTCTTTAATAAATTTAATTATCTAGATATGACATTCTTTAGTGCTGTAAGTTGTCGATTTAAAATTATATATAAATTGTTACAGATAACTTAATCTTTTTACCTGCATTAGGATTATTTTTCCCAAACCAAATACTTTTAAATTGATTATTTCTGTTAATTAAGAAGTGAATTAAGTAAGCCTCCGGCGCATAACGGTTTTGCACCTGCCTTGAGACTAAGGTCGACTTACTCTTCTAACGAAGAAGCAAGTGAGCAGGGCCCTTTGGGCGACCCGGTTCGACTCCGGGCGGGGGCGTATTCACAAAGATTTTTAACATACATTCTCTAAGATATATCATGAAAAAAGTGCTTCACACAATTGAGAAGTATAATAAGAAGCACAACAATCAACTTCCAGAATTAATAGGAGAAAAAGTCATTCTTGCTCCAATTCCAGATTCTAATGAGTTTTATGAACTATATCTTGAATGGATTTCTAATGAAGACTTAAAAAGAAGACTTGGAGAGGAAAATACAAAATACACCTGGGAAGAAATAAAAGAGATGCACGACGGTTGGAGAAAAGATTTCAAGAATATGACATTCTGTATACTGAATAAAGAAACAAAAGAGCCAATAGGAGACATTAACCTTTTTGACAGCGAAGAATTTAATGGCTCTCCAGAAATTTCAATAATGATAGGAAAACACGCAGGAAAAGGTTTTGGTACAGAAGCTTCTAAACTACTTTTGGATTTTGCATTCAAGAAATTAAAATTATCCGAGGTTAATTTAAGTGTATATAAAGACAATCTTCCTGCAGTGGGTCTGTATAATAAATTGGGTTTTGCCACATACGGGGAGATAAAAGATGAGGATGGAAGAGAAGAGTATTTAATGAAAATTACCTCAACTCAATAACTTTAAAAGTATTCTAAGCAAATATTATATATTATCAGATGAAGAAAAAGAAGGTGGCTTTTGGAGGAATAATAATTCTAATAGTCATAGCTCTTTTTTTATACTCTTATTTAACAAAAGGATTTTTTTATTCTATAGTAAATATTGACCAGGAAGGGTTAATTTCTCTTCTCTCATCATTTGGAGCATTTTCATACCTCGCATATATTCTTTTAATTATTACAGGAGTTATTTTTGCTCCGATACATCCGTTTATATTTTATGTTACTGGAGGTATTTTGTTTGGACCATACCTCTCTTGGATATTAACTCTGATAGGGGTGGCAATTGGTTCTTCAATTGCATTTAAACTTTCAGAGAAATATGGAAGAGCCTTTGTTGAGAAACACGTTTCAAAAAAACATATAGAGAAATTTGATAAATTATCTGAGAAATATGGTTCTATATCAATTTTTATACTTAGAGTAAACCCCCTAACTTCGTCCGACGTTTGGAGCTATATTGGGGGCTTAACAAAAATGAAATTTTGGAAATTCCTAATGTGGACACTATTAGGTTTAGCTCCAGCAATATTTATCCAGGTTTATTTTGGGAAGGAGATAGGAGACAATCCAATTTTGTTTAAATTATTTGTAGGGATAGCAATACTTTATTTCACCCTTTTAGCTGTTGGTTTAATCTATCTATTTTTGATAAAGAAGAAAAAGAAGTAAATCATTCATTATATTTATATAACTAAGATTTTTATCTATTTAATGAAAAAGAGGCCAGAGTTTACAAATTTCTTAAAGAAAAATTGGTTAATAATTTTAATAATTCTTGTTGTTTGCGGAATATTTATTTATTCATATCTCTCAAAAGGCATAATTTATTCAATATCAAATAGTGATCCAGAATCTGTTGTAAAATTCGTTGAGGATTTTGGAATATTTTCATATATAATTTTTATATTGATAGTTATATTGGAAGTTGTTCTTGCTCCTATCCCCGCACTTGCCTTGTATATAGCTGGGGGAGCTTTGTTTGGAGCATTTTTAGGAGGAATTCTTACTATAATAGGGAATTTAATAGGAGCATTTATTGCATTTTGGCTGGCAAGAAGGTTTGGAAGAGATTTTGTTGAAAAAAGGGTGGATAAAAATCTAAGAAAAAAGTTTGATAGATTTTCCCAAAAATATGGGGTATTCTCGCTTTTTTTATTGAGAGTAAATCCCTTTACTACTTCTGATTTATTTAGCTATCTTTCAGGTTTAACAAATATGAAAAAAAGCCAATTTCTAATTGGGACCGGATTGGGATTAACCCCAATGATATTTATACATACTTATCTCGGGGAGACGTTCGTTAATAATCATCCAATATTATACTCTGTACTTTTATGGGTAAGTGTTGCATATCTAATAATTTTTGTTTATTTAATTTGGTTGTCAATAAAGAAAAGTAAACTGAATAATAATGAGACAAATAATAGAATGTCTAATTCTAAGAAGAAGCTTTAATCTTCTTTAAAAAAATTTAATACTCTTAAATCAGGACTCATTAATATTACTTCATCCTCCTTGTATCTTACTCCCCTGTATATCTTTTGAAGTATCTCTCTTCTTGCTTTGTCTTTGTAGAAACTCCAGTATTTTTGAGGATTAGTTCTGTTTAGTATTTTCCAGAATGCATCCTGTACGTTTGGGTTTGGAAACTTAGTAAATATAATTGTTCTACATTCCTCCCCAGGAAAATCCACTCCTCTTGAACATTTTGTTGAAAAAAGGATATTCATTTTCCCTTCTTTAAATTTTTTTACCATATTATTTTCCTTATCTTTAATCTGGAGCTCAATTAAATCTTCTCTTGTTATAGCATATCTCAAATCAAATTTCTCTCTCTCAAATCTGTCTGGTAAATCACCAAAGCTGTTTACATGTATTAACACAGGTTTTTTTGCTAGTTCAATGCATTTATCCAAAGCCTGAAGATATTTTTTTCTTTCTGCCTTTCCGGATGAGAAATTTGAATATTTACAATCCATCTCTTCTCCAGTTCTAAGAACATTAATGCTTCCGGGATTTTCTGTTTCCGCATCAATAATCTTAAACCTTTCAATTCCAAATATTTCTGATAGGACATCTTCAGAGTGGAGAGTTCCAGACATCAGGATAATTACTTTATTTTTGTTAACCATCTCCTGAAATTTCTTTGCAAGATTTATCGTTACTATGCTTGCTATAAGATTATCTTCTTTTTTATCAAATAATATATAGGACTCGTCTAAAAATTCATCAAACATTTTTATTGTGCTCGCAACATCATGAACATAACTTTCTTCATCTATCTCCTCTGTAAATTCCGAATTTTTAATAAATATCTTAAATAAATCATATAACCCTGTTTTTTTTAACTCTATTATACCTTTGTTTCTTATTAATTCATTAATTTTACTGTTTCTCTTAAGATGATTTAGTATTTCATTTATCTCTCTTATAATCTGAAAGTTCTCCTCTTGAGTTACTGTTGCATGCGAGAGAGAGCTTTGCAATCTGTCAATATTTATGTTTCTTTGATTTGAGAAGCTGTCCAGAAATTCATCACATTCATCAATTATCTCTACCTCCGTACAGGGTTTCCTATTAAGAGCACTTTCTAATTTATATTTCAAAGAATTAAATACAATTATGTCCGAATCTACATAAGAGTTAAATTGTTCGTAAAATCCACATCCTGGTTTTCTTCTGTAAAAATAGAAATTTTTGTTTTGAAGACCTCTGTATTTTATTTTTTCCTTTTCTTCGAGATTTTTTACATCATACTCTTCCGGAACAACCGGACTCCAATATGGACATACCGGAGCTATAGACATTCTTTTTATGTCAGATATTTTATTGAAGTTTTTTGGATTTATCTTTTTATTTTGTTTTAGATATTCTTTTAATGTATTGATATTTTTCTCTTTTAGCTCTATTTTACAGGGGATGTTTTTGTTATCTGCAGAAAGATCCTTTGATATAATTTCCTGTAATTTCTCTCTTCTTCCCTCAAAGATATCGTATAATTTTGAATTCACTTCTTTTTTTTGCTGAGGTATTGCATTTTTATTATCCTCAAGAAATTTGCATTTATGATTATTTCTTCCAGTTATTACAGATATTTTGAGTTTATTTTTTTTGCTGTTAAGAATATATTTGTTTTCTTCATAATCCCTTTTATACTGCTGCTGTAAAGCTTTACTTGGTACAACAACAGAAGCTTTTCCAAGTTCTCTTGCAATGTTAAGAGCAATAGCACTTTTTCCTGTACCGCATTTACCATGTATAAATATTATCTTGTTTCCTTCCTTAACTGCTTTGACAACCTCCTTAACAACATCTTCCTGGGTTTTACCATTTGAGAACTTTAAAGGTTCAAGAAATTTCCCATTTTCATACAAATTCCATGTCATAAGCTATCAGGAATTTAAGAGTCATTATAAAATTTGCTGTTATAATTCGCTATCTTTTATCTTTAATTCTTCTTTATCTTTACCCAATACATATGCTCTTGAGAATTTATGCTCTCCAAGTAATTTGTATCCTGTTCCTTTAAGTTCTTTCAACAAAAATTCAATAAACTCTTCCATATCTTTTTCCGTTGGCATTCTTTCATATCCCAATCTTTCTCTTGAGCTTCCAACAGCCATATAACTTTTTAATTCAATGAATTGAGGATTTGATTTTTTTATTAATTGTGCATATTCTTTTGCTTGTTCTCGAAACATATTTAATTCTTTAACTAAATTCATTCTAAATACAGTTCTTGTCTTACCTCTAAATTTTGGTAGAAGTTCCAATGTCTGATTCAATTTTTCCCAAGCATCTTTTTTTATACTTCTATGGAACTTTATATAAAGATCTTTATTAGGAGTGTTTATTGAAACGTAAAGCTGTGTTGGAAGTTGATTTTTTTGAAGAAGTTCTTTAAGTTTTTCGGGATAAAGCCCATTAGTAACAAGGAAAGAGGTTTTACCTCTTTTTCTTAATTCACATATTAATTCTCCAATATAAGGATAAGTTGTCGGTTCTCCAGAAAGAGAGATTGCAAATTGCATAGGCTCCTGTGCTTCCTTGTATTTTTTTTGGTTTGCTTTGCTTAATTGTGTTTTCTTTGAGTTCTTATCTATATTAAATCCCTGAATAAGTTTTCTTTGAGCTCTTATACACGAATCAATTATCTCCGAAGGTGAATCTATCTCTCCAGGAATCTCTTCACCTGTAGTGTATTCAATTGCTCTCCAGCAATGCACACATTTATTTGGACAATATAAACTCGGGGTCATCTGACAGCATAAATGCGATTTTATTCCATAGAACTTTTCCTTATAGCATACTCCTTCATCACGTAGAGATTTTTTTGTCCATCTACAAATTTGCACAGCAGAGTGCTCGTTCTTTCCGGCAATTTCGTAATGCTGTTTCTTAAGAAGTTTTTTTACATTCTTATCTATCATAATTATATTAGTACATTTTTATTTAAAAGTCTGTTGAGTGACAAATATCTAATTAACAAAGAAGCTTATTCCCCAGAATACCATAAGCAATGCAAATAGAGCCAATAAAAAGTTTGTTGATATTTTAAACCATAACTCTGCTTTTTTCTTACTCTTGGTTAAAACAAAAATTGTTAGATAGAAGAATCTCCCCCCATCAAATATCCCCATTGGCAACATATTCATAAGAGCGACACTAATGCTGATAAGAACAAGCCACCATAGCAAATTATATATGAACATTCCCGATTTAAACTTTGGTTCGTAGTGCACATATTCTTTTTTGAAAGAAGACAATCCATTAACAACTTTTCCAAGTGCCCCACTTCTCTTTTGTTCTATATATCCCACTCCTATCCACGCCTTTTCATCATCCTCCGGATTTTCTCCCAGTGTGATTACATAATCTTCTGTTGAATCTTCTTTCATTGTTGTTAGGACTATCTGCTCTCCTGGAGAGTATTTTGAAATTTCTTCTCCGAATGAATTCCAATCCGTTATCTTAATATCATTTATTCCTATTATTGTTCCCTCAATCCCTGCTCTTATAGCCGGAGAATCATCGTAGAGGAATAGATATTCCTGCGCGTCTTTTTGTTCTTCCAATTCTTTTTTATTAATGAGATAAATCTCTTCTTTTGTTCTTATTTCATTTAAACCATTTTCTTCGGATAAACTTACTATCTGTTCGTATGTTGGATTGGTAAGCGAAATGTTGTTTATGAAAGCTATCCCCGATATCTCAACGGAAGAGTAAGAGTACGTATTGAAATTTGCTCCAGCCGGGACAAACGCAGTCGTAAAAAATAATATCATTATCCCAAAAAACAAAATTGCTGTCAGAACATTTGCAAATGTTCCCGCAGCTAAAACCGCCATCTGTTTAAATGGTGTGCTTTTATTCATGCTTTTTTCATCTTGTTCTACAAAAGCAGCTAAGAAGATTGGAAAAAAGAAAGGGAAGAATCCAAACCCTGTCGAATTTATCTTTATATCATATCTTCTCATAAAAATACCGTGCATGAATTCGTGTGTTACAGCTATTATTGCAAGGATGATTATCCAATATGTAAAATAAAATGGAGGTAAAAAATCCAATTTAAATGCTTGCGGTAAATAAGGAACTAAAGGAGTTATTGGGGGAATTTTTATAGCCCTAACTATTGAAGGATAAGCAACGTAAATGTATATTATCTTTCCAAACAAATAAAGCATAGAGCCCATAAGAAGATATCCCATCCCTATAACAATATAACTTAATGTTCCCAGAGTCTTTTTGTACTTTTTTCCAACTTTATCTATTAATTTCATTCCCCAGGTAGTCTTGTATAATAATAACCATCCCTCTTTTTTTACTTTCTTTCTCTTTCTATAAAGGAATATTGATATAAAAATAACAAAGATTACCAGCAAACTTAAATCTATAATAGTAAAATAATCCATTTTTCCTCTTGCTTTAAAGTAAAATTAGGTTTAAAAGAGTAGCGGTATCCTTACTTGCCTTTCTTCAAGGGTCTGAATGCTCCCTTGCCGCATTTTCTACATTTAACTTTTCCTTTAAGAATTTTTTGAGTGTCCGATTTTATCTTTGTTTTACAATTTTTGCATACAAAAACATTCTTGAATAATCTATTTTGTGCTTCTGGTATCTTTGCCATATTATAATTTCCTCTTCACTAATTTTTCTCCCTCAACATCCCAATATTCGCAATTTCCGTTTTCCTGAAGTTCTTCAAAAACAGAATTATCCGGACAAGGAACTTCTATCGTTTCAAAGTTTTCCAAATCCATTATACTAACCTTGCCTTCTGACTTCGAGAGAATTTGACCTTTTCTTTTGTCAACAATAGGAACTTCCAGTCTTTCATGCCCAGGTACAACAAATACTTTTTTAGTTCCACTTATTATCCCAACTGCTTCTATTCTACATTTAGCATGACCATGTTTTCCCGTCTTTGAAACGTCTATACTCTTAATAGTACAGGGAGTTCCATCAACTATAATATTTGTTCCAACTCTTGCCTCTGTTGCATTAATAATTTTTAATACCATAAATTAAACAAAAAAAATACATTTATAAACGTTTTTACTTAAGAACTTTCATGTCATTTCAAAAAAATGATTTTATTGAAATCCAGTTTACAGGGAAAATAAAGGATGGAGAGGTGTTTGATTCAAACGTTCCCGAAGAACTTAAGAAATTAAATCCAAATCAAAATGCAGAACCATTTATATTTTGCTTAGGGCAGGATATGTTTCTCAAAGGTATAGAAAATTTTCTTATAGGAAAAGAGGTTGGTGAATATAATATTGAATTAAACCCTGAAAACGCATTTGGATTAAGAGACCCATCATTAATACAAATGATTCCAATGAAAGTATTCATTGAACACAAAATTAATCCAATCCCGGGCACTGTTCTTAATTTTGATAATAGGATTGGGAAAGTCCTCACCGTATCTGGAGGAAGGACAATGGTTGATTTTAACAATCCCCTTGCAGGGAAAGAAGTAATCTATCATGTCAAAATACTTAGAAAAGTTGAAGATTTAAATGAAAAGATAAAATCATTGATCATCTTTTTATTCCGAAGGAATTTTAAATTTGAAGTCCAGGATAAAAAGTTAATTATTGAAGTTGACAAAGGTTTCAAAGGGTTTGTTGAGATTTTCAAAGACAAATTTAAAGAGATGTTGGATTTAGAATTGGATGTTAAGGAGTTGGAAGTTAAAGAGCCTGGGAAAGATGCTAAAGATTTAGAAACAAAATCTCCTCAAAACGAAGGTAAAGATAATCCATCTGAAATATAAATAATTTAATAAGACATTCTGATAGTATTTATATATTGTATACTTTTCGTTTTTTTATGAAGAATCTGGAAGAGATAAAAGCAATAGTAATTCCAACATGTGACTCTTTTGATGCTCACAAAAGCGAAGATTTTAACAGAGCAAATACCGCGATAGATTTTGTAAATAAATACCATCTCCCAAGGAGGTGTATTATTGCGGGGCTAGGTACAGATGCTAATGCTTCAGAGAGATATAAAGTAAATTCTGGAAAGGATAAGTTAGACTTTCATAAAGATTTATACAATTATTTGTTGGAGAACACAGATTGGAAAATTGGAGTAGATATAAACTCTTTAAACTCTATTGAAAATATCTTGCAGGTTTTTCCAAAAGAAATTGAAGGCAGATATGCCTTGGTTTCCTTTCCTTTACATCTAAAAAGATTTGAGAAGATAGTGGGGGATGCAAAAAAAGCGGGCTTAGTTTCAAAAAATCTTGAGGTAATTAATGTTCCAACTCCTCAAAACCCAAAATGGATTTTCTATGAACTTCTTTCAAATATTAAATATTATATAAAAGGAAAAAGAAAATACTTTAGTAAGAGATAATCATTGATATTTTCTATAATATGTTTTATCTTCCAAAAAACAACAATAATGCTTAAAAAGCAAAATAACTTTCACTGGTTATGACAAATTTACAGGAAGAGGTCGATTCTTTTGATTCACTTTCTTCAGACATACGTAACATTGATAAAGAGCTGGAAGAGTTGTTGAAGAAACAATCAGCAAAGATAAAAATAATGGGTATTGGGGGAGGAGGAAATAATTCTTTAAGCAGAATGAGGGAAATTGGTATAAAGGGGGGAGAGTTAATAGCAATAAATACTGATGCTCAGGATTTGCTTTATGCTAATGCAGATCAAAAAATACTAATTGGTAAAGAATTAACACAGGGATTAGGAGCAGGGAGTAATCCCCAAGTAGGACAGGAAGCAGCTAAAGAATCTGAATCAGAAATAAAAAAGAAGATTGGAGGAAGCGATATGATATTCATCACCTGCGGTTTAGGTGGAGGAACCGGAACGGGTGCAGCTCCTGTCGTTGCCGGGATAGCAAAAAAGCAAGGGGCATTAACCATCGCAATAGTAACTCTTCCTTTCACAATTGAAGGAAAAAAGAGAATAGAGAATGCAATGAATGGGCTTGAAAAATTAGAGGCAATTGTTGACACATTAATTGTTATACCAAATGACAAACTTTTGGAATTAGCTCCAGATTTACCTCTTCAAACAGCATTTAAAATTGCTGACGAGGTTTTGACCAATGCAGTTAAGGGAGTAACAGAATTAGTAACAAAAACCGGTTTGGTGAATTTAGATTTTGCGGATGTTAAAGCTGTAATGGTGAATGGAGGAGTTTCTTTAATAGGCATGGGAGAGGCAGACAGTCAAAGCAGAGCGATTGAAGCTGTTGAAAAGGCAATAAACAACCCCCTTCTAGACGTTGATATTTCTGATGCAACCGGAGCATTGGTTAATGTTATTGGGGGTTCAAATATGAGCCTGGATGAATACAAAACAATAATTGCAGCAGTAGGAGATAAACTTAGCCCAGATGCAAAATTAATCGGAGGAGCACAAATTGCAGAAGATATGGATAAATCAATAAGAGTCTTGATTATAGTTACAGGAGTTAAATCTTCTCAAATTTTGGGAGGGGGAGACTCTCTTGAAAATATAAAACGTAAGGAGATTGAAGAAGAATTAGGCATAGAATTCTTTGAGGATTAATTTCCATCTAATTTCCGAATAATTTTTAAACTATTCATTTTTGATAATATCATGTTAGAAAAAACAAAATCCTTTTTATTAAAGTGTAGAAGAGTATGGCAGGTTTTGAAAAAACCAACAAGAAAGGAGTTTGAATTGACAGCAAAGGTATCTGCAATTGGAATAGGTATTTTAGGTTTGTTGGGTTTCTTAATTTCAATGATTATGGGTATTTTTTAATAAAAATACCTTGATTCTTATTTTTGTCTCTCCTCGGGATTTTTAGAAACTTTTATAAAAGTTCATTCATACGGAATACTGTATTAAATAAATCAATTTTTAACTGAAAGGAGGTGTGAATGAAAAAGGTATTTTTGTATTGTTTTGTATTTATTCTAGCAATTTCTCTAGTATTTGCCGCAGGTGAAGGCAATACAGGTTGTACAGATTCTGATAATGGAGATAAGCCCTTTCAAAAAGGACAAATCCAGCCCTTACCTGAAGGAGAAGAATCAGATGGTTTTGATTACTGTTATAGAGGTCCAGATGAACCGGAAGGTTCAATCTCTTATCTCTTAGAATGGTTTTGTGGGGATAATGGTCCCGAGCAGGGAGTCTATAACTGTCCAAATGGATGTGTAGATGGAGCATGTGTCGATGAAAATCAAGGAAATATGGGTAACTCAGGTAATCAAGGAGCTTCCGGCTCTGGAAACGAGGTTAATACTGGAACTCAAAATCAGGGAGCAGCTTCTCAATTGCAAGTTCAGACAAATTCAGAATTTGGTTCTACAATTCGTTCTGGAGAAGGAGGAGTTGAGGCAAAAACAGAG
Organism: Candidatus Woesearchaeota archaeon; assembly: GCA_964412025.1. GTDB lineage: Archaea > Nanobdellota > Nanobdellia > Pacearchaeales > GW2011-AR1 > MWBV01. Next base: position 10,371 of record CAYPLY010000002.1, on the reverse strand, counting down.
ATGAAGATGTCTCAAGGTGAAGATGGTAAGACCTACGCAGAACTTTCCAATGGGATGAAAGCAGAAGTTAAAGTTATGCCAGAAACTGCTTCTCAAAGAGCATTAGAAGTTTTAGGAGCTAAGTGTGAAGAGACTGGTTGCCAGATAGAACTCAAAGAAGTTGGAAAGGGAGATGAAACCAAAGCAGCTTATGAAGTTAAAGCTAAAAAAGAAGTAAAAGTTCTTGGTTTTATTAAATCCCAGATGAGAACTCAGGCACAAATAGACGCCGAAACAGGAGAGGTTGTTAAGACAAGAAATGCTTGGTGGGGTTTTTTAGCTAAGAAAAACCTTGAGGAATAAATTTTTCTTTTTTTCTTTTTATTTGTATTTTTTTGATTGTTAATTATATAAATTTTTATTAATCTAGATGTAATCCATTCTTTATGGGTTGTCCATTAAAATACGGGAAGATATATGATGTTGAATTAGGTTGTGCCCCTTCTGAAAAAGGAGTTTATATAGGAAGAGTATACTCTAATAAGAGAGCAACAAAAAGCGTTTATTCTTTTTTGTTTAAAGATAATTTAAAGAATCCTTCAGTTTATACAGGCTCTTATAAAAATATGAACGAAACTTCACCTGGAGTTATCAATATAAAATCTCCAATTAAGAGAACACTTAATAGGTTAGAAAAGGAAATAGCCAAAGAAATGTTGAAGAAATATAAAATTTAACGCTAACTAAAACTTTATAAATACACAATTTTATAAATTAACATCTACTTCTTAGATATTAGGGAGTAGTTGGAACAAGATAAGGAAAATAAAATGATCTTTATAATAAAAGTAACAACAAATAAAGAAGAACGTGCCGTCGACATGATTGCAGATAGAGCAAAAAAGAAGAACCTTAATATATATTCTGTTTTAAGACCCCATGGATTAAGAGGATATCTTTTTCTCGAATCTGAAGATAGAGAATCTGCAGAAGAAGCAGTTTTCAATCTCCCTTATGTAAAAGGAATTATAGGAAAGACAATTGAATATTCTGAAATACAGGGAATGGTTCAGCCTACTATCGAGAGTGTTTCAATAAAAGAAGGAGATATTGTTGAAATGATTGGTTCAACTCTTAAGGGTGAAAAGGCGAAAGTTTTAAGAATAGACAAACAAAAGGAAGAAGTAGTTGTAAGCTTGTTTGGAGCAGTAGTTCCATTACCTGTTACAGTTAAGATAGATAATATTAAAGTCATAAGACGTGAGGAAGAAGAAAATGCAAATTAAACTATTAGCAGATGGAGGGGCAATGAAGCCAGGACCTGCACTTAGTCAGAAGCTTGGTCCAGCAGGAATCCCAATAAATCAAGTTATACAAAAAGTAAATGAAGCTACTTCAGATTTTCCGGGATTGAAAGTTCCAGTTGAGTTAGATATAGACGTGAAAACAAAAAAATTTGAGGTTAAGATATTCTCTCCTCCAGTTTCAGGATTGCTTAAAAAAGAATTGGGTGTTGCAAAAGGTTCTGGATTACAAACAAAGAATGTTATAGGAAATGCTTCTATAGAGCAGATAATTTCTGTTGCAAAAACAAAAATGCAGAATTTATTATGTAAAGATTTAAAATCTGCTGTTAAAGTTGTTGTTGGGACTTGTGTAAGTCTTGGAATTCTAATAGAAAACAAACCTGCTAAAGAGATTGAAAAGGATATTGATAATGGAAAATATGATAAAGAAATTTCTCAAATTAAAACCGAAACTTCTAGTGAAAAGAAAAATTCTTTAAATGAATATTTTAAGGAAGTTCAGAGAAAACAGGAAATACTATTGAAACAAGAACAGGCAGTTAAGGATGCTGCTGCGGCAGAAAAAGCTGCAGCTACTCCTGCAGCAGGAGCGGCAACCGCAACACCAGCTGCCCCCAAAGCAGAAAAAGCTAAAGAACCCGCAAAGAAAAAGTAATCAAATACTTTTATAAATCAAAATTAGCTATTTTTTTATGATGGGGTTATGGGGTAACCTGGTAGCCTTCGAGGTTTGGGACTTCGCGATCCCGGTTCAAATCCGGGTAGCCCCATTTATACAATAAAAAAACAAAATGGCAACAAAATCAAAAAAAACAAAATCTGCAGGAAGGTTCGGAGCTAGATATGGGAAAAAAGTTAGAAACATGCTGGTTCAGGTAGAATCCAAACAAAGGAAAAAACAAAAATGTCCTTTTTGCAACAAGCCAGGTGTAAAGAGATTGGCAAGCGGGATATGGCAATGTTCAAAATGCAATAAAAAATTTGCGGGAGATAGTTATACCGTTTAGAGGTTTAATATTTAACAAAATGGCAACTTACAAGTGTTTCAAGTGCGGAAAAAAAGTTACAGACAAGAACCTTGAGAAAAGATTTCTCTGTCCTTTTTGCGGAAGCAAAATCTTTTTCAAGCCTAGGACAAAGGTAAAAGTAGTCAAGGCAGAATAAGGAGTGTAACTTATGAAAGAAAAAAGCATTCAGGAAATACAATTTTTGGAGCAGGGATTACAGAACATACTTTTTCAGAAACAGGCATTTCAGATGGAATTATCCGAGACGAAAGATGCCTTAAAAGAATTGGAGAGTTCTAATGGAGATGTTTTTAAGGTTATAGGACAAATGATGATAAAATCTGACAAATCAAAGATAAAAAATGAGATGCTTGCAAAAATCAAGATATTTGAATCAAAAATGAGCGAACTGGAAAAGCAGGAAAACTCCCTTTCTGAGAGAATAGAAAAAATAAGGGATGATGAATTGAAAAATTCCAAGGATTAAACAAAATATACAAAAAAAATCCGAAATCTTTATAAATATCTCAATTATAAATTTATCATGGTGTTTGAAAAAATAAAAAAAGCTTTTTCGATGTCTGGTGGAGGAGATGGAGATGAATATATTGAAATCGATTTAACCAAAGAAGAAAAGGATCACAAAGTGATGGTTAAACTTTTCACCTTAAAGCAATATGAGGATATTAATGATGTTCTTAATGCTTTGAGAGAAGGTTATACAATTACTATAGTTGATATCAAAACCCTAAAGCAAAAAGACCCTATAGAGTTAAAGAGAGCTATATCTAAGCTTAAGAAGACAACTGATGCTCTTGAGGGGACAATTGCTGGATTTGGAGAGAACCTTGTTATAGCAACACCTTCTTTTGCGAAGATACAGAAGGTTGACAAGCCAAAACCAGAACCAAAGGATAAGTTTGACGATTACTAATTGTTTTTCTTTTTAAAAGAAAAGGTCGGAATTCTGTATGGGGCTTTCAATTGTAAATGAAACTTAATTCTTATATAATTATGTTATTAGTTGTTATTTAATCCTAAACATTTGCCTATTATATATAAGGGATTATACTTTTACCATAGCAAACAGGTTTTTAAGGGCTACAACTATTGTTGCAGGAACAAAAAGAACTAATAATGCAGCAAATATTGAAGAAACCAAATCTCCCACTCCTATTCCAATAAGTGAACCACTTACGCTTTCCATTCCAAATCTGCTTACAATAACAAGTATAGCACTAGTAATAAAAAAAGTTTGAGAGTCTTTCTCAGATACGTTTATCTTAAACCCTGTTACTAGCCCTATTAGTACTAATATAGCATATATAGGTGAACTGTATGTAGCTATTTTTGAAAGAGGTATAAAGAATGTAGCCGCAATTCCTATTAGTATTGCCAAAATAACTCCCAAAAGAAAGAGCCAGGCAGCCACAAAATTTTCTCTAGATTTTAATACCATTTTAATTTTCACCTTTCACATATTTATTACATCCTTCAAAATATATAAACTTTTTGAATTGATTTTTATAGACGGAGAAATACCCTCTTTTTATCTCCTTTTTTTGTATTTTTTAACAAAAAATAGATATATTCTCAAAAACAGAAATATTTATAAACCATAGTAACTCCAGAATGATTACAAAATGAAAACGAAAACATTAAACCTCGTGCTTGCAGGTGTTTTTGCTTTAGTATTCTTAATAGGATTTGCTAGCTCAGCAATTACAATAATCCCTCCAACAGGCGACCTTTCACAGGAAGGAGGAGAATTCACATTCACTCTTTTAAGTAATGAAAATGAAACGATAACTTTAGCTATTGATTCCATTTCAGATGGTTCTGGAAATAACGTATTATTTACAGGGTTCCCTGAATCAATAGATGTTCTTGAAGGAGATTCTCATGCTATTAATGTAACTTATGCTGTTGATGAGGAATTTGAATTTGATTTTACTGAGACTTATACAGCAATTATAGAAGCAACAGGAAATATCTCAAGTGTCTTGACAAAGGGGATTGACTTTGAAAAGGCTGATTTCTGTGAATATGGGAATCCTGGAGAGCTTACAGTAAATATAAGAGACTTACAGGTTATGAGCGGATTTGGAGAGGATGAAGAATGGTTCCTTTTTGATAATGTTGAAGTTGAAGTTCAGGTTCAAAATAGAGGAGATGAGGATGTTGAGAATATAGTTTTGGAATGGGGATTATATAACACTCAATCTGGAGAATGGACAATAGAAATTGATGAGGAAGATGAATTCGATTTAGATGAAGGAGATAAAGAAACTCTCACATTCACATTCACTTTGGATGATTCTTTGGATGAAGATTTGGAAGATTTGAAAAAAGGAGATTATATTATATATGTAAGAATAACTGGAGAAATAGCAGATGGAGATGATGAAGGAGAAAATACTTGTTCAAGCGATTCTGAAACTGGAAAGTTAATAACTGAAAAGAACTTTGTTGTTCTTAGTAATATAAAGGTTCCAGAGGTTGCTCAATGTAATTCTGAAGTTCAGATATTAGGAGATGCCTGGAATATTGGTTCGAGCGATCAAGATGATGTTTATGTTAATATATACAATAAGGAGTTAGGAATAGATGAAGATGTTGTTGTTGGAGATATAGATTCCTTTGACAGCTCTGACTTTGAATTTAGCTTGTCATTACCAGAAGATGTTGAAGAAAAAAGATATTACCTAACTTTAACAGTTTACGATGAAGATGATGATGTTTATGAGAATGGAAATGATGATAAATCAGTTTCTACTGTTACATTAAATGTTCAAGGTGGATGTGCTGTTGCTAAGGCTTCAGTTGCTGCTGTTCTTGAATCTGGAGGACAGGCTGGAAAATTAATGGTAGTTAAAGCAACAATAACGAACACAGGAAATAAAGTAGCATACTACTCTTTAAATGTTGCAGGATACACAGGATGGGCTTCATCAGCTACACTTGATAAGAACGCATTAACTCTTAACGCAGGAGATTCAGCAGAAGTACTATTAAACTTTGATGTTAATAGAGATGCTTTGGGAACTAATATTTTCTATTTAGAAGTTCTTTCAGGAAATGAATTAGTTGTTAATCAGCCTGTTCAGGTTGAGATAACTAAAAAAACTTGGAGTATAACTGGAAATTTAATCTCAGGAGACAACAAGTACATCTGGGGAATAGGATTGCTTAACTTAATCCTTATAGTGCTTATAATAGTTATAGCAGTGAGAATTGCTAGAAAATAATTGTTCTTTTTATTCAGTATTTTTTATTAATTTATTATATAATCTGGATTGTTTTATCGTTAATAATATCTAGTTAAATTTGGTTATTATAAGCAATATACATTAATATTGTTCAACCTTTATTAGCTTAATACTTAATAATAATCTTCTAGATAATTAATCGCTTGTAGTAAACTTAAGGTATTTAAACGCTATTTTACTCTTACTCATATGAGTAAAAAGAGGAAAACGAGAGCCAAGAGCAAAAAAATTCCAAAGAAGGAAGACAAAAAGTCCTTCATTTATTCAATCTTCATAAGATATATAATACTTGTTTTTGCAGCTCTGCCAAATTTCTGGATTTTTTATTTTCTATTTACCCCTCTTACAGTTTACCCTGTTTATCTTTTACTTAACATATTCTTTGATGTGATTCTCTCTTCAAATGTAATTTTCTTTGCTAATGTTGTCTCCCCAATAGAAATTGTTGATGCTTGTATTGCTGGTTCTGCGTACTACCTTCTTCTTATTTTTAATCTTTCAATCCCCAATATAGATTTTTCAAAAAGGCTTAAGATGATTTCATTTGCATTTGGATCCTTTTTGATAATTAATATCCTTAGAATCGTAATATTGTCTGCAATATTCGTACTTAAACCAGATATGTTCGATATAACTCATAAACTCTCCTGGTATCTCGGGAGTATTATACTTGTTGTGGGAATTTGGTTCTTAGAGGTTAAGAAGTTTAACATAAAAGAAATACCCTTTTATTCGGACGTTAAATCAATCTTAAAATTATATTAAATAATTTTACTATAAAAAGAATAAACTAATCTTTTAACTATTCGTCGTATATATCCGAATGAATTTTAACTAACATCTCTGCAATAAATCTTTCAGTACCTTCCAGAATCTCACAATCTTTTATATTTATATTATAGCAGCTAGGACCGTATTGTTCTATACTGGTTTCCTCTCCCGATTGAACAACAATATACATATATCTCCCAAGCTCATCACAACTAGCATTATTGTCCGCAATTATATCTTTTCCAAGGGCATTGTAAAGATTAACTATATTTGCAATCGCAATTACCTGATCCCCCTCACAATCAAACTCTTTTGTAATATTAATCACGGTATCTTTTATTGAGCTAATTTCCCCTTCAAAAGGAACCTTTTTGTCTAATTCCTTGGGATTATTTCTTAAATACATATTATAATCTGCTATCTTCCCCTGGTGAATTACTGGAAAGGAGGTTTGGTAGAAAGTTAGTTCTCCCTCTTGTATTACATTAAATGTCAATCCCTTATAATCCGGATTATTTTGTTGTCTTATAACAAAAAAAGAAACAATCAGCACTAAAAAGAAAACCCCTATGAACAACAAAACAAACTTCAGAACCTTATCTTCTTCTGATTTTATCCTTTTCTTTTCTTCAGCATTCTCTTTTTCTGTTCTCTTCTTTTTTTCCATCTTCTTTTATTTAATCCCTCCCTTTTTATATTTATATCTTTAACCTTCTATTCCGGTTATCAAGAATAAAAATTCATCTGTTATTTGAGTTAGATTTTCTTTAGGTCCTTCTATAAATGCACAATTCTGTTCCTGATATATCTTGCTCTCATTTGATTCTTTTATTATAACAAAATTGTTTGAACAATCTCTTATTGGCCAGTTCTCAGGACACCCTTCTTCCTCAAGACAAGCCCCCTGGAATCTTTGAACAACCTCTCCAAGGTTCCTGTTTATCTCAATAAATGCCGGCTCATCTTCGTAAAACACATAAAGAGGAGTTCCAGAGTAACTACTTATGTATCTCATCTCTGCATTAATCTTTTCCACTTGGGTTGGATTATATCTAAATAAGAACCTATAACTCCCAACACTAGTAGCCCAAAATCCATTTTCATTAACGAATTCATACCCGTTATATTCTACTTTTTCAATCTCATTTCTACTGCTGCTTAAAGAATCAACTATAACAGCAAAAGTACTCCCAAGCATTATAAATATTAAAATCGCCCCTATTATTATCTGATTTTTCTTTCTTTTCTTCTCTTCCTGTTTTCTTGATTCTATACTTCTCATTATATTTTTACTTTCAATATATTTATTATATTAATAAAAAAAGAGGTTATTTAAAGTTTCTCAAAGCTACCGCCAAGAGGTTAAAAAAAAGAAAAAATAAAAGAAAAAATAAAAAAAATTTGGTTTAATCCATTACAACCGCAGTTTCAGTAGATGTTGTTCCTCTGTAAGCCTTACTTGTATCTACAACTTTGTTTGTCAGATAAGTAGTAGCCTTAACAGTATCTTCAGCATCATATCCTGCAACTAGCAATGCAATCTCACTTGTTATAGATGAATCAGCATAACCCTTGATCAAGAATTGTCCTGATCCTATTCCTGTTGCCTCAGTCCAAGCAGCACCACATTTAGTACCCCCAACCAATGCAGCAGCAGCAGAGTTAATACAGCTTCCACCAACAACAATCAAGTTCTTTGTAGCAACACTACTTACTTCAGTGTCTTTTACCAAGACATTTCCTAAAGTATTAGTTCCACTTGATACAGTAGACGAGCCACCTACAACCATTACCTGAGCAGTAACTTCTTCACCGAAGTAATCGATTTCGAATTCATACTCATCAGCTGTTTGGTCGTGAGTAACCTTTGATGCTACATCTGAAACCACATGTCCCCAGAATACATCATCATCTCCTTCCAATGTTGTTACATTAGTAGTTGAAGCGTGTAGTTTTTCATTAGTTGTTGATTTAACGACTGCATTGAAGAATGATCCTTCTCCAACATCTTCGTCCTTATCAGCTTCAGTGAAAACAAGAGTTACTCCTACGCCTACGTCTTCAGTATCATCGAAGTCGTTTGCAGGTAAAGTAACAAGCATTCCATTCTCTGAAACTACTCTATTGTAATATAGTGTAGCCCCGCTGAATGTCAAGTAAACGTGTGTATCATTAACTTGTTCTAAAGCCACAGTAATGTCTCCTACATCTGGTGTATCTGTTAGATCATCGAAAGTCAAATCACTGCTTCCAATTAAATCTTGCAGTTCAACTAGAACATCTGGAGTATCCCAATCAATAGTTTCAACTTCGTAGTATAGTGTTTGTATATCTCCCAAATCAGTATCAACTGTTGTTATGATAAATCTAGCACCCTCTACTAAATCAAGACCCTCATCAAGGAAAGCATCAGTGTTCGTACTTCCTCCAGTGTAATTTGTTACATTAGAGATAGCAGTAACTAATGGATAATCTTCTTCACCAAGAGTAGCTTTACTACTATTACTATCATCAATAGTTAATAGAGGTAACTCATAGTTACCCATAACCAAATTCATTGTTTCTCCACTGTCTAGAGAAATTGTCTCTGGGCTACTTGGCAAGTCTAATCCTCCGAAAACAAGACTGATTACTTCGAAAAGAGGCATAACAAGTGCATTTTCTTCAGTTAGGAAACTTTCTCCATCTGAATTCCATGCAAAGTTAAGAGTAGTTAATTCAGTATTGCTATCGAATGTAACTACAAGTCCATCTATATCTTCATCGTTAACTTCAATCTCATCTCCATCAAGAAGCTCGATTTTACCAGCACCAATAGAAAATTCTACTTTACTGATTCCAGATTCTTTAGATGCATACATTATCTCGTTTGCTACAATATATGAACCATCATCAAGTTCCTCGTATCCATGGTCTGCTAACTTTGAAGTTATTTCTCCATCAACATTGAACTTAACATATCCAGATTCAATATATTCGATTGTAACTGTTTTATCTCCAACAGTAATACTTTCTCCTTCACTTAAAACAACTTTCTCAGCTGAGTCAAGTAAAGTAATTGTTGTGTTTGTAGATAAATCTACATCCAAAACATAGTAAAGTTTACCCATTAGAGGAAGTTCAGTATCTTCCATGTCTTCAAATGCAATAGCGTCATCAAATTCTAAATCATAGTCTAAGATGTTTTCACCATTAGCCCACTTGAATCCGATTGTTGGTTCCTTACTATTATAATCGCTGTCTGAAAAGATACCAAGGGTCTTAGTACTTAGAGTGATTTTCTGTGTGTAATCTTCATCAATGTCTCCATCTTTGTAAGTTCCATCAGCCAAAAAATCCATTTCAGCATCATCCAAATCAGTGTAAGGGCCATTTAAGGCATCTCCTAAATTGAATTTATTTGATGATTTCTCTAAAGTAAAAGATTCTCCACCCTCAACAACTACAGATCCTCCAGTAACATAATCTCCTAATGATTCCTGGATGTTTCCAGCTTGAACCATATCAAGTGAATTTACTCCAGAACCGGTACCATAAACTACAGCTACATTAGCAACACCCCCTGACACAAACGGTGCAGGATAATTTGCAGCAGCAGCAACGCCCATGGTCATACCAGTCATTAGCGCACTAGCAGCAATTGCAGATATTTTTCTAAAATTAATTTTCATTATTTTTTATAACCTCCTTTCAGCTATATTACTATGTTGTCTATGACAACCTCTTTAACTTCAATTTCGCAGTATAGGGAGACCGCTCAATTGAAATGTCTTAAGGTTCGCCCCGTTTCCAAGGCTTTTTCCCTATAAGTTCACCCCCAAAGGTGTAATATACCAAACGCCATTTTGCTTTAAAAAGCTTGCCCTTCCAAACACCCCTATTTTTTTATGAAGTCCAATTTTTAATGGTTTTATTTATAAACCTTATGCTGTCACTAAATTATTAATACACAATTTTTGCCTTAATCATTCCCCCTTCTTTTTTGTTTCAATTCTTTCAAAAGCAAACATTTATTAATATATGGTAATTAATTATAAT
>CAYPLY010000001.1:100366-202796 GCA_964412025.1 Candidatus Woesearchaeota archaeon | reverse complement strand
AATTTAATAGATTTGAAATATTAGCAAATGTTGAGATAGCCCAATTTACAATTGAATAATTTGTGTAATTTATGTAGTTTGTAACCGAATCGTTATTCAAAGTTATCAACCCTGTTAAAGAAGAATTAATAGAATAAATTGTATTATTAACTGACCAATTATTTGAAATTATGTAATTTGTAATTGAATCATTTGTAGTTTGATTAAAGGTATAACTCCAACTTTCATTGTAAGCAGTGTAATTATCCTCCCATACAGGATCTAGTTCTTCTCCAACAGATTGATTCTTACACATTATTGTACCATTTGGATTAAACCCATATGCATAAAATCCCTCTGGACAAGCAATTTGCATATTTGTATAATTTGCATTCCAATAACCGGCAATTAAATCAGTATAATCTTGCATTGAAGCATTAATAAAATCAACATAATTCTTCATAGAAGTATTAGTTTCATTAATATAGTTCTTGATTGAAGAGTTCATAGAGAACATTGAATTATTAATAGAGATATTCATAGCATTCAATGTGTTATTCATTGAAACATTTATTGCATTAATTTCTGTCTTGTTGTAATAATTTACGCTATCATTACTCCAGTTTCCAATCAAATCCACAATATTCTCTAAAGAAGTGAAAGTGGATAAAGCCCAATTCCAGATTGATTGGTTTGTATAATTAATGTAATTTGTAACAGAATCGTTATTCAAAGTTATCAATCCTGTTAAAGATGAGTTCAGTGAAGAAATTGTATTATTAACTGACAAATTGTTTGAAACGATATAATTCGTAACAGAGTCGTTATTAAATTCATCCTGAGAATCGACATAATTCTTCATTGAAGTATTAGTTTCATTAATATAATTATTATTAGAAACATTCATATCAATTATAGAATTGTTTATTGAGATATAAGTTGAATTTATATAATTACTAAGAGAAGTATTTTGCAAATCAATATATTCAGAAATATTAACTCCTGCAACGTAAAGCGTACCACTAATATTTGCAGTAACAGAATTAATCTGCCCCCCAAGATATAAATCATGCCACCTCAAATCTGGGCTACCAATATCAAAAATATTATCGAACCCATCTGAAGGCAACAAAGAACCAGTTATATTCATCTGAGAAACAGATAGAGCAGTTAAATTATAGAAATAACCAGTCTGAGCATATATATTTCCATCAATTATACTAAGCCCATCCTCTAAAAACCCTCCATTAAAATCAAATTGTCCATAAACGGATTGATTTAACGGCATGAAAAAGCTGCTATCATATCCATCCAAAAATTCAGAGTTATTAACACTCAAATTTCCTTCTTCATCTTTTCTTATGTAAGTGTCACTGACATAGCTAATAATTGAAGTGTTTGTAAAATTAATATAATTATTAATTGAAATGTTTTGTAAAGTGAAATTGTCCAAGGTCATATAAGAAATATTAGTTGTATTTGTGTAAGTTCCATTATTCAAAATCTGGATTAAAGTAGTGTTTAAACTTGTAAGATTAGTATCTACTTCTGTTTTGTTATAATAGTTTATACTATCATTACTCCAGTTTCCAATTAAATCCACAATATTCTCCAGAGAAGTGAAAGTAGTGTTTGCCCAATTAACAATTGATTGATTTGTAGTGTTTATGTAGTTTGTAACAGACTCGTTGTTTAAACCTATCAAATCGATTAAGGAAGCATTTAATGAAATTATTGTATTATTAACTGACCAGTTATTTGAATTTATGAAATTTGTAATTGAATCATTTGTAGTTTGATTAAAAGTATAACTCCAACTTTCATTATAAGCAGTATAATTGTCTTCCCAGTATGGATCTGACTCCATGGCAGAAGAAACTGTCCCACACATAAAAGTCCCATTCTCATAAATACCTACAACAAAATTAGGAGAACATGGGTTAGACTCCATATTTGAATAATTTGAATCCCATAAAGAAGCAATAAAATTCACATAGTTTTCCATAGATTCATTATTTTCAAATACTCTTTCAGAAATATCCACTCCTGCAACATAAAGTGTCCCGCTAATATTTGCAGTTACAGCACTAATCTGCCCTCCAAGATATAAATCCTGCCACCTTAAATCTGAGCTACCTATATCAAAAGTATCATCAAAATAAGGAGTTAAAGAGCCATTTATGTCCAAATTTGAAACAGATAAAGAACTAATATTGTAAAAATAACCTCTTTGTGCATAAATATTTCCATCCATTATACTAACCCCTCCATATAACCACCCATCATCAAAATCGAAATCTCCATAAACAGACTGGTTCAGAGGCATAAAAAAACTACTATCATACCCATCAAAGAGATCAGTGTTATTTACATTCAAATCTCCAATACCACTTAAAGGGACAAAAGTACTATTCACATAATCCATAATTGTTTGATTTGTAGTGTTTATGTAGTTTGTAACAGAACCATTAATCTCATCTACCTGTGTTATATTGTAATAACTTGACTTGTCAGCACTCCAATTACCTATTGAATTTATAGCATTCGAAAGAGAATTAAACAGGGAAGATACCCAATTGAACATTGAAATATTATAAGTAGATATTTTCTGATCAATTGTCTGATTCAACTTAGTTTCATTGAAAGAGAGATTTACATCTCCCTGTGTCTGACCTCCAAGCAGATAAATATTATCAGTAATAACAGAATCTATATCCGCAGCACCAGGGGGGGCAACATCAGAACAATACCAAACATTAGACACATTATTCCATTTTACAACTTGTCCATCTGCACAATTCAACTGACTTAAAGTATCATTAACATCCACAAGATAACTACCATTTCCAAAATAATATGTAGCGCTCATATTGTATCCAACCAAATAAAAATTAGTATCTGGTATAACTCCACTCAAAGTTATATTTCTTGCAGTAAAAGAATAAGGGGTTCTTGCAATTTTTGAGGAATCAATTAAAGTATAATTTGGATTAGTAAGATTAATATCTCTGTAATAACATAAATAATATTGTTCAAAATAACCTAAAGAGACATTTGAAAGATAATAAGAAATAATTGCTCTGGAATCTGTAGTTAAATTTGTATAATTAGAATGAATAATATTTGAACAATCTACATCTGTAGAGATATTAAAAGCAAAGGCAAATGTTCCTGGACGAATGGTTCCATTTGGATAAGTTGTTTGAATGTTCAAATGCAAATCCTCAGAAATAGACTCAGAAGAAATAAAATTTATCAAGAATAATAAGCTAAAAAAACCTACAATTATCACCACACTCTTTTTCATATAATATATTATATTTATATATATTATAAATGTTTTTATACTCGAGAAAAATGTAGGGAAAACTTTTACTTACAACAAAAAAGGTAAGATAAACGTAAGGTAAAAGATTTTATAAAGAATAATAAAATCTTCAGCAAATATTTATCAAAAAAACTCAAAATAATTAAAAAATTTTTATAAAAAAAACAGAAAAGAATTTGATGCAAAATACCAAAACAACAAGACTTATAAATTTCCAAAAGCTTAGTTAAATAAGTAGAAATACTAGAACGAGCCTATAGCTCAGCCTGGTCCAGAGCACCGCTCTTATATGATTGCAATTCACTGGAATTGTATCTCTCACAGAAAAATCTAAGAGAGGCGGGGGTCCTCGGTTCAAATCCGAGTAGGCTCATGTTTTAAAAAAGAGTTGAAAGGAGGTGAAAAAAATGGCATTAGATTTATCAAGTGTAGGTTCAGCAACCATGGACCCTACAGCAGGATTAGTAGGATTAATAATGGGGATGATTTTTGTGTTTGTAATTATTGCAATTGTGATGTATATTTACATGGGTTTTGCTTTCATGGCAATAGGAAGAAAAGCAAAACTAAAGACACCAGAATTATCTTGGATACCTGGAGTTGGTCCTGCAATAATAGCATTCCAGGCATCAAAAATGCACTGGTGGCCCTGGCTTCTTATAATCGGAACATTAATTCCAGTTGTAGGCTTTGTATTCAGTCTCGCTTTTGCAGTATTTATGGTAATCTGGCAATGGAAGATGTTTGAAGTTATAAATAGACCTGGATGGTGGGCTTTACTTTGCTTGATACCAATAGTAGGATTTATACTAATTGGTATTGCAGCTTGGAGTAAAGAATAAACCAGTTAAATTTGGCTCTTAACGGGCCTTTTTTCTTTTTTTAATTTAGTTATCTTTAAAAAGTGATTTAATCTTAAGTTTTTAGCAAATAGTTTGCTGCATAAGCCCCGATAGTTCAGAGGCCAAGAATGCGGCCCTTTCACGGCCGTGACCCGAGTTCGAATCTCGGTCGGGGCGCTTAATTTTAATCACAATAATCTTATTAAATTAATGAGAATTAGCTTAAACATGAAGAATACACTAAAATACTCTCTACTTAACGGGCTTGGAACTTCATTATATGTGATTTTAATAGCTTCTTTCATTTATTATCTTGGAAATAGCTCAATTACCCAAAAAGACAACATCTTTATACCTATAGCGATGTTATTGCTCTTTGTATTCTCAGCAGCATTTACTGGACTTTTAGTCTTTGGTAAACCTCTTCTCTGGTACTTGGATGGAGAAAAAAAGGAAGCGATTTATTTATTATTTAACACTTTAATTATATTTTCTATGGTAACTATAATCGCATTTATAATTCTCATAAACCTGATCCATTAATATCCTCTATTTTTTAAACTCTATTTTCCTGTAAGTAACATGAAACCAAGATATAGTTTTTCTTCAAGACACACAGGAAATATAAAAAATATCAGAAAACAAAGAGGAAAATATCCTTCAATAGCAAAAAAGGTAGTGCAAGAATCAGATGTAATTTTAGAAATACTTGATGCAAGGTTTATTCAGGAAACAAGAAACCAAGAAATTGAACAGGATATAAAAAATAAAAAGAAGAGAATAATTTATGTTCTAAATAAGGCAGACTTAATCGATAAAAATAACTTAAAACTACAAGAAGAAATGTTCCCGTATGTTCTTGTTTCCGCAACAAACAGAAAAGGAATAAGAGAACTAAGAGATAGAATAAAAATAGAAGCAAAAAAAGTTGAAAAAAAACCAGAAGATTACCACAAAATAATTGTAGGAATAATTGGTTATCCAAATACAGGAAAAAGCTCATTAATTAATTCGCTTATAGGAAAAAGCTCTGCAGGAGTTGGTTCTGATGCAGGATTCACAAAGAGCATGCAAAAGATAAAACTCTCGCAAGATTTAGTTTTACTTGACTCTCCTGGCATAATACCAGAAAAAGAGTACTCCTCACAAGACAGGGAAAAAATTTCAGCACATGCCAAACTAGGAGCAAGAAGTTACAGTCAAGTAAAAGAACCAGAACTTGTAGTTGTTAATATAATGAAAAGCTACCCTAATTTACTGGAGAAATTTTACAAGATAGAATCAAAAGGAGACCCAGAAGTTCTACTTGAAGAACTTGGAAAAAGAAAAGGCTTTTTGAAAAAGAAGGGGGAAGTAAACGAGGATGCAACTGCAAGATTAATTTTAAAGGACTGGCAGGAAGGGAAAATTAAGCTATAACTCCTTTTTCCAATAAGAATTTAATATTTGGTGCAACAAAACACTTCTCATCTCTAATATACCCAATATCAATCCATGCAACAAAATGTCCATTATGATTAAAAGATTCATAATTTTTAACAGGATTAGTTAATTTAGCTAAATAATGATGCAATTCTATTTTCATCTTCTCTCCTGTTCCAGGTTTTTGGTTAATTTCATAAGTATCGATTTTTTTAATCAACTTACATGAAAGTCCAGCTTCTTCCTCCAGTTCTCTAATTGCACAACCCTCCAAACTTTCTCCTTCCACTAACTTTCCACCAGGAATCTTATAAAAATTATCTTTATCATTCATAATAACAAGTAATTTTCCCTTTTCAAGAATAACCGGACCAGAAGCAACTAATTTTTTCATTATTTTAACAGATAGCTTTTCTATAAAAGCTTTCTCATATATTCTCCTTTACCTTTTCCTTTCTCCAATTCATAACCTAACTTCCTGTAATACTCCCTAACCCCCACTCCTGAAATCACTTTAATCTCAGAGCATTTTTCTTTTTTCGCAATTTTTTCAGCTTCCTCCATTAACCATTTTCCCAAACCAGTGTGTTGACCAACTTTTCCAAGTTCTCCCAATTTCAAACTCTGCCCATAAACATGCAGTTCTCTTACTAATCCTATTTTATTATCTGTAACAACAGTTTTCAGCTTATTACCCGTTGAACCAAGCTTATTACTCCTCGAACCCCTCTTAACGAGATTACTGCTAACTATTCTCAAACGAAGTAACCCAAAAAGCACATTATCTTTATTAACAATCTCCAAAAAATACTCTTTTCCTCCTGAAGCTTTATAAGGGGTTGCTTTTAATTTCAAATCTAAATTCATTCCTTCTTTATTAAAACCAACCTCTCTATATCTAATTTCTTTCAATTTAACTTTTTCTTTTCTTAACTCATCTTCAACATCTTTCCTTATTCCAATATCTTTGCTTCCAGCAATTAAATATTCCAATGGAATTTCTCTCATAATCCTCATTACCCTACAATATCTTGGAATAACTTTTAACATACTAACTAAAAGTTTCTGAATCTCCTCCGGAGTATAAGGTTTGTATTTTCCTTCCCAATAAATTTTTTCAAGTTCAGAATTGGGCAATACTTGACAAGGATAAATTTTAATCTGATCGGGTTTAAATCTTTCATCAGAAAAAATCTTCTTAAATAATTCCAAATCTTTCTTTAAATTACTTCCAGGAAGCCCAGGCATTAAATGATAACCTATCTTAAAACCTGCATCTCTCAAACATTTTGTAGCTAAAACAACATCTTTAACTAGATGTCCTCTTTTTACAAATTTATACACTTTATCATCTATTAATTGCACACCCAACTCCACCCTTGTACATCCAAATTCTCTCATTCTTGAGATAAATTCACAACAAACATCTGGCCTAGTTTCAATACAAAGCGCAACACATCTATGTTTTGAATTTTCATTTAATTTTTTTGCCTCGCTCAGATTATTAGAAACCTTACCATTTAATCCATCATACAATCCTTTTATAAATTTGTACTGAAATTTTTCAGGATATTCCAAAAAAGTTCCTCCCATAATTATCAACTCAATTTTTTCAGTTGGATGATTCATAACTTCAAATGCCTTAAGACGAGAAACAACCTGTTTGTAAGAATTATAATCCAGAGATTTAGCCCTTAACACAACAGGACTTTTTGGGGTATAACTTTGGGGGACATCCATTGAAGGGCAATAAATACAATTACCATGCTTGCATTTTCTAGGAGGCAACATAACTGCTACAGGAGTTATACCTGAGATTGTTTTTGTAGGTTTACGAACCTCATTTTTCGATGGGTTTAACATGTATCTTTCATTACAAAAATACTTATAAAATCTTTTCCTCTCCAATATTTATTATGAAAATTGGTATAATAGGTGGTTCTGGGCTTGAGAATCCAGAGATTCTTACAGATTACAAAACAAAAGAAGTAGAAACCCCTTTTGGAAAACCATCTTCTCCATTGACAATTGGAAAGATAGGGAGCATAGATGTCTTTATAATTTCAAGGCATGGGATAAAACATGAAATCCCTCCAACAGAAGTAAACAATCGTGCAAATATATTTGCACTAAAAAATGAAGGTTGTAAATTTATAATCTCAACAACAGCCGCGGGCTCACTTAGAGAAGAAATAAAGAGAGGAGATTTTATTATTCCAGATCAATTTATTGATTTTACAAAAAACAGAAAACTAACCTTTTTTGATAAGTTTGAATTTGGTCCAATCCACACTCCCATGGCAAATCCTTTTTCGGAAGAATTAAGAAAAAAGCTAACTGAAAGCTGTGAAAAATTAAAATTCTCATACCATAAAACTGGAACAGTTATAACAATAGAAGGGCCAAGATTCTCAACCAAAGCAGAAAGCCACCTTTTCAGACAATGGGGAGGAGATATAATAAATATGTCTACATCTCCTGAAGCCATTCTTGCAAACGAGGCAGAAGTACAATATGCAACAATAGCAATGTCAACGGATTATGACTGCTGGAAAGAAGATGAAGAACCAGTAGATTGGTTAACAATAAAAAATAATATGAAGGAAAATGCTGAACGTGTCAAAAAAGTTATTTTTGATGCGATAAACTCTTTTTCAAGAGAACAAGAAATTCAAAAACTAAAAGAAAAAGTACGTACAATTCCAAACTTTCCAAAAGAAGGAATTATGTTTAAAGATGTGACTCCTCTCCTTCAAGATAGAGAATCTCTTAAAAAACTTACAGAAATACTTTACGAAAAATGTTATGAAATACCAATAGATATAGTTGCAGGAATTGAATCAAGGGGTTTTATCATTGCAGGCCTTTTAGCTGAAAAGTTAAATGCAGGATTAGCTTTAATAAGAAAGCCAGGAAAATTACCCTACGAAACAGTAAAAGAAAGTTATTCTTTGGAGTATGGAGAGGATGCAGTTGAAATACATAAAGACTCTATAAAACCAGGACAAAAAGTATTACTTGTTGACGATTTAATTGCAACAGGTGGAACAGTTAAAGCAGCTGTAAACCTTATTGAAAAAGTAGGGGGACAAATTATTGGGTGTATGTTTGTTATGGAACTTCCGGAATTAAAAGGAAAAGAAAAGATTTCAAAATATCCTTTCTTTAGCCTTATTAAGTTTGAGGGAGAATGATGATTGAATAAACAAGATATTTCTAGATTGCACATAACATCGGGCTTAAACGAAGTTTTGACCCCTCGAAAAAATTCTCCTCGTGAGGTTTTGAGGCAACCCACAAAACCGAAACAGAGCTGAGAATTTTTTCAGAGATGGGGCAAAATTTGGACGGAGAAACCTGCAAGGTTTCGTAGTCGGTTAAGCCCTGTTATATTCGTCTGACCAACGGGAAGACCTAAAATTTAGTGCAACGATGCCGAAGGCAAAATTTTAGAGTTTTTGGATTACTGATAAATTCGAGCCAAAGGCGAGTGAATATGTCCGAAGGACGAGAGAGGGGCGTCAGATTTTTTGCTTCTTTTTTCTAAAAAAGAAGATAGAAGGGGCGTCTTGTTTTGGTTCTTTTCTAAAAAGAACATTTAGGGGCGTCATTTAGTATTATTTATTCTATCTTTTGCAATTTCAAAGAATTCATCGTCAAGTTCAATCCCTATAAAACTTCTATTTAACTTTTTAGCGACTGCTCCTGTTGTTCCTGAACCCATAAAAGGATCTAAGATAACATCGCCTTCTTTACTTCCAAGAAGAATTATCCTTTCTAAAAGAAGTTCTGGCTTTTCAGTAGGGTGATTTGTGATATGTCTTTGAGCATTAATAGTCCAAAGGTTTCTCATTTGTTTTCCGTCATTAATTTCCTTTGCTTTTTTATAATCAAAATAATATTTTTTTGTCTTACTCGCTAACCAAATCATCTCGGTAGATGGAGCAAGTCTATTAGGTTGTAATTGAGGGGGAGCATTTGGTTTAAACCAAACAATATCATTTATTATCCAGTATCCCATTTTTTTAAGTAAAAAGCCAACAGAAGGATGGTTATGTAATGTTCCTGAAATCCAGATAGTTCCATCATCCTTTAGAACACGCATACACTCTTTTATCCAATCATAATTAAATTTATCAATATCTGCGACCATGTCCCAAATACCTTTATCACATTTTACTTTTCTTCCATTAACACAAGTAATATGATTTTTTCCAGAAAGATTATAAGGAGGGTCTGCAAATATCATATCTACGGAATTGTCTGGCATTTTCTTAAGAATACTTACACATTCCCCTTTTTTCAAATCAACATTCTTTTTTGCCATAATATAACCCCTAAAACGCATAATATTTAAATATGTTGGCTTTTAAGATAGTATGAGGGGTAAAATATTATGAAAAGAGCATGGTCAATTTCAACTACTGTAAGAAATCCCGATAGAATTAGGGGGTTTTTGGAAGTTCTTAAAGATTTTGAGGGTGTTGAATTTAATGAGAATCAACAGATAAAATTTCAAATAGCATTGATTAAAAGAAAGCTGTATAAACCAACAGGCCTTAATGAAAAATTATCGGGCTATTATAATTCTCCTTCTGATATGTCAGAAAAAGAAGCAAAAGAAATTTTTGAACATATGAAAGAAAAATCTACTGTTTTAAAAGATGACCCTGGGCTAAGAGGAAGGACATCTATTGCCCCGCTTAGTAAAATGGGTTTGGTTGTATCTAAACAAACAGTAAGTAAACTATACATCACAAATTTTGGAAAGAAATTTTTACAAAAAGATTTCGACATGGGAGAAATTTTCTTAGAATATTTCTTTAAATGGACTTTACCAAATCCAGATAATGAAGAGTTTTCTGAAAAAAATGGTTTTAATGTAAGACCATTTATTACAACTCTTCATATTATCAATGAAGTAAACAAGAAATGGAAAAAATTAGGGAATGAACCTGTCGGAATTTCTAAACATGAATTTTGTTATTTTGTGCCAACTACAATTAATTATGATGACATCCCTAAAACAGTTAATGAAATTATTGCATTAAGAAATAAATTAAAAGGTAAAGACAAAAAAGAACAAACTGCAATAAAAAAAGATTGTTTTACAGATAAAACTAAAAAATTCTTTGAAGATCCCGAAGGAAAACATCTCGATATAAACTTTCATAATTTAAAAGATTATGGTGATAATGCAATCCGATATTTTAAGATAACAAGATTCTTTTATATTCGTGGTGGTGGTTTCTATATTGATTTAGAACCGAGAAGAAATGTTGAAATAACCTCTCTTCTGGAATATAGTAATGGTGAAGGTTTGAAATTCAAAACTCTTGAGGAATACCTTGATTATATGGATTCTGATGTAATCTATCCATGGGATACACAAGACAAATTAAAAAATATTATTGTGAACCTTAGAAAAGAAATATTTGAATTAAACAAATCTCTAAGCAAACCATTAACTTTAGAGAAAAAATTATTTGAAGTAAACATTGAATCATTGAGAGTTAATGAATTAAAACCAATAATGGCAGATTTAAGAATTCTTAGGCGAAGAGTGCAGGAGTATATTAATCATACAGAATTAGCTAATGCTGATAATTTTAAGGAAGTAATCAAAACTCTTGAAAATATTCATGGAAGTGATAAAAGCCAATCAATAGAACTAGAACACCTAACAACGTTATGCTTACATGCGATTAATGACGCCTTGAAAATACAGCCTAATTATCCTGTAGGAGATGATAACAGACCAACTTTTACAGCACCAGCCAATGTTCCAGATATAGAATGTGTTTATGAATCTTTCAATATGATTTGTGAAGTTACTATGTTAGTAAGTAGAAGTCAATGGATTAATGAAGGACAACCAGTTATGAGGCATTTAAGAGATTTTGAAATTAAAAATAATGATAATTCTTTTTGTTTGTTTATTGCCCCAAGAATTCACAGAGATACTTTTAACACATTTAGCTTTTCAAACAAATATGAGTATGAGGGAGAAAAACAAAAAATAATTCCTCTGAGCATAACTCAATTTTTAAAAATATTAAAAAGAGTGTTAATAAAAAAATTAGAAAATAAACCAATTACTCATAACGAGTTTAAAGAATTATTATTAACACTACATAATGTCGCAATAGATTCCAAAGATGTTGATGATTGGGCGAGAAAATCTAATACAATTCTTCAAAAATATGAAAAAGAAGGTATTTTAGCATGAATAATGTAATAAATAAAAATCATGAAGGAGATTGTATAAAGATAATGGGGGATTTTCCTAAAGGAAAAATTCATTTAGTATTAACTGACCCACCATATAATGCATCAAATGGTGGAGTAAATCTGCCAGATAATAAAACAGGTGGAGCATATTACAAAGTAAATGAAAAATGGGATAAATTCTCTTATGAAGATTATATGGACTTTACAAAAAAATGGATTGATGAGGCTGATAAGATTCTTGCTCCAAATGGTTCGATGATGGTTTGTGGTTCTTTACATAATATAGGAGAAGTAATTGTAGCTTTAAAAGATAAAGGATACAAATTTATTAATCTGATAACATGGAGAAAAACAAATCCTATGCCAAGTATTACGAAAAGAACATTAACTCATTCTACGGAATTTATTGCATGGTTTGCAAAGGGGAAAGGATGGAAATTTAATTATAACAATATGAAAAAGTATAATCAAGGTAAGCAGTTAAAAGATGTTTGGGAGTTTCCAGTTTGTCAAGGTTCTGAAAGAATTAAAGGAGAAAATGGGAGAGCAGCACATCCAACTCAAAAACCCTTAGAATTATTTACAAGATTAATTGAGATGGCAACAGATGAAGGAGACATTGTTATTGACCCCTTTATGGGAAGTGGAACAACTGCTTTGGCATCCATGCAATTAAATCGAAATTGGATTGGCATAGATAATAATAAGGAATACATCGAGTTAGCGAATAAAAGAATAAGTAAACATAAAAAGAATACTAAATTAAAGGATTATTGTTAAGACGCCACCTAGTAAATTTCTTTTTCGTAGAAAAAGACTATCTTGACGCTCCTTCCTATAAATTCTTTTACGAAGTAAAAGGCAAAATGTCCGAAGGACTAAGCCCCTCTCTCTTTTCCGTCTTGAGTAATCCAAAAATTGAATATAACATCTATTATATCTACTTGAAAAGTAGATTATAACCCAAAGGTTATTATCTTACACATATATCTTTAAATAAAATGAAGTTAAAGTTCCTTTATGAATTATACTTCAGATAAAGAAGAATATCTAAAAAAACTAAAAGAAACATGTATTTTAAAGGGATTTTCTAACCAAACAATCAAATCTTATGTATATCACACAGGAAAATTTTTAGATTTTCTTTCCAAAAGTAGACTTAATCTATCAAATGACAGTGTTAAATTATATTTATTATCACAAAATTTGAGTATAAACTCCTCAAGGTTGCAGTATGCCTCCATAAGTTTCTTTTTCAGAGAGATATTAAGAAAATCTTTTTCATTTGAGGAAGTTCCTATAAAGAAAAAAGAAAAACAACTTCCAAAAGTTATCTCAAAAGAAAAAATTAAAGAAATGATTAATTTAACAGACAATTTAAAGCATAAACTGATAATAAAACTTCTTTACTCTTCAGGACTGAGGCTTCAGGAGCTAATTGATTTAAAGAGAAAAGATATTGACTTTGAGAGAAATATTCTTAATGTCAAAAAGGGAAAAGGGAAAAAGGATAGGGTAACTATTATTTCAGATGCATTAAAATTAGATTTACTGAAATACTACAGTAATAATACTTTCCACACAGAATATGTTTTTGAAGGACGTGATGGAAAATACACAAAAAAGTCCGTCCAGAAAGTTTTGGATGAAGCTGGAAAAAAAGCAGGAATTAAAGCAACTCCACATATGTTAAGGCATAGTTTTGCAACACATTTATTAGAGCAGGGCACAGATATAAGACATATACAAAAATTGCTAGGACATTCTGATTTAAAAACAACTGAGGTATACACACATGTATCCACAAAAGATTTATCAAAGATAAAATCCCCCTTGGATAGCTTATAAAATGGAAACTCCAACTCAACAACAAGTCTGGAACAACATTGCAAAAGAATGGCATGAGTTCAAAGAAACCCCTTCAGAATTCAGCAAAGAATTCCTAACCTGTTGCACAGGAAATGTCTTAGATTTGGGATCTGGTTCAGGAAGACACCTCACAAAGATAAAAGGAGGGAAAATGTATCTAGTTGATTTTTCAGAAGAAATGATTAAACTTGCAAAAAAGAAAGCAACTAAATTAAAGGTTCCTGGAGAATTTATAGTTGCAGATATATCCAAAAACTTACCATTTAAAGACAATTTTTTTGATTACGCAATCTCAATATCTGCACTTCACTGCTTACCTCCAGAATATCATAAAAAAGCAATTGCTGAATTATACAGAGTTATGAAGAAAAAAGGGAAAGTACTTATTGGAGTTTGGAATTTCCAGTCCAAACGATTCAACCAAAAACAAGGAAAAGAAAAACTAATAAAATGGACTGACAAGGGAGAAAGATACTATTATCTTTTTGAAGAAGATGAAATACATAAATTATTCAAATCTACAGGATTTAAAATTCTCTCAACACACAATAGCGAAATGATGATTAACTTTATTGTGGAGAAGTGATTTTGATTTATTGTAATTATCTAAAAAACAATTTTCAAAAATATTGAGCAACTAATTATATTATCTTATAGCTTATATTGGTTAGTATATCTCTGCTGTTACAGATAACTAATTTCATTTCTTCACAATCTTCATCATCTCAAAAAAACTTTTCTTGTCAAAATCAACAATCTTCTTTTCATTTAAATCAATTTTAACTTTTAAAAGAGCCAATCCAGACAAGAAAATTGTCCCAAGAAGATAATTTTTTTTATCCTTTGCTTGTAAGCTAAAAAGAAGCTTTTCAATCTTATTATTTATCTTCTTCTCAAACATTTCCCCCTCAATAAGTTTCTCAATATAGCTAAAGTCAAAATCTATATTATCCGGTATCTTTTCTGGTTTAAAATTTTCCCCATAATCCTCAATTGGAACTAATTCAACAGTATTATTAAGCTTAAAACTAAACATCTTATTTAAAGAAGGAACAAAGTAATCAATATTCTGTTTATTATCCTCTCCCTTTTTATCAACTGAAAAAAAGGCAGAACAAAGAAAAGCGTCTTTGTTATCACTTGTAAACTTACTAAAATCCTTTGACTTCATCATCTTTTCAAAATAAAATTGAAAGTTCATACAAATTCCAGTATATTTCAATTTATAAGTTTTTAGAATATAAATTGTTTTAAAGGAAAACTCACTTTGAAATACATGAAAGTTCATCATACTCCACCTGAAATATCTGTAGTAAAAGTGGGGGGAATCATACTTGATGATGAAAAGGGTAAATGGTTTACTGTTGGCAGGAGATATAAAAGCAGGGAATCTGAAGAGTTAAAAGAAATAAAACCAAAAGTGCAAAAAATAGAAAATGGTGAATACAAATATTTTAGACCAATAGAAATAAATGCATACGTTAACCTCACTTATCTAAACTTGGAATCTGCAAAGGGATTGTACAAAGATGCTGAGAATAATTTACCCTACGAGATAATAAGCCAATTTGGGGAACTAGTATATAGACAAAGCATATGTGAAAAAAAAGAAGATATATTCAAAAAACTTGAAAGACTCGCCCTTGAAGAAAATTTAAGAAAATAAATATCAGATTCTCTTTTCAATTTTGGTTTTCAAATCAAAAATGAACTCATCTGTATCTAAAGTTTCAATAACTTTATCCCCTCCCTTTCTCACAGCAACAACTCCTTCCTTCTCTTCTTTATCTCCTATTACAATTATATAAGGGATTTTCATTTCTTCAGCTTCCTTAACTTTAGCCTGAACAGTTTTCTGGTCAAAATCGCTATCAATCCTTAAATTAGGAATTAATTCTTTCATCCTAGCAATTATCTTTTCGGCATATTCAACATTCCTATCTGTAAAGCTTAAGACTCTGACTTGTATAGGTACAAGCCAGGTTGGAAGTCTCCCATTCTTATCCTCAATTAAAATTCCCAAGAATCTTTCTAGTGACCCTAAAATTGTTCTATGCAACATTATAGGTCTTTTCTTGGAATTAAATTTATCCGTATATTCCAAATCGAACCTTTCAGGCATTGCCATATCCAACTGTATAGTTCCTGTCTGCCAGGTTCTTCCTAAAGAATCTTTAACATGATAATCTATTTTAGGCCCATAAAATGCTCCATCTCCATCGTTTATTTTATATTTTAATTTTAATTTTTTCAATACCTTCTCTAATACTTTTTCTGCTTTATCCCAAATCTCATCACTTCCTATTCTTTTTTCAGGTCTTGTAGATAATTCAACATGATCTATGTTAATCCCCAATTTCTCATATGCTCTTTTTACAAGTTCGATTATATTAACAATCTCATCTTCTAATTGTTCTTCAGTACAATAAATATGAGCATCATCTTGGGTAAATTGTATTACTCTAAACAGTCCCCCCAAAACACCCGACAATTCCTGTCTATGAACAACACCTAATTCTCCTACTCTTAATGGCAAGTCCTTATAAGATTTCGGGGAATTTTTAAAAACAAGCATCCCTCCAGGACAATTCATTGGTTTAACAGCAAAACTTCTCTTTTCATATTCTGTAAGGAATATATTCTCTTTATATTTTTCCCAATGTCCTGAAATTTGCCACAATTTTTTATCTAAAATCTGGGGAGTTAGAATTTCATGGTAACCTGCTTTACGGTGTTCCTCTCTCCAAAAATTAATAAGTTCATTCCTTATAATTAAACCATTATTATGCCAGAAGACCATCCCTGGAGCAACTTCTGAAAAGCTGAACAAATCCATTTGTCTTCCAATTATCCTATGATCGTTATCTTTCAATTTAGAAGAATCAAGTTTTGATTTTGAAATCTCCCTAAGCAACTGTTTTGGATCATATTTTTCTTCAGATTCTTTACCTTTAATCAATTTGCCTTCTTTTTTTCCTTCTCCATCTTCAAACCTTATCTCTCTCGACAATTCACTTAAGGGATGTCCTTTTACCTTCAGTTCAAACTCTTTATAATATCCAAAAGGAGCTCTTGTAACGCTAAACTTTTCCTTAACTAAAGCTTTCTCAGCACTCTCCAAAACCTCCTGAGCTATATCCGGATTTCCTAAATCTTTGGACAAATGAGCATAAGGATAAAGAACAATATTCTTAGCTTTTACCTGAGAAGCAATATCCTTTACATTCTCAACCAACTTTTTCACAACCCCAGAAACATCCACATCAGACTTCTCAATAGCAGTCAAAACAACAAGTGCCTCTTTCACTTCCTTCTCCTTCTTGTCTTTTTCAGTCAACTCCCCAATACTTTTAAGCGCCTTTTTCAAAGGTTTGAACTTGATATAATCCACATGCAGGTTTAAAGTTTTCATGCTGGTTCTAAGAAATAGATGTTTATAAAACTAATTTTATTTAACAAAAATCAAAGAAAATATGTACTCTATATACACAAAGCTTTTAAAGGGTATTTGTTAAAAAACTTCATGAAAAAAAATATAAAAATATTCAACAAAACAACCAATTTATCGGGAGGTGAACAGTATGCCAGAATCAGATAGTGATCCCGAGAATTTTGTTCGTGAATAATTCTTCCAAGAGACTTGATTTATTAGAAAATAATGCTAAGTTCTACTCTAAATGTTTCACTTATTTTACCCTAAATTTTACATATAACCATCAACCGAAACATTTAAATATTGTTACTACAGAATAGTGATAAATTAAAATGAAAAACTATCTTAAAAAACTAGCTCTTACAGGAATGGCAAGCTTAGCGATAGGCTCATATACAGGAGGAAGTTTTGTTGAAGAAAATTTAGAAAGTAAAGAAACAAGATATGAAGTATATGAAAAATCAAGATTAGAAAGAATATTAAAAGAAAATAGAGAAGCAGTTTTTAATGAGAAAGCAGAAAAACAAAGCTCCGATGAGATAAAAGTTCCGTATTATAAATTATCTCCAAACTCATGCTCAAAATATGCGAGACTATCTGCAAATAAGATATTTGATAAAAAATACAACCCCGGACATGCCTGGGATTTGAAGTATGATAACTCAATAGTCTACCAATTCAAAGAAGAAGAAACAGCTAATGATTCAACAATATATGAAAATCTAAAAAATAAAATTATAGATGGAACATTGGAACCTGGGATGATGATAATTACAAAAAGAGACATGGGACCGAAGGAGTACAGAAAATACAAAAGTTATGGAACCCCTGGAAAAGATGAGAAAGGAAATAAGATAGAAGAGACCCATGTAATACTATATCTTGGAATAAACGACCAAAAGCAACCAGAATTCTTACATCAATGGATAAATCAAAGAGAAAAGATAACTGTTGAAGATTTCAAAAACAGAAAAAATCTAAAACCAACCATAATTTTAGATACTCCCTACAATAAAGCAATAAATACAATTGATTCTTTAGAAGTTGGAAAAGCAGAAAAAGAGTTTATAGCTCAGTATGAAAACAATCAGAACCGAGATTTAGCTAAGCTGGCAACAAAAAGGTTATCTAATTAAGCATATTCAAACAAAAATTATTTTAAAATAAACCTCCTTAAAAACCAAAATGAAAAACAATTACATAAAAAAAATTGCAAAGATGGCCATTCTTGTCCCCCTATTTTACTTTTCTAATATAAACAAAAATGCGATTGCCCCCGGAACAGATTACATCCCGATTAAAAAACCAGAAATAATAACCGAAGATACAAGGAAAGTTGTTATCCTTGACCCGGGACATGGCATGGGAAATCGGGTAAAGAAATTAATGGATTGGGGCATGATTTATCCAGATTACAAAGAAGCAGAAATAGTATTAGAAAAGTCAAAGAAGATAAAAGAAAGCATAGATTCAACAAAATATAAAGTAATTTTAACAAGAAAAGATAATACAACTTCCTGTCCAATTGAATCAAGACCAGAAATAGCAAATAAAAACAACGCAGACATTTTTATTAGTATACATACAAATGACTACAAAGGCTGGAAAAGCATAAGCGGTTCTGAGGTATATTACAGAAAAAAAAATGGCAAGGAATTAAAAGATAAAAGTAATGAACTGGCAAAATTAGCAGCAAAAAACCTTGAAAATATAGCAAATATATCCAATAGGTGGGTGAATCAAGAGGATTATCTTGTATTAAAAGATGTTAAATGTCCCGCTATACTTATAGATATTGGATATCCACTAAACAAAGATGATGAAGAAAAGATTCTAAACCAGTCCAGAGTAGAAAAAGCAATAGCAAAAACAATTGAAGATTATCTCGATTAAATAATTTCTAAAATTGAAATCCCTTACAAATGTTTATAAATAAATATTTACTAATATTCTTATGAAAAGAATATCCAATACCTTACTAATAATATTACTGTTCTTAATTACATTTCCTTTTATTTCGGGTGAAATGATTATCAATCAACAACCAAACAAAGCATATAACTTGGGAGATTCTATAAGTGTCCCAATAACAATAAAAACAATAGGAGGAGTGTCAGGGGTATTTAGTATGGATTTATTGTGCGGAAGCAAACAAATTAATTTCTATAAAAACGGAGTAAATTTATTGTCTGGAGAAGAAAAGACAATGGATGCTTCACTTGTTCTGACTAAAGAAATTCTGGGGGACAATGTAGGGACGTGTAAGATAAAAGGAGTTCTGGGCTCAGAGTATATTCTAACAAATGAGTTTAAAATTTCAAATCTTCTTACTGTCAAACCAAATACAGAAATAACAGAATTTGGACCTGGTGAAAGTGTACTATTCTTTGGAGATGTAATAAAAGAAAATGGACAACTAGCAAACGGATTTATAGAATTAGAAATAGTAATAGAAAATTCATCAGGAAGCAGCATCTTACAAAAAGGGACAATAAATAATGGAATGTATTCAATGAATATAACTCTTCCCGAAAGGATTGCTGCCGGAAAATATCTAGTAAAACTAAACGCCTATGAAGTTGCACTCGACGCTTCTAAGACAAATAAAGGATTCATAAATTACAATATAGAAATAAAACAAATACCTACCTCTCTTGAATTAGTCCTAAAAGATGATGAAATTAAACCCGGAACAGAAGTTAAAGTAAAGACAATATTACATGACCAGACAGGGGAGAGTATAGATTCAAAATCAATAATAACAATAAAAAGGGGAGTTGGAGAAGGAACTCTTGTTGAAGGAGGAGGACCTCTAGAAAAATCCACGGGTGAATACATGGGATTAGAGATTGCATACAATGAGCCTCCTGGAAACTGGACTGTATTTGCTATATCTGGACAACTAACTTCACAAACAAACTTTATCATAACTGAAAATAAAGAAATAAAAGCAGAGGTGATAAATGAAACAATATTTGTAACTAACTTGGGAAATGTGCCCTATAACAGCACTGTAATAATAAGAATAGGAAATGATTCAAAAGAATATCCAATCTATTTAACAGTAGATGGAAAAAAAGGATATGAATTAATAGCTCCTAAGGGGGAATATGAAGTTGAATTATTAGATAAAGACGGGGAAAGTAAAGTCAAAGAGAGCATTATAATAACAAGAGCTTCAATTACTGGAAATGCCATAAGAATAAAAGATACCTCTCAGGCAGGGTTAAGTGATTTTTTCTCAAGACCTCTGGTATGGATATTTATACTCTTAATAATACTTGGAATAGCATTCATAGTGATTAGGAATATAAAAAAGAAAAGAAAAGAAACAGGGACTACAGGAAAAGGGCTTTTTAAAAAAAAAATAACCAAACAACCTAAATCAAACGTTGCTTGGGAAAACAGAGTAATACCTCTTTCTAAAGAATCAAGATTAAAAACAACAAATAAAGCAAATTTATCTTTATCTATAAAAGGAAACAAGCAGGAAGTTAGTGTTGCAAATTTAACCATAAAAAACCTTGCAGAAGTACAGGCAAAAAAAGGGAATTCGGAGGAACCTCTTCAAAAAATAATTAATCTAGCAGAAAACAAGAAAGCATTTGTATATGAAAATCAGAATAATTTAACATTTATACTTATACCTTCAAAAACTAGAACTCTAAAAAATGAGAACACTGCTTTGGAGATTGCACAGGATGCAAAAGAAATAATATCAAATTATAACAGAATTGCAAAGTATAAACTAGATTTTGGGATATCTATTGAATATGGTTCAATAGTTGAAAAGACAGAAAAAGGAATATTAGAATTTATGAGTCTAGGTACCCTGATGTCCAATGCCAGAAAAATTGCTTCTGCATCTCAAGGAGAAGTCTTACTTGGAGAAAAGATAAAGGACAAGCTAATTAATGTAAGAACAGAGAAACAGGACAATGGAAGAATAATTTTTTACAAGATAAAGGATATTAAATACCATGATGAAGGACATTCAAGATATATCCAAAGTTTCCTTAATAAAAAAGCGGAAGAAGGAAATAAAATAAAACCTGAAAACACAAATTCTAAAACAAATACACCTAACAACCAGAACATAAGTACAGATCCTAAATCTCTTATTAAAGGATTTTATTAAAAGACTGATTTGCAGCTTTCTTTTTAACTTTTAAAACGGGAGAATCCTTTTTCAATACCTCTTCTTTCTTTAAAACTTCTTCATCTTTCTTAATTTTTAATTTCCATCCAAAGATTTTACAAATAATCCCAAATGAAATAAATAAAATTCCTAGAACAAGCACTACAATAAATACACTATGAGCTTTTGTAAAAAACACCAAAAATACCTGAGAGATATTTTCTGGAATAAATCTAAACAACCAATCTAACTTCTTGAAAGGCAATGCAGAAGAAATTAAAAGAATGCCTCCAACAATGAATCTTCCTGGGCGATTATTTGATACAAAGAATATCAAAGCAAATATTAAAATTGAAAGAGACAAAAATAATAAAAATTTACCATTCCAATAATCATAAGCTTTTTTTGATATCAGAACAAAAGGCATCTCGGAATTTTTAACACAATCCCAAAATTCACAATTATATTCATCATAATAAATCTTATTTGTAAAATTATCAACAACATAATCAACTATTGTCTCCTCCCCCTGTTCCACAATCTGACAAGGGATTACAAATGTATAATTTTCGTAAACAAATATGTGCTCGTCCTCTATAAGACAATCGTACTTCATAACTTCTTTCTCCTCTTCAGTAAATATGCTGCCTCCTTCCAAAAAGCTTGAAAGAACATTTCCAACAGAGTCCTTAAGTGAGGGTTGAAGAGTATTATAATTTAATGAGAAAGATAGGATTGCAGTAAATGTCATAAGAAATAAAGATAAAAAAAGAACGATGCTAAAAAAAGTAACAACCACCCCCCTTATAAAACCCATAAATAAATCAGATAAGAAGAGTTTTTAAAAGTAATTGAAATTTAAAAATTACATTCTTTCCAGAGCAGCTATTCTCTTCTCAATTGGAGGATGCGTACTTGTAATATTTTTCAGAGGACTTGCAAAAAACAAAGGAGCAATGGCTTTGCTTACTTTCTTTTCTGAAGATTCATATGAATAATCCTGCTTTATTTTTTTCAAAGCTCCTATTAAACCCTGAGGATACCTTGTGAATTTAACTGCGGTTGCATCTGCTGAATACTCGTGTTTCCTTGAGATTGAAAGCTGAACTAATTGAACAACAATAGGAGCAAGAATAGCCAAAACAATACCTATAACTAATAATATCAATCCAGCTTTATTATTATCACTATCTCCTCCTCCCTTTAACCATAAACTTCTCAAAAACATCTCAGAGATAATTGCCACCATCCCAACCATAACTGCAACCAAGGTCATATATCTTATATCATAATTCCCAATATGTCCCAGTTCATGTGCCAAAACTCCCTCCAATTCCCTTCTATCTAACTTTTGTAATGCTCCCTCTGTAACACACACAACAGAATGTTTCGGATCTCTCCCAGAGGCAAAAGCATTTATCTGATTGGAAGGCATAATATATAACTCCGGCATAGGTAATCCTGAAGCAAGGGTCAACCCTTCAACAAGATTATAATAATCTTTATATCTACTCCTATCTGCTTTCTTAGCACCAACACTCATAACAGATATCTTATGAGAATTGTAATAACTAATAAGAGTGTAAGATATTGAAAATATAATTGAAATTACCATTATAAACCAAAACCATACGGGATCAAAAGCTAAAGAGATAACATACCCTAACACTACAATAACAGCAAAAACACTTAAAATCAAGAAAAAAGATTTTCTTTTGTTGTTTGATATCTGATCCCTAAAGTCAATTCTCTGATACTTTTCCATGTTCAAGTATAGAAAAAAGACTTTTTAAGATTAACCAAAAACAACCAAAACCCTTAAATAATGACACTCAACTAATTTAAATCAAGGATTGTGAGAGGTTTCTATATAACTAAACATAAAAGGTAACTTAAAATGACTGATGTTTCAGAAGCAACCCAATATTCAAGAAAAGAAATAGAAGAGATACTTCATCCACTTGTAAAAGAATGGTTTTTCTCAAAATTTGAAGATTTTTCAGAATCTCAAAGATTTGGGGTAATGAATATTCACAAAAAACAAGATATCCTCATATCTGCGCCAACAGGAGGAGGTAAAACCTTAACTGCATTCCTTTCTATATTAAATCAACTAGTGACTTTGTCAGAGAAAAACAAATTAGAAAAGAAAGTTTATTGTGTTTATGTAAGTCCATTAAAAGCACTTAATAATGATATACACAAAAACCTTATAGAGCCCCTTGAAGAAATAAATGAAATTGCAAAATCCAAGGGAATAAACCTCCAAAAAATACTTGTGGGATTAAGAACAGGAGACACAACACCCTCTGAAAAGGCAAAAATGGCAAAAAATCCTCCACATATTCTCATAACAACACCTGAATCTCTCGCAATTGTTTTAACAACAAAGAAATTTGTAGAGTCTTTCCAGGAGGTAGAATACTGCATAATAGACGAAATACACTCTTTAGGAAATAAAAGGGGTTCTTTTTTAAGCTTAAATATTGAAAGGCTTAACTCAATTGCAAAGAATATACCTGTAAAAATAGGATTAAGTGCAACAATAGAACCTCTTGAGGAAGTTGCAAAATTCTTAGTAGGAATATCTGAAGAAAGAAAAGTCAATATTGCAAAAGTCATCTCGCATAAAAAACTAGATTTAGATGTTTTAATACCTGCGAAAAACTTAATCTGGGAAAACAAACCCCACATTTATATGTACCAATTAATACACGATTTAGTAAAAGAACACAAGACAACTTTAATATTCACAAATACCCGCTCAGCTACAGAGAGGATTGTAAATTATTTAAAAGATAAATTTCCAGTAGATTACACTGATGAAAACATTGCAGCCCATCACTCTTCCCTAAGCAAAGGGCACCGATTTTCTATTGAAGAAAATTTAAGAAAAGGAAATCTAAAGGTAGTTGTATGTTCAACATCCCTTGAATTAGGAATAGACATAGGATATATAGATTTAGTAATACTTCTTGGAAGTCCAAAAGCCTCTTCAAGAGCACTACAAAGAGTTGGGAGAGCAGGACATAAATTGCATGAAACAGCAAAAGGAAGGTTCATTGTTCTTGACAGAGATGATTTAATTGAATGTTCTGTAATTCAAAAAGAAATGTATGAAGCACGAATCGATAAAATACATTTCCCAAAGAATGCATTAGATGTTCTTTCACAGACAATTTTTGGAATGGCAATAAGCCAACCCTGGAAACTTGAAGACCTTTTAAACCTTATAAGAAAAAGTTATTGTTATCAGGATTTAACAAAAGAAGATTTTCTTTCTGTTATAAGTTATTTATCTGGAGAATATGATTTAGAAAAAGATAAAGTCTATGCAAAAATATGGTATGATAATGACACAAAAGAAATAGGAAAAAGAGGAAAACTTGCAAGAGTATTATATTTAACAAATCTTGGGACAATACCCGAAGAATCATTTGTAACTGTAAAGCTTCAAACTGGAGATAAAATAGGAGTTATTGATGAATCTTTCATGAACAGAATGCATAAGGGAGATGTCTTTGTATTGGGTGGAAGCAAGTATGCTTATTTATACACTAAGGGAATGAATCTAACAGTTAGACCTGCTCCAGACAGAAACCCAACAATACCTTCCTGGTTCTCAGAAACCCTACCTTTAAGTTTTGATTCTGCTTTGGAAATATCCAAATTTAGAAAAGAATTGAGAAAAAGATTTGAAAAGAATTTAGACAAAGAAAAGATAAAAGAGTTTATAGAAAAATATACCTATACCTCTGTAGAAGTATCAGAGGAAATTTATCAGTATTTTTATCAACAGTTCCATTTCTCAGAAATTCCAGATATAGATACAATATCGATAGAGAAATATACTGATGAGAGAGATGATAAGAAATACATTTTGGTAAATTCAATGTATGGTAGAAGAGTAAATGATGCACTTTCTCGTGCATTAGCATACTTAATGGGAACAAAAGGCTCTTCAAAAAGAGATGTCGAAGTAGGAATATCCGATAGAGGGTTTTACCTATCTTCTGAGAACACAAATATAGAAAAAGCATTTGAACAACTTAATTCGAATAATATAGAGGAGATACTAAAACAGGCAATAGAAAAAACAGATGTTCTAACAAAAAAATTCAGGCATTGTGCAACACGCGGATTAATGATATTAAGAACTTACAAGGGAGCGACCAAGTCTATCAAAAAACAACAAATGAAATCTCATTTTTTAATAAGTTCGGTTAAGAAGATTTCAAAAGAATTCCCAATACTCAAAGAAGCAAAAAGAGAAGTTTTAGAAGATTTAATGGATATTCAACGGGCTAAATTAGTTCTTGATTGGATAAATACAGGAAAAATTAAGTTAAGTTATAATCATGTAAAAATACCCTCTCCATTCTCGCTAAACCTTATACTTCAAGGACATCTTGATTTAATGAAAATTGAAGACAAGCAGGATTTTCTCCAAAGAATGCACAAGGTTTACATGCAAGAAATTGAAAGAAGGAAGAATCCAGAAGAGTTCAGCTATGATGAATTCTTAAGGGAGGTTGGAAATGAATAAATCCTCAAGAGATTTTATATTCATATCAAAAACGCTCTTCCTTCCAAAGAAAGGAATTCTTGTAATAGGAGATTTGCACCTGGGATATGATTCGATGTTAAAAGATCAAGGAATAAACATTTTATTTGATCAACTTGAAGACACAAAGAAAGAAGTTGAAATAATAATCAAAAGAATAAAAGCAATTTACACATTAAAAAAGATAATCCTTTTGGGAGATATAAAACACAACTTTAAATTTCAAAAACAGGAAGTTTCAGACCTAAAAAGCTTTCTTAGATTCCTAGAAAAATATATCTCAAAAGAGAACATAATCCTCATCAAAGGAAATCATGATACATTTACACTAAATGACTACAAACTAAAAGATTTCCATATAGAAGAGGATATTGTCTTTACTCACGGGGAAAAAGATTTTCTAGAATTATATGATAAGAAGATAAAAATAATAGTTACAAGCCATATTCATCCTGCAGTTTTAATCCGCGATAAAATCAATATAAAACGTGAAAAATATAAGTGCTTTCTTGTTGGAAAATACAAGAAAAAACAATGTATAATTCTCCCAAGTTTTTTTAGTATAACAGAAGGAACAGAAATATCTGAGTACAGTAAAGGAGAATCCTACAAACAATTAATACCCCAAAACAAACTCAAATCTTTTGAAACATACGTTATTGGAATAAATGGGGTTTATAATTTTGGGAAGTATGGAAAATTAACTAATAACCTTATTTAATACATTTCCAAGTTTTGACTTCATATGCTCTAAAGAAGAAAATCTTGGAGAGATTATCTTAATATCCGCCTTTTCAGGATATTTTGTTATAAGAATGGGAGAATCACAACAAAAATAATGAAATTCCTGTTTGGATATATTTTCAATATTTATATAATATGGGGGGCTTTGAGTTTCTAAATAAGTTTTTAAATTTCTAAAATCCCTTGCCTGATTATTGTCTAAAAGGTCAAAAGAAATATTATTTGTTAGGTATTTACATATCATAAAAAAAACACATAGGTAAAATTAATAAATATTTATATAGAACATTGAAACTTAAACTTAAAACTTAACATTAACAGGTTTTCTTTCAGCCTCAGTTATCTTGATATATTCTTTTTCCTTAAATCCAAACACCCCTGCAAACACCTTTCCTGGAAAAGTTTTACACTTGTTGTTGTAATCCAAAATAGAGTCATTATAAAATTGCCTTGAGTACGCAACTTTATCTTCAGTTGAAGTCAATTCTCTCTGTAATTCCAAGAAATTAGTATTGGCCTTTAAATCTGGATATCCCTCAGCAATTGCGAATAATCTTCCTAAAGCACTTTCAAGTCCTTTATCTGCTTTTAACTTAGAAGGTAAATCTGTTGCACCAACCAAAGACTTCCTAGCATCAGTTACAGCCTTTATGGCTTCTTTTTCATGCTTCGCAAACCCTTTAACAGTCTCAACAAGATTTGGAATTAAATCTGCTCTCCTTTTAAGCTGAACATCAATCTGCCCAAGTGAATTCTCTATTCTATTAGACAATACTGT
The DNA here is from genome assembly GCA_964412025.1 of Candidatus Woesearchaeota archaeon. Classification (GTDB taxonomy): domain Archaea; phylum Nanobdellota; class Nanobdellia; order Pacearchaeales; family GW2011-AR1; genus MWBV01. Next base: position 175,468 of record CAYPLY010000001.1, on the reverse strand, counting down.
AAAACGATTATAATATCCAATAAGAACAATTATTAATAATGCAACTAACCCAATTAAAATCCATAACCCTATTCCTAGTGCCATAAGTAAATATGAATAATTATATTTATAAATTTACCTATTAAGTTAAATTAAATGTTAATTTTGGGAATTTTGAGGAAATAATCTATCTGTCTACTTTCTTATAGAATTTATAAGTATAGCTAATAATATTATTAAGATTATCAATAATATCCACCAATAATGAGAAATTTTTTCAACAAATGTTTTTTCTTTTACTGCACTCTCATTTACGGATACATTCCCTTTATTGGCTGATTCTTCTTCATTTGATACATTTTGGTTTGTTGTAATAAATTCTTTATACTCTTCATAATTTTTTGAGTAGGAACTAACATCTATTTCCAGCTTTTTGCTTGTATTTTTATAATAAATTATTATTTTACTTGCATTTTCATAATAAGGGATAAATAAGGTAAAATTTACTTCATCTAAAATAACCTCCCCCCCAAAATATATTGTTCCATTTTCATCCACTTCATCGTATAATACTTCTCTTTGAATTCCAAATAAATGTTCTTTCAATAAATTACCATTGTAATCATAAATTTTAGCGCTATATTCTCCAAAAGAATTATTAATTGATTCTCTCAATTGTTCTATTTCGCTTGACAAAAGAGTTAATTTGCTTTTGTTATAATTTATATTTAATGTATAATAAGTGTTTATACTTGCTGCAGATATAATTCCAATTATAAATATAATACACATTAAAGAAAAGATTATCTTTTTCATTTTAAATTTAACACTTTATCTGTACTATTATATCCTTCTTTTGCAGCATTATATTCATATTCTGAGATAAATTTATTTTTATATAACAAATCTAATTTTTTAATAAGGTCTGGTTTATCATATGAAGAAACTCCGTACTTTTCTGGATCTTTGGCAATAATTTCTACAGTTGAAGCAACATCCTCAAAAATATTTGTCTTTGCATAAGAATTTATAGGTATACCCTCAATTTCTCTCCAACTTTTATGAAAGGAAGTAAAAAGAAGATCAAAATCTCGCATATGAGCTGCTTCATGTCTAAATAAAGAATAATCCATATAATTATGTGCAATACGAATAGTTCTAGTTAAAGGATTGGCAGTTCCTGCTGGAGAACCTTTACCATAACCAGTTAATTGCCCAAACATCCCAGATTCTTTATTTTTCTGTACAAATTCTATATTTTTTATTGCTTCTTTTGTTTCTGGTGTTAAACTTCCCCAATAATCTTGTAATCGGATTAAATCATTTTGTTTAGCAGTATTAGGTAAATCTTCCTCAAAGAGTATATCTTTTCCAGTTAATTTCTCTATTGCTTCTTCTGTGGGATAATTATAAAAAACCTTAGAAGAGAATCTAATGTCATACCCATTAATTTCATCTGTTGAGATATATTCTCCATAATTTTTTGGAACAATTACAACACGATTTAAATTATCAACAAAAATCTTTTCATTTGAATTTGACTTATATATCTCCATTGGAGAAGAATACCCAGATGAACCTTTATTACTAATATACCATTTATTATCTCCTGAATCATAAGTTATATCCTTTTTTCCATTATTAATAATTACATCTGAATTACCTAACAGAGTAATTTTTGGGATTAAACCAGAAACCTCTCTGTTTTCTATAATCACTTTAGAATTGGAGCTTCCTTTTATAGATAATGCCGTACTACCTAATAATTTCATATAAGGATTTCTTGGTCCAAAACTTATATCTAATGGGCCATTAAGAATAAAAGAAGTCTTATTAAAAGATAGGTAATCTCCTTCATGTTCTTTTTCATCAAAAAATAAATTAACTCTCTTATTCGCAGTGTTTGCTATATATAATCCATTAATACCAAGTTCTTTATCTGAGTTATCTATATATGCCTGACTTTTTTCATCAAAATTTAAAGTCCCATAAATTCCTTCATAAAGTTTTCCATTCCTCCAAAGTTTTATCCCCCCACCAGTAATATTTGTAGAAGCAATTTTTTTTATTTCAGCACCATTATGGCATTTAAAACCATTTTTAGAATCGTAACTAAAAATTGTAGTTGGAGGAACTTTAATAATATTTCCATTAATATTATATTCCCCTCCGTTTTTATTAGTGCTCAAGTGACTTTCAAGGATCTTTCCTTGATTGTCTATCTTAACATAACTTTTACCACCATACACATCCTGGGGAGAGATATTCTCGAACTTAATTCCTTTGATATTAAGAATACCTTCTTTAAGGAAAGTAAGTATTGCTGAATTACCATCTTCAGAAAGTTTATAGCTAATCTCACTTGAATTAAAACTGGCAAGATTTTGAATTATACCGCCAGAAGAATCATCTGCTAAAACAAAAAATGTTAGATTATTAAATAAAATAAAGATACCAATTATTAAAATTATTTTTGATTTCATCTTAATATTTATTTGCGAAAACCCATTCGAAAGGTTGTTCATTTAGTTTTGAATTTTCATCTCTAAATATAAAAATAACAGTTTTGTTATCATAATCTACCATTTCTACAATTAGGTCATTTGTTTCTGAGATATCAAATAAACAACTTAAACAAATTTCCTGTTTGCTATAATTTAAGAATTCAATTATTGAAGAATAAATAAGTCCAATCCTTACATTTATTTCTTTTTCGAAATCTTCTATAATAGCACTTTCCTCTCCTTGTGAGATTATTATTGGATAATTTATTTCTAAGATTACTTTATCATTAGAAATTGTAGTTTCAACATTTATTTCTCTTTGAGAAATATTATAATTAGTAAATTGCACAAAGTTTTTTGTGCAAAAGAAAAGATTTTCTTTTATATATAATGAAATCTGCTCTTCTACTCTTTCTTTTTTAGGAATTAAATTCCTTCCATTTTCATAATAATAAGCTATTCCTGTTGGAGTTGATATATTAGCAGGAAAGTAATATCCCCCATTCTGTCCAATTTCATAGATTGCATCTTCTGCTGTCTCTTGTATGCATTCATCAACAAAATTATATATTGAAGCTGTATAAACTCCAGGAGTTTCTTTTGGGGGTTTAATAAAAAGAAAGATTAGAGCAACAATGGCAACAATTAACAAAGATAATATTATAAATACAGTAATCTGCCCTCTTTTATCCATACTATATTAAAATTAAGAAGATTTATAATATTTTATATTAAACTAAACTCCCCCTCCGGCATTATATTTATAAACTTAACTAAATTTTACTAATTCATAAAACAAAATGGTGAAAATAGACAAAAACAAATGTATTGGATGCGGAGCATGTTCTGCCACCTGTCCTGAAGTTTTTCAAATGGAAGATGATGGGAAAGCTGGAGTAAAATCTGGAGCAGATATTAAAAAGAATGCAAAGTGCATAAAAGAAGCAATAAGTAATTGTCCGGTAGAAGCAATTTCAAACTAATTATGCCCAAATAACCCCAAACATTTATTAACATAAAAGGGTTGAATGAAATATGATCCAAAAGGGGAATAAAGGGAATAATCCTAGTGATGAAACTTGTTTTATAAAGTGGTTTTCTGAGCTAAATAAGAATTCTGGTACAATTGCAGGAGAAAAAGGAGCAAATCTAAGCGAAATATATAATTTAAAATTTCCTGTGCCTCCAGGATTTATTATATCCTCACAGGCTTATGAGTACTTTATTGAAAACTCCGGATTAACGAATCTCATAAAGGGACAATTAGAAAAAATAAATTATCAAAATGAAAATCAATTAAAAGATATTTCTGAGGTAATAAGAAATAACATAATTGAAGCAAGAATGCCAAATAACTTGGAGGAAGAGATAATAGAAGCGTACGAGACTCTTAGCGCAAGCGATTTGAGCGAGGTATACGGCTCTGCACTAGATATATTACAAAATGCACACGAACCAATTTTTGTTGCAGTAAGAGGGAGTACTAGAACAAAAAATTCTCAAGAAAAACCTGATTCTTTTTTAAATATAAAGGGTACTTATCAGCTCCTAGAATATATAAAAAGATGCTTTGCATCCCTATTTTCTCCCAATGCAATTATATACAGAAATAAAAAAGGATTAAATCCTTATCCTTCTGAAATAGCAATCGTTGTTCAAAAAATGGTTGACTCTACAAAATCCGGGATAATTTTATCTAAAGACATAAGCAACAAAGAAAACAATATAATCATAAAATCCATATGGGGTCTTGGAGAAGGAATGTCTTTTGAAGAGATAAACCCAGATGAATATACTCTCAATAGAAATTTGGAAATAACTAACGTAAAAGAAGGAGAGAAGAAAATAGCAATAACAAGAGACTCATCTGGCAACAAGACTGCAATTAGATTGAGAGAGGAAAAATCCCGACAACAAACACTTACAAAAAGCGAGATTATAAAACTCTCACAGCTAGCACTAAATATTGAAGAATATTATAAAAAACCCCAGGAGATAGAGTTTGCAATTGAGGGAGAAGATATATACCTTGTACAAACAAAAGAAATAGAAGAAATAATAGAAGCAAAAGAGAGTAAGGAAGATAATAAAATTGAAGAGAAATTACCGGAAGAGGAGAATTTGGAGGAAGAGAATACTGAACTAATTGAAGAATCTCCTGAGACAGAGAAAAAACAAAAGATGGAGATGCAACAAACAAAAACAAAAGTAAAATTAATTATGGGTCCAAAAGAAATAGCAGAGAACTATTTAGAGACCAACATAAAATCTATAGGATTAATAAGGATTGAAGAAATAATATCCAAATCTGGGAAACATCCAAATTACTTCATAGAAACCGGAAATATTCAAGAGTACGAAGAGATAATCTTCCAGGGAGTGAGAAAAATATCAGAAGATTTCAATGAAATTTGGGTAAAAAATTCTGATATAAAAAGTGACGAACTTTTATTATTAGAAGGTTCTCCAAAAGAAAAAGAAACTAACCCTAAAATGGGATTACATGGTATAAGATTCCTTCTAAAAAATGCTGAAATACTGAAAGCAGAGTTAAATGCACTAAAAAGAATAAGCCAGCTAGGAAAGAAGATAGTGATAATAATACCTAATATCACTTTAATCGATGAAATTAGAAAATTCAAAGAAATACTGGATGAAATAGAATTTAATGAAGCAAAAGTAGGAGTTTCGATTGAAACCCCCTCGGCTGTACAATTAATAAATCAAATTTGTGATGAAAATCTGGAACTAGTAACGATTGGAATCAATTGTCTAACCCAAAATATACTTTCTATAGATAGAGAAAATCCAGAAGTTAAGGAGATGTATGACGAACTAAATCCAGCAGTGCTTTATCAGATTTCATATGTAATAAGAGTTTGCAGAAGAAAAAATATAGAAAGTAACATTTACACTGACAATGAAGCAAATAAAGAACTTATAAAATTTTTAATTGAAAACGAAATTAATAGCATAAGTATCTCTCCAGAATACGCAGAAGAATTAACAAAAGATATTAAAGAGCTAGAAGATATTTTAATAAAAGGAACTGATAAAGAGCCAAGAAAATATATTCCTAAGGAGAGTATAAGAGAAGAGATATTACCTATTAAGGGAATAGAAAAATTAAACAATCATAAAGACCAAGAATAGAGCATTATAAATATTTATAAATATTTAATTCCTGTATAAAACATGACAAAAAAGAGTGTGGAGAAAAAAACAATTATTCGTGAAGTAATCAGTGATAAATCTCCGAAGAAGACAATTATCAAAGAAACAACAAGTGAAAAACCTCCTAGAAAAAAAAGAGCTAGAAAAAAAGTAATACATGCTCACAGAAACAAAGAGGTAGAAGATATCTTAGTAGATAATTTTGTATCTCTACAAAAAGTTATGGTAAATCTGTCAACCAGATTTGATGACCTTGCAGGACAAATTGCAAAGTTACTTGACCTATTTGAGATATCTGCAAAAACTCTTGCTGAAAAAGATTTTGATGCTGAAAAAAACACAAGAGAGAACGCAAAGATTCTTGAAAAGATAGAAAATGTTCTAGAACAAAACAAAACCATTGCAAGAGGACTTACTTTGATGCACGATAAAATAAATGAACCCCAAAATCCATATATTCCTCAACAGCAAATACCAAGAGTACCACAACCACCGCAACAAAAGATATTTAGACCCCCTCAAAGAATTTCTCTGGGCGGAAATTCAACTGAAGAATTTCATAGGCCCATCTCTTCAAATGAACAGTAATTTAAAATCTCTAAAAGAAGAACCGAATTTTATAAAGTTCAAGAAGATATTTTTACTAGAATTCACGAGGCAATTAATAAAAAATTCTTCTTCAGCGGATATATCAAAACTCCAAACAATAGTAGAAAAGGAAAATGTAGTTCAAGAGGAAGACAAAAAAGAAAGAATAAAACAAAAGATAAGAATTAGAGAAGAGAATATATCCTCTAGATATGAAGAAGAAAAAGAAGAAAGAATACGTTCAATAATGCGACCTTCAATAGGGATGTTCGAATCACAGGCTATACCTGAAAGCAACCTATTCAAAGATTTTATAAAAAAAGAACAATCAAAAACACAACCAAAAAAGATAAGTCCAATAATTACAAGAACCCCAATAATCCAGCAAAACATCACCCAAAGAGTTCCTCAAAGAGGGGAATATCAACCAGATCCATTCAAAAAACTAGGATTTTGGGTATATGATTCGCAGTTACCGGAACATATACAATACCTGAAACCTACCCCTACAAATAAAGATATAGACTTAGCAAAACTAAATCCATTAATAAACGATCCTATGGTTAATGCTATAGAATGTTATGGTCCGGAAGAAAACATCGTTGTAAAAGGAAGGATGGGAATCAAAAAAACCCCAATAATATTAACAAAAGAAGAAGTAAATGATACAATAGATAGATTCTCCAGAGAAACAAGAATACCTGTTCAAGAGGGAGTATTCAAAGTTGTTGCAGGAAGATTAATATTATTAGCTATAATATCTGAAGTAGTTGGATCTAAATTTGTAATAAAAAAAATGACTCATGAAGAACAAATGAATCAGGGAAGATAACTCTCATTAAGTATTTCTAATTTGGTAGAAGAAGTTTCTTCTTTGGAAACGGAAGCGGCTATATCTTTTAAGAATTTTATTCTATCCTTCTCCATATAAATATCTAAAACATCTTTATCGGTAGAGGAATCATAAGAGTATTCCACATTATATCCTCCAAAATCATATGCTACAATAATCCTATCCTTAAATAACTCTGACTTAACTGTTTTAAGTTCAATTTCTCCAAAATTTGATTTAAGAATTGCCCTCTCTTCAGAAGTTAGGAAACTTCCAATATCCCACACAGAAGAGTTTGTAATTTCATCAACAGTTTCGTTTTCTAAAACAATATCTTCTGGAGATTCCAACTCTTTAGGGATCTCAACAATATCCTCAACAATATCTGATTCTTCATCGGTTTCTTCATCAATTATCTCTTCTAGAGCATCTTCCCCCTCCTTAAGAGAGGTAGACAAATGAATCATCTCTTCCTCTTCATAAACCAATTTAACATTTAAATCTCCTTCTTTAAATGTTAAATTTAAATCTGATAGGTCTAATGAAAATACCTTATCTTTATCTCCAAGATATTCCTCTCCATAACCCTTTTTTACAACAGAGTAATCTGTAGTTATAATTGCCTCTCCATCTAAAATTTCCAAAGTGATAGTATTATCACTAACCTCTTCATCCCCAACAAAAACGCTCTTGGGCTTTATCTCAACCCTCTCCCCTTCATTTAAAAGATAAGTAAATGATTCATTCGCAGATGTCTCCCCCTGAATCTCATCCTGAAGTTCAAGAGAAACCATCCCTGTAGGATTGAATAAAGAAGTTAAGAATCCTCCAGAATTCTTAATAACCCCTCCGGTTATTGGAACTGAAGTATCTTCCTCAGTTGTCTCATCCTGATTTACCTCATCAAGATTAACATTTGTATCATCTTCAATTAATTCGGTATTCTCTTCCTCCAAATTCTCCTCTTCCGGTAATTCCTTATAAATCTGAAGAATAAAACTAACCTCTGGATAAACCTTAACTTCACCCTCCTTTCCATAACCCAATCCCTCTCCACTAAAAGATTTTCCCTCGACATAATAATTTCCTTCTAAAGAATCTTCTTTCAAGATATCACTCAAGATAAATGAGTAATTCTCGTTAGAACCTTCAAAAATTACTTTAGAAGAAGCAGGGATGAACTCTCCTTCCTTAAAAGAAAACTTCAAAATACCCTCAAGAGGCTCTCCGTCAACATAAAAAGACTCTATATCTAAAACTGCCTTTCCTGAAAAACCATTGTAGTTTGGAACCGTTACAAGAAAATAAATAAGTCCTACAAAGATGAAAACTCCTAAAAAAATAAATAATGTTTTTCTATAATCTCTAACCTGCACTCCTTTGCTTTTTTTTGGCTCCTCACTTCCGTGATATTCAGAAACTACTCTTCCGTCAACTCTTTTACTCTCATATAAATATGGACCATAAAGTTTTCCGTTCCTTTTAATGTATTTTTTGTACGCCATCTTTTATATACCCCAAACTAAAAGAAAGATATTATTTAAAGTTTTTTGAGACAACATACTCAAATAAAATTACTCTGTAGAAATCTCAATAAGATTAATAACATCCTCAACAATTATATTTCCTTCAATATTCAAATAAGCAGATATAACATCCCCTTTCTCAAACTTAACAACCCCAAGAGATTGTGTATCATAATCCTTCTTCACACCATTAGAATCAACAATAAAAGTATTCCTAAATCCTACAGGTTGTTTATTTACATACACAACAACCTCCACACTCCCTTCTCCACTAATAACATTCAAATTAGTAGAAAGACCAGTTAAACTTCCCTCTCTCATCATAACATACCCGCTATCAATACTTCCTTCAACTCCTGTGGCACTGTTGAGGAAAACAGAACCTCTAGATTCTCCACTCAACCCGAAATTTAATAACATCTTATAAATCTGAACAACTTCTGTTGAAGCCTCTAACAACTCATCAGAAGCCGTAACAACAAAAACAGGAGATTCTCCTCCATAATCAACTTCATAAATAGCAAGATTAGTTGTATCAATATTCTTTAAATCAACCTGTTCAGGAAGACTATCTAAATCAACTTTTTCAACAGATTTAATTTTTTCTTTATCTATTCCTTGACTCTCTACAATCTCATCAACAACCTCTTTAGCTTTTCCAGATAACCCAAGAGATTGGGCAAATACGCTTGAAGCTAATATTAGCACAAACACAAAAGCTAACACAAAATAAATTGTTTTTCTCCCCTTTCTCATAAAAACATAACTGATTAAAGATATTTAAACATTATGATGCCAGAATTTAAAAACAAAAAAACCCTGAAGAAATATAAATAAAATGCAAAATGTAATAACTCTTGAAAAAATAGAAAAATACTTCAATTTGACAGAAAAGGCACTAAAGGAAGTTAAAAAGAATATCCTAAAAGGAAAAGAAAACAATGCAAAAGAGATAATTGAAATGGTTGAAAATTACCTCTCAGATGCAAAACATTTCAAAAAACAAGAAGATTACGTGAACTGCTTTGCAGCACTCAATTATGCACATGGTTGGATTGATTCTGGTGTAAGACTAGATGTATTTGATGTAAAAGATGACAAGCTGTTTACTGTTAAGTAAAAACAAATAAAAAGCTCTTATCATTAAAAGATATAACATGAGATTAGCAATAATTGGAATACAGGGAAGTGGAAAAGGAACTCAAGCAAAACTTATTGAAAGAAAATTCAAACTCAAAAGAATAACTGTTGGAGAAATATTAAGAAAAGAAATAAAAAAGAAAAATAAGCAAAGTAAAATTCTTGCAAAATATCTTGATAAAGGATTGATGGCTCCAAATTCAATAGTTAATAAAGTAATTCTAACAAATACTCCAAAAGATAATTTTATAATAGATGGGTTCCCGAGAGATGAAAAACAACTCAAAATAGCAGACAGTATAAATTTAGAGAAAGTTATTCTTCTAACACTTTCAAAAAAAGAAGTCTATAAAAGAATAGCAAAAAGACGAAAGCTAGAAAAGAGAACGGATGATGGGGAGAAAGCACTAGAAACCCGTTTAAAACTATTTTATCAACACTCTCCAAAAATAATTAAACATTTTAAAAATAAACTTATAAAAATAAACGGAAACCAAACAATAAAAGAAGTTTTTTCAGATATTGAAAAGGCATTAAAAAAACAAAAATGAAAACTATCTTAAAAGAAAAAGATTTTAGCAAATTAAAAAATGAAATTAAAAAAGCCAAAGAAGATAAAAAAGAGATAATCTTCACTTCAGAAGATGATGAACTAAACAGAAAAGTTGCAGAAAAACTCCCAATAAATCTCCTTTTAATAAGTCTGAATCAAAGAAAGGACTTCCAAAAGCAAAGAAATTCTGGATTCAACCAAGTCATGGCAAAGGTGTTAAGAAAAAACAATATTTCTCTTGGCATAAACCTTGATGAGATTATTGAAGAAAAAGATTTTAAGAAAAAAGCAGAAATGTTAGCAAGAATCAAACAAAATATAAAATTATGTAATAAAGATAGGATAAAAATGAGATTTATCCCACAGAAAGAAAAAAACAAAAGAGAAATTTATGATTTAAAATCTCTTGGACTGGTTCTAGGAATGCCTACTTGGATGACAAAAGAATTTTAAAGACATTTCATATAATAAAACTATTAAAATGAACAACCAAAAAATAATAGAATCTTTAAGCCCCAATGAAAAAAGAATTTTGCCCCATTTAGGAGATAAAATATCTGATATATGTAAAAAATCAAATCTAGATAATACCTCTGTAATCCGTTCATTGGAATACCTTCAAAATAAAGGAATAGTGAAACTCTCTTACATCAAGAGCAAAATAGTTGAACTCAATATCAATGGAGCTCTTTATCTAAAAAAAGGATTACCTGAAAGAAGGCTTTTAAACATATTAAATGAAAAGCATATTCTTTCTTTACAGGAAGCACAAAAAGAAAGCGCATTATCCGATGATGAATTCAAAGCATCTATTGGAGCTTTAAAAAAGAAAGCCCTTATAGAATTAAAAAACGGAAAAATAATACTTAATGCAAGTAAAGCAGAAATATCAAAAAAAACCCTTGAAGAACAGTTTTTGGAACTTCTTCCAGCAGATTATAATTCTCTAGCTCCAGAACACCAGCTAGCATTAAAAATTTTGCAGGGAAGAAAACAAATAATAGAAATAAAGGAAGATAAAAAAATAGATATTGAGATAACAGAATTAGGAAAAGATATAATAAGATCAAAATTAAACACACAAGATTTGATAGAACAAATAACCCCTGATATTTTAAAAAAAGAATCAAACTGGAAAGGTAAAAAGTTTAGGAGATATGATATAACCTCTCCGGTTCCAGATATAATTGGAGGGAAAAGGCATTTTGTAAACCAATCTATTGATTATGCAAGAAAAATATGGACAGAGATGGGATTCAAAGAGATGAAAGGAAATATAGTTCAGAGTTCTTTCTGGACATTTGACGCATTATTCACAGCACAGGATCATCCAGTAAGAGAGATGCAAGACACATTTTTTATAAATAAGAAAATGGATTTACCTGATAAGAAAATCGTTTCAAAAGTAAAAGAAACACATGAAAAAGGAATTTCAGGAAGTAAAGGTTGGCAATATTTATGGGATGAAGAAGAAGCAAAAAAAATTGTGCTAAGAACACATACAACCTGCCTCTCTTCAAAAACACTTGCAAATTTAAAAAAAGAAGAAATACCTGCAAAATTCTTTGCAATAGGAAAATGTTTTAGAAATGAAACTGTTGACTGGTCCCATGGATTTGAATTCTATCAGACAGAGGGGATAGTAATTGACAAAAATGCAAATTTTAGGCATCTCTTAGGATATTTAAAGCAATTCTATAAAAAAATGGGATTTAAAGATATAAGATTTAGACCAAGTTATTTTCCTTATACAGAACCATCCGTAGAAGTTGAAGTATTCCACCCGGAAAAAAAGAAATGGATTGAATTAGGAGGAGCTGGAATGTTCAGACCAGAGATAACAGTCCCATTATTGGGAGAACATACTCCTGTACTTGCATGGGGACAGGGATTCGACAGAATAATTATGGATTACTATGATATAAAAGATTTAAGAGAGCTGTATAAAAATAATATTACCCAATTAAGAAAAATTAAATTTTGGATGAAACAATAAGATGATAAAAGCAAACGAAAATTGTATATTTTGTAAGATAGTAAACAAAGAAATACCTTCAAAAAAGATATATGAAGACAAAAAAGTCATAGCATTTTTAGACATAAATCCAATATCAAAAGGGCATACCTTAATTATCCCAAAAAAACATTCCGAGAATATATTTGATATAGGAGAATCAGAGTTAAAAGGAATAATAAGTACAAGTAAAAAAATATCTATATTATTAAAAAATAAATTAAATGCGGATGGAGTAAATATTTTGCATGCAAGTGGAAAAGAAGCACAACAATCCGTTTTTCATTTTCATATACACATAATCCCAAGATACAAAGATGATGGATTAAATACCTGGCCCAAAAGTAATTACAAAGAATTAAATTTTGAAGAGATAATTAAAAAAATTAAACAATAAAAATGGCAAACATAACTTTCAGCAGAAAATTATTTGAAAAAGAAATAGGAAAGCTAGATGAAAAAATGCAAGAGAGAATATCTATGTTTGGGACCCCTCTTGAAAAATTTGATGAAGAGGAGATAGAGATAGAAGTTTTTCCAAATCGTCCAGATTTACTTTCATATCAAGGTTTTAAAAGAAGTTTCCTAGCATTCATTGGAAAAAAACCAGGTATAAAGAAATATGAATTAAACAAACCCGAAAAAGATTACAAGGTTACAATTGACTCGTCTTCAAAAGAGGTTCGCCCATACACTGCCTGTGCAATTATAAAAGATTTAAAATTAGACAATGATAAAATAAAGGAGATAATCGAAATACAAGAAAAACTACATATTACCCTTGGAAGAAAAAGAAAGAAGGTGGCTATAGGGATTTACCCTCTTGAAAAGATAAAACTACCCATAACTCTCAAAGCCCTAGAACCAGATTACATTAAATTCATCCCTCTTGAGTATGACAGGGAGATGTCGGGATTACAGATTTTGCAAAAACATCCCACAGGAAAAGAATATTCACATTTATTGGCAGGTAAATCCAAATTCCCTGTATTCTTAGATTCGGACAACAATGTATTAAGCATGCCTCCAATAATAAATTCTCAATTAACAGGAAAAGTAACCAATGAAACCAAAAACTTATTTATTGAATGTTCCGGATTCGACTTTAAAGTTCTTAAAAAATGTTTGAATATACTTGTACTTGTATTTGCAGACATGGGAGGAAAAATATACCAGATGGAAATGAAGGGAGCACCAGAAAAAATATCTCCATCGCTTGAATCAGAGAAGATAAAAATATCTTTAGAGAACACGAACAAGACTCTGGGAATAAATATAGATGAAAAAAGATTAAAACAACTTTTAGAAAATATGGGGCATAACTATAACCAAAAGACAAAAGAGGTTGAGATAGGTCCTTGGAGGGTAGATATCCTGCACGAAATTGATATAATAGAAGATATAGCAATAGCTTATGGATACGAAAACTTTATCCCAGAAATTCCAAGTATATCTACTATAGGACAGGAAAACGCAGAAGAAATACTCAAAAGAAAAATATCTGAGATAATTACGGGATTAAATATTCTTGAAGTATCCAATTATCACCTAACTAACAAAGAATATCAGTTTAAAAGAATGGGAATTCCAGAAAAACAAGAAACTGAATTTGTTGAGTTAGAAAATTCAAAAACAGAGTATAACCTTCTGAGAAAAGATATCTCCTCTTTACTACTCAAAAATTTATCTGAAAATATAGACTCAGAATACCCTCAAAAGATATTTGAAATAGGAACAACTTTTGATATCAAAAAAGAGATAAATGAAATAGAAAAGTTAGCAATAGCAATTACTCCAGGGAATTTCACAGAAATTAAACAAATATTGAATTATTTATTTAAATCTCTAGATTTAAAGATAGAACTAAAAGAAACAGAGAACTCTCCTCAACATCTAATTGATGGAAGAACGGCAAATATTATCTTTGAAGGAAAGGAAATAGGGATTATAGGGGAGATACATCCTAAAATATTAAGAAATTGGAAGATAAAAATGCCTGTTGCAATACTTGAATTAGAATTGAAAGAAGTTTTTAACAGACTAACTAACGAGAATTAGACAAAATCATCCAAAATATCCCTTACTTCCATTTTCCTTTTTATTATTCCAATTCTCTTTTATTTTATCCATGATAATCAAAAAGTCTTTTTTCATGGAAATCCACAAAGCATAAGAATTATTTATAAAATATGCCTGTTTTTCTTCAGAAAAATCAATATCCAGCTCAATTAAATTTAATTCAATTTTGGTTAATTCTTTATAAAATTCAGAAAGTTTCTTTTTTTCATCCTCTCCCAAATTTTTTATTAAAGAAAAAACAAACATTGGAGAATTAACTGGATTAAGCATAAGCTCAACAAGTCTTAGATAACTAGAAAACTTCTCTGCCATTGCTTTACCTATCTCTCTAATCAGAAAATCTGTTTCAGTATCTGCAACTTTTTCTATAGAAAAATCCAAATTAAGTTTATCAAAGTCCGGAAGATTATGCTGCTTCTGTATTTTTTTATAGCTTTCCTTCAGCTCCTCAAGCTTAGAATCATTTTTTGCCATGTTTGTTATTAATAAAAAGGTTTTATAAATCTGTTGGGATTGAAATTAAAATAAAAAGCGCTGCCGCAGTAGCTCAGTTGGTAGAGCGTTACCTTGGTAAGGTAAAGGTCCCGAGTTCAATCCTCGGCTGTGGCTTAAAAAACATATTTAAAAGAAAAAGACAGGAAATTATCTTCTCATCCACTTAAGCAATAATAAAACAAGCATAGCTATAAAGAAAGCCAAAGCAACAAAGGCAAAAACCACCCAAAGAAAACCAAATAAACTAGAAAAAGCGCTTTCTTCAGAAATAACAACAGAATACAATATTAAAGAAATAAGGAACAATAACACAAATATAATCAAATTTTTAACAACTAAACTAAGCTTATATCTTGAGAATATTCTTTCAATCCTTGATTGAGGCTTAACTGAAGATTTAGACTTACCAACAGACTTAGATTTAACCACCGGCTTACGCTTCACAACCCTCTTTTTCTTAGCCATATTACTTATAATAAAACACTATTTATAAATATTACTCTAAAACATTTTTAAAAAGAAAAATTGAATATTACTCTTGAGTTAGATTTTTATCTTCAGAAGGTTCATATAGAGTTTCATTACCTCTCCAATCCATACTAATAACATTAGATGTAACAACCTTAACATTCTTAAAAGCATGCCCAAGCCATACCAAATATAACCTTCCGGCTTCCTTAGCTCCATCCATACTCATCAAATCTAAGTTTTTACCTTTTATCACAGAAACAAAACTAAAATATGTAAAAACTATAAGCAATATAAGAAAAACAGCAACTATCTTATGTCTGAATCGTTTAAACTCAATAAATAACCAAATAGTCACAACAAATACCAAAAGCAAAATAAGAGTTGCATTCACCATAGGGGATTAAATTTAATTTAGTATAAAAATATTTCTATAGCCCCGCCAGGATTCGAACCTGGGTCACAAACTCCAGAGGCTTGTATACTTGACCACTGTACTACGGGGCTGCAATACAGAAAATCCAATAAAAAACACTATTAAAACCTAACTATAAGAAAAATTTATATATTCAAAGAATTACTTTCGGTTTATGAAAGAAAAAAATACTCCTAAAAAAGACAAAAATTTCAAAAAACTTGAAGAAACTCTAATACAGGTAGGATTGAGAATTGCAAAAAGAGGAGAAGGAGCACTTTTTGTAGTCGGAGAAGTTAAATACACCCCTTTAATAAATCAATCTGTTCCTCCATTTAAAGCAACAGAAAATCCAAAGCTATTAGAATCATTGGCATTAATGGACGGTGCAGTAATAATAAACAAAAAGGGATTTGTTTCTGCATACGGGGTGAGAATAAAATCCACAAAAGTATTCAAAAACTTTGGAACAAGACACTCTGCAGCAATAAGTGCTGCAACAGGAGATAATTTAGTAGTAATAGTCTCTGAAGAAGACAAGAAAGTAAGAATACTGAAAAAAGGGAAGATGATAATGCAGATTGATGCTCTCCAAAGAAATGTTGAACAAAATGTTTCTGGAGCAGTTAAGATGCTTGAAACAATAGGAGCGGGAGCAGTGGGTACAATAGGAACAAGCTTGTTAATTCCTACTCTCGGGATTGCATTCCTTCCAGGAGTTATATTCTTCGGTTCTGCATACTATTTAGGAAAAGAGATAAAAAGGAAGCTTGGAAAGTAACCATCTTCCAAAATATACCCAAGTTTATTCTTTAAGGTTATGAGAAAATAAAACTTTTCTGCAAGTACAATAATTACCCAGCTGACACACAGCTAATTTTGAAGCAGTAAACTGAATTGGAAATTGAAATTCATCTGTTTCTCCAAATCCAGCAGTTATATGTGGATGAAAAGAAGAGGGATTATTGTATTTATTGGCATAATCTTTTATCCAGTAAAGAGTGACTTCTTCCACTTCAGGGGGATTAAATAACATAGGTATCTTTACATCATAAGACAAAAAATTCCATAATCTTTTCATTACCATCTCATGAAATAATTGTAACTCTTTTGTATTCTTAATTGCCATTCCTGAAACTATTTTTCCTGTTGGAATTGTTTCTGGTTCCAATCTATCAATAATTAGGCTCATTTTTGAAAATTTAGAAGAGATATCTTTTAGAACTTTTTCTATTTCAGGTATATCTTTATTATCTATGCATCCCATACATAAAGAAATATGAGGTAAACATTTTTGTTTATCCAAGATAATCTTTTTATCATGTTTTTTAAGTAATTCTCTATTTATTTCTATCGCTTTATCCATCATTTTTTCAGAGGGCAATAATACAACATCAATTGCTATTTTTTCCATTCTGTATTAATCTCGGACGCCCTATTTAAAGATACTTGTCTCTGAGTGTAGTGACGTGGAATTCGAAGGGTTTCACGCCCCGGCCGTAAATTCAACCTAAGGTTTAACTTAGTAACAGATTGGTTAAAATTTAGAATTTGAATAATTTTTCATAATCTTTATGATCCATCCAATCAAGAATAACTGCTATAAGTTCAATTTCGTCTCTACCAACAGAATATAAAAGTCTCCAGTCTTTCCTCAAGTTATAAATCCAAAGATTGTCTATTTTATGCTTTTGAACAAGCTCTTTAGGAATTAATTTTTTCTTTACATTTCTTCCACAAAAAGAATTTTGGCATATTTCTTGTATTGCTTTATTTACGTCTTTGAAGAGTCTTGGATCTGATTTTTCTAAATATTCAAAGGCATTCTTCAATTCCAAATCAATAAAATTTACTTTGCATTCCATTCTAATTCTGGTTTATTTCTGAATCTCTCCACAAACTCTGGATTCCAGATATAAACAATGTATCCTTCATTATCATAAGCTACCCTCAAATTCTCTTCTAAATACTCCATTATAACCTGAAAAGTTTGCCACATTACTTTTTTTGGGAGATTTTTGAATAAATCTGTTTTTTTGTATTCTCCTGAATTATCCTTTATGAATTTTTCAACCATAAGGACTGTTTGAAGTGTTGGGCTTCTAGCTATATCATTTGTTTCAATGTAACTTTTATTCTTTTTTACTATTTGAGTTTCCATTTTAACACGAAATTACTATAATATCAAATGATATTACTATTTAAATGTTTCTTTTTATCAATTGTAAATCCAACTTAAGGTTTAACTTAGTGATATTTATCTATGAAAACTAGTCTTTTTTTAATTTATCCTTAATACTTTTTAAAATAAATTGAGAGTAAGAAGTAATCTTTTCATAAGCAGATGGGTCCCCTTTATATTTGTGTTTATATAAGCTCTTAAGAACAGGATAGACATCTAATGCTTCATCAAAATTTTCATTGTCAATATTCCTTTTTCCTTCTTTTATCAATAAGTCAACTTCATCAACATCTCTCTTCTTTTTCATAATCACAAACAGCGATATTAATAAGATAAGGATTACAAATATTGCCAAGTAAGTTAAAAAATTTGTTTCGGGTGTTAACTCAAGAAGTAATTTACTTCCAATATTATTTTTACCTTCTTCTTTTATAATAAATGATTGTACCTCTTCTGAACTTTGAGAGTTGCCATAGAATATATGTACTTTTAATGTATATTCTCCTGGAGTAAGCATTAATTCATCCAAAATCTCCTTATAACTTATATTTGTCTCAAGTGAACGAGTCTCTGTTTTAGTGAATACCTCTATATTTGTTTTATTAAAGATAGAATATGTTATCTGTATATCTTTGTTTTCATAGGATTTCTTCTCAATCAAATCAATATTAAATTCTAAACTTTGATTTTCAGTTAAATTTAATTGACTTAATTTTAATACAATATCAGAAGAAACCTCTAAGCAATTCATTTTTTCTGCTGGTTTTCCTTCTATTCCTGTACAGGTTCCTGTATTAGTACATGTTCTTGATTGAGTTCCATCATCTGCACATAGGCTCCAAGAACCACACTCCCAGATATATACACAGCTTATTCTGCTACCTCCACCTCCTCCGTGCGGAGGATTTACTGGAGTTTCATTTGCAGTTTCATTTGAAGGATACGTAACAAGAATTGTTGAAAAAGCAGTAGCTTGAACACTTACTCCTGTTCCGCTCACATTTGCCCTTATTTTATATGTTCCATTAATTGCAGGAGATAAGAATACAATTGTAGTTGCATTGGTATTATCATTTCCTCCAACATAAAGAGTTTGAGCTCCAGTTGAATATATTGAAATCTCGTCATTGCTCAAGAGCCAATAAGTTACAACAAAGTCCTGGCCTATGTCTTTATTTTTATTCTTCACAGTTATATCCACATTGAAATTGGTGTTATTAAAAACAGATGTAGGAGCATTAATGCTTACATCATTTGGACCTCCACCATATCCTGGAATTAAAACTTTTATTTGATTTGAAGAATAAATAACAGCATTTACAGTTCCTCTTGCTATTGAAAATATTTGCTCTTTATTATCCTGATTCTTAGATATTATTAATGATCCCGAGTAGGTATAACTTTGTGTTTTACTCAAGCTTATTACATCAGAAATACCCAAATCGTCATCAATTATTGTAATCCCTGTTAAATCTGATCCTCCGGAATTAATAACTTCAAAACTAACAGTATAATTTACATCTGTGAATGTTTGATTAATATAAAATACATTCTTAATCAAAGTTAATTGCTGCCCAGATTCATTTGATGGGACAGGTAAATTCATTGAGCTAGAGTTTGCCAAAATTTGTCCAGATGAATAAGAATCAATACCATATGCATGAGCAATTGATGTTGCATTTGAATATGTTGTCATATTTCTTGTGAAATTAATAAGATAGCTTCTTGTAATTGATTCTCCTGCTGTTAAATTTCCAATTGTAAAGTTAGAACCATAATCTAAATCTGTTATGTTAACATTTGTTGAATTGCTTCCTCCTTTGTTTGTTAATCTTAAAGTTACATTATATGAAATAGTTCCATTTGTTATATTTTGCAAACTTGCAATCTTATCCAAGACTAGGGATGCTGAAGTGCGATTGCTAACATTAACACCAGCATTATAACCCAAGGTATAACCCGTGGCATTACCTAGATCAAATCCTGAAAGATTTCCGTATGTGAAACCTGTAGTATTTCCTAGATTAAATCCAGTTGTGTTTCCTGTGCTGAATCCTGCGTTATAACCTGTTTGATTTCCAAGAATATAACCTGTTAAATTTCCAAGTGTAAATCCTGTTGAATTACCCAAAGCAAATCCAGTGATATTTCCATATACAAATCCCGTTGTGTTTCCTAATATGAATCCTGTTGTGTTACCATATACAAAGCCAGTTGCATTTCCTAAAACATAACCTGTAGAGTTGCCAAGAACGAAGCCAGTTGTGTTTCCTAATGTGAAGCCTGTTAAGTTGCCTGTATTAAATCCTAAAATATAACCAGTATTATTTCCGTATACAAAGCCGGTAGTATTACCTAGAGTAAATCCGGTTATATTACCTGTGTTAAATCCCAAGGTATAACCAGTTGAGTTGCCCAATGTGAAACCTGTAGTATTTCCTAGATTAAATCCAGTTGTGTTTCCTGTTGTAAATCCTGCGTTATAACCTGTTTGATTTCCAAGAATATAACCTGTTAAATTTCCAAGTGTAAATCCTGTTGAATTACCCAAAGCAAATCCAGTGATATTTCCATATACAAATCCCGTTGTGTTTCCTAATATGAATCCTGTTGTGTTACCATATACAAAGCCAGTTGCATTTCCTAAAACATAACCTGTAGAGTTGCCAAGAACGAAGCCAGTTGTGTTTCCTAATGTGAAGCCTGTTAAGTTGCCTGTATTAAATCCTAAAATATAACCAGTATTATTTCCGTATACAAAGCCGGTAGTATTACCTAGAGTAAATCCGGTTATATTACCTGTGTTAAATCCCAAGGTATAACCAGTTGAGTTGCCCAATGTGAAACCAGTATTGTTTCCAAGTATAAATCCTGTGATATTTCCTAAATTAAATCCTGTGATATTACCATAATCAAATCCAGAAATATATCCTGATTCATTTCCAGCAATAAATCCTGCATTGTAACCTGTAGTATAACCTGTCTGGTTTCCAAAGTAGAATCCTGAAATGTTTCCTAATATGAATCCAGTATAATTTCCAAGTGTAAAACCGGTTGAATTACCAAGATTGAAACCTGAAATATTTCCTATTATAAATCCTGTTTGATTTCCTAATATAAACCCGGTATAATTTCCTAATGTAAATCCAGTTGCATTACCTAAAATGTAACCAGTTGAATTTCCTAAAACAAATCCTGTGAGGTTACCGTATACAAATCCAGTTGTATTTCCTAATGTGAAACCAGTATTGTTTCCAAGTATAAATCCTGTGATATTTCCTAAATTAAATCCTGTGATATTACCATAATCAAATCCAGAAATATATCCTGATTCATTTCCAGCAATAAATCCTGCATTGTAACCTGCTTCATATCCAAGAGAAATTTTAAATGAGTCTGAACTATTTATTTCAATTCCTTGATAATTAACTTTTGTATAAACAGTGTAATTTCCTATTTCCAATCCAGGAAATATACTATTAAATACACCATTTGATTCTGTGGTTATATTTGAAGAAGTGATTATTTCCTCTGTGGAATCATTGTAAATAGAAATATTAATTATTTGTGAACTTAATGAAACTATCCCGCTACTGTCATTTATTCTTCCTTGAATTAAAACAGTTGGATCTTCAAGATAATCTCCTCCTGCTTCACAATTTATTGTTAAATTAATATTATTAAAGTAAGAATATTCAATAGAAGAGTTCTTTATTCCATTCCAGATTATTATAGACCAGTTATATTGTCCTAAATCTAAACTTGTCCAATTGTAAACTAAAGATGAACCATTAGTTAATCCTGAAGTTGTATTTAGAAGAATTTCATCCCCATAAATCCAAGCAGTCATTATCTTTAAATCTAAATCTAAAACAGTATAATTTAACAATATAAAGTCTAAATTATTAAAATAAGATTTATTCTCTGGATAATTAAATAATGAGGATGATTGTGAAATTGTTATTGTAAAATTTATTGTTTCAGAAATATTTCTATTTCCTGCTGAATCAAAACATTCAATATTCCAGTTATGATTTCCTTCAGTTAATCCACTAGCAGCAAAATTAGTTAGAGTATTATTTTGAGTTGTTGAATTGGTTTGATTTAAAATAGAATCAATATAAATGCTACAATTTAAATCTCCTACAGAATCATCTCTAGCTGTAAAATTAAAATTAATATTTTGCTGATTTGTTAAATAATCATTTTCAGGGAAATCTAATTCTATTAAAGGAGATGAACTTGAGGAATTAATTGAGTATCCTCCTCCTTGTGTTACATTAAATGTTACATTTCCTGCTTGCATTGAAGTTAAATTAAAACAATCACTGCAGATTATACCATTCCTGTAAATTTGTAATTCATTTGAAGTTGTTGGTAAATTATAAATGGTTATCTCTGCTGACTTGTTTAATCCTGGGATACTCGAATCAATAAAAGCATAATTCTCTAAAATGTATACATCATCACTAAATCCTGTTCCAGAACCAGTTAATCTATCTAAGAATTTTATTTCTCCTGCAGAGTCATTTCTAACAATCATTTTGCTTCCAATTCCAGTAAATAAGTAACTGTCAATAATCTGGCTAATTAAATAATTTTCATCTATTTCTGCATCAGCAAATCTAAATTCTGTTCCAGCAATACTAATAAAATTATTTTCTTGAAAAGAATTATTGTGGGGGAAGTTTGGAATTACTGCATCAAGAAGAATTCCATAAGAATTAGTACTTCCTGAGGTTGTAATATTATTTTTCTTAACAAAATTATATTTTGCATTAGAATACAGATAAATACCGTAATCTGTAGCAGAACCTGAAGTAGAGATTATATTTTCTTCTAGAAGGTTGTTTCTGCTTTCTGAAAGATAAATTCCTGCATTTGTGGCCCCACTTCCTCCAGTAGTAATATTATTTCCTCTAATTGTAGAATATCCAGATTCTACTGAAATATATATACCATAGTTATACCTTCCTCCGGAATTTAGTATTGTATTATTTTCCATAAGATTATTATAACAACTTGTAGCAGCAGCAATTCCAAAATTATTTGTTGTTGTTGCGGAGGCTGTTGTTGAGCCATTAGCTATTATATAATTTCCAACAATTTCATTTCCATCTGAAGTTGTGCTAAGTGAAATCCCATGATTTGTTGTTGTGCCATATGTAGAGATATTATTATAGTAGATTTTGTTTGCATTTGCACTTATATAAAGATAAATTCCATGATTTGTTGTAGTTGTTCCACTGGTTGATATTTGATTATTTACTATCGAATTATTATTTGCAGTCTGTAATAAAATACCATAATTTGTAGTTGTTCCATCAGTTTTTATAGTATTATTATAAACATAAGAATTTCCTGTTGAGGTATATAAAGCAATACCAATATTTCCAGAAGAGGTGCTATTTGCAGTTATTCTGTTGTTTATTATGTTATTGTTTGTAGAAGAGATTAAATAGATTCCATCATTTGCAGTGCTTGTTCCAAATGTAGAAATATCATTATCTTCTACTGTGTCATAATCAGAACCAGTCAAATAAATTCCATATCCTGTTGTTGTCCCACTTGTAGAAATATTATTTCTTGCAAGGTAATTTCTTTGGGCACTTGATAAAGTTATTCCTGCATTACCTGTTGTTAATCCATTTGAGGAGATCTGATTTTCTGTTATATTATTGTAAAGTGCACTTACCAAATAAATTCCGTAATTGTTGGTTGTAGTTCCATTTGTGATAATATTATTTTTATTAATCATATTTCCTGTTGAAGATGCTCCTAACCAAACCCCATAATTGGCTGTTGTTCCATTTGTTCTAATGGTATTATTCTCTACAAGATTGTAATCAGAACCAAGAATATAAATTCCAGGGTTTGTTCCTTCATCATCATTTGGAATTATAGTATTATTTGCAATGATATTATAATTATTATTTAAATTTAGATAAATATGGTAATTTCTTGCTTCAGCATCTGAATAAATGTAATTATTTCTTAAAATATTATATCTTGAACCATAGTATAAATAAACTACATTCATATCTGAATTTCCTGTTGTTAAAAGAGTGTAACTTGAAAAATTGTTGTTTTCTATTAAATTATATTCTGAGCTATAAAGCATGAGTGCATAGCTTGTTGTTGTTCCTGTTGCCTTTACTTCATTGTTTCTAATTGTGTTATTATTTGATTGATAAATTAAATAAATCCCATAGTTTCCTGTAGTGCTTCCATAAGCATTTATGGTATTATTTTCAAGAAGATTATTTTGACTTGCAGTAGATAAATAAATCCCGTGATTTGTAGCAGTTCCGCTTGTATTAATTGTATTGTTAATTATATATGAATTAGATGTTCTTAATGCATATATTCCATACCCCGTGGTTCCAGCAGGATTTGTGTCTTGAATTATGCAATTTTTTATTGTGATATTTTCAAGATAAACTGTTCCAAGGGCAACAGATATTCCAATTCTTCCATTAACTCCATCTGAACCATAAGAAATAGTATTTCCTTTGCAATCTAGTTCTATATTACTTGTATTAATTGTTAGACAAGTTGCTGTCCCAGAAATTCCCGCGTTTAATTCATATTGTCCTGAGATATTGATTGTTATTCCACAATCTGGAACATTAGTCCCTGCTAAAACCTCATAGGATAAGAGTGTTATCAAAATTATGCTGATTAAAGCAAAAAAATATTTTTTACTTGTCATCTTCATCCTCCATAATAATTTTTACTTTTTTGTTTATGTATTCTTTAGGAATAATTACATGAGCACCAGTTCCAAACTTAGAAGCTTTTCTCTCAAGAATCTCAGACCCCTCAAATTTTACAATTATCTGCTTTTTAGGCATATATATTAGATATATATGTAATTTATAAATATTTTGTTTAGCTTTTAAGAATTTAACTAGTTCACCTCCCTTTCTAAGCACCAAACCATTTATTTCACCTCTCTGTTCAAAAACTGCATCATTTCTACGCAGAATTATTCGTTTTATATAGCTATGTTAAACCTAAGGATAAACGCCCCGGCCGAGATTCGAACTCGGGTTACCACCGTACTCCATCGCCCTAAGAAAATATAAGGCGATAAAACTAACTAGCCTGCCTTAGAGAAGGCTGGAATTATTATCTCATCGATTGAACTCCGGCATGATTTGAGAGGGTGGCGTTCTTGGCCTCTGAACTATCGGGGCATCAGCGTTTCCGAGAGTTCTAGATATTTATATCTTTTGAACTATCGGGGCATCATTTATTCGTATAAAAGTACAATTATTAAAGCTTAAAAACATTACCTTATTATAAATACAATGGAAAAAAAGAGAGGAGAATATATTACATCAACAACAGAAAGAAGTCTTCTTAAGGCATTAAGTTGGGAAATAATCGCTTTCTTGATAACATTATCTGCAGTTTATTTAGTTTATGGAGATATCAAAATGTCTTTGATGTTTACATTAATCCTTGCGATTATAAAAGTTATATTTTTATATTTCCATGAAAGAATATGGAAAAAAATAATGTGGGGAAAAATTCTATGCAAAAAAAAATATTAGTGTTTAACGTTGGAAGTTCAAGTATAAAGTATAGTTTATTTGAAGATTTAAAATTATTGGAGTATGGAAATAAAGAAAAATTAAAATCAAAAAAAGATTACGAAAACGCAGTACAAGAAATATTCATCCAATTTAAGGATAAAAATATTGACGTTCTTGCACATAGGGTAGTACATGGAGGAGAGCTAAAGGAGACTTCAATAATAGATAACGAGGTAAAAAATAAAATAAGAACCTTCTCCGAATTTGCACCATTACACAATCCAAAACAATTGATGGTAATAGAATTATGTGAAAAATTCAAAAAACCCCAGTATGCAGTATTTGATACAATGTTTTTTTCAAATATACCTGAGGTTGCAAAAACATATGCAATACCAAGAGAAATAACTGAAAAATATAATATAAGAAGATATGGTTTCCATGGATTATCTCATGAATATTCCTCAAAGGGGCTAAAGGGTAGAACAATAGTATGTCATTTAGGTTCTGGTTCAAGTATATCAGCCATAAAAGAAGGGAAACCTCTCGATATAAGCATGGGCTTAACTCCTTTGGAGGGTATAATGATGGGAACTCGTTCAGGAAGCATAGATCCGGGGATAATCTTTTTCTTGCATAAAAAAAAGTATAATGTAGAAGATATTCTAACAAATGAATCAGGATTAAAGGGAATATCTGGATATAATGATTTTAGAGACATATTAAAGGAAATGGGAGAACGAAAGGAGTGCAAACTCGCTTATGACTTATTTGTGTATAGAATAACAAAAGTAATTGGGTCATATATTACTGTACTAAACGGATTAGATAATTTGGTATTTACTGCAGCAATAGGAGAAAACGTACCAAAGCTAAGAAAAGATATATGCTCACAATTAAGATTCTTAGGATTAAGATTGAATAAAACTAAAAATGAAAACAACCAGAGAAAAATATCATCAATATTCTCAAAGATAAAAGTATATGTAATAAAAGCAGATGAAGAGAGCATGGCTGCTGAAGAGGTTTTAAAAAAATTAAAATGAAGTTTAAGAAAATAAAAACAAGTTTAAAGGTACCTATAGAGACATCTGCAAGACACATTCATTTATCCAAAGAAGATTTCGGAAAATTATTTGGGAAGAATAAAAAATTAGAGTCTATAAAAAAACTATCTCAACCAGGGGAATTTGCATCAAAAAATAAAGTAGAGATAATAAACGGAAAAGAAAAGTTAGGTGCAAGGGTATTGGGACCTTTAAGAGAATTTTCCCAGATAGAAATGTCACTTACAGATGCATATCAATTAAATATTAAACCCTTACCTAAAGTAAGACTCTCGGGAGATATACATGGGACAACACATGTATTGGTCAGAGGTCCAAAAGGAAAAACAAAGATACCTGTAATAATTGCTCAAAGACATTTGCATTGTTCAGAAGAACAAGCAAAGAAAATAAAACTTAAGAATCACCAAATTGTATCCATAAGAATACCCGGACAAAGGAAAATAACTTTCCATAATACTCTTGTAAGAATATCTAAGAATTATGATTTAGCTGTACATTTAGACACAGACGAAGCAAATGCTGCTGGAATTTCTGAAAAGACATTTGGTGAATTAATTAAATAAAGAAATAACCCATAAAAATGCAAGAAGCACATTTCAAAGAGATAATGGAGCAATTGAAGAAAATATATCCTTCAACAGATAAAACCACTTTAAACAGGATGAGAACAAAACCCGATCCTTTTAAAGTTCTGATTTCCTGCCTTCTCTCACTAAGAGCAAGAGATGAAAACACAGAAAAGGTTTCAAAACAATTATTTGAAGTTGTCGATACTCCCGAACAACTTGTTAAAATACCTATACAAACACTAGAAAAGATTATTTTTTCTTCAGGACATTACAAAAAGAAGGCACTGGTACTCCAATCAGTATCAAACGAACTAATAACAAGATTTAACTCTAAAGTTCCTGAGAAAAAAGACGAATTACTTAGTATAAAAGGAATAGGTCCAAAAACAGCAAACATAGTTCTTGCATTTGCATTCAATCAGCCAGTTATACCTGTAGATACGCATGTCCATAGAATACCAAATAGAATCGGTTGGGTTAAGACAAAAAAACCAGAACAAACAGAACAAGAATTAATGAAAATCCTACCTAAACTCTATTGGGCAGATGTTAATGCTATATTTGTTCAGTTTGGGAGAGATATCTGCCAACCTGTTTCTCCAAAATGTTCTACCTGCCCAATAAAAAAATATTGCAAAAGAGTCGGCATTGAAAGAAGCAGATAACCCCAAAAATTACAAACCAAACTTTTATAAATCAATTTTATCTATCTCAAACTATGAAAAGATCAAGTAGAAGATGGAAAAAAGACGGCCAGATGAGATGGAAATGGCAAAGAAAAAGATTAAAGAAGGAAAAGCACAAGCGTAAGCTTAAACGTGGATAGTTCTAATAGTTACCTAACAAATTGTTTATAAAAGTCAAAAAACCCAGGAAAAATAAAATTGTACCTACCATTTTGTTCAGTTTTTTCTCACTTATCTTGTTAGCAAGTTTGGAAGAAAACAGGGCTCCTAAAACCCCTCCCAATACTGCAAACCACAAAAGTTCCCAATGAAAGCCCATTGCATCTATACGAGGAATATGGGCAATAGAACCAAAAACAGCAATAAAAAACATAACGAGTATAGAAGTCCCAATAGCAATATGAGTTTCAAAATTCAAGAAGAAAACAAGCAGAAGAAATACTGCTATACCTCCTGCCGCTCCAAATGACCCTCCTAATAAGCCCACAAAAAACGCTAATATTAATCCAATAATAAACTTTTTTTTAGAATAGTCCTTCCTACTATGAACTTCCTTAACATTAGCCTTTCTTCTATACAAAATTATACCTGTAAACATCGTAAGTAACGAACTTATCCATAGAAGATTAGCATTAGGAAGAAATTTTGAGAAATACCCTCCCAATACTGCCCCCACAATAGCAGGAATTGCCAAATAAAATCCGGTTTTAAAATCTATATTATTAAATTTTTTATATATAAAGATAGCTAATAAAGAGACAAATGCATCAACAGACAGACTAACTCCAATTAGCACAAAAAGATTATAATTGATAAAGAGGAGCACAAGTGGAACAAATACCACAATAGCTGAAGCCCCAACTAATCCTGTTATAATTCCGGTGATAAAACCTGCAAAAATGAATACTAAATAGGATATCACACCCATAAGCAATAATACGAAAAATGGCTTCTTAAATTTAATTAAACTCCCTAAAGATTACATGAATATTTTACCACAATAACCTTTATTAACCAATATGATTTTTGGAAATGATGGTGAGCTCTATTTGGACGGAAAAATACAGACCTTCTAGATTCTATGAACTTGTTGGACAAGATGAGATAGTAAAAAGAATTGAAGGTTTAACAAACTCAATGAATATTCCGCATTTACTATTTGCAGGACCTGCAGGAACAGGTAAATCGAGTCTGGCACTTATTATAGTTAAAGAATTGTATGGAAACTCTTGGAAAGAGAACTATCTTGAATTAAATGCTTCCGATGAAAGAGGTATAAATATAGTAAGAGAAAAAGTAAAAAACTTTGCAAGAACTAAATCCATAGGGAATGTTCCATTCAAAATAATCTTCCTTGATGAGGCTGATGCCCTAACTCCTGAAGCCCAGCAAGCTCTTAGAAGAACGATGGAAAATTACTCTTCTACATGTAGATTTATACTTTCATGCAATTATTCAAGCAAGGTAATTGATCCAATACAATCTCGTTGTAGTATATTTAGATTTAAACTACTAGAGAAAAAAGATATTGAAAAGTATATTTTAGATATAGGAAAAAGAGAAAATCTTACAATAAAACCTGAGGCAATAGAGATATTATATGAAGGGAGTGAAGGAGATTGTAGACGTGCAACAAACCTTCTTCAAGCAACAGCATCTATATCTCCAAATATAACTCCAGAATTGGTTTCAACAATAATATCGAATGCAAAACCTAAAGATATCAAAGTAGTATTAGATTACGCCCTCGCAGGAGATTTCCAAAGGGCAAGAGAAAAACTTCTAGATGTGATGTTAAAAGAATCTATATCTGGACAGGATGTCATAAAAGCAATACAAAAAGAGATATGGAATTTGCCTGTAGAACCAGAGTTAAAAGTAAAGCTTACAGAAAAAACAGGAGAATCAGAATTTAGGATTGTCGAAGGAAGTGATCCATTTATACAACTTCAGGCTCTTCTTGCAAGTTTTGTACTTGCAGGTCTAGGCAAGGAGTAAAAATGAATAATGAGTTCCCTAAGATAGGAATAGCAACAATTGTTAAGGCTGGAGGATTAATACTTCTAGGAAAGAGGATAAATTCTCATGGGAATGGGACTTGGTCATTTCCCGGAGGAAAATTAGAAAAATATGAATCTTTCTTTGATTGTGCTAAAAGAGAATTATATGAAGAAACAGGATTGTTAGAAGATATAGATGTAACATATATAAGTAAAGAACCAATTGCAATAACTAATGACTTCTTTAAAAAAGAAGGAGAACATTATATAACTCTATTCTTAAAAGCAGAACAGATATCTGGAAAATTTGCAGAGGTAAAAGAAAAAGATAAATGTAAATGCTGGGAATATACTCACTGGGACAATATTATTAATGGAAAAAGAGATCCTTTATTTCTACCAATTCAAAATTTAATTAAACAAAATTATAACCCTTATATTTAAAATGGAAATAGAAGAAAAGATATATTTTAACAAATTACTAAATTATAAACCTAGAGTAAATGAGTTAACTCCTACTAAATATCTGAAAGACATAAGTTATTATTCTTCAAAGATAAGAAATACTGCATTAGATGCACTAAATGAAGAGATATCTCCTACAAGAGCAAAAAGAGAAATATCTGACTTATTAGATATTGTAAAACAATTAAAAAGAGGAATAAAATTAAATTAAAATGAGCCCCTGGGTTGAAAAATATAGGCCAAAGAATTTTAGAGATATAAAGGGGCAGAATGAGGTAATAGATAAAGTTAGAAAATTCTTAGAGGATTTCAATAAAAAAGGTTCAAAAAAAGCAATAGTTCTACATGGGCCTCCTGGAACCGGTAAGACCACAATAGCGCATGTTATTGGAAAAGAAACAAATTCGGAGATTTTTGAACTGAACGCCTCAGATTTAAGAGACAAAAAAAGATTGGAAGAGGTTTTAAGACCAGCTATGGAACAAAAATCATTAATAAATCAGGGAAAAATAATCCTGGTTGATGAAGTTGATGGGATATCAACTGTAGATAGGGGAGGACTTGGAGAATTTGTTGAACTACTTGAATCTTCTAAATATCCTGTGATAGTCACTGCAAACGATATATGGGATAAATCTTTAAATCCTCTAAGGAAGCAGGCAGAACTAATTCAATTAAGAAATATAGATTACAGAATAATAAAAGATGTACTCGCAGATATAATAAAAAAAGAAAAAGGGTTTATAGAAGATGAAGTTCTTACAAGAATAGCAGTAAAATCAAAAGGGGATTTGAGAGCTGCAATAAATGATTTACAAACAATATCAAAACTAAAGGATTTGACAGGTATAGACTTTGATGAGAGAAACAAAGAGGTAGATATATTTAACGCATTAAAATATATATTTAAAGAAAAAGCAAGTGATGAAACCCTAAAAATATTCGACTCTGTAAAAACCCCCATAGATGAAATAATATTGTGGGTAGAAGAAAATATTCCACAAGAATATAAGGGAGTAGAACTAGCAAGAGCATATGACTTATTAAGCAAAACCGATGTATTTAGAGGAAGAATATACAAACAACAATATTGGAGATTTTTAGTTTATGAAAATATATTTTTAAGTTATGGAATTTCTTCTTCAAAAACAAAATCCAAACCGGGTTTTACAACGTACAAGAAACCAACAAGAATATTAAAGATGTGGATGAATAATCAAAGAACCGCCAAAAAGAAATCAATTGCAGAAAAATATGCACAATATTCTCACCTTGGACAAAAAAGAGCGATGAGGGAGTTTCCAATAATAAAACAAATAATAAATTCAAATCCTCTGATATCAAAAGAACTTAAACTAGATGAAGAAGAAATGGAATATCTAAAAAGTTAATTTTCCTTTTCGCTATTAACAGTATAAGACCAAAGCTCTCCTGTTCTCCAAGAATTCCTATTCAATCCTGCTTTCAAAGACAATTGTTCCAAAAATTCAACCTTATCCTTAATTTGCTCCCAGACTTGAGGTAAAAAAGTAGCAGAAGAAGTCCCCTTCTTCAATATAAAACCTTTACCGGGAGACACCCTCATAAGTAAATCTTTCTCATTAACAAAATTTATTTTTTTAGGAAGAGATAAAACAGAAACCTCAATCTTAACTTCACCTAACTCTTCTTTACTCAATCTAGAAAACCTAAAATCATGAATTGCCGCATTAATAGCATTATTTTGAACATCTTTCCACAGTTCTCTTTGTGGAGTAAGGGAGCCAATACATCCCCGGAGATTTCCATGAATAGTCAAGGTAACAAAACATGCCTGTTTTTGATTGTAAATCGTTTTAGTATGATCATCTGGGATAAACGTTTTACCTTTAAAATACTCTTCAAGAGTTTTTCTTGCAATATCAGTTAACTTTATCGCCATATTCTAAATATTATCCAAATAAACATTATTCAAATACTTTTTGCCTATCTTCTCTGCTTTCTCTAATGATTCTAAAGCAGTTAGCTGCTTATCTCTCATTTTATATAAAGGAAAAAATCTTGAGATGTGCCAGGGAATATCTCTATCTAATCCGGAAATAAACTTTGAAATACCCTCAAACTCCTCAATAGAATTGTTTTCCCCTGGGATAACCAAAGTAGTTATTTCTATATGTATCTTCTTTTCATAAGCAAGTTTTATAGTATTTAATACCGGATTTAATTTTGCCCGGCATAACTTGTTGTAAAATTTGTCCTTAAAAGATTTCAAATCGATATTCATTGCATCAATATAATCTCCAAGAAAATCCAAACACTCCTTAGTCATATACCCATTTGTAACAAGGATATTCTTAAGTCCTCTTTTTTTAGCAAGAACTGCAGTATCTTTAACAAACTCAGCAAAAATTGTAGGCTCATTATAGGTATAGGAAATGCTTTTGCATCCAAAAGCTAAAGCTCTCTCAACTATTTCTTCCGGAGTTACATGATTTCCAATAATCTCTTTCATTTGAGATATACGATGATTCTGACAAAAAGAACACTTAAAATTACATCCTACAGTTCCAATAGAATAAGTTTTAGTCTTAGGCATAAAATGATACAAGGGTTTTTTTTCAATTGGATCAATATTTTCAGAGACAATTAATCCATACACTAAAAGATATAATTTCCCGTTTATATTCTCTCTAACCCCGCATATTCCCCTTTTGTGCTCATCAATTAAACATCTATGATTACAAGCAATACATTGAACTTCTTCATCTGGGAGTTTATTATATAAGATACATTCACGCATAAATTTAATAATAATTTATAAGTTAAATAACTTATGAAAGAATGGTTTCCTCAAGAAAAAAAAGAACTGGAAAGTATGTTAAATTATTTACTTTCTAAAAAGGAGGGCGTAGATATAAATGAGATTCATGGTTTAATAGTTCCTCATGCAGGATATTCTTATTCTGGAGAAATAGCCGGAAAAGCATTCTCATATCTAAAAGATAAAAATATAAAAAAAGCAATCATCTTTGGTCCTTCTCACTATAAAACCTTCAGGGGAATCAATTCTTTAGATAGTTTTGAAACTCCCTTAGGAAAAGTAAGTATCCCAAAAAATAACTTCAACAAGATATCTCATGAACATTCAATTGAAAATCAAATACCATTCTTGCAGAAAATAGGAATTAGTGAAGTTTTACCTCTAGCTGTAGGTATTATAAATATACAAGAAGCAGAAGAAATAGCAAAACAATTCATAAATGAGAATGCAATCTTCATCTTTTCAACAGATTTAAGTCACCTTCTTGAGTATAAAGAAGCAGTAAAAAAGGACAAGATAACTATAAATATAATCTCAAATCTAAAAGAAGACCGATTAAAAAATATAGACGCATGTGGTTTTTATCCTCTTTTAATTTTATTTAATATGTGCAAGATTAAAGGCTGGAGGCCAAGATTGATAGAATATAAAAATTCGGGAGATATCACAAAAGACAAGTCTCAAGTTGTAGGATACTCTAGCTTCTTTTTCTAAACCGATATAGAAACAAAATAAAAAATCTAATTAACACTGGGCAGTTGTTGAAGTCCCAGGGTTATACCCAAATCCAGCGCTGTATGATGCTGTTGAAAGCTGTTCTCCACATTCTTCAGGAACACTTCCATCAGCAAAGGCTTTACAAATTGAGTCTAAGTATGCAGCAGGAGATCTAGCACTACTAACCTGAACTCCATTGATTACCAATGTTGGACTTCCCCCAATATCATACATTTCATTTAACTGTTTATCAATATTAAAGAGAGGATAATTTCCACTCAACCACTTTGTCTGATCATCTTTGTTTTCTGAAATCTGGAATTCCTTGTCTGTCTTTGTGACACAAGCATTAAGTTTAGTCTTATCTATCTTAACTTCTGTCAAACAAGCTTCTGAATCAGCAGCAGTTCCTGTTTTTCCTAAGAAACATGTCAAATATGGAAGTAATTTAGCTTCCTGTTCTTTTTGTATACAATACTGTCTTGTTTGCTCTTCAACTTCCCCTGCAGAAGGATGCATAGCATAATACACAAATCTAAGATTGAAATCAATATTATCTCCTAAAGCTTCAATAGCAGGAATTATTCCTTTTTCTGCTTGAGTTCCATAAGGACAATGACTCATTACAAATAAATCAACGGTTGGTTTAGTAGTCTTAGGAATTTCAGTTTGAGTTTCAGTATTAGGCTCTTCATTTGTTCCTTCTTCTACCTCCAAAGGTATCAAAGAGTTAGCGAAGTACTTTCCATCTCTAGTAACATAAATAGGCACATCTTGTCCCCCTATAGAAAGAGTAACCAAATAAAAACTACCCTCTTCTTCAACGCTAGACACTTCAGCATCTAATCCCTGGTCTAATGCAAAGTTAAGAAGATTCTCTCCAGCTTTATCCGCTGAAACAGATTTCCCCGTAACAACACATTTACCAAAAACATTGAAAACATTACCAAGAAGAAGCAAAACAACAAGAAGTAACAAAACAACAGTTGAAATAACCCAAGGTTTATCTCTCAAAGAGTGTCTCTTTTTAGCTATATGCACCTTGTGAACATGCTCTGCGTGTTCATGATGTTCATTATCCATTTTGAAATCATGAAAAAGACATTTAAAAAGATTGTGGTTCCCAAATCCATTAAAGCAAATTAGACAATCAGAAAAAAACAAACAATTAAAAATTAAAAGGAATTAAAGATTAAATGCCATATGATATTATAACCGGGAGAAATTCCTCTGACAAGAAAGGATTTGGAAACAAGGGATTAGCATATATTGGAAAAGGATTTGTCAAAATGGGACAATACACCTCTTTAAGCAATAAAATGTTCATGGACGTTATAAGAAGTCATGTTGTATTGGTGGCTGGAAAACGTGGTTCGGGAAAATCATACACCTTAGGTGTTCTTGCGGAAGAACTTTCAAACTTACCAAAAGAAGTCTCACAAAATATAGCCTCACTAATATTTGACACAATGGGAATATACTGGACAATGAAATATCCCAATGAAAAAGACAAAGAATTGCTTCATGAATGGGATTTAAAACCAAAAAGTCTGAAAGTAAAAGTATTCATACCTTATGGATTCTATGATGAATATGTAAGAAGAGGAATTCCTGCAGATGAAAAATTTGCTTTGGATGTTTGTGAAATGAATGCAGAAGATTGGATTCTGACTTTCGGATTGGACATAATAAACCCGGTTGCAGTACTTATTGAAAGGACAATAAGCAAAATAAAAAGCAAAAAGAGTTTTGATATAGAAGATATAATAGAAGAAATTGAAAAAGATCAAAAAACAGACAGAGAGATAAAAAATGCTGCGGTGGGGTTATTTGAGGCTGTGAATACCTGGGGAATATTCTCTAAAAAAGGAATATCTCCAACTAAGATAACTCATCTTGTTAATGCGGGAATAACCACAATACTTGATTTAAGCATATATAATTCAGTAGGAAGTTTTAATGTAAGAGCATTGGTAATTAGCCTAATATCAAGAAAATTATTTAACCAAAGAATGGATGCAAGAAAAAAAGAGGAAATCAAAGCCGTTTCAAAGGGACTTGAATACTCTTCTTACTCCGAAAAAAAAGAAACCCCTTTAATATGGCTATTTATAGATGAAGCACATGAATTCCTTCCTTTAGAAGGAAAAACGATAGCAACAGATGCGCTAACTCAATTGTTAAGAGAGGGCAGACAACCAGGAATATCGTTAGTACTTGCAACACAACAACCTGGTCAAATCCATAAAGATGTTATGACTCAATCAGATATAGTAATCTCCCATAGAGTAACTTCTGCAACAGACTTAGAAGCCCTGAATAGAATAATGCAAAGTTATCTTCTGGAAAGTATAAAGCAATATATGGATGACCTCCCTTCATTAAACGGATCTGCTATTGTGCTTGATGATAATTCTGAAAGAATTTATCCTATGCGTGTACGTCCAAGATTCACCTGGCATGGAGGAGAGGCTCCTACTGCAATAAAAGCGGATAAAAAATTATAATTAGTAACTCTTTTAAACCCAAATAATACTATTTTTTAATGAACAATGCAATTAATTCAGCAAAGGAAATAATCTCGGAAGTTGACAAAAAAGTAAAACGAGTATATTGGACAAACGAAGAGATAAACAAATATTTTGGAAGACGTCCAGTAAACCAGATATTATTAAGTGGAGAAACCGGATTTATGAACCCTTGCTTAGATTTAACTTTAGCATCCTCGCATCTAATGAACTTAAAAGGAATTGAACACGATTTAATTATTGAAGAACATTCTCCCTCAAAAGACTTTAACTTTGATAAGTCAAAAAAAGTAATCAAGGATTTTGACTACAGATTACACTTTGGAATTGACTTCCTGTATAACAAAGAAAAATGGGGAATTGACTACAGGCGAGAAAATGAAGTTTATATCTTAAAGGGAGGATATGCTGGAAGAGAAGATATCCAAAGATCGTCTCTAACAATAATAAATGGGAAAAATCTAAGTCCAGACAAACCAATATATGAGACTCTTGGGTATAACAGTCTGCAGGAATTAATAAAAGACAAATTTAATGGATTCTCTTTAGAAAAAAATATCAGCAGATTAAATAAAGATAATGATATACAAAATTTTGAGGAGTATAAAAAAAGAAACGGAAAAGGGTTCAAAATTGTTATAATACCCTGAAATCAATTCTAACACGCACTTTATAAGGGGCAGTTTCTCCTGCATTTTTAACATTTAATATTTTAATTTTTTTCTTAAAAAGTTTAGCCTCATCTTGTACTTTCTGAATAATCTCATCTTTTTCTTCAATCTTACAAAAATCGTAATAAAAAACGGTTGTTCCTCTTTTACTTAACATAAATGCCTGCTCTAGAAAACTCTCCTTAAGATTTGGCCTAGGCATCAAAATAAAATCAAATTTTTTATTTTGTTCTTTCAATTTAATAGCAACTCTCTTTATATCTCCGTTAACAAATTTTATCTTATCCTTTACTTTATTTAGCTGAACATTTAATTCTGCGTACTTATTCGCTTCTCGGTTTATTTCATTAGAATAAACCTCCTTGGGATTTGAATTTTTTGCAACAACGATTGAAAAGGGAGCAACACCTGCAAACATAACTAAAACACTTGAATCCTTTTTTATAAACGAAGAAACTTCTTTCCTCTCATTACTTAATCTTGGAGAAAAATAGGTGGTGTCTATATTAAACCTAAAAGAACAATTATTTTCTCTATACAGGACTTCTTTATTTCTTTCTCCTAAAAGATGTTTTGTCTCCATCTTTCTTAATCTACCAGAAAACTTCCCAGATTTTTCTAAAACAGTCTTAATAGAGTTATTATTATTCATTATCTCTTGAGCAAATTTTTTCTTATTTAACAAACTAGTATTATCCGAAAAGTTAACGACCGCTATATTGCCAAGTACATTAAAAGAACGATGGGATTTCATCTAAGATAAAATCAGAAAAACATTTTAAACCTTCCTAAAATTAAAAAAATAAATTTATAAACCAAAAATACCTATACAGGATTATGTTAAGAGAGGTGCTTTACAATATAGATCCAAATACAATGATCTTAGGATTGTTGTTTATAATCTTCTTTGTACTCATACAACTATTGCTTGGAAGAAGTTTAAGAGACAAAATGTCTTCGAACATAATCGCTTTCTGTGTATCTCTCCTTGCAGTTTATGGACTTAACAGAACGAATTTTGACATAAGCGGAGTTTTTTACAATTGGGGTATAGGGGATGGAATAATCTATGGGGTTATCCCGTTCATAATTATTATAGGGATAATCTGGATAATATGGAAATTAGGGATATCAAGAGCACTTATGATAATTGGCGGATTACTTATAATAGCAAGTTTCTTCGTTTATGAAAAGGCATTTGTCCTTATCCTGGGAATAGCTCTTGTAATACTAGGATTTATTCTATGGATAAGACGTAAAAAAAAAGGGAATCTTGGGCAAGGAGGAAACGTAAATCCTCCAGATAGAAGAAACGAACTGATAAGAGCTGCAAAGAAGTTTAGAAGATGGGCAAAAAGACAATCAAATCCAAAGTTTGTTGGAGGATATACATATTTTATAAATTACCTTAAGAAGTATAGAAACTGGGGAAATAGTGAGGCAGCAATATGCCAGACATTAGGTGTGAGTCAGGGAGATATGACAAATATCTTCAACAAGTATGGTATAGTATAAATTCTAGAATCTCTATTTTTTATTCAACCCAAAAGTCCAATCCCACTTTTTAAGGAAATCTTTTCCAGGTTCTTTCAAATCATATCCTAAACTTGCAGCCATAGACAAATTAAATGGAAGATTTTTTATTCCTTCATAATCTCCTTTAATTGCTCCAATAAAATTTGATAAAGCTAAAGCTGAAAATGTAGCAGCCCCGCCAATCTTAGCCAACTTATAGTACCCGCTTTGTTTAACCGGATCCAAGTTTTCTGCAATTATATCCAACGCAGCAAATCCTAACGCGGCACCAGGATAACCAAGATTCAACCCCCCTTCATCAGGGACTTTTTCAAGACCATATTGACATAAATTTCCAACTATTCTTGATAGATAGCTTGCTCCGTAAACTAGAGACTTTCTAAGAACTTTATTGTTTAAATTTGATTCTTCTGACATATGTTTTTAGAGAACTCTTTATTTATAAATCTTTCTATTTGTTACCATTTATTAAAAGTAACATTATCTAGAAATAATATCATCAAAACCACCTACCTAAACTTTTCTGCTGATTTTTCCTTTTCAATTCTTTTAACCTATCTATCTGTCTTTGAACTCTTTCCTCAGAAAAATCATGTCTATCTACAAGAATTTCTTTTATAGCATCTTCATTAAAAGAATTAAATTCAAACTCTGAATTAGAGACATTTGGTTTATAGAATAAAGCAAAAATTTCCTGCCAGTTAAATCTATCCTCCTTAGGTAAACTTAATATTTGCTCTTCAACACTTTTAAATATCTCATATGGAACTTTATATTTTTTAACGATATCCAAAGCCTTTTTTTGCCCTATCCTAGGAATACCTTTTGGGTTGTAATCTGTTCCAACAAGGATACCTAAACAGATTAATTGTTCAAGATTTATCTCCAAAACGTTAAATACCTTTTCAAGTTCTATGACCTCTGGTCTTATTTCAATATATCCATTATATGTTTTTCTTTTCCTGGATACAGTTAAGTTCCTTATCAACTTTGATGCCCCAAAAAGAAGACTATCATAATCCTGGCTTACAGAAGCATAAACCTTGGTATTCATTCTCGTCATCTGTGCTGCTTGTGCCTCTCCCTCAGACGGAGCTTGAATAACCGGAATCCCCATTGCTGTTAATAACTCCTTACTCTCCTCTATCATTTGATCATTAAGCCTCAATAATTGAGAACTATATCTTTTCATACCTTCCAAATCAGATTCATCTTTTGCAGTCTCATATCTATCTCTGGCAACATCTCTTGCCTCACTTCTTTTCTTGTAAATTTTTTCCTTTAAATCTGGAGCTCTTCCATCAAACACATAAATAAGTTTCATGCCTTCTTCTAAAAGATTAATATTTCTATAAAAAATTCCAGAAAGATGACTGGTAATTCTTTTTTTATTATCCATTAAAGGGGTTCCATCTGGTTGCCTTATTGAAGATAAAAACTGATATAATGCATTAAATGCATCTACACAAAGAACTTTGTCCTGAAGCTCTCCTGGTTCAAGCTCTCTTCTTGGTATTATCTCTCGAATATTTAGTCCCATTTTAACTTAAAATATTCGAAATCCAAAGTTTAAGAAATATAAATATTTATCTGAGGATTACATTTCCATCCCCAAGATCCTGAACAGTGTTATTTGGAAAATAAGAAGTAAAATCCTCAAAAACTAAAGATTTTAAATTTGAAAACTCTTCTTTATCTAGTTTTATGCTTCCCTTGACATCTTTTCCTAAAAAGCTATAAATATTCTCGACAAGATATTCCCCCTCATGATAATGCTTTGGAGAACCGTATTTAATAACTCCAGACAAACTTCCAATTTTTTTAAGATGTTCTTTAATATATGGTACTAAATGTGAAAAGTAAACAACGGAACTGTCATTAGATAACTTTTTATTGAATTTTTCCAGAGTTATGTATGACTTATCAATACTCTCCTGAGAAGGCCACCCTGGAAGAGGTCTGTTACGACTACCATCAGGATTAAGATTTTCTATCTCTAATTCTAATCTGCTCTTACTCTTGTTTTTCATGTTTCATTAAACCTCTTCTACTTTATAAATCTTTCTATTATAGTAACTAATAGGTAGTAACAAATAGGAATATTTAAATAGTTACATGCCTAAGAAAAGATATGAAAAAGAATATGCTAAACACAATGAATAATCTAAAAATAGATGAAGGCGTAAGAGGACTAATTAGGCAATTATGGAAACACAATTATGAAACAATCTTCTCTTGTAGTGGGCATGATATCCTGGATAATGCTGAAATAATATATTTTGAAAATACAGGGGATGGATGGTTTGAAAAGAATGCAGAAAAATATGGATTAAAAGAAGCTAAAGAAAAAGATTGTTGTGAAAAAGTCAGAAAAATAGACCAAGAATTTGTTGAAAAATATGGTAAACAAAAAACAAATTTTTGTTGGGATTGCGGACATTGGTTTAATGGAAGAAAAAGATATTATGGGACATTAATTCCAGAACCTTTTAAACCTTATTCATCCTAACCTTTAAATAATTCTTTTCCTTATTCAATTTATGAAAACAACTTTTATACCTCTAGACTACCAACCTTTTGACTATGAAGGAAGAAATTACATTCAAGTCTTCGGTAGGGATGATGAGGGAAAGAAAATTTGCATTATAGACACTTGTCCTGTATATCTCTGGGCAATATTAAAAGATAAGATAAGTAAAAAAGAACTGGGAGATTTGATAGAAAAGGTAGATAAAATAAGTCTGGAAGAAAAAGGAAGAAAAACAAAAGTAGAAAGGATTGAAGTCCATAATAAAATGTTCTTGGGTAAAAAAGTCGAGGCGCTCAAGATATTCGCTACAAATTATAAAGACCTACATGACTTAGCAGACAAATTAGACTTTCAAGAAATAGAAAAAAGAAGAGGATATGATCTTGGATTTACAACCCATTATATAATTGAAAAAAAATTAAACCCTCTAGAATGGTATGAAATTGAAGGAGAAATGCTTCATCTCTCAGACAAGTTTGGTGGAATTGATTCTTCTATTGAAGTTGATTTTTGTATAGAATTGAGATCCTTGAAGAAAATAGCAGAGGATAAAAGTAAAATAAAGTTCTCTCCAAAAGTACTTGCATATGATATAGAAGCTAAAGAACTTGAACTGGGAAAAGGAGAGATCCTAATGATTTCCTTGTATGGGGAAAATTTCAAAAAAGTATTAACCTTTAAAGAATCCTCAAAAAAAACATTTGTTGAAAAATTCAAAGATGAAAAAGAGATGCTTGAAGGATTTGTAAATGAAATAAAAAAATACTCACCAGATATATTGGTGGGTTATTTCTCTGATGGATTTGATTTACCATATATAAAATCAAGGGCAGAGAAGCTAAGAATGAAATTAAATTTAGGGATTGATAATACTCAACCTATTTTTTCAAGGGGAGTACTTCTTACAGGAAAGATAAAAGGTATAGTTCATATTGATTTACTGCGTTTCATAAAAAATGCATACTCACAATATCTCCAGTCAGAAACACTTTCTTTGGATGAAGTATCAAACGAATTGCTGGGAGAAAGAAAAATAGAATTAAGTCCTCTAGAAGAATCAAGAAAAAAGAAAGTTGACTGGGATAAATTCTATGAATATAACCTTAAAGATTCCGAATTAACTTACAAAATTCTTGAAAAGATTTGGACAGATTTGGAAGAGATAACAAAAATAACTAAGGAACCTATATTTAATGTTTCAAGAAGCACCATGGCAAGTAATTTTGAAGATTATGTAATACATAATTTAGAAAAGTTCAATGAGATTCCAGAAAAAAAACCATACAATCCAGAAATATCGGAAAGAA
The DNA here is from genome assembly GCA_964412025.1 of Candidatus Woesearchaeota archaeon. Taxonomy (GTDB): domain Archaea; phylum Nanobdellota; class Nanobdellia; order Pacearchaeales; family GW2011-AR1; genus MWBV01. Next base: position 133,099 of record CAYPLY010000001.1, on the reverse strand, counting down.
GGAACAGAGAAAAATACCAGGGAGCATTTGTTTTTCAACCCACGCCAGGATTATATGAAGATATTGCATTCTTCGATTTTTCAAGTATGTATGGGAGCGTTATTGTTACTTATAATCTCTCAAAATCAACTCAAACAGAAGATAAAAAAAATTCTTATGCTGGAGAATTTCAAAATGAAAAAGTTTACTTTTCAAAAAATCCGGGGTTTGTTCCAGAACTTTTAAAAGAAATAATAATGAAAAGAAGAAAATACAAAGACGATTATAACAAAAATCCAAATCCAATACTAAAAGTCAGAAGCAATGCATTCAAACTAATAGCAAACGCCGCTTATGGATATCAGGGATTCTTTGGAGCAAGATATTACTCTGTTGAGGCTGCATCTTCAACAGCTTACTTTGCAAGAGAAAATATCCAGAAAGCAATAAAGATATTTGAAGATGAAGGATTCAAACCAGTTTACAGTGATACAGATAGTATAGCAGTAACTTTAGGAAGCAAAACAAAAAAACAAGCTCTAGAACTATTAAAAAAGATAAACAATGAACTTCCAGGGATAATGGAGTTGGACTTGGAAGGTTTTTTCAAAAGAGGCATCTGGGTAACAAAAAGAACAGGAGATTTTGGTGCAAAAAAGAAATATGCATTAATAGATGAAGAAGGAAAGATAAAAATAAGAGGATTTGAAACAGTAAGAAGAGATTGGTGTAATCTTGCAAGAGAAGTACAGGATAAGATAATAAGAATGATTTTAAACGATGGAGATGAAAAAAAAGCAATAAACTACATTAAAGAAGTAATAAAAAAGTTAAAAGAAAGGAAAATACAAAAAGAAGAGATAATAATAAGAACCCAGCTAAAGAAATCAATCTCTGATTACAAGTCAATTTCTCCACATGTTATAGCGGCAAAGAAAATGAAGGAATACTCAATGCCTATAAATGAAGGAGATTTAATAGAATATTATATTTCAGAGACCAAAGATAAAAAATCTAAACTTGTAAGAGAAAAAGTAAAACTATTACATGAGGAAGGAGAGTACAACATAGAATATTATCTTGAGAGACAGCTACTGCCTGCTGTTGAAAACATTTTTCAAGTATTTAATATAGATGTAAAAGAATTAATAAACAAGAAAAACCAAGATAAATTAAGCAAATGGATGTAAAATGAACAAAACAGTAAAAATCCTCTGGGTAACTTCAGGAATATTGGTCTTTCTTTGGACAGCATTCTGGTTTTTAAAATTATTAGAGGAACCAGGGATTGTTGGAAATGTTCTAAAATACACAATAGGCGTTTACCTGTTAATATTATATATAATAGTTGCAATATCATATTGGATAAATAGGTGGTTATACAAAAGAAAAACAAGAAGTCTAAGGGAAAGATGGAAAAGGAAAAAGTAATTCTTGCAGGAGAAATTGCACAAGAAGTAAAAAAATATATTGCTCCATTTGTAAAAAAAGGAACATCTTTGCTTGATATAGCAGAGAAAATTGAAAGGAAAATTGTTGAATTAGGAGGAAAACCTGCCTTCCCAACAAATTTATCCATTAACGAAATTGCTGCTCATTCTACCCCCTATCATGATGATGAAACGCTAGCACACGGACTAATAAAAGTCGATTTGGGTGTACATATAGACGGATATATTTCGGATACCTCTTTCTCCATTGACTTAGAAAATTCAGAACAAAACAAAAAATTAATAGAGGCCTCAAAAAAAGCCCTTGAAGAAGCAAAGAAAACAATTGAAAATAAAACTCCCACAAATAATATAGGAAAAATTGTCCAGGAGACAATAGAATCATATGGATTCTCACCAATAATTAATCTTTCGGGACACCAAATAGAAAGGTATGATTTGCATGCGGGGATAAGCATACCCAATATAGATGATAATAGAACAACAAAAATCGTCCCGGGTTTATATGCAATAGAACCATTTGCTACAAATGGTTCTGGAAAAGTTAAAGATGGAAAACCTTCGGGAATTTATTCTTTAATAGATTATAAAAACATAAGAAATCCAAATGCAAGAGAGATACTTGAATATATTGCAGAAGAATATAACCAACTCCCTTTCTGTTCAAGATGGTTAGTAAAACAATTTGGTACAAAAGCATTAGTAGCACTAAATCAACTGGAACAAAATGGAAATCTTCATCAATATCCACAGTTGATTGAGTCAGGAAAAGGAATTGTTTCGCAAGCAGAAGATACAATACTAATTGAAGAAAACGGAAAGAAGACTGTAACAACAAGCGAAAATTAACTCAGCATAAATTGATTCTATTACAAAGAATTTTCTATTTGTCTTATAATTCTTCTATCGGTTAAATTGTATGTGTTAGTTTGGCAGTTAATTTTCCCAGCCGGATAATTTATCTGAGGCATATTGACACAAATAGTTTCTATACCTTGCTTGTTCAAAAGTTTTTTTAATGAAACTGAAGCATTGTCAATTACAACTATATCTTTTCCGTTTTTAGGAAGAACAAGTGAATTCAATGGGAACCATACTCCGTCTTTACTCCCATCATACTCAATAAATTTTAGATTCTCCTTTTCAGAGATGATGTTATAATGATTTTTTAAGTTAGCATCATTTCCAAAAAATTTATCAAAAATTAACATTTTTGATTTAGGCATTAGAAGAGTAAACAAGTCAATATGTGTCTGACCCATTTTTCCCTGATAATATCCTGTGGGAGCAACATGAACCCTTGATTTAAAAAATTGGTTACCATAATTAGCAACTAAATCTGAAAAAAGATCGTAATTTTTAGAAACAAAATTATGTTTCTCATACAAATCATTAAAATTAATTCCGGGGAAGCTTTCTTTTAATTTTCTTGTTATATCCTGGTAATAAACTGCATTATCTGAAATTATTACAAAATCCTTACCCACCTGAACATTCCCTCCATCTCCAAAAACATTTCCATCTGCCCCAATACTTCCTCTTTCAATATACTTTCCGTTAAAATGAACCCAGGAATCTCTTGGCCATTGTTCTACAGCAGACTCAACTTTGTATCCTGCTCTCACTAAAGAATTTGTTATTTCTCTTTGTCCCCCAATACCTGTTCCAACTGAAACGCATATATTTTCCATAAAGAACTACTCCTATAAAGATATTTAAAACTTACTATTGTTGTAACTATATAGAAATAACAATTTACCCAAGATAACTATTTGCCTCAGGAACAGCACTCTTTGCAGACTTCAAGAAATTTTCCTCTATCTTCTTATAAGCATCAATAACTGATTTAGTTATACTTGGTTTAACCTTCTTAATAGCACCTTCAAAATGCTTCTCAGTTACAAATTTAGATTCAATTGACTCTCTAAGTGAAAGCAAAGCTGCTTCTCTTGTAAATGACTCTAAGTCGGCACCGGTATATCCCTCCGTTTTCTCAGATAACTCCTTAAGGAAAGTTTCTTTATCCTTTTCGCTAAATAGCTTTTTTCCATCTCCTAAAGGCATTTTTTCAGTATGTATTTTAAGAATGTTCAATCTTCCTTTTGAATCAGGAGCATTAACTAAAAGGATTTTATCAAATCTCCCCGGTCTTAACAAAGCAGGATCTAACATATCTGGTCTATTTGTTGCTCCAATAACTAAAATATCTTTCAAATCTTCTAATCCATCCATTTCAGCAAGCATTTGATTTAAAACTCTCTCTGTAACTTTTGTTCCCATCTCAACTCCTCTCTTACCTGCTAAAGAATCTATTTCATCAAAGAAGATAACACATGGAGCAACTTGCCTTGCCCTCTCAAAGATTTTTCTCATTCCTTCTTCAGATTTTCCTACCCACATACTCAACAAAGAAGGCCCCTTAACCTGAATGAAATTTGCTTCCGATTCTTTTGCAACAGCTTTAGCAAGTAAAGTCTTTCCTGTTCCAGGAGGACCATATAATAATATACCTCTTGAAGGCCTTATTCCCATTCTTGTAAAACTTTCAGGATATTTCATTGGCCATTCAACAGCCTCTTTTAATTCTTGTTTAATATCTTCTAATCCTCCAACATCTTCCCAATTAACATTTGGAGTTTCAACTAAAACTTCTCTCATTGCACTAGGTCTTACAACTTTCAATGCCTCTCTAAAGTCTTCCTGATCTATAACTAACTTTTCAAGAACATCTTTAGGTATTTGTTCCTCTCCATCTAATTTCATCTGAGGCAAATATTTTCTAAGAACATTCATTGCAGCTTCCTTTGCTAAAGATTCCAAATCTGCACCTACAAATCCATGAGTTAAAGAAGCTAACTCTTCAAGCTTGACTGTCTTAGTTAAAGGCATTCCTCTAGTATGAATTTTCAAAATTTGCAACCTACCCTCTTTATCAGGAACTCCAACTTCAATTTCTCTGTCAAATCTTCCTGGTCTTCTTAATGCAGGATCAATTGCATTAACCCTATTTGTTGCTCCGATAACAATAACCTTCCCTCTCCCTTTTAACCCATCCATCATAGTTAATATTTGGGAAACAACTCTTCTTTCAACTTCTCCCTGAACATCTTCTCTCTTGGGGGCAATTGCATCTATTTCATCTATGAAAATAATTGTGGGAGCTGTTTTTTCAGCTTCTTCAAAAATATCTCTTATTTTCTTTTCAGATTCCCCATAAAACTTAGACATTATCTCTGGTCCGTTTAAAAGTATAAAATTTGACTCAGATTCATTAGCAACAGCTTTAGCCAAAAGAGTTTTTCCTGTTCCTGGAGGTCCATGTAACAAAACTCCCTTTGGAGGAACAATCCCCAATCTTTCAAATATTTCGGGATGTTTCATTGGGATTTCAACCATTTCTCTAATCTTTTTTATCTCGTCTCCTAATCCTCCTATATCTTCATAATTTATCTCGGGGATATTATCTTCTGTAATCTCAACTGCCTTTGAGTTTAAAGTAACTTCAGTATTCTCCGTTATTCTTACAGGCTGATTAGGATTAACATTAACAACCAAAAATTTAATCTGAGATATTCTTCCACCTAAATTGCCAAATCCCATCCCTCCAAATAATTCGTTTAAATTTCCAAAAACATCTTCTAAATCTCCAAACTCCTCAGACATTAAATCTTTTCTTCTTTGAACCCCTCCCAAAACAACAATATCTCCTTTAACAACAACTCTCCCAAGCAAACCATTTCTTAATCCTTGAGGATCTCCCTGAACCATTATCCCCTTCTGAGCAGGAGCAATCATTATCTTCTTTGCTTCTTTTATCTCCCCCTTTGAAATAGAAACAACTTCTCCTATACCTGTCTTGGCATTTTTCCTCAATATACCATCTATCCTTATTATTCCCTCTCCAACATCAGCAGGATAAGATCTATCAACTATTGCAACAGTTTCTCTATTTCCCTTAATTGTTATAACATCTCCTCTCTTCAATTCTAATTCTTTCATTAATTCTGCATCTATTCTGGCTATTCCTTTATATGCATCATCTTGCAATGCCTCTACAACTTTTAATTGAATTGTTTTTCTTGTCATTTTATTCTATTCTTCATCTTCTTTAATTATTATTTTTCTGATGTTCTCAGGATTTGCTGAATCATAAAATTGTTTTGTGTGTAAAACAGGTTTATTGTTTTTAATCACTTTATACTCTCTGGATTTGATAACTCTTGAATTTCCCCCTAAATCATTTCCAAAATTCAAACTAACCCTCCCAAGATCCTCAAAACATAATCTTACCATATCATTCATTATCTTTTCCTGTTCGTTCATAAATGAGACTATCTCCTTGGGAATTGAAACAGCATAACTGTTACCAACCAATCTCATTTTGACTTTGAATTCCTTGTTTTTTAGATTTATAAATTTGTTGTATTCTTGTTCATCAACAGGATGAATTAATTTTTCACCACAAGATTCATTAGGACAAACCAAAGCACGTAAAATAAATCCATTCTTAGATATCTGAGCCTTCTTCATCTTTCTTCCACATTTATTACATAAAATTGTGTTATCAAATATGTCTTTTGTCATTTTTTATTATTAACATAAAGCCACACAAACAGGGGTTTTTCCCTGAGTGTGGCAGGGTTGAAAAGAGGTTTTGTATACACCTTACGTATACACCTAATAATATACACTATTTAAATCTTTTGTAATTAAACTAACATTTTAAAAACCTTTATTCATCCTTAATCTAATGAAAAAGGAAGGTGATTCTAAATGCAGATTCAAAAAATCAATAAAAAAGTTTTGGGAAATTGTCTGGAAAGATGATAGTTTCAAAGGATGGTTGATATCACTTGTATTCATATTTATTGTTATAAAGTTTATATTTTTCCCTCTGTTAAACCTTGTAACAGGAACTTCCTTGCCGCTTGCAATTGTAGAATCATGTAGTATGTACCATTCTGGAAATATGCTAGGGAACTTTGATAGTTGGTGGGAAAGACATGAAATAAAGTACCAAAACTTTGATATAGAAAAAACAGAATTTAAAGAGTTTACTTTGAAGAGAGGATTTAGCAAAGGAGATATTATATTTATTGTAAGGGCAAAACCTGAGAAGTTGGAAGTTGGTGATGTAATAATTTTCAATTCAAATCAGAAAAATCCTATAATACATAGAGTAATAGATATAACTCAGGAAAATGGAAAATATGTTTTTTCTACAATAGGAGATAACAATGAAGGGCAACTAAGCATTGAAACAAAGATAAGCGAAGATCAATTAGTAGGAAAAGCAGTTTTAAACCTGTTACCTGCAGTTGGTTGGGCAAAACTTATTTTCTACGAACGTCTGAGACCAGAATATGAAAAAGGATTTTGTAATGAATCAGGAATATAAGTACAGAATAAATACGAAGTTTTATAAACAAACTAAATTTAAACAAAAATAAAGCTAAAGGAGAGTAAGAATATAACAATGGAGTTTTGTCCTAAATGCGGAGCAGTCTTGATTCAAAAGAGAAAAAACTATGGATGTGCTAGGTGTGATTATTCTACAAAAGAAAAGTTAAAGATTAAAACATCTGAAAAAATTGAAGAAAAGAACAAAGTTGCTGTTATTAAAAAAGAAATGAATACTCTACCTATCGTTGTCGAGAAGTGTAAAAATTGTGGAAATGACAAAGCATACTTCTGGACAATCCAAACCCGTGCAGGAGATGAAGCAGAAACAAAATTCTTCAAATGCACCAAGTGCAACCACACTTGGAGAGAATATAGATAAAAGATAATTCTAAAAGAAGTAAAATGACCCCGATGGGATTTGAACCCACGACACCTAGATTAAGAGTCTAGTGCTCTAACCAGGCTGAGCTACGGAGTCATCTGGTTAAATTTAATACAAAAAACATAGAATAATTTTATTTAAAAAACTTCTTAATTACTATTTAAACAAGTATTGGCTGCATTTGCCCAATACAAAAACAATTCTCTTAAACATCTTGCCTGATTGATACTATCTACATTATGCCCCGTATAATCTACCCAAATAGGAGGCTCTTTTCTATTCTTTAATTTTTCCCAATGCTCACTTAAAAAATCCCTAATACTCATTTCATTTAATGATAAATCACATGCATCGCCTGGGACACATATTGCACGAACCAACCAACTTCCTTCTGCAAACTGGTAAGGCATTTTATTATATTTTTTGTTCATATAAGATAAATAAGATTTAACTATCTCAATTCCTTCTTCTTTAAAGACATTATATGTATGTTCACTAATCTCTTTTTTTCTTGCTAATAAACCAAGATTTCCATCAAGAATAACATTAAAATTATAAGTGCTTCCAAAAGAAGAATTTTCTCTTGGAGAAATAACAGGAACCTCATAAACATATTTTTTCATAATCTTAATTTCTTTAGAATTATTAATAAGTATTGTTATAATATAATATATTAATTATCTTCTTCACTCTCTTCATCAGAATTTCCATTCTTCAGTTTATCCCAATACTCATTTCTTTCAAGATTTGCATAGAAATGACTTTTTCCTTGTTTTCTTAATCTCCAGTATAAAAGATTTCCATTAACTGTATTTATTCTTCTCTCAACCTTGACAAGAGCTCTTTTGGCTGCACTTATTGCCTGAGGTTTTGATTTCTTATCATTAAGTCTGACTTCCTCTTCTTTTTTCCACTCCAAAACTTCCTGCATTTCCTCTTCAGCCTCTTTATATTTCTCTTCTATTTCCTTATTCGTTAAAGGAGGAAATTTTATTCCTTTATAACTACCGCTAACCATGAATAAAAAAAAGAAAAAGAGTTAATAAAAATTGCTATTATTTCAAATAAAATTATTTGAGTTTCATTCCTTCCTGAATTGGGGCGGTCAGCAATCACCTCACTGCAACTTTATCTTATAAGCTTTTGAATATTTTCAATAGCCTCTGCGACTTCAATTCCCTTCTTAGTTAGTTTTATCACCTTTATTCGCCCCTTTTTTTCAAAATCCACCAACTTAAGTTCTTCTAAAGTCTGCAGAATTTTCACTGCATGGCTGTAAGTGCAATCCACTTCTTTAGCCAAAATACTACCGTACCTCATTCTGGTATTCTTCTTCAAAGAAACAAGCATTAAAGCTGGCTTCCTTCTGAAAAAGATATCGAAATTGTCTTTGATTTCTTGTTCCATTTTATAGAGGTGTCTTATTTAAAGTATATATCCAGACAATATCATCCTTTTAAATGTTTTGTAATGTATATATTCACTACATAATTTTGATGAAAATTTAAACATTTAATTTTAATAAAAATTTATTAACCATTTCTTATTTTATTAATAATGGAAAATAAAGATAAAAACAGAAAAACAAAGATTCTTGCAATAGGAGATATCCACGGAGATACAAAATTTGTTGAAAAATTAGTAAAAAAAGCAAAGGAGGAAGATGTAGATTTAGTTATTATTGCAGGAGATTTAACATTTTTAGAACAATCAACAAAAAATTTAATAGGACCATTTGTAAAAGAGAAAAAAGAAGTTGTATTGATACCTGGAAATCATGAAACAATGTCTACAATAAATACACTAACCCAAATTTATCAAGGAACAAGACATGTACATGGATATTCTATAAGAAAAGGGGATCTTGGAATCTTTGGTTCGGGATATGAACCCTCTACAGGACCATTTTTTATAGAAGATGAAGAAATATTCAAGATGTTAAAGAAAGGAAATGAAAAAGTAAAAGATATAAAAAAGAAAATAATGGTTACTCATGCACATCCAAAGGGAAGCGTCGCAGAATTCTCTGGTTTTCCTGGTTCAAAGGCGATTCAAAAAGCCCTGAAAGAATTTAAGCCAGATGTTTTAATCTCAGCCCATATACATGAAGCAGGGGGATTACAAGAGAAAATAGGAAAAACAAATGTATTTCACGTGGGAAGAAAACCAATAATCTTTGAAATATAAACACACAAAATTTATAAAAACACAAAAAACACACTAATTCTAACAAAACAATAAATATGGCAATAAAGAAAAAACAAGAAAAGACAAAAGAAGAGTTAGCTGTAGAGGGAAATTTCAGGGTTGATAAATCTGATTTGAAGTATGCAACAGAAAAAGAAGTAAAAAATCCCTTGTCAAAGGAAAATATCCTAAAAAATATAACAGAAAAACGGGTAAAAGAGATACCAAAAGAAGTAATAGAAAGTATAGGCAAAAGAACAATTAAAAAAAATCATAAGAAACCTCCAAAAAAGCAGATAGAAAAAATAGAGAAATTTACCGTATTAAAAAAGAAAGTAAAAAAATCCAAAAAAGCAGAAGAATACTCTCACCCAAAAATAAAATTAAAAGAAAAGGGATATGAATTAATTATAACAGAGAAACCCCAGGCAGCATTAAAAATTGCAAGTGCCCTAGGAACTCCCACTCAAAAAAATTTCAATAAAGTTCCATATTATGAACTTAAAAGAGGAAACAAAAAAATACTGGTAGCATGTGCAGTAGGGCATTTATTTACCCTAAAACAAAAAAATGGAGGATACCAAATACCTGTATTTGACATATCTTGGATACCTAATTTCTTGGCAAAACGTGGAGACTTCACAAAAAGATATTACGACTCTATACTCAGACTTGCAAAAGAATCATCATCTATAACAGTAGCTACAGACTATGATATAGAAGGAGAAGTCATAGGTCTAAATATAATAAGATATATTTGCAATCAACAGGATGCTTCTCGTATGAAATTCTCAACTCTCACCAAAACAGAACTTGAACAGGCATACGAAAAAAAATCCCAAAGTATAAACTGGGGACAGGCAATAGCAGGAGAAACTCGCCACTATTTAGATTGGTTTTATGGTATAAATCTCTCAAGAGCATTAATGAACGCCATAAAAACAACAGGAAAATTTAAAATAATGTCCGTGGGAAGAGTACAAGGTCCTGCATTAAATCTAATAGTAAAAAAAGAAAAAGAAATATTAGCGTTTAAACCCAAACCCTATTGGCAGATATTTATAACAGTGTCAAATAAGAAAAATAAATTAGAGCTAAAATACATAAAAGATATATTCAATAAAAACCAATTAAAAGAATTTGAAAATTTAAAAGGAAAAGAAGTTTCACTTGAAACGATAAAAAAACAAGAACAAGTTCCTCCTCCCTCTCCATTTAATTTAACTACTCTTCAGACGGAAGCATATAAATTCTACGGAATAACTCCCTCGAAAACACTACAAATAGCACAATCCCTTTACTTAGCAGGATTAATATCTTACCCAAGAACATCTTCACAAAAACTTCCAGAGTCAATTGGATATCAAGAGATTTTAAAGAAATTGGCTAAAGATTTCAAAGCTGAAAAACTAATAAAAAGAGAAAAACCAATAGAAGGAAATAAAACAGACCCAGCACATCCTTCAATATACCCCACAGGAAATACCCAAATACTCTCTGGAGATGAAGATAAAATCTACAAATTAATTGTAAAAAGATTTCTAAGCCTTTTCTGTGAAGATGCAATAATTGACAACAAAACTGTAAAGGCTACATATAACGCCCTCGTATTCTCAAGAAAAGGACAATCTATATCTAAAAAGTCTTGGTTGGAGATATATCCAAGTAAGTTAAAAGAAGAAGAAATTCCTGATATGGAAGGAAAAGGGGATATAATTGATTCAAGAATAGAGCAAAAGGAAACTCAACCTCCAAAAAGATTTTCTCCGGCATCAATAATTTCCGAACTTGAAAAAAGAAATCTTGGAACTAAAGCAACTCGTTCTTCAATTGTTGAAACATTATATGATAGAGGATATGTTGAAGGGCAGAGTATACAGGCAACTCCCTTGGGAATATCTCTAATAAATACCTTGGACAAATACTCCCCAATAATAATAGACGAAAAACTAACCAGGGATTTTGAATTGGAGACGGATAATATTCAAAGAATGCATGATAAAAAGAAACAAGAAAAAAAAGAAGAAGACATAATTGAAAAAGCAAAAGTAACAATAACAAACATATCCAAGGATTTTGAAAAGCATAAAAACAAAATAGGGCAAGAACTAATTGATGCAAACATTGAATACAGAGAACAGCAAAAAAGAGAAAATGCTCTAATAAGATGTCCAAAGTGTGGAAAGGGAGACTTATCCATAAACTACTCAAAAAAAACTAGGAGATTCTTTGTTAGTTGCAATGCATACCCCGATTGTAAAAATACATATAGTCTTCCCCCCAATGGACAGATAAAAAAAGCAGAGAAAAATTGTGAAGAGTGTAATTGGCCAATGTTAATGAGACTCTCTAAGGGGAAAAAACCCTGGACTTTCTGCTTCAACCCTCAATGTCCAACAAACAAAGAGTGGGCAGAAAAATCAGCAGCAAAAAAAGAAGAATTAAACTCTGAACCAAAAGAAGAATAATTATATCTTTACAAAATCATTCAAACTTCTCTGTTCTTTCTTTTCTCTCAACAATTTACTCTTATTAAGAATCTCCGAAAAATCAAAATTATATTTAATTTTTCCAATCTTTTTTACACTTTCAATAAGTTCTTCTCTTGAAGTAAACCTCATTGATCTTCTTAATGCTTTTTTAACAGACTCTCTTACTACCCAGACTCCCAAAGCAGCCCAATAACTAGGTGTTTCGACTCTTAAGGCGATTACACTAGCCTGCCTTTTTATAGAATTTAAATACTCAAGAACTGCAAATCTTGAAGCATAATATCCTCCTGCGGTGTCAAATGCATAATTCTTTCTTCCATGATACCCTTCTATATCTGTAGACGCTTTTATATCCTGTCCTGGATTCCAGGAACTATGTGGGAGATACATCTCAAATAATTCATAACTCCATACGCTCGGAAACATTATAAGAAGATATTGATTGCCCATAAATTCTCCATAAAAAAGTTCATAGTTTTCTATCCAAGGATAATTTCTAACATTTTTGAGAAATTGTTTTCCGAGCATATCATCTGTAGCAGTAATACTCCATCTCGTAGGGACTAGTTTTTTATTTTTCTTAAGACCCATAACTCCCACACTCAATATCTTGCTCAAAGTATACTCATTAAACTCATTTTTATACAAATACTCTATACCCTCAGATGCTTTAATCTCATCATTAATAACCTTATCAACTTTCTTATCAATCTTAACATTCCCGGTTATCTCAACATTCTTTAATCCAGCCCGCATACCATGGGGAGTTAAAATTTTATCCTTTTCTCTTCCCACAATAAGTCTGTTTTTCAACTCAACTTCGATATCTACCTGTTTTGAGGAGATTGCAACATCTTTTGCAATTTCTACAAATTTCTTGTTAAGCCTTATATCACTAACTTTAGCCTGGAACCTAGAATTAAGAAGTCCGTTTCTTAAACTCATTACCTCCTCTATATTTAGATTATTATCTGCCCAGTATTTTGCATCATCATATAACCAAGAATTTTCATCCTTATTTAATGGGCTAAGAATTCCTACATTTACCAGAGGATACTTTAGCTTAGAACCTATAAAGACACTTGGAGGAGATATTGAATCTACCTTTGATATCTTACTAAAATCTTTAACCTTAAATCCTATATCAGCTACTTTTCTTATTGATTCAAATCTTATATTTCCTTCCATAACCAGTTTTATATAGATTTAGTTTAAATGGATTTGTAACTACTTAATAAATTACAACAAATATACCCCAAAAAATACATAATGTATTTAAACTAAAAAAGGATAATTAAAATATGACAAAAGAACCTAAAAAAGAGATGACAAAAGGACAAATTACGAACAAATTGGAGAAATTTAAAACAACTTCAGAAAAAATAAAATACCTAAAATCCATAGAACCAAAGGCAAATATGCTCAAATTCAATGAAAAAAAGGCATACTACGAAACATTAGCAGATTTATATCTTAAAAAACAAGATTTAGAAAATGCTGCAGAATATTATAATAAAGCAGGAATAGAAAACAAAGCCAAGGCTCTCTGGAGAAGCATAGGAGATGTGGAAATGGCATATAACGAACCAGTAAGTGCAAGAACTCATTATAATAAAGCAAAAGAATTTGAAAAAGAAAAACAAGCAGAAGAAAAGCAAAGAAGAATGTCACTGGACGGGATGTTTAATTTAATACTTGCATTCTTAACATTTTTCTTTTCGTTCATATTTTTATCGGGTAAAATAACAGGAAATGTTATATCCAACTCCCCATTTACAACATCAAACCTGATTGGAATAGGACTATTTATTTTGGGAATGATTATATTATTTGTACGTTCTGAAAGAAAAAATAAAGAAAACAAAAAGTGATATTATATCCAACCTTTCTTAAATATCCCCTCATTTTTTATAATAAACCCTATCTCCTTCTGAGGTAAATTACGGTGTTTAAGAAGAATAGCTTTTCTCTTACCCCCATCATTTTTTAGCTCAATAATACATTTACTCCAGTATTTGAATAAATCTCCTCCAACGATATTTGTATTTCTCTCCACTCCTTTCTTAAAATCTTCCTCGTTAAGAAACTCCATATACACCTGATTTGTGATTAAGATGGGGATATTCTGCTTTCTTGAAATCTCTGCAAATACTCTCATCTGTCTGGCAACCTCTCTATTAACCTCTCTCACTTTATTTTCATCGTCCGAATTATGTGCCTCTCCAATTTCAAGCCTGTACAACATAGCCATACCATCAACAACAATTAAACCGACATCTCCTTTTTTTACAAAAGCCAGTAATTTAGAAAAATCTTTCTTCTGTTCTTCAAAATTGGTGGGTCTTAAGAGAAGAATATTTTCAAGAACTTTCTCATGATTTTCCTGCCCAACAATTTGCTTTACTCTTTCAGCACTAAATCCTCCTTCTGTGTCAACGAAAATGACTTTATTTCCTTTCTTAGATTGACTACACGAAGCGAGTATAACAAAATTAGTTTTACCACACCCAGGAGGACCGGCAATCATAGTAATTATGTCTTTTTCATACCCTCCATAAAGCCAGGTATTCAAATCATAACTTCCTGTAGATATTTTCTCAGTTTTCATAGAAATAAATCAAACAAGTGATTAATAAGGATTATTATTCAAAAGAAAAGTATAATCTCACTTCAACTTCTTAAAGTCTGTTTCTATTTTTTCCAAATCCTTCGTTATTGAAACGATAGCATCGTTTATTGCCTTCTTCGGAGTTTTCCCTTTTGTCTTCACAGCCAAAATTGGATTTTTTGTAGGATGTTCTCTCTTCCATGCAGCAAATGTAACAGAAGTGTCCTTATTAAGGTAAACCCTCAATATTTCAACTAAAGTTAAACTCTCAATCTCAACTTCAATCTCTTCCTTCGAATCTTTAAGAATGTTCATTTCCATTATAGTTTACAATAAAATCAGTTTAAAAAGGTTTTCTATTGGGTTTTATTTGTAAAAAACTGATTAAATTATTCGTCTTTTGATATATCCTCTTTAACTTCAGAAACTTCAACCTCAGATTCCACTTCAGGAGTTTTCTTTTTCCTTTTCAAAAAAGAAAAAAAGCCTTTAGAATTTCCTTTACCCTTTTCCTCATCCATCTCCTTTAAATCAGAAATTGTTAATTTTTCAGTAATTGTACTATCAAATTTCCCCTCTCTCTCTAACTTTTCCATCATTTCCTTTTTTGTTAAATCTTCTGAAGAATATGGACTCTCTTGATTTCTTAGCTTAACTCCAAGATAATTCTCTAATTTTCTAACAAGACTATCTGAATTTGCTAAAATAATCCCACTTTCAGCACTTATTACTAAAGCTTCAGGCTCCCCAATATGTTCTGCTAATTGTTTCTGAGTAAGTTTTTTAGATCTTCTGGCTCTCATAATAACCCAATGAAAATTAGGGACTAAATCCTTTCTGGGTTGGGATTTTTTCTTATCATAATTAGCATTAACTATTCCCCTTAAATTACTCTCCTGAGCCCTTCTTTCCCTATCCTGCTTATACTTATTGAGAGAATTCTCTCTTGATTTCTCCAAAAGCATCATCTTATGTTTCTCTGGATCAAGATTAGCCATTGCAGAAAGTCTTTCATAGACTGTTTTACTTTTTTCAGGTTTATTGAGATCTACAGGCTGAATAAGTGGCAAACCCTCATCTTCAGAGCACCTTCTACATATCTTAATAAGCCCTTTATTTGAAATAGCGTCGAACAACCGTTCTCTTTCATCAGAAATACCGCATCTATAGCACTCTGCCATAAAAAATTGAGTTATGTTCCCTTTTTTAATATTTGTATTATTAAAAATTCATAAAAATTTAACTAATTTATATATCTTTCAAGTTCTTCGACGGAACTTAAATCACGAACTACCTGCTTTTCGTCTATAATTACCACTGGATATTGTGTTATATTAAATTTAGAGATTAAAGAATCTAAAGAGGTTAGGTTACTATCTGCTGCAATTGGTATTAAAAGAATATTATTTCCTTCATTATCTTTTAAATCAGAAAGAATCTTTGACCAGACATTTTGTCTCGCCTTTTGAGCCAAATCTTCAGAGAAATACTCATACAAATATACAACAGTAGAATAATCCCTTTCACAAGTCTCGGATGTTTTTATAGTATTTATCCACAAGAAAGTCCTTAAAACATCATATCTCTTGTGAACAATTTCCATCTCCTTTGTAACCTTTCCCACAGACTCATACTTCTCTAAGACGACAGCTTCATTATAAATTTTATCTGCAAAAGCTAAATTTGCATTCATAAGAGAATCGCAACTCTCTGAACCAAGAGTCATAAGTGAATTTAATGCAAAAACATCCATCAGTGAAAGTTCAGATGCAATATAATAATCGTTCATCTCAGAAGATTTTGTCATCTCGTACCCTATTCCTATCAAAAGTCCAAGGACAAAAACTACAACAGTTAGAAGCAAAGCTTCCCAAAATACTCTTTTTCTACTAGTTAGTATATCTACCATTTTCTATGTCCTCTTAAAAATTTGTAAGCTGAACTTATTAAAATTATCGGATATATAAGAACATAGAAAATCATATAAAAACCAATAACAAAGAAATTCTCTCTTTTATGCTTGTCTTCCTTCATATTCACTAATGCAAGAAAAGTGAACCATAAACTAAGAAAGAATATTGTTAAGCCAAAAAATACAAGGATATTTGGCATTAAACTTATATCCTCAAAACGTATAAGTGCTGTTTGTGTCTGTATTGAATAAGTTGTTGAAAATGCTCTAAGTATAACTATTCTGAGTATTCTATAAACAAGAACGCCCAATCCAAATAACCCTATAAGCCATGAAAAAACGAAGAAGGGAAGTATAAAATTTCCAAGCATCCCTTTTTTGAACCAATCTTTATTGTATTTTGCAATCGTTTGTAAACCTCCAATATTCCATCTGTTCCTTTGTTTAAACCAATCTCTCATATTTGAGGGAGCAATAGAATATGCCCTAGCAGGAACAGACATCTTAACTTTATAACCTGCTGCTTGAAGATGCCAGGTTATCTCAATATCTTCAGTTAAATTTTTTTCATCAAAACCCCCTATCTCATCAAATGCACTTTTTCTAAATATCCCTAATGGACCAGGAGTAACATAAATTGAATCAATAAATTCAAGAAGTTTCCTTGAAAATTTTATAACCTTATATTCTATAGATTGGACTCGCTCTAAAAAATTGTTTCTATTTTCAACAAGAACAGAACATGTAACACTCCCTATGCGTTTATCATTAAAAAAGCCCACAACTTTATCTATTGAACCTTTCTCTATAAATGAGTCTCCATCACTAAACCCAATAAGCTCTGTATCCACAAACTTAGCCCCATAATTCTTTGAACCTGCTGCACATCCCGTATTTTTTGGAGTTTGTACTGCCATAACTTTGGAATACTTCTTTTCAAGATTTTTAATTATCTCATAAGAGTCGTCTTTTGAACAATCATCAACCACAATAACTTTCTTAAGATTCTTGTATCCAGAATCAAGAACAGATTTAACAGTAGCTTCGATAGTTTTTCCTTCATTATAACAGGGAATTACAATACTTAAAGAATAGTTTTTATTTGGTCTTGGATAATAAAGGAATTGCTTTTTATTTTGAATATATATTATGATAAATAAAAATAGAAAATAAAATGCTATAAACATGTAAACCAGATAAATAACTGTAATCCCATCCATTATTTTATCAATAAAATTGCTCTTTTAAGTATTATTGTAATAAAATTAATCTTCTTTTTCTTCTTCGTCCTCTCCTGCAATCTTCCTAAGCTCCTCAATAGAATCCTCTTCTTTCCCTAGAACCCCTTTTGTATATTCCTCGTCGTCTTCTTCTGTTTTAACATCCTCTTTATCTTCAATTACATCAATATGGTTATTCTCTTCATCAAATTTTCCCTCTGCTTCTTCTGCCTCAACTTCCCTCTCAGCATTTTCAATCTCCTCATCAATTTGTTTACTCAATCCAGGGACATTTGTTCTATCGCTTTCAGAGATACTAAAATAATCATAAAAATCCTCGCTAAGGCTCAATTCATGAGTATGCCCTATTTTTTTCTTTTTAATTAATCCCAAATCAGAGAATTTTTTAATATGATCATATGCTTTATTCCCTCTTATTTTTATTATTACTGATTGTTTTATTGGATGTTTATAAGCAATTATTGCAAGTGTTTCTTGTTCAGCCTTTGTGAATTCAGCACTCCCAGTTGCAAGTTTATTAATTATATGTGAATATTCCTGCCTTACATCCATTTTCCAAAGACCATTCTTCTCAACAATTTCTAGGGCTGACTCTTCTTTGTTATACTTGTCTTTCAATCTTTCAATTAAGTCCCCAATTATTATTGGATTTAAATCGCTCAAAGAGATAAGCTCTTGCATGTTCAAAAATCGCCCAGATATGAAAAAAACAGCTTCAAGAATCTTCAAATCTTCTTTTTCCTTAGCTTCATCTATCTCTTTTATTGTTTTACTTGTAGGCATTAAGGAGGGAATAACTTTAAGTTTATAAAATTAAGTTATTCATAAATTATTCTTGCTCAATTTTATCAGAAAAAATACCCCAACTAAACTTAAGAAAATGGAGAGATAATCAAAAATACCCTTTCTATAATAAAAAACAACTCCCTCAGAGCCTTCTGAAGGATAAACTCCCATAAAACCTGGACCAACCTCTTTAACCTCTAACATCTCACCTGAAGGTAATTCTCTTGCTCCCCAATTTTTATAATAAAATTCCTTAAACAAAACGACATCATCTTTATCAGAGGAATTATAAGATATCATCAATGTATCTGGACTTGACCTAGAATAGTTAAACTCTTTTAAATCCCCATGAACCCCTTCGTTAAGATTATCTGTTAAAGCAATGATTGGTTTAGCGTCTTTATACTCATACATCTTAAAGTTATACCCTCCAGAATAATCCATAATCATCTCAAAACGAGAATCATTTAGAAATTTATCGCTTGAATCAGAGTTTTCAATCTCAAAATACTTTATCCCAAACCAATCAAGCCAATATATAGAATCCTCAATATCTTCTGAGATAAAGATATTCCAACGCATATCATAGTATCTCGGAGAATTCAACATCCCTACATCCTGGTAACCAAATGTCTGTGGAACACTGGGCATAAAATAATTAAGATTTTCAGAGAAGATAAATTTGGATGTCCCAAATCTATAATTTTGAAACTCATCTTCAGGAGGAAACCCTTCATCAAGTATATTACTAAATATTTTGTATCTGCTTGATTCATCGAAATAAGAATAATTATCAAAATTATTATTTATAATGTTATAGTTCCAATATAATCCTGATATTGATATCAAAGTTAAAAAAATAATGAATACTTTATTACAATTAAATTTAAATTTATTTATAATTAATCCAACAAAGATAACAATAAAAATAGACAGAGGGAGAACAAATCTAACTGCATCTACCCCATAAGGATAATGTTTACCTAATCCTCCAAAAAACAGAAACAATAAAACGAGAGAAAATATAAAATAAAATAAAATATTTTTATCTTTTTTAAGATTGGAAAAAGATATCAAAGAAATTAAAGATACAAACAAAAATAGAAAAAAGAAAATTCCTATTCCCCCTGCTTGTAAACCCCATGCAAAAAAATCATTAAATCCAAATGGTTGCAGAAGATTTGGAACATAACCTTCATATCCTGTTAAGGAAGTGTGATTTAAAACAAATGGGAAAAACCAGAATCCTGCTAGCAAAACCGGTACTCCCCCATATATTAAAATTTTTTTAAAATTATCAAAACGAAACCCTTCCAAAAAGATACGGATAACCATAGAGATACCTATTATAAAACCAACAACAACATGCGTTAGTATTCCAATGCAAAAAAATAAAGAATACATAACAAGAAATTTCTTTTTCCTTTCTCTAATTGAACGCTCCAAGAAATAAAGAGAAAAGGGAATAGTAAATAATGCAAAAAAATAAGGAAGATTCCCCGCAGATATCCAGTAATAAGATAAACTAATAACCGTCAAAAAACTAAGAGAACAAAAAAATGAAATCCATCTTCTTTTTGTTAAATACTCAACAATTAAGTAAATACCAAATATGGTCAACAATAAACTAAGAAAGCAAAGAAGATTAGATGCAAAAAAGATATTTGAAAAGACTATAGAGAAAAATGCAACTAGATAATAAAATAAAGGAGGATATAGCTTAAGAAATAAAGTACCTGAATACCAGGACATATCCCAGTTAGAAAAAGGATATTCAAAAATGTAAGATACTTTACTTAAATGTCCAAGAGTATCCAATCCTAGAGGTTCTCTGGATAATGCTGGATTAAAAAATAGCAAAAAGGCAACAAGAAAAACTACAATCAAAAAAAGATAATTATCCTTAAGCCATTTCTTCATAACTATTAAAAAGCTTGCCAGTTTATAAAAGTTAAGATGAAAAAATACTATATGAACAAAAAAACATCAAGTGTATTAAAAAAAATTTTCTTTTTTGGGGTAACAGGAGGTATAGCCACACTAATAGACCTTTTATTCTTTAATATCTTTTTCATATTATCCTCTGCTTTTGTTCTCTCAAGAATGGGAGGAATAATCGTATCTATTCTATTCAACTTCACATCCAACAGAAATATAACTTTTAAAGCAAAGAAAGGAAAGATACCTAAACAAATAACAAAATTCCTAATTCTTTATGCGATCTCAATGGGAGCAAACGTCCTAACAGGTAAGATAGTATTATCTTTGCTAAATGATTCATTACTCTCAGCAAATATTGCTGCAATTTCTGGATTAATAGTCTCAATACCAATAAGTTTCTTGGGATTAATGTTTTGGGTATTTAAAGAATAATCTATATTTTATTAAAAATAAAACAGATTTGACACCTTGAAAAGTTGTTAAATGAGAATGAGAACTATCTTTCCAGGAAATGGGAAATTCTAAAATAGGATATTTATTTCTCTTACAGAAATACAATAAATCAATATCAAATGCCCAATCATTTAACATAGAAATAGGAACAAATTTTATTATTACTTCTCTTCTGAATATCTTTGCCCCGCATTGAGTATCTCTAAAATTTAATCCAAAAAATAATCTAACAAAAATATTAAACAAGAAGCTACTAAATCTTTTATATATATCTCTCCTAGGAGAAACTAAAGATCTTTTCATCCTTCTTGAAGCGATAATTCCTTTAAAATTCCCCATATTTTTATATAATTTATAAAATTCTTCTGGAGATGTGCTCTCGTCTGAATCAACAAATCCTATTAAATCTCCATTAGCTAATTTAAAACCCTCAAGAATAGCACCACCCTTACCTACATTATAAGGCATATTCCTTATAATAATATTTTTTTTACCTCTAGAAAAATTCTCAACAAATTTCAGAGTATTATCCGAACAGTTATTAGGGATAATTACAAATTCAAATAAGCTATCTAGCTTATCTTTAAAAAAATAATAGTATCTATCCAATACAGGCAATATTCTTTTTTCTTCATTATATGCTGGAAATATTATAGATAGCTCCATAGAATATATTAAAATTTAAGGTATTAAAGCATTATCAATAATTATTTAATAACAAAATTTCTTTCAAATGCATGAAAAAAAGAGGGAATATAAAAAAAACAATATTTTTTTCAATTTTAGCTCTTTTAATATTATTATTCATTATAAGATTAATAAATCCTACAGAGATTGATGACGTAACTCCAGGAATTCATTGTCCAGAAATAGAAAAGTACAACCCCAAAATACTTTATGTTGTGCCAAACTATAATAATACCCCTATATCACAAGATAAAGAATGGTGTCAATATATATTCTCATTAAACAAAACACTTTACCTTCATGGGATAAACCATACATATAGAGAGTTCTTATACAAAGATATTTCTCAGGAAGATTTAGATTTTGGTATTTCAGAATTTGAAAGTTGTTTTAACTTATCCCTAACTGCTTTCAAACCTCCCCAGTTAAAAATAAATAAAGAAAATAAAATATTAATCCAAGAAAATAATCTAAAATTAAAAGGTTTTTTCAATCAATTAACTCACAAAGTATATCATTGTAAGGATTCTTCAATAATCCCCAACAAAATAATAAAAATATTTTAAAGCTTATATCTTAGTAAAGCCCCAACACCAGACAATTGGAAAAATTGTTTTCCTTCTTCTGTATCTGTAGACACCATCTCTATTTTAGTCCCATTTCCATCTGAAATCTTTTTTAACTCATGAATTAGACTTTTATCATAATCTTTAGATAAAAGCAAAGTATCAACAGCCCCATATTCCAAAGCTTTTTTCACTGAATCATATTTATACACCACAAAATCGGGTTTTGATCCAAGGGTATTAAAAAACTTCTCCATCAACTTCTTTTCATAAACTATTTCTTGGTTTGCAAGAATATCCTGGGATTTTTCCACTAATTCCTTAAGCCCAGATTCATCACTCCCCCCAATATCAATTCTTCCTATAATTTTATTTCTTAAAAGAGTAGGCAAATATTCATTATCAATAAATTCGTCTTTAGTAGGTATAGGTCCCCCAATTAAAATTCCTTTTAGTTTTTTATTCTCATAAAAAAGATTTTTCATTTCGTCTGCAATCCTCTTGTAAAATTCCTTTGTTAATCCCTCGGTGATTCTATGGAATCTCTGAGAGCTCTGTCCCCCTGCACGAACTTTGCTTGGAATACCAGAGGTCATTTTCTGCAAAACCTCAATCCTCTTACCTTCAAGAACTCCTATTGTAGCTTCTTTTCTATCCATTACAAGCAAAGCAAATATTTCAGATACTTCCAATAATTCTCTAAGCGGTTCAAGTACAAAATCTTTATCACACCTGTACAATCTAGTCTTTAAAGGTAAAGGAGGTTCAATCCCCCACAATTGCAAATCATCCATACCCTCAACCTTTGAGACATTACCGCAGAAGACAGCAAGACCATTTTCAGGATTTCCTTTATAATCTTTAAGATATCTAACAATTTTATCAAGAGCATCAACAACATTCTTTCTTGTTGCAGTAGATTTTATATTCTTGGCAGTAGATTTTTCTGCTTCCAGCTGCTTCTGAACTGAAACAATATCATACCCTGCAGAGATATATACTGTAATCAATTCTGTATGCCTTCCCTTGTGTTTCTCTAATTCTTCAAGAAGAACCTCAAGTTCCACTTTATTTATTGCTACCATATTTAAAGAAAATGAAGGGGGTTTATAAAATTAGTCAATTAACAAAATCTACAAGAACTCAACTTCAAATTTCTCCCCTTCCCTTATTGCCTTAGCATTTGAAACATTTTTTAAATCATCAAGAACAGATTTTATTTCTTTATAATCTTCTTTTCCCAATGTAAGAACAATTTCGGCATTCATTGCCTTTTTATTCAAAGACTTTTCCTGTCTAACCTGCGATATAATTAGATAAAGTTTATCTAATACTTTTATATTGGCAACATTCTCTTTTTTATCTGATTCAGGCCAGGAGTTAATATGTATTGATTTTTCTTTTTCATTCTTCCTGAAATACTCTTGGTAAATCTCTTCCGTAATAAAAGGCATAATTGGAGCAACCAATTTAAGGATTGTTAAAAGAGATTTATACAAAGTATATTGTGCAGACAACTTTGCATTTCCTTCTCCCTGATAAACTCTTTTCTTAACAATCTCAAGATAATTATCACAAAAATCACTCCAGAAAAATCTTTCAACATCCAATTTAGACTTGGAATATTCATACTCCTTGAAACTTTTAGTGCACTCCTTAACCAAAATATTAAGCTTATCTAAAAAGATTTCATCCATCTTCTCTAATTTAGAGGGTTTATTATTAGGATTATAATCTTTAAGATTCATAAAAACAAATTTGGATGCATTAACCAATTTATTTATCATTTTATTACCTGCAACCAAATCTTTTTCTTGATAATCTAAATCATTTCCAAGTTTTGAACCTGCAGCCCAAAACCTCACAGCATCTGCACCGTACTTAACCATAACCTCTTTAGGATCAATAACATTTCCTTTAGACTTAGACATTTTTTCTCCTCCTAAAGAAACATTCCCAGATATTACAATATCTTCCCAAGGAATCTTCTTTTCATGAAGATAACTTTTGACGATTGTATAAAATGCCCATGTTCTTATTATATCATGTGCCTGGGGTCTTAAAGAATTTGGAATTCCTATTTTATCTCCAACAAGTGAACCCGCTATCTGGGGAGTCAAAGAAGATGTTGCCCAAGTATCCAGGACCTTTTCCTCTGGCTGAGTGTCAGATTTACAATTTGGACATCTCCTTATAACTTGGAGGGGATCTATAGGAAGTTCATTTTCTTCTGCTAAAACAATCTCCTTACATTTTTTACATTCCCAAACAGGTATAGGAACTCCAAAATGCCTTTCCCTAGAGATATTCCAATCCCATTCTAAACCATTAACCCAATTATCATATCTTTTATGCATAAACTCAGGATACCATTTAATTTTATTACCTTGTTCGATAAATTTATCTTTTTTATCAAGAATTTTTATAAACCATTGTTCAGTTGTTGCAAATTCTATAGGGGTACCGCATTTGTCATGAACATTAACTACATGAGTTATCTCTTTTTGATCAACAATTAAATTTTCTTTTTTTAAATCTTCAAGAATCTTTTTTCTCGCTTCCTTAACTTTCAATCCTTTATACTCTCCAAAATTTACTCTCCCAGATTTATCAAAAATTATCTTTGGAACAAGCTTATATCTGTTAATTGCATCAACATCGTATTTATCTCCATAAGAACAAACCATTAATGCTCCTGTTCCTTTATCAGGATCTGCAGAAACATCCTCGATTATTGGAACCTCAAAATTAAACAAAGGGACTTTAGCATTCTTTCCTACAATACCCTTGTATTTTTTATCTGCAGGATGTACAAAAACTGCAACACATGCTCCTAACAACTCCGGTCTTGTTGTTGCAATAAGCAAATCTTTTCTTCCACATGAAAATTTTAAAGTTGAAAATAAACTCTTTTCTTCTTTATCTTCAAGTTCTGCCTGAGCTATAGAAGTTTGACATTCAGGACACCAAATAGTTGGAAACTCCTTTTTATAGATATCTTTATTTTTATATAATTCAATGAAAGATTTCTGAGATACCTTCCTTGAATTATTATCTATTGTAGAATAAGAAACATTGTAATCACAAGAAATACCTAAATTCTTCCAGTCCTGAACAAAATTAGGAAGTATATCCTTCAAAGTTTTCAAACAAAGCTTAATAAAACTCTCTCTAGACATATCTTTACTTTTAGTATTATTCATCTTTTCAACTAATCTTTCTGTGGGTAAACCATTATCGTCTGTTCCAAAAGGATAGAATACACTTCCATTTTTACCCACAAGATACATTCTCTGGAATCTAGCAATAAAATCCTGCTGGGAATAACTAAATACATGTCCAATATGCATTGCCCCCGAAACAGTTGGAGGAGGAGTATCTACAGAATAAATCTTCTTTTTCTTTAAATCCGCACTATATATTTTTTCCTTTTCCCAAAATTCTCTCCATTTAGATTCAATCTTCTGAAAATCAAATTTTGATTCTGCCATGGATAATCTTATCCAAGAAACTTTTAAAAACTATCTCTCTTTAAAATATTCATGGCATCAGACAATAAAATAAACCTTCCAGGAGGATTTGGGGGGTTAATGCGTTACAGTGAAGAGTATACGAGTTATATCAACTTAAAACCAGCACATGTAGTATTATTCGTAATTTTAATTGTAGCATTCAGAGTAGTAATGCCATTCATATTTAAATAAATCTAATTTTCTAAGATGTTTCCAGGAGTTGACCCCAGACAAATGCAAGGAATGCTCAAAAAAATGGGTATTTCTCAGGAAGAGATAGATGCTTCGAGAGTTATAATTGAAAAAGCAGATAATTCAAGGATAATAATAGATAATCCTTCGGTTACAAAAATAAAAATGCAAGGACAGGAAACTTTCCAAATTGCAGGAGACATTTCGGAAGAATCAGCAGAAGAAGGAATTTCTGAAGAAGATATAAACACCGTAATTGAGAAAACAGGAGTCTCAGAAAAGATTGCAAGAGAAACTCTTGAAAAAAACAATGGAGACTTAGCTGAAACAATTTTAGAATTAAGTGAATAAGATGTCAAATATTGAAGGAATAGCCCAAAAAATAATAAAACAAATGCAAGAACAAGGAAGAGTTAAAACTCTCTCTAAAGAACAAACATATTCCATTGACAATGAACTTGCAGAAGGATTAAAACCAATAAAAGAAGAATTCTACAAAAAAACATCATGCTTCAAGATACTACATAAACGAACTAGAAAGAACAACTGTTCAAATATAAAAATGTCAACACTAATAAATAGAACAGAAGAAATTAATTCTATTATAAAACCTAAAATTATGGATAGCCCTGAAGAAATTAAAATGATTGAAAAGATAGACGAACTTAATAAAAAGATTAGTGACGAATATAGAGTTAAAGAAATAAATTCTTGGATTAATTCTGGAAAATGCTATGTTTTTAATAATTTCAACTAATTTTCCCAAAAACTTTCACTCCTTGAAAACAGCAAAAGATATATAAATATCAAGTGCCTGATAGATTACACTTCTAAACCGAGCAATTTGAACAGGAGGGGAAAGTCTAACAAGTTAATGGAAGAAATCATCCAAGAAAAAATAAGCGCCGATCATCTTTTATATGTAAGTTTGAAATACACAAAAACCTGTGATGTAATCAAAAATCTTATTCTTAGGTGGAGAAAAATGATTGAAACAAGTATAGAAGAGATACTTAAACATGCAAAGAAAAAGAAAAAAATAAGTTCAATATCCTCAAGCCCTCTTGGAAAAATAGAGGAAGTAAAAAAATTATTTAAAAAAGATAAAAATTTCTTGGAAGTTATTGAGATGTATGAAATGTTCAGGAAGATTGATGAACTTAGAACAGAGAGAATAGGAGAATTCAGAAAAAACGTTGCACTTAGAATCTTTTACCAGGGAAAAGAGATAAATGTGGATTTGGAAAAACTTAAGGACTACGCAGAGAAGCTGGAAAAGTTTATAAGCACTACAAAACAATTTCTTCTGTCAAAGTAAGCTAAAAATGCTTGAATTGACAGATTAAGATGAACAAAATAATTGTTATAACATCAGGAAAGGGAGGTGTAGGAAAAACAACAACTGCAATAAATCTAGGTGCGGCTATGAACTATTTTGGAAAAGACGTTCTTATAATTGATGGAAACTTATCAACTCCAAATGTTGGTATACATTTAAATTCACCAGAGGTTCCAATAAATCTAAATCATGTTCTTTTGGGTAAAGCAGATGCAAAAGAAGCAGTGTATGAGCACAAATCAGGAATAAAAGTTATGCCATCCTCATTATCAATAAAAGAGCTTAAAAAAGTAAAACCAGAAAAGATATCTAATTTTAAAAGAGATTTCAAAGGAATCTCTGATTATGTTATTGTTGATAGTTCTGCAGGACTTGGAGATGAGGCTCTTGCAGCAATGGATTTAGCAGATGAACTTATAATAATAACAAACCCTGAAATGCCCGCAATAACAGATGCTCTCAAAACTATAAAAATGGCAGAGCAAATGAAAAAACCCGTTACAGGAGTAATTGTTACAAGAGTAAGAAAAGACAAAGTTGAGATGACACCTGAGACTGTAAAAGACATGCTCGAAACTCCCATACTTGGAATGATTCCAGAAGATATGAATATAAAAAGAGCCCTAAATCAAAAAGATGCAATAGTCCATACCCATCCAAAATCAGATGCTTCAAGGGCATATAAAGAAATTGCTGCAAGAATTGTAAATGCAGAGTATAATTCAAAAAGAGATAGATATCCTTTCTGGAGAAGAATTATGAAATTTAATATGTAAATTTTCCAATATTAAATTATCCAAAAAAGATTATTAGATTATATAAAATTAATCTATTAATTCTATATTTCATCAATAATATATGTTTTACGGAGAATTAAGTTTCTCAAATATTAACTTATTTTACATCCATTTTCAATACTTTTTTCTGGAGAAACCAAAACCACTTCCGAATGATCTTCTGAAACTGCAGCAAGCAACATCCCCTGACTTTCAATTCCCTTCATCAACCGGGGTTTCAGATTTACAAAAACAACAATTTTTTTATCCTTTAATTCTTCCTTAGAATAATACTCCTTAATGCCTGCACAAATTACTCTCTCTCCAACTTCAGAACCAACATCTAAAGTTAATTTGTACAATTTATCCGCCCCAGGGATATCTTCAATATTTTTTATTTGTGCAACTCTTAAATCAATCCTTTGCCATTCATCAAATTCTATTATTCCTTCTATCATAATTTATCTAAATATATCAAGTTTAAAAAATTAATTATAAAAGATTACACTGCCGCACAAAGGCCATCAACAGTAGGGCAACAATAAATATCTCTTTCCAGGGTTACAGCCCCTCCAGAACAATATTCTTGATGCATTAAAAGAGGATCACTTACACCTGGACAAGTATCATACTCCGTAACAATACAACGACAACCAGGAGACCAACCGGTCCAGTAACATGAATCTGTCCCAGTATCAATAGTTACACAACTCCAAGCACTTCCACTCCAATGTAAAGCTTGATTTGTTCCAGTACATGAAGGAGGAGCAGGTGTACAAGTCCAAGAATTCGGATCATTAGAAGTTCCCCTAAGCCATCCATTACAAGAAGGCATTAGCTCTCCCATAGAATGGCCCATTGTTGCTGGAGCAGTCCCACCATAAGCATAAACCCCAATTCCCAAAACAATAACAATAACAAGAGCTAAAACTGAATAAAGTAACTTATTTGAAATATTCACCTCCACTTTTTTATTCACCATCTTGATTCTTAATATTTTATATTATTTAAACTTAACTTATGAAAAAGATCTGCACGACCATAAAGATCCTGTCCAACTAATTCCCTGAGTTGAACCGGTACAAACAGGAATATTAGCAGATGCACATGTCCAAGAATTTGCAGTATTCGCAGTACCACTTACAATTCCGGTACATGAAGGCATGAATTCTCCAACGGTATGTCCCATTGTTGCAGGAGCTACTCCTCCATAAGCATAAACCCCAACCCCAATTAATAATAAAGATACAAAAACTCCAATTATTGCATAAATTGTTTTATGATACAAAACTATCTTCACCATCTTGTATAATACAGCATATTCTTGTTTAAATAATTTTTGATAAAAAAATGCATTAATTATAAATTTTATCTACAACACAAGTTCATTCTACTAACCCAAGTTTCACTACCCGCACAAAGATTACCTAATGATAAACTCTCTCCAGTATTACCTCTAACTTGTCCTGCATAATTTGGCCAGGTACCTCCACATGTTTGACAAAATCTACAAACAGGAGTTCCTCCAGAACCCGGAGCAGCAGATACTTTTTGCATTTTACCATCAGGAAAGTGGACTCCAGCGTTATAAGAATAGAAATCAGCAGAACTTCCATAACCCATTACACCATATGTTCCTCCCCAACCTTGAACTGCTGCATAATCTCCATTAGCATAAACACCAGTACTTCCATCCGCCCAGATTGCATGACCCGAGCTAGAAACCACACTAAGTTTATAGCTAGGACTAGTAGTGCCAATACCAACATTTCCAGTATCACCAGTTATATGTATTGGACCTAAATATACCTGATTATAATCATGTCCAGGATCGGGTTTACTTGTTGGACTCGCAGCAAAAACCCCTACTGCCAACCCAATAAAAACAGCAAATACAATTAAACTATAGAAAAGCCGATTAGAAATATCTAACCTTTTCACCTTTTTTTTCATCAATAAATCAAGTTAAAAGTGTTTAAATAACTTTTGTTAAGGAGGAAATTCAAATCTTACCAAATAATATCTCTCCCCTTTTTATCTTGCTTTTTTCGCTAAGAGGAACGTTTATATTCTTAAATAAAATCTTAAAACCAAACTGATTTGCAATCTTCTCCGAACTAGAAGGAATAAAAGGATAAAGCAAAATCCCAATTGCCTTTATAGAATCAGCTAATTCATACAAAACTTTTTTATCTTTAGTCTCCCAGGGTTTATTTTCCTGAACATATTCATTACACACATCAACAAATGCAAATATTTCACTAAGTGCTCTATCAAATTCAAATCTTTCAAATAGTTCTTCTATATTTTTTAAATTCAATTTTTTCAAAAGTTTATTTTCACATTTTTCAATTCCATTTTTTTCAATTAAACTGGAAACCCTTGAAATTAAATTCCCAAGTTTATTTGCAAGCTCATTGTTATGCCTTTCAATTAGCATTTCTTCGGAGTAATCAGAATCATCAAAAACAGAACATCTCAATAAAGAATACCTAACTGAATCAGAACTATACTTTTTCAAAAGTTCTAGGGGGTCTATAATATTTCCTAAACTTTTACTTATTTTTTTACCACCTAAGTTCAAATATCCATGAACCAAAAGCTTATCCGGCAACTTGTATCCTGCTGATAACAGCAAAGCAGGCCATATAACAGAATGAAACCAATTAATTCCTTTTCCAATTATATGGACATCAGCAGGCCAGTATTTTTTATCTTTATCTTTTAAACCGGAAATATAATTTATAAGAGCATCAACCCAAACATAAACTTTAAAGTTCTTATCCTCGGGAAAACTAATTCCCCAATCAACGCTCTTCCTACTTACACAAAGGTCATTTAGCCCTTCTTCAACTCTTTTTATTATCTCGTTCTTCCTTTCTTCTGGAATTACATATCTTGGAATTATTTTCAATAATTTATTTCTATACTTGCTTAACTTAAAAAAATACGCCTCTTCTTTTCTAAATTCAGGTTCTCTATTATGCTCCGGACATTTTCCATTAATCAAATCTTTTTCGGTTTTATATTCCTCACACCCAGTGCAATAATGCCCTTCGTATTTGCCCAAGTAAATATCTCCATTTTCAATTATCTTTTTAACTATTTTTTGAACAACAATAGAATGTTCCCTAGCGCTTGTTCTAACAAACTCATCCTGACTTATATTCAATTTGCTACACAAATCCAAGAAAAATCCAGTATTCCTATCAACAAATTCCTTAACATTAACCCCTTCTTTTTCGGCTGCCTGAACATTTTTTTGTGCATTTTCATCTACCCCTGTCAAAAAGAAAACATCCTCCCCTTTTAGTCTATGATATCTTGCCAAAGCATCTGCTAAAGTCTTCTCAAAAGCATGTCCTATATGGGGCCTTGCATTAACATAATCAATTGCAGTTGTAATATAATATTTCTTTATCATATAAAAACTATAAAAAACCAATATAAAAAGTTACTTATTTGAATTTCTCATCAAGATAAATTTCCAACCCACTTCTTTTATCTCTTGAATATAGCTTGTTATCTCTTACGACTCTCTTATATATCTCCCTAATCTTATAATCATCCACCCTTTTACTCGATTCGAAGTTAACCAATTTGTACCTCAGTCTTTCCCCTGAAACTTTCCCCTCAATAAAATTTGGGCCTTCAACTATTGGAGCAAATAGATTAAAAATTCTATTCTGTATTTCTTCAATTTCTCTGTTTTGATTAACCACTAGAAACCACCACTCATTACAATCTAAATTGTCTTTAGATTTCCTGTAATTATATCTTACCTGTCTTTCCTTATAGTCCTCATAACATTCTCCCATTTAAAATTTAAACTATTTTTATATATAATATTTGTTATGTTTCAAAATATATTAAAGAGCAAGATACACAAACCTTTTAAAATAAAACCTCTATAAAAATAAAATGTTCTCTAAAAAAACCTGTCAAAGATGTGGAAGAAAAACCAACAAAAACAATAGCTTTTGCCCAAGCTGTGGAAACCCCTTAAAAAAAAGTCTCAGAAAAGAAGAAATGGGGATGCTTGGAGAAAATGACTCATTCAATGAGAGAGATATGTTCTCAAATACGTTAATGGGAGGAATAGGAGGGAATTTCATGAATAAAATGATTTCTCACACAATGAAGATGCTTGAAAAAGAGATGGAAAAAGAGATGAGAATGTCCAACCAACCTTCACCAAGTAATAATTTTCCAAAAACAAAAATAAGATTAATGATAAACGGAAAAGAAGTTGATCTTAACAATGGAATACAAAAGTCTGGAGAAACAAAAAAAGAAAAACAAAAAGCACTTCCTTTAAAATTCAAAAATTTCTCAGAAGAGCAAATAAAGAAATTTTCCAAACTCCCAAAAAAACAACCAAAAACAGAATTAAAAAGAATTGCGGATAAACTAAATTATGAAATTGAAATTCCTGAAGTAAAATCAGTAGAGGATATATCAATAACTCAATTGGAAAGTAGCATAGAAATGAAAGCAATTTCTTCAGATACTGCATATGTCAAATCAATTCCAATAAAACTTCCAGTAATAGGATATGAATTCTCAAAAGGATTGCTCGTTCTAGAGTTTAAAGTGGATTAAAATGAGGCTGCACAGATTTGAACTGTGGACCCCTGCCTTGCTGAAATCAAACTGAGTTCGGCAGACCAAACTTGTCTGAATCTATCAGAGCAGTGCTCTAACCAGACTGAGCTACAGCCTCATTGTTTGTATCAAGACTATTCTCAGGATGGTTTGTGCGTTAGCACTTTAACCAGACTGAGCTACAGCCTCATTGTTTGTATCAAGACTATTCTCAGGATGGT
>CAYPLY010000001.1:0-100266 GCA_964412025.1 Candidatus Woesearchaeota archaeon | reverse complement strand
TTGTGCGTTAGCACTTTAACCAGACTGAGCTACAGCCTCAAAATATACCTATTTCTGGTAACAAAAACAAACTCAAACAATTTATAAAAGTTACTTAAACACCTTTTTTAGAAAGCTTATTCAATTCTCTTATCATCTCTTTCATTCCAGTAGAACCAAATCCTTTCTCTCCTCTGCTAGTCTCAGAGAGTTTCTTGACCTCATTTATTTTAGCCTTAACAACAGGAACTAAAATTATCTGAGCTATCCTCATTCCCTTCTCAATCTCAACAGTTTTATCATTCATATTCACCAACATTATTGAAACCTCTCCTCTAAATCCACTATCAAAAGTACCTGCAACAGTATGTACATTCATCTTTTGTACAATTCCAGCCCTATCTCTAACAATCCCAACATGCCCCTCAGGAACCTCTATAGCTATCCCTGTACTAACCTTTTTCTGATCAAATGGAAAGATACTCACATTTTCTATAGCTTTTAAATCAAATCCTGCATCAGTATCAAGAGCATATTCAGGGGCCTCGGCCTCTTTAGACAATTTAAGGAAATTAAGAGACACTTCAGAACTCACCTTCTTCTCTTTCCTAACTTCCACACTTTTTTTATTAACACCCTTTATCATACCCCCGAAAAATCATTGAACTTTATAAATTGTTCTGAAGAATTTAACAATATAAAATCTCCCAAACCTCAAGCTTTTTAAATGAACTTTTTCTAAAATATCCATGGCAGAAAAGAAACCAAAAGAAAATAAAAAAGAAACAAAACAAGAACCTCAAAAAAGCGTTCATGGTATGTATCATTATATTAAGCAAGCCTGGAAGAAACCAGATTCAAAAGTCCTTTCAAAAAGAATGGAAGAATGGAGAGCACAACCAGCGCAAGTAAATGTTGAAAAACCCCTTAGAATAGACAGAGCAAGAGCATTAGGATACAAGGATAAAACTGGATTCGTAGTGATAAGAGTTAGAGTAAAAAGAGGGGGGCATACAAGACCAAGACCTATAAAAGGAAGAAGAGGAAAAAGAATGCACACAAGAAAGAATCTTAAAATGTCTTATAAATGGATTGCTGAACAAAGAGTCGCTACTAAGCATAAAAATCTTGAAATATTAAATTCTTATGAAGTCGGAAAAGACGGAATAAACTATTTCTATGAGGTAATCTGCGTTGACCCAGAAAGACCAGAAATAAAAAACGATAAATCAATAAACTGGACAGGAAAAGGTTCAAACAGAAACAGAGTGTTTAGGGGACTTACAAGCTCTGCAAAGAAATCAAGAGGACTAAGAAGCAAAGATCCAACAAATAAGAATAGACCAAGCAGAAGAGCTGGACAAAAACCAATACCTCCTTCAGGAAGAAGATACGTAAAACCATTAAAATAAAGGGTAGTTGGACCATCTTTAGAACACAAAACATTATGTAAATTCAGTTCTACAAAATATATTTAAACTATAACAAACCCAAATAGATATGGAAATAAAAGGAAGCGAAACTGAAAAAAACCTTCTAAAGGCATTTGCTGGTGAAAGCCAGGCAAGAATGAGATATACCTATTTTGCGTCTGTTGCAAAAAAGGAAGGATATGAACAAATTTCTGCTATATTTACAGAAACTGCAGACAATGAAAAAGAGCATGCAAAAATATTTTTTAAACACCTGGAAAAGTCAGGAGGATTACCTGTTGAAATAACAGCAAGTTATCCTGCAGGAAGAATAGGCACAACAAAAGAAAATCTTCTTGCAGCTGCAAATGGAGAACATGAAGAATGGGGAGATTTATACCCTGAATTTGAAAAAGTTGCATTAAAAGAAGGATTTAATGATGTTGCAGAATCATTTCATGAAATTGCAGAAGTTGAAGAAGAACATGAAAAACGTTACAGAAAACTCCTGAAGAATATTGAAGAAAAAAGTGTATTCAAAAAAGATAAAGTTGTAAGATGGAAATGTAGAAACTGTGGGTATGTTCATGAAGGAGAAGAAGCTCCGGATGAATGTCCTGCATGTAAGCACCCCCAATCTTATTATGAGATATTACAGGAGAACTATTAGAAAATAAATTAAGATGGTTGAAAAAACAGAAATTTACAAATGTGATATATGTGGGAACATTGTTGAGGTTGTACATGGAGGTGGAGGAGTACTTATTTGTTGTGGACAACCTATGAAACTTGAAAAAGAAAATACAGTAGATGCATCTTTAGAAAAACATGTTCCTGTAATAAACAATAAAACAATAGAAGTTGGTTCAGAAAAACACCCTATGAGTGCAGAACACTACATTGAATGGATTGAAGCAACTTCAGAAGATGGAGAAATCTCTAAAATATATCTAAATCCGGATTCAAAACCAGAAACTAAATTCTCATTTAAACCAGTAAGTGCAAGGATATATTGCAATTTACATGGACTCTGGAAAAACAAAGAAGAATAAATAAGAATAATTAAAAACTTCTTCTTACTAATTAATTTATGTTATACTCAAAGCTATCAGAATTATATGAAAACCTTGGAAGTACCACAAAACGTCTTGAAAAGATAAATATTCTATCAAAATTTCTTGAATACCTTTCTGAGGAAGATAAAGATGTCCTTTATCTTCTAAATGGAGAAATATATCCAAATTATGATGAAAGAAAAATAGGAATAAGTAATCAGCTTGTTATAAAAGCCATATCCAAAGCATCCGGAAATCCCTCAGAAAAAGTCTTGCAAGAATGGAAAAGAATAGGAGATCTGGGAAAAGTTGCGGAAAAATTAATACACTCAAAAAAACAATCTACACTCTTCACAAAATCCCATTTAACAACTGAAAAGATAATTGAAAATTTAAGAAAACTTCCAGAACTTGAGGGAGAAGGAACAATTGAAAAAAAATTATCCCTTATAACCGAACTACTAACTTCAGCATCTCCTCAGGAATCTCTTTACATTGTAAGAACACTTATAGGAGATTTAAGAATAGGAATACAAGAATCAACAATAAGAGAGTCTTTATCAAAAGCATTTTTTAATTCAGATAAAGAATCCTCAAAAATAATCCAGGAAGCAATTGATAATTCCAACGACCTAGCAGAAATATTTCTTATCTCAAAAAAAGGAGAGATAAGCGAATTTGATAAAATAAGTTTAGAAGTAGGAAAACCAATAAAGGCAATGCTTGCACAAAAAGCAAAAAATATTGAAGATGGATTTAAAGCAGTAGGAAAACCTTGTGCAATTGAATACAAGTATGATGGATTTAGATTAATAATACATAAGAAGGAATCTGAAATAAAACTTTTCACAAGAAAACTTGAGAATGTAACAAAACAATTTCCAGAAGCAGTAGAATATGTTAAAAAATATGTTAAAGGAGACTCTTTTATTCTAGACAGTGAAGCAATAGGATATGATAAAAAAACAAAAGAGTACACCCCATTCCAAGCAATTTCTCAAAGAATAAGAAGGAAATATGATATTGAGAAAATAAGAGAAGAATTACCAATAGAAATAAATGTATTTGATATTCTTTATTATAATGGAAAATCTTTAATCAAAGAACCTTTTGAAAAACGTGCACACTTAATAAGAAAAATAGTGACAAATACTCCCTACAAAATTGTTTCTTCTAAACAAATAATAACAGATAATTTAAACAAAGCAGAGGAATTCTACAAAAAAGCCCTTAAAGATAATCAAGAAGGGGTAATGATGAAAAATCTCTCAACCGGATATCAGCCAGGAAACAGAGTTGGACATATGTTAAAGGTTAAACCATCCGGAAAAGACCTAGATTTAGTTATAACGAGTGCAGAATATGGAACAGGAAAAAGAAGCGGATGGTTAAGCAGTTTCATTTTATCTTGTAAAGGAAAAGAGGAACAAGAATTTTTGGAGATAGGAAAAGTAGGAACAGGAATTAAAGAAAAAGATGAGCAGGAAGGAGTTTCATTCAATGAACTAAATGATTTGTTAAAGCCATTAATAATAAAAGAAGAAGGAAAAGATGTTAAAATAAAACCAAAGATAATAGTAGCAGTTACATACCAAGAAATCCAGCAATCTCCTAATTACAGTTCTGGATGGGCTTTAAGATTTCCAAGAATAACAGCATTGCGATCCGATAAGCACATTTCAGAGATTGCAAAAATAGAAGAAATAGAAAAAGACTTTGAAGACCAAAGAAGAAGGTAAAACACAAATAAGCTTTTAAAACACCTTATCTTAGAACTAAAATGAAAAGAGGAAAAAACGTTAGGAAAAAAAATACTATTGCCTCTCCCAAAAAAAGTTATAATTCTAATGCAGAATTAATAATAACGATTATACTAACAATTTTAACTCTAATAATCCTATTTATTCTTTTCAAAAACCTCTCCCCAACAACTAAGGTTATAGAAAAACCATATTCTCCTGAGAACTGCTCAAATGAAAGTATAATAAAAGTATGGGAATCTATATTTAATGGAAGTTCTGAAGATCTTATAATTATTGCTCCAAATGAAAGTCTATTAAATGAGATGGAATCCTCCGGATACTCTGAAGGATTAAGCTTTGGAAGAGGTTATATTAAGATAAATGATTGTCCAATATATGCTGTTTATCAAATAAATGGAAGCAATGTAAGAAGTATCTCTGGGATGAATAATTTCTTAGGAATTAACATGGTAGCAGCAATCAGTGGAAATTACCCTCCAGAATTTGTAGAATATGTTAAAAATTTAAGCGGGAGACAAATAGAAAATGAGATGAGTTTCTCTTCTGATACATCTGATATCTTCTTGTTTTTAAATAGGAACGTTTCTATATCTAACCTTGAGGAAGCAAAATATAAATTTGGATCTGTATTTAGTGTAAATATCTCTTCTGCAAATTGGACTCCAGAAGAATATTCTCTTATGGATGAATTTGAAAATGGTACAGAAAAATTTACAGATGAAATTAGATATATTTTCTATGAAACTGAAGAGGGAGAGAACATAACATTATTTGGAGAAAGATTAAATCCTGAGACGATTTTTGTTAGCACCGGAGGGGTTGAGGGAAATTTAAGTTATGAATATTATACTTATGCCGAAACATCACTAGCAAAGCAGATAAAAATCCTAGAAAGAGAATTCGAAAACTGGACTTCTCCAATAAACACCTCTTTAAAGAATATCACAATAGAAATCAATAACTCAAGATTAAGTGTATCCGAAGAATTAAGTATATTTTCAGAACCTCGATCAGAATTTCAAAAGGTAGAAATCTTGCAAAACAACCAAACAATTATAGAGACAGAAATAAATTTTACATTAAATACAAAATTTGACTGGACAAAAATAACGCTAAGAAAACAGGGGGAAAATTCAAGTAGAGGATATATAATAATAAATGGATTAAATTTTACAAAAAACATAACTCTGGATAGGATAAACAATAAATCAGAATCAGTGTGTGTCAAAGATAAAGAAGTACAATCAATAAATGAAATAAGTGAAGAGTGTAATCTCTATGATGAATATCTTCTTGAATGTCCTGGGAACTTAACAAGCAACACAACAAATTTAATTTGTAAAAAGATATCAAATAAATTCATAATAATAGGACTACAACACTCTGCAGTAATCGAGATGACTCCTCCAGAAGAACCCTGTATCCCTAATTGGACATGTGAAGAATGGAGCGATTATGAAGACCAATGCGGATACAGAATTTGTACCGACTTAAATAATTGTATGAATGAATCCACAAGACCTCTTGAATATAAAACCTGTCCAATATGTATCCCAGATTGGGATTGTACAGAATTCCTTCCTGAAAAATGTCCAAAATCTGAAAAAAGAACAAGAACCTGTACAGATATAAACAATTGCGGTAAGGAAGAAAATATTCCAGATACCACCCAAACTTGTGAAAGAAAAAGCAGTCTTATTTGGATAATCTTAGGTATTTTATTTGGTATCTCAACACTTATAGCATTAATATTAATTATATCAAAAAATAAATCAAATATAAATAATGAAGAGCAAAAAGAACATCCAAAGATACAAAACGACATCCACAAAGAACATCCAAATCATCCCTCAAAAAGAGAACAGAATAATGCTTCAAATCAAACACAAGCATTTAAACCCCAAAAAAACCAGGATATTCCAACAAATAATACTAAATATAAAAATGATGATTATTACTATCCGGAAGGATATCAATAAACCTACTTACAAAAAAATATAAATGCAAACTCATTAAATATTGCATGTCAGAAACAAGAAATTATCTTTCACTTGGTGTAAAATTAGTTCTAATACTCTCTCTAATAAGTTCTATACATAATCATCTCTGGCATCTCGCATCAACAAATATATTTCTTTTGGTACTTTTATTCATACCTCAATTAATAACAAAATATGAGATAAAGATGCCTTCCGAATTTGAATGGTCTCTTTTAATATTTGCAGTAATAACCCTTCTCCTAGGGAAAACAGGAGGGATAATAACTCCTATTGTATTTGGAATTGCGGTTGCAATGCTCGGCTTTATGATATTATCAATTTTGTATTCAAGCAACCAAATAAAAAAGAATTACTTTTTGATTATTGCATTCTCATTTAATTTTGCAGTTTCATTCGGTTTTGCTATTGAACTTGCAAAATATTACTTAAAGATAATGCTAAATCACACACTATCCTCAGAAATTTATGCATACTCTATGCAGACAATGACATTTGTAGTTCTGGGGGCATTAATCTCATCATTAATAGGATTTGTATATATGAAATACCATTTTAAGATTCTTGGTAAAATCGTCGATAAAATAACCGACAAAAATCCGAAGGTATTTAAGAAACAAGAGAAAATAAAAGAAGAGATATTAAATATAATAAACAATGGAGAAAATGAAAAGATAGAATTTAAATCTACTTTCAGAACAAACTTACATACAAATGAAATTGATAGGAAGATAGAATACTCTGTGCTTAAAACAATGGTTGGATTTATGAACTCATATGGGGGAACAATACTTGTGGGAGTGGACGATTCTGGAAAGATTGTTGGAACAGACAAAGACAAGTTTGAAAGTAAAGATAATTATTTACTCCACATAACTAATGTAGTAAAGACAAAAATTGGAAAAAAGTTCTTTCCGCTTGTAAATTTTAGATTCAATGAAATAGACAACAAAACAATCCTTATAATAGAATGTGAAAAAAGCAAATTTCCTGTATTCATAAAATCTCAGGAAAATGAAGAAGAATTTTATATACGTGTAGGTCCATCTAGTGTCCAGATAAAAGGCAGTGAGCTAATAGATTATATAGACAAAAACTTCAAAAAAAAGTAGAACCTTCTCCCTCGAAGCCTTTATAAACTCATTTTTTCTTTATAAACCATTAAAATGGCAGCAAAAAGCAATTACAAGATTCAAAACATTGTTGCAACCGCTTCTCTGGGAAAACCAGTCCCATTGACAAAATTAGCTAGAACACAGCCAAATACAGAATATAACCCTGAAACATTCCCTGGTTTAGTGCTAAGGGTAAAAGAACCCAAATCAGCAGTTTTAGTATTTTCTTCCGGAAATTTAGTATGTACAGGTACAAAATCCTTAACTCAGGTTAGAGAAGTTATAGATGCGGTAATAAAGCAATTAAAGAAAATAAGTGTAAATATTACAGGAAAGCCAAAAATAACCGTACAAAATATTGTTGCATCAGGAAGCATAGAACTTAAACTTAACCTTAATTTCTTAGCGCTGGAGATGGAAAATACAGAATATGAACCAGAACAATTCCCAGGACTGGTATATAAATTAATAGAACCAACAGCAACATTCTTGCTCTTTTCAAACGGAAAATTAGTATGTACTGGTACAAAGAACAAGCAGCAGCTTGAAGATAGTATGGACCAGCTTTTAAAGAATGTTAAGACTGCTCTTAAAAACTATAAATAATTTTCCTAATTCTTAAGTTATAAAAATATTTATTATAAATTATAATAAAAGAACGTATTTCATCATATAACACAAATCTATAAAAAAGAACCATTTCTTTAAAAATAATGGAAGAAGGTAATTATCCAGAAGAGGAAAGTTCTAGAGAAAGTTTTGAAACAGACCAGAAAAAGAAGCCAAGATCTGAAGAGTTGATAATAGAAGCAAAGAATTTCTTCAATTTTAACAAGGAAGACCTGGGTGAATCAATACGTAAGAAAACGAATGTAATTTATCTTGATTTTATGAAACTCACAGAGTTCTCAAACAAACTATCTGATGAGATAATAGTTAATCCTGAAGAAACATTAAGCATTATAGAGCTTGCTGTTGAAGAACTGGGACTTGTAAAAAATGCACGTGTAAGATTAAAGAACCTTTCTGAAGCTCATCAGATAAAAATAAGAAACATACGTTCAAAACATCTAAATGAATTAGTAATTTTAGAAGGGATTATAAGACAGGCTTCTGATGTACGTCCTCAAGTTGTAAATGCAAAATTCGAATGTCCAAGTTGTGGGACTGTAATCGCAGTTTTACAGATTGAAAAAAAATTCAGAGAACCTACAAGATGCTCTTGTGGAAGAAGAGGAGGATTTAGACTAATATCAAAGGATATGGTAGATACTCAAAGATTGGTAATTGAAGAATCTCCAGAGTCTCTCTCAGGAGGAGAACAACCCAAAAGAATGAATATTTTTGTAAAAGAGGATTTAGTTGAACCAAAAATGGAAGACAAAACTACCCCTGGAGCAAAAATAAAAGTTATAGGAATACTAAAGGAAGTTCCCGTACCATTAAGCACAGGAGGATTATCAACCAGATTTGAACTCGCAGTAGAAGCAAATAACATCATTCCCATGGAAGAAACATTCGAGGAGTTAGATATAACAGATGAAGATGAAAAACAAATTCACGAACTTTCAGAAGATCCAAAGATATTCGATAATCTAGCAAAAAGCATCGTTCCAAGTGTTTGGGGATATGAGGAAATAAAAAAGGCACTAATACTACAATTATTTGGGGGGGTTCAAAAAAAGATGTCAGATGGTTCTAAATCAAGAGGAGACATACATATCCTTCTTATAGGGGATCCGGGAGTAGCAAAAAGTGTAACCCTAGTATTTATGTCAAATATATCTCCCAAGGGAAGGTATGTTGTAGGTAAATCTGCATCAGGAGCAGGACTAACTGCAACAGTTGTAAGAGACGAATATCTTAAGGGATGGAGTCTTGAAGCAGGGGCAATGGTTCTTGCAAACAAAGGTTTAGTTTGTATAGACGAGTTAGAAAAGATGGATCCTCAGGATAGAAGTGCTATGCATGAGGCAATGGAGCAGCAAACAGTCACCATATCAAAAGCAAATGTACAAGCATCACTTAAAGCTCAAGCATCCGTCCTGGCAGCTGCAAATCCAAAATTCGGGAGATTTGATCCATTCATGCCAATACCCCAGCAAATAGATTTACCTCCAACACTGATAAACAGATTTGATATAATCTTCACATTAAGAGATCTCCCCGATAGGAATAAAGATGAGAGAATTGCAGCACATGTTTTAAAAGAACATCAAAAAGACACCAAAGAAGTTTTAATTGATTCAAATTTATTAAGAAAATATGTTGCATATGCAAAACAAAAAGTGAACCCTGTCTTAAGTTCTGATGCAGTTGAAGAACTAAAAAAGTTCTACGTTGAACTAAGAAACAAACCTGTTATGTCAGAAAGTGCAATGAGGCCAATACCCATATCCGCAAGACAATTACAAGCACTTGTAAGGATGGCAGAAGCCTCAGCAAGGCTTAGACTAAGCGAAGAAGTTTTAAGAGATGACGCAAAGCAAGCTATAGAACTAATGAAATATTATCTTATGCAGGTAGGATACGATTACGAATCAAAAACCTTTGATATAGATAAGATTT
Organism: Candidatus Woesearchaeota archaeon; assembly: GCA_964412025.1. Classification (GTDB taxonomy): domain Archaea; phylum Nanobdellota; class Nanobdellia; order Pacearchaeales; family GW2011-AR1; genus MWBV01. The sequence goes on along the minus strand of CAYPLY010000001.1, from coordinate 90,377 downwards.
CTGGGAAGTTTTCTTCTTCACAAAGAACCAGGATATTTACTGTAAAAGAAGTTATAACTGCCCTTGAAGGAAAGATGGGAAAAATGATTCCATATGAAGAAATAGAAAAAGAATTAGAAGGAAAGATTGGTAAAGATGAATTAGAAGATATAATAAATAGATTAATAAAAGATAATGAAATTTACAGACCAAAAAAAGGATATATCGGAGTTTTCTAACTCATAAAAACTTATAAACCTGTAAAAATTTCACAAAACATTAAAAGATGGCAGACGAAGGACAATTCAAAAGAAACGTTGCATATAAACTAAAGATAGGAGATATTCTGTTAGGGAAACCCATAATAAATGGGGAAAGATTCTCATTCTTAGAATTAGGAGATAAAAAGATAGTAAGAGTAAACATAATTGGGAATATAGTAGATAAATTTGAAAACGATGGAGAAAGAAAATACATCTTTTTTAAATTAGATGATGGATCTGGACAAATAAGTCTAAAGGTATTTGGAGAGGACATAGCAAAATTCAAAGAAATTAGCCAGGGATTAACTGTATTAGTTATAGGAACGTTAAGGCATTGGAATAATGATACATATATCCAACCCGAGATAATAAAAGAACAAAACACTAAATACCTTTTAATTAGAAAAATAGAACTTGAGAAATCTTCTCCAAAAAAAGCACCAACAATTGAAAAAAGCAAAATAGTCGCAATAAAAGATAGCATAATAAATATTATAAAAGAAGCCGAAGAAGAGGGGGGAATTGAAAAAGAACAAATCATACTTAAATTAAAAGACGTTTCTCCAGATATAATAAATCAAGAGATAAAAAAATTTCTTGAAGAAGGAATTATCTTCGAACCAAGGCCAGGGAAAGTAAGATACTTGGGATAAAGGGGAAAATACTAAATAAAAAATATTTTTACAGAAAACAATTCCTGGAACAAATTAAAAAAGATATTCTAAAACCTTAAAAACCTCTCAAATCTCTAGTTTTCATGAAAGAATACGAAAAACTTCTTGATGAAGCATATACCAAAGTAAAACTTGTTGAAAGTAAGGGAGAAAGATTTGAGATTCCTCCCATAGAAGGACATATAGAAGGTAAAAAAACGATATTAACTAACTTCTTTAACATCTCGTCACATATAAGAAGAAACCCCGAACACTTCCAAAAATTTATATTAAAAGAGCTTGCAACTTCTGGACAAAAAGAGGGAGATAGACTTGTACTGAATAACAAAATACCTAGTTCAAAAGTTAATTCAAAGATAGACCAATATGTAAAAGAGTTTGTAATATGCAAGGAGTGTGGAAAACCAGATACAGAACTGAAAAAAGAAAACAGGCTTAACTTTATTCATTGTCTGGCTTGTGGAGCAAAACATCCGGTTAGAGATAAAATATAATTAAAAAATAAAACCAATTAAATTCTAATGAAAATAGAAGAAATAAATGGAAAGTTTGAGGTATTTAAGAATTCTAGAATAAATTTAGAAGACTCTATAGAAATTAAAAGAAGTATAATAGAGAAAAATAGAAATAAAAAAGCCCTTGTGGAAACAAAAGACAATCCAAATAAATACATACTTGGGATAATAGAACCAAAAAACACAATTTTCTTCGGATTAAATGTAATAAAAAATAGAGAAAAATATATCTGTCCAGAGATAATAAGTTATCAAAATTTATCTGATATTATGATTTGTGAAGATTAATGTATAGAAAAAATGTAAAAAAGATAAAAAAATTGAAAATCTAAATATTTATAAAAGAAAATTTCGTGAAAACCTTATCTCAATTAAACAAAGGGAGGTAAAAAATGGTTGAAGCTTATTGTGTAAAATGTAAGAAGAAAGGGCAAAAAATGAAAGATGCTATAATGACACAAACTGCAAAGGGCGGTTTTATGGCAAAAGGAAAATGTCCTGATTGCGGAACAGTAATGTGTGCTATGATGTCTGCAGCTAATGCAGAAAAGGCTGTGAAATCTGGCGAAGCTAAAAAGGGTTACTGAAAATGTTTGTAAATGTGATAAAATCTTATAGAGATGTCGTAGCTATTTGTGATGAGAATTTAATAGGAAAGAAATTTGAAGAAGGAGATTTCCAATTAGATATTAAAGAAAACTTTTTCAAGGGAAGAGAATTATCCAAAGAAGAAACTTCTGAAATAATGAAGGATATGAAAATGGAAGATTCTACATTCAATATAATTGGAGAAGAATCCATACAAACTGCACTCGAATCTGGAATAATCACAAGAGAAGGAATAAGAAAAATAGCGAATATCCCGTTTGCATTAGTCCTAATTTAATTATTATTTTTAATCCATTGTTTGCCTTTAGAGGTTATCTCGTAATGAAAATCCTTAACCGTACTCCCAACTTCAACAAGATAATTCTCACTAACAAGATAATTAATTGAAAAAATATAATCATTTAAATTATCAACATCGGACAGATAAAGCCCCCTTATTCTTACACGTTTTAAATTCAATAACTTTCTTGCTTTCTTTTCTAATTCGCTTCCGTCCTCTTTCATTATCTTAACTAATAATATTGATATATAAAAATATGCGAAGTCAAACTATATATTTATAAAACGTAATATTTTATCTAAAATATGTCAGAAGAGATTGATGAATTTTCAGATGAGGGAGAAGAAGATAATCCAGTTGAAGAAGTACATGTAACTAGGGCAAAGATACCTCGCGGTCAAGAAGTTATAGGAATAATTGAAGAAAGACTTGGAGGAAATAAAATGAAGGTAAAATGTTTAGATGGAAAAACAAGAAATTCTCGTGTTCCTGGGAGATTAAAAAGAAAACTTTGGCTTCGCCCAGGAGATACTGTTTTGGTAGAACCTTGGGAACTTGACAATTCCAAAGGAGATGTAATTTTTAAGTACCCTTCAAACCAAATTGAATGGTTAAAGAGAAACGGATACTTAAAAAGCGAAGAAAAAGAATTCTAAAACCTAATATTTATTAACCTCATTTGCCATCCTAAATAATGAGAAAAGGTGATACTAGAGGTCTTTCAACTGTCGTTGCAACCCTTTTGATAATACTTCTTGTCATAGTTTCAATAGCAATTGTCTGGGGAGTTATAAGAACAGTTATAAAAAATAATGCAGAATCAATCTCCCTTGGACAGTTTACTATAAGTCTAGAGATAGTAAAAGTTTATCCTTCAGATGTTTACTCTGATCCAAATTCTACAGGTATTAAAATAAGAAGAAATGCTGGAGCAGGGGAATTAGATGATATCATTATCTCTATTTTTGATGGAAGAGATTCATACGTATTTACAGATAACATACCTCCGGGAGAGACTTTTGATGAATTTGAAGTAACCACATTTCCAGTACCTTACACAGGAGATATAGTTAGTGTTTCAATCTCTCCTATATTCTCAACGAGTTCAGGAAAATCGATAACGGGAGATGTACAAGACACCTATTATGTTTATTATACAGGTTCTGGGGAAGGAAATGGAAATACTGGAGGTGAAGAAGAGGAACCAGACCCGGGTTGTGTTCTTAATTGCGATGGAAAAGAATGCGGAGATGATGGATGTTTTGGAAGCTGTGGAAGCTGTACAAGCCCTGAAGAATGTGTCTCTGGAAGTTGTACAGATGTGACAGAACCTTGCACACCAAATTGTGCTTGTTCATTAACAACTTGTTCTGGAACGAGCTGTTCAGATGGGTGTGATGGAAGTTGTTCTGGAGTGCTCCAACCAAACTGCGGGGATCAAATGTGTGGCTCAGCGCCTAATGGGTGTGGAGGCGAAGATGAATGTGGAACGTGTAGTAGCGGATGGTGTGATGGAGGAATTTGTTGTCAGATAGGAGAACACAATGTCGGGGGGATATGTCAAGCTGATTGTAATTCAATAGAAAATTGTATAGGAAAAGAGTGCGGTCCAGATGGATGCGGAGGGACATGCGGAACATTCGGAGGAGATTGTGAATATGAATATGGGTCCAATTATTTTTGTAATGAAAGCGGAATATGTGAATTGTGTATTCCAGATTGTACTGGAAAAGAATGCGGTGAAGATGGATGCGGAGGGACATGCGGAAGTTGTACCTTCCCAGAAGAATGTAATACAACAACAGGATTATGTATAATGTGTGAAGACAATTGTCTTGAAACAGGAACAGAATGCGGAGATGTTCCAAATGGGTGTGGAGAATCCTGTGGAGAATGTACACTTCCCGAAACTTGTACTGGTGGAATTTGTGTAGCTCCAGAAGTAAGTTTAAACTCAGGAACTGTAACTTCTGTATGGCCTGTACCAATAGGACATAATTTCCTTACAGGAAGCAACTTACCTGAATTTGGAGAAACAGAAGAACAAACTCTATTAAATGATGCACATTATGTAAGGATAACAAGTATCTATCCTCGTTGCTATCCTGTTTTAAAAATGGATTACCCAATAAATCCTGGACAGTATACAGTTATACAAGTATCAACAGGGATAACAGACATAGAGATAGGAGATAGTTATCAATTGTGGGAAACCCTTGCCGGATGCCAGGGTTAAACTTATTAATACTTTAAAACATTCTTTAATATGAAAAAAATAATATCTGATAAAGTAATAAGAATAATAAAAAACAAAAAAAATCTTGAAAAAGAATTAGAGATTACCCTAGAAATAAACGGGAAGGAAATATCAATCTCAGGAAAACCCGAAAAAGAATACATTGCAGAGAAAGTTATTGAAGCACTTGACTTTGGTTTCCCTTTCTCAGATGCACTAAATCTAAAAAACGAAGAATTTTTATTTGAGATACTGAATATAAAAGATTATACCAATCAAAAAGATTTCGAGAGAGTTAGAGGGAGAATCATTGGAAAAGATGGAAAAGCACTAAAAACTATATCAAGCATAAGTAATTGCAATGTTGAATTATCAGGAAACAAACTTGGGATAATAGGAGATTCTGAGAATATAAGGAATGTAGAAGAAGCCTGCAAATTATTAATAAAAGGATCAAAACACTCAAATGTATATTCTTATCTGGAAAAGCACGGACACCCAGAACCAATCATCGACTTGGGACTCAAAGAAACAAAGAAAAAATAAAAGCAATAATCTTAAATAAAATTACCTTAAATTTACTTCATAATCTCTCCAAATACTTTTTTAGATCCGTAGCTAACTCTACATACTCCAAAATTGTGTCTAGTCTTTCTTATCTTTGGTGTGGAATCAGAGATATATGACTTTGTAAATTGTTCCAATGGTATTTTCAATTTGTTAGACCAAAATCCTTTTAAGATATTTTCATCCAAGTTTCTCCAAAGATAAAGTCTACATTTTAACTTATTATTATCAATTTCAAAGTATTTTCTAAGCCATGTAACAAAATAAACTAAAATATCTGGATTAGTATTTGTCAAAGAGATAAAATAATCTTTAGTCTTATCTCCTTCTCCCCAATAAAGCATTAACCCAAGTTCTTTAGTCAGTTTCATAATAGTGGTATGTACCGCCTATTTAAATAATCATATATAAACAAATAATAGAATGTAGTTAACTTTAAATAACTCAAAAATTTCTAGCTTTTATGACCTGGTAGCTCAGTTGGTTAGAGCGCACGGCTGTTAGATTTAAGTTAAATTTACTTAAAAAAGTAATTAATGCAGTGACCGTGAAGTCGCAGGTTCGAGTCCTGCCCGGGTCGCTTTATTTTTAAATGGACAATTACTAATTCTTTTATGAAAGAAAAAGTTTTATTAGCTATGTCGGGAGGGGTAGATTCAAGCATAGCAGCACTCATATTAAAAGAAAAAGGATATGAAGTGATAGGAGCATTTATGAAAAACTGGTCGGATACAAAAGACCCTTTAACAGGAAGATGTGCCTGGAGAACAGAAAGGAAAATGGCCTTAAAAGTAGCTTCCCATTTAAACATTCCTTTAATAACCCTTGATTTTGAAAAACAATACAAAAAAGAAGTAATAAATAAGATGTTTGAAAAATACAAAAAAGGAATTACCCCCAATCCAGATATAGATTGTAATCAAAAGATAAAATTCCCTCTTCTTTTAAGAGAAGCTAAAAAGAGAAAAATAAGATTAATTGCAACAGGACATTATGCAAGAGTAAGAAAAATTAGAAAAGCAAAAGAGAATATCTATGAACTTTTAAGAGGTAAAGATGAATCAAAAGACCAGTCATATTTCCTTTACAAAATAACACAAGAAGAACTAGCTCATTGTATATTTCCAATAGGAGAATATACTAAAGAGCAAATACGGGAAATTGCAAAAGAGAAAAGATTTCCAAACTACGACAAAAAAGGAACTGTTGGAATATGTTTCATAGGGAAAGTGAATCTAAAGAAATTCCTTCAAAAGAAGATAAAACCAAAAAAAGGGAAAATTCTAGACCCTTATGGAAAAATAATTGGAGAACATGATGGTATCTATTATTATACAATCGGACAAAGACTAGGTCCAAGATATGGTTTTGAGATAGATCGTGGAAACAAAAACCATCCTTCTAAATGGTATGTTGCAAGAAAAAACCCTAAAACAAATACAATTACTGCAGCTCCAGAAAATCATCCATTAAATTTTAGAAAAAATATTATTGTAAAAGAATTACATTTAATATCTGATAAAAAACAAAGATTTCAAAATAAACCTATAAGAATATTTTCAAGGATAAGACACGTTGGAGAATTACTCCCAAGCACAATTTATTATGATAAGAAAACAAAAAAGTTCAGGATAACTTTTAATAAAGCAATAACAGGTATAAGCGAAGGACAGGCAGCAGTTATTTATCAAAAAGATAGGGTTCTTGGTGGAGGAGAGATTACATTTGAGTAGAGATGCCTGAATAAAAATCCCTCTTAAGTTCAATAGAAGCACAACATATTATATTTGTACCATTAAAAGGAGAGTACGTCCTGACCTTACAAACGTGTGTTTCATTCTCAAAAAATGAGAAATATCCTCTTACAAGACAAAATTGTTCTATTGATTCAAACATTAAACATTCATCAGGACAGCAAAAAGGATTAAACAGATAAGCGTCATAAGAACTAGGGCAAAAAAACCCATTAGATTCGTAACAAGGATAACCTCCATTAGGACAAACAGAATAAGTAATCACATTGCCTATATTGTTCTCAGTTGGTAGAGTTATATTCGTATATGAATCATAATTAACATCTTGAATACCATCGGCATTATCAGAATCATCTGGGAGAGTAGCACCGGTATCCTCTTCTATAAGGGAGGATGAATTATCTGAATCGTTTATTAATGAATTGTTTATTATATTTGAGATTGAAATATTTGAGAGGTTTAAATTATCCAAATTAGTTGTAGATGAGATATTTGTGGTGTTCTTAATTAATGTATCATTTATGCTTTTGTTAATAGCCTGATTAGAAGTATCATCCTCATAGACAAACTCCGCCTCAAGACAATCTCTTTTCTCAGAGGGCTTATAAAATACCGTACCACAGGAATTTAAATCACTACAAACTCTTGTCTGAACTCCCTTTTTACAACTCTCCCAGGAAGAACATTTCCAATTCTCCTGACAATTATCTTTGTCTATCCTCTTAACAACAATTGTTGCCTTACCCTCAATAATGCTAACAAGTTTTATTCTTAAATCATATGTCCCATCGTTGTTTAAATCAACATCTTTAATCTCATTTATACTCAAATTCAAATTTATAGGTTCACTTGAAATTGTTAACTGAACAGAATCATAACCTACAAAATTTATCCTCATACCATGTTCTTCTTCATCAAGATTAAATTTAACAGAATCGCTCTCTCCGACTTCCATAGCAACTCCTTCCATAAGTTTCTTATCCGATATATTTCTATGGCTGGAGATGAAAGCAAGATAAACTATTATCCCTAAAATAATTAAAACTACTCCCACAAAAATAAATAAAAATACCCTGCTACCTTTTGAATCTGAATTTACCCGAGCTATCTGCTCTTCCTGTAAATAATCCATTAATTTATTAAGAGTTATTTATTTATAAATATTAATCAAATAAGAATAATTTTTAAACTGCATCTTCCTTACATAATCATGGGTGTAGAAAGACTAATTAAAGCGAGAAGAAGCATAAGAAAATTTAAATCCTCTAAACCTGATTGGAGGGAGATAATTGAATGTATCGATAGTATGAGATACTCTCCAATGGCAGGGAATAATTTTACACTTAAATTTATCTTAGTGGATAATGAAGATAAGATACAAAAACTTGCGGATGCAGCACAGCAAGATTTTATCTCAGATGTTAAATATGTTGTGGTTGTATGCACAACCCCCGGTAGAACGGAAACTGCTTACGGAGAAAGAGGAAGTATATATACAAGACAACAAGCAGGAGCTGCAATACAAAATTTCCTTCTAAGATTAACAGAATGTAAATTGGCAACATGTTGGGTTGGACATTTTGTTGATGAACAAGTTAAAGATATTTTAAACATCCCAAAAGAAATAAATGTTGAAGCAATGTTCCCAATAGGATATGCATATGAAAAACCAAAAGAAAAAAGATACATCGAATTAGACAATGTTTTATATTTCAACAAATATGGCAATAAAAATATGAAAGAAAAACCAAAGCTAAGTGCTTAAAAATTCTTCAAAAAAATATTCTGAGGGGAAAACCCCCTCAAAAAAACAAAAAATAAATTAAAAATTAATCAAAGTTTATCTCCAAACTTCTATTCCTAAGTCACTCACTTCTCTAGAAGGAGAACCGGAATATTGTTCTTCAAGGTCCCTTCCAAGCACGTAAGGAGATTTAACTCCAGTCATTATTGTGATAACTCTAACTCTTCCAGCAAAATCTTTGCTGATTCTTGCACCAATAATAACTTGTGCTTCAGGTCCCAAGTTCTCTGAAACTGTTCTACCGATAAGATCAAACTCTTCTAATTTCAAGTCAGGCCCACAAGTTACATGAATCAATGCTCCGCTAGCACCTCTGTAATCCACATCAAGTAGAGGATGAGTAAGGGCTTGCCTAACTGCTTCATTAACTTTGTCCTGAGAATCGCTTTCACCAATACCAATAACTGATACTCCACCATTCTTCATTATTGCTGAAACATCAGCATAATCAAGGTTGATTAATGAAGGCAATGTAATTGTTTCAACAATACCTTTAATCATGGTAGATACAAGTTCATTTGCAACTGCAAATGCCTGTTCAATTGGTAATTGACCAGCAATATCAACGAGTCTGTTATTATCTAATACTATACAAGTATCAGTAACTTCTCTTAACTCTTGCAATCCAAATTCTGCCTTATCAATTCTAGCCTTTTCAGACTCGAAAGGCATTGTAACAACACCAATAACTACTGCACCTGATTCTTTAGCTATTTGAGCGACAACCGGAGCAGCACCTGTTCCTGTTCCACCACCCATTCCTGCTAAGATGAAAACCATATCAGCACTTCCTACAGCCCTCTTAAGCTCAGATAGAGCCTCTTTAGCCGCTTCTCTACCTATCTTTGGTTTTCCACCTGCACCAAGTCCTCTGGTCAATTCCTTACCAATAAGGATTTTCTCATCAGATTTAGTAACACTAAGGTGAAGTGCATCTGTATTACAAGCATAGATTGTAGCACCGTTTATACCCTTATTAAAAAGCCAGGTTATTGCGTTACTACCCATACCTCCACATCCCATAACCTTGATGTTTGCTTTTCCAGCTTTCAATTCATCAAAATTAATACTGTGTGTAGCAGTATTTGCGATTGCTTCTTTTGCAAAATCTAAAACCATCTCTTTTTTGTCCTCCTTTCAACTGTATATATGTAACCTACTAAGCAGATTTTCATCCAAAGATAAAACAACATCTATTTATAAGAATTATGGAAATAAAACATAGAGAATATTACTCTAAAATGAATAAAATATCCCTATATTTTGAATAAAATAAATCCTTAAATAATAAAACGTATGTTAAAATATATGCAAAATGAGATAATTTACATACCCAATACTAAAATATTCAATTTGGAGGGAAGAGGAGGGTTTATTGCTTTAACCATCTTAGATAAAAGAATTCCTCTAAATAACATTGAGGCACTAGGAAAACCTTTCCAGGTGATAACAAAAAGAAAGGTTGACAGAACAAATCCCTTTTCAGAAACTTCTGAATTTAAAGAATTATTAAACCCCTTTAGCCCACTTGAGATGTATTTAAGGCAAGCAGAGATAGAATATACTCTTTCAAGAAAAGAAGATAACATGAGCCAGAATTTAGGATTATATGCAGGAGAATCCCTTAAAGTTTCCTCATTAAATAGTATTGGAGATAAAAAAAATGAATATTCCCTAAATATTGTACCCTGCCAATTTTATTTAATTAAAGATAAAATATAAATCAAATTGCTTTCTCCAACCTCTTAATTTTCTCCCACCCTCTTTCCATTTTGTAATTGGACATCTCAAGAACCAGCTTCAAAAACTCATCATCAACAAGCACTTTATCATTTTTAATGATAGGAAATTCGAATCTCTCACTACTATTAATCTCAACAACAATATTCTTATCAAATGTAAGAATGCTACTTCTTTTAAAGCCTAGGAATTTTGCTTTCTCTAAAATATCAGTAGCCTTATTTAAATCTCTGCACACAACATGCAATATTGGGGGTTCCAATTTAAATTTAATAATTTCCTTTTTACTCAGTAAGTTATTCAAAACTTCTTTAAAATTATCAAAATAAACTTTGTCATGCCATATCTTCAAAAATAAATCTTTTCCCTTCTTATCTTTAGAAATCATTAGTATAACCCTCCCTGAACAGCTGCTTGTTGTGTAGAAATCGGATGTTTTATTTATTTTATCACATAATTTATGAATCTTATTATCCCATTCTCCCACAGAAGATCTATCCACCTTTGAAAGCACTGCATTTTTTCTTTGAATAAATCTGTCTCTTGGCATAATACTTAAATATTTCAAAGATATTTTAAACTTATGGAAAAGCAAAAAGAAAAACAGATACTTGCAACAAATATCGATGGATTGTTAATAGATACTTCTGCATTCATAGAACCCCATAGAATTTGGTTTGACAGAGCAATCCTATTAACAAAAGACAACTCTCTAACAAAGTGGAAAGGGCATCCACAATATTTTATTGGGGTGAATGAAGCAATGGAAAAGATTCTCCCAAACTCTACAAAAGAAGAAAGAACAGCACAGGCAAGAAGATGGTATCAAGAAGATGTTATTTATTATATTTCAATACATCCGGAAGTTGTTAAGAAAGAAATTGCAGATAAAATATTATCAGTTAAAGATAAGTATAAAATTATTTTATTAACAACAAATACTAAAGATTATATTTATGAAATATTAAAAGTATCTAAATTAGAAAAAATATATGATAAGATAATTGCAAGCAATACAGAAGAAGAACCAGATAAAGGAAAGTTATTAGACAAATTAATAAAAAAGTATGGGAAACCAAAATATTATTTAACAGGAAAATTAGAGGATAAAATAAATAAGCATATTGAAAAGCTAGATATCCCTATTCTAGGAGTAAAAGATATTAATAAGGTTTAATCTTCTCAGCTTTCTTAAACTCTTTTCTCAAATACCTATCAACTTTTCTAGGATGTCTTCTACAATAATACTCTATCTTACTCGAGGATTTATGAGCAAGGTTATAACTCATCCCCCTACTCATAAGATTTCTCTCATGAACTTCATGTAAAAGAACAAATTTCAACTCATTTAAATCCAAATCATCATCAATCCAAATCTCATCTTTAGGGACAAAATTATAAACCTTATCATGACCTCCCTCTGTAAAATCTAAGAAAAACAAATCCCTAACAAACTCCCCATTAACAATCCAAACGTTCAAATTATTTCCTCCATATTCTTTTAATAATTTTTTATACACCCCCTTAAGCGAATTTTTCTTACCCTTTTTAATAAATATCTCCTGCTTCATAAGTCTAGATTTCATCCTCTCTCTCTTCTCTATTTTATTCGCCATATCCCATGCTCTATTGTAAGGTATACCCTTTGAGAAAAACCTATGAAAAGCCAACATAAACTCAATAAAATACTTCTCTTCTCCAGGATTCCTCTCTTTATCTATCCAAAATTCATCTTTAGGTATAAATTTGAAATTATAGTGTTGCGCATAATTTGTAAATTCTTCCTCAATATTATCTCTAATGTATTTACCATTAACTATCCAGACCTTGAAACCAGAAAACTTCCCTAGTTTTTTTATATAAATATTTTCTATATGCATCTAAATCCTCTTTCAATATTACATCTTATACAGTCTAATTTAAATATTTGATTATTAAGCAATTCTATAATTATTTATATTTTTAATAAGATTTTTCTTGAATTTGTACAAATCCATTTTTCTAAATGTTGCTGAGGCTGCTCTGGGATGTCCTCCACCATCTCCTTCCTTAATATCCTTAACACAATATTTTAATAAATTCCCAAGATCAACCTTTCCCGTTTGATCTCTAGCACTAACTTTAACAAAATCTTTTCGTTCTACAAAATTAGAAACAAGAAAAACAGAATTATCTCTAAAGAATTCATCAGATAATATACTTGCAATGGTAGATATAACATTGTATTTTGAATTCCCAAATCCAAAATAAAATCTTTTCTCCGGAAAATATTCTGCAGTTTCTTTAAAATATATAACTAGCTTATTGACTTCTTTCTGAATTATTCTATCTGCCTTATCAAGTTTACTTAAATCTCCCTTTAGTATTAATTCATATACTTTCTTAATATTAGGAAAATAATATATCAAAGCTCCATTAATCTTCTTACCAATTTTACCTGGTTCAGAATCCCATATTGAGTTATCCTTAACTAATCCGGGGTAAATAGACTTAATAAATTCAAAGTTAGAGGGATCTTTATCCCATGTATAATCTGAGACTATAGCTGAACTTACTAGCCACTCCCAGTTTTTTGTATCAAAAAACTCCCCTTTAGATGCTATATCGAATAATGCATGAGAAGAGCAATAATCATAATTAGTTTTTATTATCCCTTTTTTATCAAATAAAGTATTATTAAGTGGATGATGATCAAATATTAATAGTCTGGATTTCTCTCTAATCTTATCCATATATTCCGGATAATCATCTAACTTCCAATCAGTAAATACTAAAACATCAAATTTACTCTTTATAATATCCTTAAGAGAGTTTGTATTATAATTTAAAAAATTAATTGAACTCACTTTTAATCCCTTAAACTCAAGTATCTTCTGTAAAAAGATACCTGAAGCAATACCATCTAAATCTGTATGGGTAACTAAACCAATTTTATCTTTTTTAGATAAAGAATCTATAAAATCATAGAAATCTTTTTCAGAACCTAAAACATATCTGCTCATTCTTTTTCCAATATTTCGCACCTTATATTATTTTCCTGACACAATCCTCTAAACTCCTTAGCATCGTCACTAACCCCCACTATTGAACCATAATGCATAGGAATTGCAATGGTGGGTTTTATCAATTTAGCTGCCTCTGCTGCTTCTTCAACATTCATTGTAAATCTCCCTCCAATAGGAAGCAACGCAACAAACTCTTTACCAGGCTGTTTATAACCAGTAAGTTTTTGCATTTCAGGGATTAAATCAGTATCTCCAGCATGATAGATAATTAAATTATTTATCTTCAAAAGATACCCAACCCAATTCTCATCTGCAGGATGAAAATGTTTATCTAGATTATATGCTGGCAAAACCGAGATTTTAACATCTCCTATATCCAACTCGCTTCCGGGTTCAACGATATCTATTTTAACTGGAACATCAAATCGGGTTATTTTACTTTGAGAATCGGCAGTTAAAACAATTCTTGTTCCCTCCTGAACAACTTTTTGAATATCTGCAACACTACAATGATCATAATGACTATGAGTTATAAGAATCATATCTGCCTTCTCCATACCTTCCTTAATATTGTAAGGATCGATATATATTCTTCTAGAATTTTTAACAAAAAATCCAGAATGTCCCAACCACTTTAATTCAACTTCCCCTATTCTCATAAAAATAAACAAACAAGGACAATTTTTAAAGATTGCTGCCAAAAAATGTGCAAAAAATAAAATAGATTCTATATTAGGTAAAGAATATAGAATCTCTAAAAAGATTTTCGAATATAATTAATATTCATCATCAGAGTCACCACCATCGAAGTCTTCGTCTTCTTCTAAGTCTTCATCCTCATCTTCGTCAAATGATTCCTCTTCATTAAGCTTAGGCATTGTTATACCTCCAAATTTAAATATCATTACTTTTCTCCAACATTTTTAAATGTATTGATACACTAAAAAATAGATAAAGAAGAGTGGAAAAGCTTAAAAAAGGAAGTTCTATGATTAAACTAACCAAAATGGCAAACAGTTATGTAGACGCTTTAAGAGGACATGAAAAAAAGACAGAAACAATTCTTTCCCCAAAGAGACAAATTGTAAAATACCAAAAAGAAAAATGTTATATGTGTGAAAAGAACCTTGGGAATGCTATGTGTTATTTCGCGGAGATTGAAGGTCCAGATATAAACACCGGAATAAATGGGAGATCAACAAGAGCTATTTGCTCATCATGTTTTTTCTCTCTTGGGAAAAACCCGATTAAACAGGTAAAAAAAACCAGAGAATCTGAAAAAGAAAGAGAAAAAGCAAAACAAAAGAAATCAGAAGATGAAGAGATTAATCTGTTTAAAGAACTGAGATTAAAATATAATAGCAAAGACGAAATGTATAATAAGTGGGATTAATAATTCTTTTTATTAAAAGTTAATTACATACAATACTGTTATTAAAGTAAAATCAAACATTGTTTAACATTTATCAGTTTATTATAATTATAAAGCTGTTACAGATAACTAAATATCCTCAAACATTTAAGGATTCAATCTTGTAGGAGTTCTTGGGAAAGGTATTGAATCTTTTATTGTATCAAACCCACATATCCATGCAGCAAATCTTTCTATTCCCAAACCAAATCCAGCATGAGGAACACTCCCATATCTCCTAGAATCTAAATACCAATCAGAAGTTCCTAAATCCATTCCAGATTTTTTTAACCTTTCTACTATTTTCTTTAAATCGGGTTCCCTTTGAGAACCATCAACCATCTCTCCAACTCCGGGGGCTAAGAGATTAAAGTTGGTTCCTGTCCCAGGATTTTTAGGATCTTCTCCATGGTAGAATTTCAATAAGCCCATAGGATAATTTGTAACGAAAACAAATTTATCCCCATAATATTTTGCTAGACCTCTTTCTTCAGCAGAACCAAAATCATCTCCATATTTCAATTTATGATCATTTTTATTTAAAGTTTCAATTGCCTCTTTATAGGTTATTCTCTTAAATGGGGCTTTAACTTTTTCAAGTTTAGGTATATTGGCTTCCAAAATTTCTAACTCGTTTCTGTTTTCTTCTAAAACTTTTTTAATAACATATTCTATTGCATCTTCTGCAACAATCATATCATCTGCTAAATCCATCCAAGCTCCTTCTACTTCAAAATGCCAAAATTCAGTAACATGCCAAGGAGTTTTTGATTTCTCTGCTCTAAATGAAGGTGCAATTGCATATGCTTTATCTACTGCACTAATAAAGTTCTCAGCATAAAACTGCCAAGATTGAGTTAAGTATGCCTTCCTATCAAAATATTTAACTTCAAAAGTTTCGGAACCTCCTTCACTAGTTGCTCCGCTCATAGAAGGAGCATGGATTTCTGTAAAACCTTTTTTATGCATATATTCATGCAAAGCAAAAAGCACTGTCGAACGAATTCTCATACTTGCAGTCATTTTCCTACTTCTCAACCATAAATGTCTTCTATCCCCAAGCAATTCTTCATTCAAGTCTTTGTTAATTGGATAATCTTCTGCAATCTGAATTATATTTATTTTCTTAACCTGTATCTCAAATCCAGTTGGAGCTCTTTTGTCCTCTTTTACAGTTCCTTCAAGTTCAACTGAGCTTTCAATCTTAATTTTATCAATTTCTTCCCATTGCTTTTCAAAGTTTTTCCTTTCAAGAACACACTGGATTATATTTGAACTATCTCTAAGAACGAGAAATTTCATAGCATTACTCCCTCTTTCTCTGTAAACCCATCCTCGTACTGCTACTTCTCCTTTTTTCTTTTCAATTGCTTCTTGTATTGAAATGAATTTATGCGTATGTCCTGTCATGGTTAAACATAAGAAAAAAGGGTTTAATAAATTTTATCTATACCTGCTAATCTTTATATACCCCTCATTTTACTCATTTTGATGGTAATCAAAGAAAATTTCACAATAACTCACAAAGACAAATCCACGAATGCAAGAATTGGCATGCTTCAGACAAAAAAAGGAAAAGTTGAAACTCCTTTTTTTATGCCAGTTGCAACACGTGGAAGTGTAAAAACTCTGGATTCTCAAGAATTGGAAAAAATGAAAGTATCAGCAGTTATTTCCAATGCATTAATATTGTACTTAAGAGAAGGCTCAGAGATTATAAATAAATTCAAAGGAATTGGGAAATTCATGAACTATAAAGGAATTAACTTTACAGACTCTGGAGGCTTTCAAATGTATTCTCCGACTATTTATATAAAATCAAACAAAGAAGGGGTTTTCTTTAAAAATCCCCTAAATGGAGAGAGGATATTTATGACTCCAGAGAAAAATATGGAACTCCAATTAAAAATATCAAGCGAGGTTGCAATGTGTTTAGATTCTATGCCTATGTACACTCATTCAAAAAAAGAGATTGAGGATGCTGTAAATAAAACATCAATCTGGGCAAAAAGATGCAAATCTAACCATGATAACCTTCAAAAACACCTACCAAAAAATAAACGTCAACTTCTCTTTGGAATAATTCAGGGGGGAATTTATCCAGACTTAAGAGAAATCTCAACAAAAGAATTAATGAGTCTAAATTTTGATGGGTATTCCATAGGAGGATTCGGATTAGGTGAAACGATTGAAGAAGAATTTAATATTGTAAAACAAGTGAAATCACTCTTGCCAGAAAACAAACCAGTTTACCTCATGGGAATTGGAAATCCAGTTGAAATATTAAAAGGAATAGAATTAGGAGTTGATATCTTTGATTCAAGGATGCCAACACAAAATGCCAGAAGAGGCTCTTTATTTACCTCTGAAGGAAAATTACGTATATTAAAAGAAGATTGCAAATTCGATCCTTCTCCTATTGACAAAAAATGCGATTGCTTTGTTTGTAAAAATTACAGTAGAGCATTCTTAAGATATCTTATAATAAATGACGAATTCACTGGGAAAAAGCTTGCGACATACCATAACATCTATTACTTAACAAAATTAATCGAGACTGCAAAACAAAAAATCAAGCAAGGTAAATTCAAAGAGTTTTTAAAAGAAGTTGAAACAGCTTACAAAGAGTAAGTAGTTATCTATAACAGTTATTTTAAAATAAATCATAATAAATCTTGGGTAACAGTTAAACAGGATTATAGTTTTACTTGATAATTAAATATTCTAAAAAATCAAGGAGTCAATCTTGTCCTATCTCTTGGAAACATTGTTGCTTCCTTAACATTATCCAGCCCACATATAATCTGGGTTATTCTTTCAAGTCCTATTGACCATCCAGAATGTGGGGGAGCTCCAAATCTAAAACTATCAACATATGCCTTGAAATTATCTGGATTTAATCCCTTAGCCTTAAGTCTTGCGATTAATAAATCAGGTATATGGATTCTCTGTCCTCCAGAAGAAATTTCTAATCCCCCATAAAGTGCATCAAATCCTTCACTTAATTTTGCATCTTTCTTTTCATCTTTAGTCATAATATAAAATGGTTTAATAGAAGTTGGCCAAGAATGAGTAAAAACTAAATCTCCAGGATACATCTCACAAAGCTTTCTTTCTTCTTCTGGAGTAAAATCCTCTCCAACCTTCCCCCCGACTTTCTTAAGTGCTTCTTCATAACTCAAATAAACTCCTTTCGGAACTTTCAAATGTTTTATTCCTAATACCTCAAGCTGGTTTTTACATTTCTCTAAAACTTGTTTAACTATAAACTGCACAACTTCCTCAAGTTCTTTCATTATAGACATTTGATTGGTAAATGCACACTCAATATCCATCTGCCTTATTTCATTTATATGGCGTGTAGTATTATGCTTTTCAGCTCTCCATACCGGAGTTATTGTAAATGTTTTACCTAAAGAACAAGCCAGCATCTGTTTATACAACTGAGGCGACTGAGCTAAATACGCTTTCTGCTCAAAATACTGGACAGGAAATAACTCTGTTCCTCCTTCTGAAGCTGCACTGATTATACATGGATTTTGTATCTCAATAAACCCTTTATTATAAAAATGATCTCTGAATGCATGGGCTATAACTGTTTGAATTTCAAATATTGCCTGTATCTTTGGTTTTCTTATATCCAAAAATCTATAATCCAATCTATTCTGAAATTCTGTTGTAGTAGTTTTTTCATTAACATGAATTGGTAATTTCTCAGCTTTACTTATTATCTCTAAACTCTCAACATCAACCTCAACATCATTTCTAGCAAATTCTGCTTTAACTTTAGCTTCCTTAGTTTTTCCTTTTATTTCAACTGCACTCTCCAGGCTTAAATCAGATAATTTTTCCAATTCTTTTCCCTGAACAACACACTGAACAATACCTGTTTTATCTCTAAGCAAAACAAAACCTAATTTAGCAAGAACTCTTATTTCATAAACCCATCCTTTTAATAAAATCTGCTTTCCTGCTTTCAAATCTTTAATATAACTTATCTCCATGATGATTAAAGAAAAAGGGGGTTTTTTAATATTGTTATTTCACAAGCTTATTTATTATCTCCATTGCTTCCTTCCCATTAATCTTCCCCTTAAACTTCCCCATAACTAATCCCATATATGCATTTGCATTTAATCCTGGCTTCTCCTTTATAATTTTCAAAACTTCTCCTTCAATTTCAGAATTATCTGCCTTCTCTATCTTTATTGCTTCACTAAAACTCTTTCCTTTAACAAGATTGATCAAAATATCTTTAACATCTCCTTCACTTATCTTCTTCTTATTCAGAAGTCTTAAAATATCTTCATAATAATTTAAAACAAATCCTTCAATTTCTTGGAACGATTTATTTTCTTTTGAAGCTATTTCTTTTGGAAATAAAACAATCATCTTTGCAACAAAATTTATATTAGGATATATTTCTAAAAGAACTTTAAGTTCTTCAATTTTGTCTTCGCCCAATACTAGCTTCACCATCTCTTCATTTAATCCTTTTTCCTTTAGTTCTCCAGCAATAGAACTTCTCAATTTAGGTAAATCTTTTTTAATATCATTTATAAAATCTCTAGAAATTTTAAGTAAAGGCAAATCTGTCTCGGGGTACATTCTATCTGCTCCAGGCATGGGTCTTAAGAACTCAGAGTTTCCATCAGGAAGAGCATTTCTAACCTCAGCATTTGTAGGGTTATTATTATCATAAAGATATTTTTGTCTTATTACCTCGTTTTCAATTGTCTTCACAAAAGTTCTCATATCCTGAACTCCTTTCATTTCAATCCTATTACCCTCCAAGATAGAAATATTAACATCCTGCCTTATAGTACCAATTCCTCTCTTAACCTTGCAGCTTCTCAAGACATCTCCAATATGCAGCGCAACTTCTTTAGCTTGCTCTGCAGATTTAATATCTGGTGCTGTAGCTATCTCAATTAAAGGAATTCCCAATCTGTCCAAATTCCAATAAACTTTCTCTCCTTCCACCTTAACTTTTCTTGCAGAATCTTCTTCCAAACATATAGTGTCAATTCCCACTCTTCCAAAAGCAGTTTCAACATACCCCTCTCTGGCAATTAAAACAGTTCTTTGAAATCCAGAAGTATTGCTACCATCTATTACAGTCTTTCTCATAATTTGTGTAACAGGAATTATCTTACAATTAAGAAGCAAAGAAATCTGAAGGGCTATTTTCAAAGCCTCTTCATTTATTTCATGTGGGGGTTCCTCGTCTAATTCAATTAAACATGTACTATTTCTACAACCCTGGTAAACAAAAGTCTTTTTCAAAGATGCCTGATATTCTGCAGCTTTATCAACTTCTCCAGATTCTCCAGCAACTGCATGCAATTTTCTTTCAATTTTAAAATCAGGTTCATCATTTCTTAAAATAGAAGGACAATTACAAAATAATTTGTGAGTATCTAACTGCTGATGTATTTCCAAACCAGACTTAAATTTCAGTTTTGAATAATCAATATTTTCCATAGAAACAAGAGTAAAAAAGCATTATTAAATTTTAGCATAAGCTCTCTAAATTATTTTCAAACTGAATATTAACACGTGTATTTTTAAAATTTTTTAATAAAATATCCTTCAAAGAGTTTTCAAGATTTTTATCTGTATAAATCACAACCTCTCTTTGCAAGGGAAGCTTATTTTTCAAAACATTTACAAGTTTCTGTTCATCTATCTTTCCAAGAAAGACCCTATTTCTATCAAAACACCCATAATCAAGATAATAATCTTTGGTCAAATTATTATAAGATAAAAAATACCTTTTCATTTCAAATCCCTCATTAATCTTTCTAAATTTAATGTCAAAGTATTTTTGTCCAAATTTCCAATTTCTCCATTAAATCCCTTCTTTTTGTATAGAGACAAGGGAATTTCCAAAACCTCTGTATCATTAACACATCCAAAAGATCCACCTAAGATACCTATCCCATTCTTCTTTAAAACATCGACTGAAGGGGAATTACAGGTATAATGAATAAAAGAGCCCTTGCTAAAAGAGTAAAAAGGGAAGTATTCCAATGTGTGGGGTTTGTGTCCATTTAACATATTTAACATAAAGATCGGGTTTATTTAAATCTTTCTATATGTTACTATGTATAAGTTACAACTAATTAATCATTAAACTTATAACTAAAGATTTTCTAAATAATACATGAAAGAAAAAGAGGTATCAAAAAGCAAAATTAATGCAATGCAACATCCAACTAGGACAACGCCTACTTTTTCACAAAGAGCTGCTGATAAACTGACTAAAATAATTGGAAGTTGGGCATTTATAATTGCTTTTGTAATGTTTATTCTTATTTGGATTTTCTTAAATGCTTATGCATTGGTGAATTCATGGGATGTCTATCCATATATTCTACTAAATTTAACACTCTCATGCATTGCAGCAATCCAAGCTCCAATAATCTTAATGTCTCAAAATAGGGCAAACCAAAAAGACAGACAAAGAATGGAGTATGATTATCAAGTTGATAAAAGAACAGAAAAGGAAATCAAACAAATCAAAATACAGCTAGATAGGATTGAAAACAAATTGAATCAATAATTTATTTCCATTTACTCTTTCGCCATTTCTTTTCATTAGAGAGTTTTACTTTTAATAATTTCTTTAAATCTTGAATAGCATTGGGGCTATTATCCACTCTCAAATCAATATATCTATTACCAATATTCAAAATTCCATAATCTTTTTTTTCAATAATTAATCCAGCAGAACCAAACTTCCTATTTCTCTTATCTCCCCCTACCTTCTCTCCGGCAGTTAGACTGCCTATTAATCTCTCAGCTAAACACCCTTTAGAATTTTCAAATGTTTTTTTCATTTCTAATAAAACATTTTCTCCAACAAGCATATTTCCAGCACAAATAAGATTCCTGCCTTTCAAATGTCCCTTCCATCCAACATTTTTTTCTCCAGAAAATCCCGCACTTTCTCCTTTACTATTCATAAGAATTACCTGTCGTATCTCTTTGTCTTTATCATTATCAATCAATTTATCAATTACATTACTTGGAGATAAATTCTTCATTAATTCGATTCCTTCTTCCTTATAAGAAATATTTGGATAAGATTGAGTACATACTGCCCCTATCTTTAGTTTAACTTCGGGAACAATACCTCCAACTGCGAAAGCTTTACTAAAACAAGCCGCACCCAACTATTTATTTTTTCTATCAACAGCGATGATACTAAAAGTCATTCTAATCCTCCAATCGATTACTAAACTCTCCAGCAATATTTTCAAGCATCTTTTGCTTGATAGTTTCCTTTGACTTTACCCAATCCGGATGTCCCAAAACCCACCCCAACTTTACAAGAGCAGTTTCAGAGAGCATATCTCCCAAATAAATAACCCCTGCTTCTATTAATTTCCTTCCAGAAGAATAAACTAAACCTTCTACCCTTCCATTTATACACTGAGAGGTTCCACAAAATATCATTCCTTTAGATGAAAGCTCTTTAATCTTGTTAATGAATTCGGGGGAAGCATTTCCTATTCCACTTAACTCTAAAACAATTCCCTTGTAATTTTTTTTATGATAATAATCTAAAATATCTGAAGATTGTCCTGGATAAAACTTAACCAATGCTACATTCTCTTCAATTTTCTTGTCCACTTTAACCTTCTTGCCGTTATTCCTTTTATTGAATTCTCTAAAAACCTCCACCCTTCCATCCGGAAAAACCTTTGCTAGAGGTTGTCCATTTATAACTTTAAATGCATCTCTCCTAGAAGTATGCATCTTTCTAACTTTTGTTCCAGGAAGAGCATAACAAAAATTATCTTCTGAATCGGCATGTCCCACCAAAACAACTTCTGCAATATCACTCATTCCTGCGACGAATGCAGAACAAATTAAATTTAAATTAGCATCAGAGCTTGCCCTATCAATACTCCTCTGAGAATAGGTTAAAACCACCGGTTTATTTAATTTCCCAAGCATAAAACTCAATGCTGCAGAAGTATAATGTAGAAAATCTGTTCCATGTGTTACAATAACCCCCTGTATATTGGGATTATTCAATAAATCCTCGCAGGTTTTTGCAATCTTTTGCCAATCTTTAAAATTCATTTCTTCAGAAAATTTCATAAATGGAACTTCAACTTTCAAAACATTTACTCTCTCAAATAATTCTGGGTAAAATCTGAACAAGCTTTCAGGACTGTCCAGAGGATGTACTCCCCCTGTCTTAGAATCATACCTTGAAGAAATAGTTCCTCCTGTAATAATTATAGCAATATTAAGTTTTGAAGGATGTTTCTTAAATTCAACCTCTTCCTTAAAATGCTTAGCTTTCTTTAAAACATCAATCTTAAAAATATCTTTCTTATTCAAACCAATATTATACCCATTAGTTAATTTCAATAAAATAATTCCTTTCTCAGATTCAGGACTTTCCAAAAATATCCCCTCATAGATAACCTTCCCCAAATGCACTTCTACAAAATCTCCCGGTTGAGGCATTTCTTTTTTTGAAACTTCCTCTAACTGATTTGCTCTTTGTTTTGCTCTTTCCTTTAAACTCTTTACCATTTCAAATAAAACCAACTACCAATTAAAAACTTAATGATATATGTGTTATTTTAATATAAAATGAGCCCAGGAGGAATCGAACCTCCATCACCGGGGCCGAAACCCGAAATTCTATCCGTTGAACTATGGGCCCAAATCAACAATAAATAAAGTCCAAAAACCTTTTTATACTTTAAGATTTAACCGTCTACTATATAATTAAATAATTTTAAATATGCTCCTTAACTTATCCAAACATGAAAGAAAAGAAGTTTAAAGAAGAAAATCAGGAAAAATCCCGAGAGGGAATAACTGTAAAAAAACAAGAGAATTTTTCTGAATGGTTTACACAAGTTATTGAAAAAGCAGAACTGGTAGATTTAAGGTTAGACGTTAAAGGATTCACAATAATACGCCCCTGGGCTGCATTAACTATAGAGAATATGTTTGAACATCTTGAAAAAGAACTTCAAAAAAAACATCACTTACCAACATTTATGCCTTCTGTAATACCTAAAGAAAATCTTATGAAGGAGTCAGAACATGTTCAGGGATTTACTCCAGAAGTATTTTGGTTAAAAGATATAGGGGATAATAAAGAACTTGCTTTAAGACCGACTTCCGAAACACTATATACTCCAATGTTTAAACTTTGGATAAGAGGTCATAGAGACTTGCCAATGAAACTATACCAAAGAGGTTCAGTCTTCAGAATGGATACTAAAGCGACCCGCCCATTAATAAGAGGGAGAGAATTTATATGGATTGAATGCCATGATGCTTTTGCAACAAAAGAAGAAGCAGAAGCTCAGGTTCAAGAGGATATAGACACAACAGAAAAAGTAATGCATCAAATTTACGGAATACCTTTTTTACCAATGAAAAGACCCGAGTGGGATAAATTCGCCGGGGCAGAATATACTGTAGGTTCAGATTGTTTTATGCCAGATGGAAAATTAATTCAACAACCTTCAACACATTTAATGGGACAAAAATTCTCAAAAGCGTTTGATGCAACATTCAAAAATAAAGAAGAAAAAGAAGAGTATCTTTGGACAACGGCTTATGGTCCTGCTGTATCTAGGATATTAGCATCAGTTATTGCAACTCATGGAGACGATTCTGGGATGATTTTGCCTTACTCCCTATCGCCTATACAAGTAATTATAATCCCTATATTCAACACAGAAAATAAAGAAAAAATAATGAATAAATCAAAAGAAATCTTAGATAAATTAGAAAAAGAAAATATTAAAGCAGAAATAGATGAAAGAGAATATAAACGTCCTGGAGAAAAATATCATATTTGGGAGTTAAAGGGAGTTCCGTTTAGAATTGAGCTGGGTGAAAAAGAATTGAAGAATAATGAGATAATTATCTTTACAAGAGATACAAAAAATAAAGAAAAAATGAAAATATCAGATATAAAGAAGATAAACTCTTTAGGAATAGATTTTGATAAAAGATTAAGAGAAAAAGCAGACAAATTTATGAATAATAGAATACAATCATGCTCAACAAAAAAGGAGATAAAGGATGCCCTCTCCTCAGGAAAGATGGCAAGAATAAATTTTTGTTCAACAGACAAAAATGGAATACATTGCGCAGAGATAATAGAAAAAGAATTCTCAGGAGATGTCAGAGGAACTCTTGCAAACAAAAATGAAAAGGCTTCAGGAAAGTGTTTATTCTGTGGGAAACCAGCAACAAAAATTGTTTATATCGGTAGAAGTTACTGACTAATAAAAAGCATAGTAACAACTAGAGGATATTAACCTCTAAAAAATATATCATTGTTCACATTTTATGCAATTGTTAAGTTCATCTTCAAGCTGTATAGTAAAGGCTATTAACTTGCTTAACTCCTGCTCAACTGTCTTTTTTTCCATCTTTAGCTTTTCTTTTTCCATCTTAACGGAAACAAAAATAATTTAATTCGATCTCCCTTACAAATCTAGATAGAATTCCTGCCTCAACTCAACCCAGATTTGAAAGCTGAATTAAATTGAGTTTAGTTTAATATTGAAAGTGTAGACTAAACAAGAACACCCATCAACAATCATCCAATTTATTCTGTTCAGTCCATCCTTCATAAACATTTTAAGAGAAACAAGTTTATAAATATTTATATGCAACAATAAATTACAAAATTAACCTTCTAACTCTCTTCTCAAACTCTCCGACATCCTCTTTATTAATTTGGGCACCAACAGCATTTTCATGTCCTCCTCCTGTTGAACCCTCAAGACCTTCTATTGCAGACAAAATAATCGTTTTAATGTCCTCTCCTCTTGCAGAAACATTCGCCTTATAGCCCTTTGTATAAACAACAACAATAAATTTATCTGGAAAAAGATATTTTAAACCATTTGCAATATCTGAGCTCATACTTGTATCCCCCTCATATTTGAAAAATAAAAGTTTTTTGGATGTTGAAATTCTTTTAGCTTTATTCAAAATCTTTTGATATTTTTTATCAACCTCCTGAAACCTCTTATGTATTGATTTATTTTTATTGTTCTCTTCCAAAAAATCATAAGGACTATTGCACGATATTAGAAATTTAACCATGCTAATAACATTGCTTATTTTGTCTTTTAATCCAAAACCAATAATTCTTGCAATCTTTCCAATATCCGAACCATAAAATATCTCAAACGCATCTTTCTTGTCCTTACATAAATCAGGATAGTTTTTCATAAAATCTTGATAAAAATCTGGGACTAGATTATCGGATATGCATCCAACAACCGCAATCCACAAATTTTCTTTTTTATTTGTTATCTTTTGACAAAGATAAGTTACAGGTTCATTACTCTTATCCTTGTTAAATAATGGGTTGTAATAATTCACATATTTAGATATCTTATCCCTATCTGTAGTATGATGATCAATCCAAACTATAGGTATATTAACTTTCTCAATTTCAGATATAAATTCTCCAGAAACTTCTGGCTTATCTAATATGAATATATAATCTGCATTAAACTCCTCAACTTTTCTAAGATAATCTTTAGTCAAAGCTGGAGAGGTTTTAATTGGAAAACCCTTACCCCTGCCCAGATACTTTTGCAACAACAAAAAACTACAAAGTCCATCCTGATCATTATCAAAAAAGAAAACTGGATTTTGAGCCTTATCAAGATGATTTTTTATCTCTTCTATCTGTTTTTCCGTTAACATTTTATATCGACTTTCCAACAACAAGTTTCTCTCTAAGACTATATATTTCTTCCTTAAAAAATGCTAGCATTCCCTCGTTTTGAAATACTCTAAGCAATTCTTCATCATTAGCAAGAAGAATCTTATCTAAAAATTGAAAATGTGCTATCAAAGAACTAATATATCTCTCTAGAATATTCGTCTTGCTTAATATCCTTAATCCCTTAGGAGATATTTGTTTATCGTGCAACTCTTCAAAAAGCATCCTTGATATATTAAGAGGTTCTAAAAGAAAATCAAAATCCATCTTCTCAAGAACTTTCTCAGCATAAGCAGAATTGGATCCAAAATAATCTCTAAGAAGCAATTCTTCCTCTTTATCTAACCCCCTTATTAAATCCTTTAAACTCATACTAACTATTGCTCCTTCCCTTCCAAGCTCAATCAAATACCTTTTAACAATCTCTGAGATTCTTTTTATTATCTCAAATCTCTGTATAACTCCACAAACATCTTTAACAGTAACTATTCTTTGTAATTCCATAAGGTTAAGGTGAGTTATAGCTTCATTGAAACTCTCTTTTTGTTTCTCCAAAATCTGTAAAGTTTCTGCAGCTCTCCTCAATATCTCTGAACTTTCCTTAAGTTCATGCCTTTTATCTCCCTGATAAATTGTAATTTTCTTTTTTCTCTCAGAGATTGCAATGACTATCGCTCCTGTCTGTTTTGCTGTCCTTTCTGCAGATTTATGTCTTGTCCCTGTTTCACGAGTATTTATCTCGGAATTGGGAGAAAGAAAAGAGTTCGCATACAATATCTTTTTAACATTTCCTGAAAGAATAATCGCCCCATCCATCTTAGCAAGTTCAACAAGTTTTTGAGGGCTAAACTTAGAATGAATTGAAAAACCCTTTTGATACGCGGAAGACAAATTCCCATTATCAATAACTATCAATGCTCCCATCCCTGCATTAAGCAAATCATCCATTGCAACACGTATAGATGTTCCGGGTGCAACCATCTTAAGAACATCCATAAAATCTTTTTCAATGATTATCTTCTCTTGTTCATTATGGGGAACGAACAAATCACCTATTTCTTCATTTTCGTCCATAAAAAAATGTATTAAGAAGATATATATAAACTTTTATATAGAGTTTTTTGCAAATGTCTTTGCAACCAACAATGGAAATAAGATTGTTGCGTCTCCATAAACCTTAACTCTTTTTGATTCGGGAGTTAACTTTCCCCAAGATACTGCCTCTTCTGGAAGAGCCCCTGCATCACTTCCATCAAATTCCTGAGCATTGTTTATATAAACGGCATAATCTGCCCCATTCCTATAAAGATGAGCATTTAATATGGCATGTTTAACAATTCCGGCCCCAAGAATCAAAACTCCTGATTTTTTTAGTCCGGTAGTGGATTCGTTTAACATCCTTGTTTCTTCAGCAATATCTACCTTAAAATCCTCATGTTTATATTTAAAGAAATAAACCATATCCCCAAAACTCCCATCAAGAATTGCCGGGCAATATATAGGTATTTTGTTCTTCCATGCCCAATAACAAATGCTCTTTTCATTGTTTATTTTTTCTCCAAATTTCCAGATTATCTCATAAGGAGTATAAACCTTTCCAGTTGTCTTTTGTTCATTATAAATTTCTTCAAGGATAGGCATTGAAAACTCCTCAAAAGAGATATAATTATTATTTGGGACAAGTAAATTCCCTATTCTGTTTATTGCCTTCTCTCTAAGTTCTTTTCCCGGAAGCCTGAAATCCCCCAAAACAGTATCTCCTAAGCATTTAATTATATCTTCTTCAAAACCTCCCCCGCTTGTAACACAAACATCCACTTTTTTATGCTCAACTAAATATCTTATTACTTCTCTTAAACCTGAACTAACCATATTTGAGGTATAACCTATATAAATTTTAGATTTAACCTTAATCATCTCATTAACAATACCTATTGCCTGGCTAAGATTTGAAGCCTGAAAACCGGTTGAGCCAAAGCTATCAATTATTTTTTCATAATCAACTCCATTATTAAATTCATAACCCTCAATAACCTCTCCATTCACTTTTCCAGATTTTTTTAGAATATTCTCTACAGCCGAGTTATTCCCAGACATTTTTAACTTTTTCATTAAATAAATTAATTAAATCTACTTAAAAATCTATCTTTGACTATCAAAATCTTTTTAAACAAAATATACTCTATAAATCTACAATGAACAAATGGTTAGAGTTAATTCTAGGAGTGATTCTTCTTGTAGGAGTTATAGCACTAGTATTTCCGGGAATGCCCTTAGGTTCTTGGGGACTTGCTGCCTGGATTGTCCTAAAAGGAGCATTAACTTGGATTGTTGCACTAATAGGGTTGATTCTTATAATTCTTGGAATAAGTGAGATAAAAGGATAAGTATCAAACTTAATTAAAAAGAAAAATTAAACCCCCCTCTATTATAGCTGCAACCGCCAAAAGAGGAATAACTACAAATACAAATACTCTTAAAGAATTTGTAAAAAACTCTTTGAACTTTTTCATCTTTTCTTTATACAATAAAAAAGTTCCAAATTTTAATCCCAAGCCAAATGAAATAAAAATTGCCGGCAACTCAAATATTCCATGAGGAAGAAGACTCAACAAAGAAGCAACTCCTGAGGAAGAAACGGCAGAAGAAGAGACATATCCAACAACATATCCATTAACTATTATAGATAAAACAGGAAATAACCCAAATGCAAAACCGTAAATTATCCCCATAAATGCTATTCTGAGATTATTAAAAAAGATAAACAAAATCATCTCAGAAGAAGACATAGATTCGGTTTTTGTTAATATCTCCTGAATGTATTCCAATATAAGGTTAACTAAATCAGAAGGTTGAAAAACAAAACCTATAAAAGAAAAAAAGAAAAAAAGAATTGCTATGGCAAATATAAATTTCTTTGATTGTTTGATATATCTCCAACTCCTTAAATAATTTTCTTTGAAAAAATTTTCCTCATTTACATTCTTCTCATAACTTCTCTTTCCTTTTTTCACCCGTTTCATAATTAAAATATCCAAGAATTATATATAAATCTAACTAAAATGCTTCCGAATATACATTGTTTTATTTTTATACTTGCTTCTCAAAAAAGCCCCATATATAAGACCAGCAACTAAACCCCCAAGATGTGCAGTGTTTCCTATTGGTAGTTCAACAAATAGCCCAATTATTACAAGAGGAACTATTGCAATTACGGGAAGCAACCAGAAAGACATTTCTATAGGAACGCTTATTCGTCTAGACCTTTCATTAAAAGATAACATTGAAAATATTGCTACGAAGATGTATACAGTCACTAAAAAGTCTATAATTCCTGTAAAAGAAGATAAAGGAGAAACATGATTAAATATTGCCTGTAGGACTATCGCGATCATAGGGCCTACAATTAAATAAACTTTCTTGTGGGGGATCATAACGGTTAATAAACCTGCCAAACCAAAGATTGCACCACTAGCTCCTAAAGCAAGAGTGTCCGGCCCTCCAAAAATCCTTCCACCTATCGCACTTCCCCCTAAAAAGTAAGCAAATAGAACATAAAATAATCCAGCAAATACTCCCGATAAAAGGTAAAACCAAAGATATCTTTTACGTCCAACAATTTTTTCAACAATAGACCCAATAAAAAAAAGCGAAAACATATTTACAAAAAGATGAAAAAAACCTGCGTGCATAAACATGCTGGTCAAAAATGTCCAAAGATATTTTCCTTCAACAATATTTGAGGGTTTTATAGCAACAAAATCAACAGATAAATACCCCAATTTCATCAGGATAGTGAATATAATAAAAAAGGCTACATTTAAAATAATCAAAATAGTGTTCAAACTTAAAGAATCAAAAATACTCCTTTTTCTATTCGGATGAACTTGATAAACATACGTCATTTTAAACAAAATTAAGTTTATTTCTTCTTGGAAGCTTTCTTACTTTTATCTTTTACAGATACTTTCTTGGATTTCTTATCTAAATTTTTTTTCAAACCAGATTTTTTAACAACTTTCTTAATATCTTTTTTATTCTTAACCGGTACCTTTTTACCTTTTTCTCTCTCTCTTGCTTCCTTCTGTAATCTCCTAGTCTCTTCTCTCTGTTTTATCTTTTCATTTTGAATTTTCTTAATCTCTTTCATCTTTATCTTTTCTAATTTAGCTTTCTCTATCTCTATCTGTTCATCAATCATCTTCAATTTATTCTCGAGCTTTTCCTCATTTTTCTTAAATTCCTTAAGAACCTTTTCATTATCCTTAACTGAAAAAACCTCTCCACACTCATTACAAGTAAAATCATGAAGCATCGCATTCTCCTCATTAAATTCTATATTACATCTCTCACAAACATAAAATCTCTTTGTTTCTCTGCTTTTTATCTGGTTTTTCATCTGTGTGAGATTCTTTAATACAAGTTCTCTTAAGAATTCCAAAGATTTCAAAACTTCAATCTTCCAAAAATAAGTATACCATCCTTTCTTTTTATCCTTTTTTCTTATAGAGGAAACGAGACCATTATCGGATATTTTGTATAAAATATTTCTAGCCTGATTTATAGTCAAATCTAGTTTCTTAGCAATTATAAATTCATTAACATATTTATCTCCCTCGAGAAGATTAACAATTGAATCTGCAGGTTTCCCAACAACAATGGATATCACCTCATTTAAAAAATTTTTCAGCATTGAAATAATAAAAACAATCCCATTAAATAGTTTTCTGTTTAAAAAATAAAGAAAGATAAAAGTTTTTAAACCTATATTATCTCTTATATATATCAAAAAGAGTATATCAAGAACAAACTAAAAATGGGTTTATTCAACAAAAAAGATAAAAAAGAGGAGATGAAGAGAAGTCTAATGAGTGCTCCAGAATTACCAGAGCTTCCTAAGCTTCCAGAGTTGCCTGCAATGCATAATGTTTCTCACGAAGAGAATACTCTTCCTCAATTACCAACATTTCCAAATAATCAATTGGGAAACAAATTTTCTCAAAATACTATTAAAGAAGCTGTAGCTGGGAAAAAAGAGGAGAAAGAGGTTTTTGATGCAGAGGACTTCCCTGAACAACACGGAATGATGCAAAAACCTCTGAAAAGATCTTTCAGCCAAGAATATGAGAACTACCAGGACAGACCACAAGCTAAAACTGTAAAAAAAACATTTACACAAAATTATGATGAGAATGGAGTTCCACAGAAATCATTTGCAGAGGAAGAAGATGGAGAAGAGATAATAGTTGAGGAAGAAGAAGAGGAAGAAGTAAAAAGATTGCCTCCTCCAAAGCCTGTAAAGACAAAAGAGATAACTCAAGAGTTCGCAGTAAGAAATTATATGACTAAGAAAGCAGAACCAGTATTCATAAGAATAGATAAGTTCGAAGAAAGTATGAAAATATTTCATACTATAAAATCCCAGATATCAGAAATAGAAAGTCTCATTAAAGATACAAAGGAGATAAAAGCCAAAGAAGAACAAGAGCTTATTTCTTGGGAAAAGGAAATACAAAAAATAAAAAATGAGATAGAAAAAGTAGATAATGAAATCTTCTCAAGAGTAGAATGAAAGAAGAAAGTATTTTCCACATAAAGGTGAATTATAACGAAGCGATTCAATCAAAAAAAGATGTGCTTTCAGCAGAAAGGGATTTTTTAAGGATTCTTAAGATAATAAAAAGATACGAATTATTGAGAAGAGAAGAATTAACAAATAAATTAAGAATGCAAAATAAGATAAGAGACCTTAAAATTAATTTAACAAAAATAAACAACATTCTTCCAAAAATAAAATTACCAGATATATTAAAAAAGAAAAATGATACTGAAAAAAAAGAGATAGAAGAAGAACCTATAAAAATACCAACAAGGATAAAACAATCTCCTGATGAAGATGATTTAGAAAGACAACTAAGAGAGATTCAAGAAAAACTTAGAAAACTTGGATAAACAATATTTTTAAAAGTAAACTACTTCTCTGCATAGTATGATATATAGAAAAGAACTGATTAAAAAGTATGTAGAATTTTTTAAATCAAAAAACCATAAAGAGGTTCCAAACTCTTCCTTAATTCCAGAAAATGACCCAACAGTATTATTTACTACAGCAGGTATGCATCCTCTAGTTCCTTTTCTTCTAGGACAATCACATCCTCTTGGAAAAAGACTTGTGAGTATTCAAAAATGCATAAGAACAGGAGATATTGAAGAAGTAGGAGATGAAATACATCATACTTTTTTTGAAATGATGGGAAATTGGAGCTTAGGAGATTACTGGAAAGAAGAAGCAATAAAGTTTACATATGAATTTCTGACAAGGATACTAGAGATACCAAAAGAAAATCTAGCAGTATCAGTCTTTTCAGGAGATAAAAAACAAAATATAAATGAAGACAAAACAGCAATAGAAGTCTGGAAATCTCTGGGAATAAAAAAAGAAAGAATAGCAAAAATACAAGATAACTGGTGGGGACCTGCAGGTAAAACGGGACCTTGTGGTCCTGATACAGAGATATTTTACTGGTCAGGGAAAAATAAAGCCCCAGAAAAATTTAATCCTCATGATAATAATTGGGTAGAGATAGGAAATAATGTTTTAATGGAGTTCACAAAAAATGAAGAAGGTAAATTTATACCTGCAAAACAAAGAAATATAGATTATGGAGGAGGGGTTGAAAGAACAATTGCAGTTTTAAATAATTTAAAAGATAACTATCTAACAGAATCATTTTTTCCAATCATAAAAGAGATTGAAAAAATGTCCAAAAAAGATTATAATAAAAACAAAAGAGAGATGAGGGTAATAGCAGACCACCTTAAGGCAGCTATATTTATAATATCCGATGGAGTTGTACCTGGTAACACAGAACAAGGATATATTCTAAGAAGACTAATAAGAAGAGCAGTAAGATATGGTCAATCAATTGGAATAAAGGAAAATTTCAGTTCAAAATTTGTAGATACTCTCATAGAGATATATCCGGATTATCCTGAACTAAAAAAGAGGAGAAATAATATAATAACAGAACTAGAGAGAGAAGAAAATAAGTTCAGACAAACTCTTGAAAGAGGGATAAACATTTTTGATAAAATAACCAGAGATAAAAAAGAAATTTCCTGCAAAGATTCCTTCCTTTTGTACCAATCATATGGTTTCCCTGTAGAAATGATTGAAGAAGAATGTAAAACAAGAAAAATAAGATTCTCAAGAAAAGAATTTGATGAAGAATGTAAAGTACATCAAGAACTATCAAGAACTGCTGCAGAAGGAAAATTCAAATCTGGACTTGCAGATAATAGCAGAGAAACAACTCGCTTACATACCGCATCTCACCTGCTTTTAGCAGCAATAAGAAAAATACTCAATGATAATTCAATACACCAAAAGGGCTCTAATATAAATGCTGAAAGATTGAGATTTGATTTCAATTTTCCAAGAAAATTAACTGATGAAGAAATAAAAGAGATAGAAAAAGAAGTAAATTTAAACATACAAAAAGGATGTGAGGTTATAAGAGAGGAAATGACCCTGGATGAAGCAAAAAAAAGAGGGATATCTGGAGTATTTGAGCATAAGTATGGAGAAATTGTATCTGTTTACGCTATAGGAGAATGTTCTAAAGAAATATGTACTGGACCCCATGTAAAAAACACCTGTGAACTTGGAAAATTCAAGATAACAAAAGAAGAATCCTCATCTAGTGGAGTAAGAAGAATTAAGGCAATACTTGAGTAAACACTATCCGTAATACCTTTCTGCCAGGCCGTACTTTTTCTTAATCTTTTCCAAATTCATCTTATTTATAGGACCTATAAACCCTGTTTTCTCAGCAGAATTTCTTATCTGAATTAATTTATCCGCATCTTCATATTCATCAAGATTAAAACTAATTGACTCTCCATAATTTATAAAATAAATCTCTGGTTCAGAGAATAGTTTTCCAACTCCTACATAAGATATTTTGTTATCTGTTATTATAGAAGGTCCGGTTGTCTCAACAAAACAATACCCGCTTTTACTTAAACTCTCTTCTATAGGACATTTTAAACCCAATGCTTCGTGATTTTCATCTGCATAGTAAAAAAATGAAGTTCCATATCCTAACTCCCTCAGGAAAAATGCCAATAAATCAGTCTTCTCCCCACAAACTCCCTGCATATCATAAAGAACCTCATAAGGATATCTAGAATAGTTAATTTTGTTAACCCCAAAATAAGCTGTCTTATTTGATGCCCCAAAAGGAATATTTTGAACAATACTTATTGCAATTCTCATCTGATCATCTTTATTATCCGTTATATTTTGTATTATAATTACAAGAGGCATAAGGAATTTCCTTTGTTCTTCCTCATTTATTGCCTTTAAAGTAAAATCTGCCCTAGAAGAATTTCCATTAGAGAAATAAACTATTGAGCGAGGGATAGAAGAGATATAATTTCTAAAACCATCATATACTGCAAAATCAATAAAGCCATTCTCTCCCTTAAGAGTATAATTTAATCTGATATTTTTATATCCAGTATTATAATTTGAAAAACAAATATTTTTATTTGTTCCAAATCCTTCTGGACATCCACAAACAGAAGCCATCTCAATTAATATACCTTCCTTACAAAAATATGGCTTAACGTCAGAACAGGTATTCTCAGGGGTATCGTCCCCACATAAACCATCATCCAAAAAAGAAATCTCCTCCTCCGGAGACTGAACAAAACCAA
This sequence comes from Candidatus Woesearchaeota archaeon, assembly GCA_964412025.1. Taxonomy (GTDB): domain Archaea; phylum Nanobdellota; class Nanobdellia; order Pacearchaeales; family GW2011-AR1; genus MWBV01. Next base: position 55,082 of record CAYPLY010000001.1, on the reverse strand, counting down.
AGCCCCCAGAGAAAAGAAAAAACAAGAATAAAACAAGAATAGTCAATATGAGATATTTCTTATAGGGAGAAAATCTTATCTTCCTATAAAAACCAGGAGACGCACCTCTATTATCATCCATAAATTAAATAGAAAATCAGGATATAAAAACCTGATTATTCCATATATATCCCAGGTTTCCCTGGCTTAGATTTCTTTGAAATACCATTAGGATCATATTTTTTTGAATCATTTACAGCAAAAATATTTACTTCCTTACCTACTCTTGTACTTATCTCAGATACATCATAAAACTCTTTTTCATTTGGAAGAACATAAACATAAACTTTATTTTTCCTCTCTCCTCTTGATTCTACTATTTTGTATATATTCAATATATCAGAAACAATTTTCTCCATAGCCTCTTCCTGTTTATCAAACTTATCGTCAATCTTTTTCTCATCAACTTCAGGCCAACTCGCAAGACTTATAAAAATTTTATTTCCTATCTTCTCCCATAACTCCTCCGTAATGTGCGGACAAAATGGATGTAATAACTTCAAACTCTTTTCCAAAATATCTTTTGGACACTCTTCAGGTAACGAGTTGAATAATTCCCTAATTTTAATTATAGCTAGATTATATTTGAAATTCTCAATTTGATTTGTTACTTCCTTAATTATTTTATTAATTTTGTTTTCTATCTTGGGATTGGAAGTTTTAATAATCTTAACTTTGCCAAAATATTCATATAATTTAGATAAAAACCTATGACTGCCAATCAAAACTTTCTCATCCCAATTAGTATCTGAATCTGGAGACGCAAAACTCATTAAAGCTAATCTCAAAGAATCTGCGCTATAATTCTTAGTTATATCTAAAGGATCAATAACATTCCCTAGACTTTTAGACATTTTATTACCATCTGCCCCATGAAGCATCCCCTGATGAAATAATTTTTTAACTGGTTCATCAAAATTCAAAAGTCCTAAATCCCTTAAAAATTTAGTATAAAATCTACAATAAATTAAATGCATACAAGCATGCTCTGCACCACCGATATATTGATCAACGGGCATCCAGGATTTAACCTTATTTTTATCAAATATTTCTTTAGTATTATTTGGGTCGCAATATCTTAAAAAATACCAGGAAGAGTTAACAAAAGTATCCATAGTATCTGTTTCTCTTTTTGCCTTACAATTACATTTTGGACATTTAGTATTTATCCATTTCTCATTTGTTAATAAAGGATTACCTTCTCCAAACTTAACCTCTCTAGGCAACTTAACAGGAAGATCCTTTTCATTTACAGGAACTATCCCACACTTTTCACAATAAACAACAGGTATTGGAGTTCCCCAATATCTTTGCCTTGAGACTAACCAATCTCTCAACTTAAATTGAACAACCTTCTTTCCCAACTTCTTTTTCATTAAAAATTCTGTAATCTTTTCTTTCGCGTCTTCATTAATTATCCCATTAAAATCTCCTGAATTTATCAAGTTTCCTTTTTCTGTGTAAGCGTGAGTCATTTTTTTAGGAACTTCTATCTCTTGACCAACAGGATCAATAACAACTTTAATTGGAATATTATACTTCCTTGCAAATTCGAAATCCCTCTGATCATGAGCCGGAACAGCCATAACCATTCCTGAACCATAATCCGAAATAACGAAATTTCCAGCATAAACAGGAATCTTTTCCTTAGTAATAGGATTGGTTGCATAGCTTCCTGTAAAAACTCCCTCCTTTTCCATATCTTCCAATTCCTTCTCACTAACAGATTTTAATCTCTTCAAAAATTTCTCCACCTCTTTCTTTTGTTTATCTGTAACTAAATCAAACAATTTGGAATGTTGTGCAGAAATAACCATAAAAGTAACCCCAAATAAAGTATCTGGGCGCGTTGTAAATACAGGCCATTTCCTGCCATTTATTTCAAAATCAATTTCAGTACCATAAGATTTACCTATCCAATTCTTTTGCATAAGTTTTGTTTTTGATGGCCAATCTAAACCATCAATATTATCTAAAATCTCTTCAACATAATCTGTAATCTTAAAGAACCATTGTTCAAGATGTTTTATCTCAACCTCTGTATCTTCGTGTCTCCAGCATTTTCCATTGTGAACTTGCTCATTTGCAAGAACAGTCTGACATTTATTACACCAATTAACCGGAGATTTCTTTCGGTATGCAATTCCTTTCTCTAACATCTTCAGAAATATCCACTGATCCCACTTATAAAAATCGGGATAAGAAGTATTAACCATCCTTGACCAATCATAACTAAATCCCAGAGTTTTCTGCTGGTTCATAAAGTTAGCAGCAGATTTATTTGTGTAATCTTCAGGATGGGTTTTTTCTTTAATTGCAGCATTCTCTGCAGGCAACCCTAATGCATCATATCCCATAGGATAAAGAACATTAAATCCATTCATTCTCTTAAATCTTGCATGAATATCTCCTATCGTATAATTCAAAGCATGACCCATATGCAATCCTGCAGCAGATGGATAAGGAAACATCTCTAAAACATAATATTTCGGTTTTTTTGATTTCTCACTAACCTGAAATATTTTTTCTTTTTCCCATTTCTTCTGCCATTTCTGCTCTATTACATGAAAGTTAAATTCCTTATTCTCCACAGTTTCAACCGGTTTGACCATAATTAAGTAATTAATCAGGAACTTTTAAATATTCTCCTAACATAACATGAACATGGAGAAAATAAATACCTATTTAATAGGAGAAATTGTCTCAACAAACGAATCTGAGGCATTTACACTCTACAAAAAGTCCAATTTTGGACAGCCAGTGGGACAAAAAATACAATATTCTCTGGTTGAAGCTCTTTATCTTCTTGAGAAAAACAAAATACAAATAAAAAAATCAAACAAGATACTTAATTTTGAAGAGATTTTAAGGATATTCAAAAAGATAGACAGCAGAATTCAATTAAAATATCCCGTTTTTAGAGATTTACGTGACAAAGGATATGTACTAAAAACTGCACTTAAATTTGGAGCTGATTTCAGAGTATATGAAAAAGGAACAACCCCGGATGAAGAACATGCTAAATGGATTGTTTTCTGTGAACATGAATCAAAAAAATTCTCCTGGCACGAGTTTGCTGCAAAAAATAGGGTAGCGCATTCTACAAAAAAGAATCTACTTTTAGCAATAATTGATGAAGAATCAGATGTTTCTTATTACGAAGTAAGTTGGGTTAAAACATAAAAAGATACAAACATAAATGTTTATAATCCGTAAGACTTTTCTAAAATAATGCCCACTCAAGACGCCTCAAAAATAAAAGAGAAGATTCTTTCAATACTTAGAATAAAAGGTCCAACTTTACCTGTTTACATCTCTCAGGATACCGGAATAAGCATGCTTTTTGCTTCTGCTTTCTTATCTGAACTCCTTTCAGATAGACAAATAAAATTAAGCCATATGAGAGTTGGAAATTCTCCAATATATTATATCCCAGGACAAGAACCACAATTAGAAAAATTCGGAAACTACCTAAAAAGTAAAGAAAAAGAAGCATTCATTTTACTCCAGGAAAAAAGATTCCTTAGAGATTTTGAACAACCTCCCGCGATAAGAGTTGCTCTAAGAGAGATAAAAGATTTTGCGGTGCCTTTCAGAAAAGATAACCAAATAATATGGAGATACTTTACTTCAAAAGAGTCTGAATACAAAAATGACTTCAAACCCATAGAAGAACATGAGTTTGTACAGGCAAAACCAAAAGCATTCAGTGAAGAAGAAAGAAAGATAGGGGAAAAGATGATTAAAGATATTGATATAAAAGAAATAGAAAAAATAAGAAAAGAAAAAGAAGATCTCGAGAAGGAAAAAGAAATTGAAGAAGAAATCAAGGAAGAAGAAATTCAAGAAAAAGAAGAAATAAAACAAGAAGTAACTGAATATGAAAAAGAAAATAAAGAAGAAGCATTATTACAGATACCAGTTAAAGAAAAGCCTAAAGATGTAGAAAAAAAAGAAGAACTCTCTCAAGAAAGAAAGAAAGAAAAAATATCCAAAGAAAAAACAGAAAAAAACAAATCTAAAACAAAATACAAACAAGAAAAAGCAACAAAAAAGAAACCTTCAGCAACGCAAAAGCAAGACGATAAATTTTTCAATAAAATAAAAGAGTTCCTATCAAAAGAAACTATTGAGATAATTAATATAGAGAGTTTCAATAAAAACGAAATACATCTAAAAATAAAATCAGAGGGTTCAGAAAAACTCCTTGTTGCATATAACAAAAGAAAAATATTGGATACAGACATAATAAATGCAAACAAGAAAGCCTCCCAACTAGGCTTAAAATACGTAATCTTAAGTATGGGAGAACCTTCAAAAAAGCTCTCAAATTTAATCGAAGCTTCTCAAAACTTGGATAAGATTGAAAAGATTGAGAAGTAAGAAAAATATTAATAAATATTTTGTATTCTTTAAAAAAGATTTCAGGAGAAATTATTACAATTATAATATTATATTTATCAAGGTAAAATCAAACAGGGTTTAACTTATTGCACTTAATTATAAATATGCTGTGGCAGATAATTATTAAATTTAATGAAAGAAAATAATATTAAAAATTTATCTAAATTTCATCATCTTTTTCTTTCCAAAATTCTTCATCATTTTTTGCATTTGTTTTTGAGAGAAACCCTTGGACATATCCATATTCTCAACTCCTCCCTTAATCAAATCCTGAAGCATCTTATATTGTTTGAGCAAAGCCCTAATATCGCTGTTATTGACTCCTGCACCCTTTGCAACTCTCCCTATTCTTGAGGTTTGTTTATCAAACAATTCTGGGTTTTCTCTTTCCTCTAAAGTCATAGATTTCAAAATATGTTCCCACTTAGCAATCTTCTCCTGTTGACTATCCAACATCCCTTCAGGAATCTTTGCTTTACCAAACCCAGGAATCATCCCCTTTATCTTATCAAATCCTCCAAGTTGATTCATAGATTTTACCTGTTCAATTACATCTTCCAGAGAAAGTTTTCCCTCTTCAAGCTTCTTCTGCATTTTTTCCTGATTTTTCTCATCTGTAACTGAGCGAATTTTATCTATAAGCGCCTGTAAATCTCCCATCCCTAAAAGTCTAGAAAGAAAACTTTCAGGATTAAACTCTTCTATATCATTTATCTTCTCTCCTGTAGTTATATAATATACTCCTGCTTTTGTTTCTGCACAGGCGGTTAAAGCTCCCCCTCCTTTAGCTGTAGAATCCATTCTAGTAATTATTACTCCAGAAATCTTTAATGCCTCTTGAAATTCACTCGCTTGTTTCTTTGCAGCCTGTCCAATATCTGCGGGCATAACCAAAATTGTTTCTGTGGGTTTTATCTCTTTATTTAACTCCTTTATCTCCTTTATTAAATCCTTATCTAAAGTATGTCTCCCTGCAGTATCTACAAGTATTAAATCATATTTTTTTAAATCCTGTTTTTTCTCAAACTTTTTCCAAGTCTTAACTGCATCTGCTTCATCAAAATCTACAAAATAGGGAATATTATTTTTCTTAGCAAGCTGTTCCAGCTGTTCTTTTGCAGCTGGCCTATGGACATCTAAACCGACAAGAATTACTTTTTTTCCTCTCTTTGCATACCAGTTACCAATCTTTGCAATAGTAGTTGTCTTTCCCGCTCCATACAGTCCCAAAAACATTATTCTAGACTGCTTCCCTGAAGGCAATTCCAAAGTTTTATGCTCTCCAAGAATTTTTACTAATTCGTCATGAAGAAGTTTAATTACATGTTCTTTTTTATCGATTTCTTTTATTCTTTCATCATAAGCCGCTTTCTTTATTTTATCAGATATCTCTTTTACAAGAAGTATATTTACATCTGCTTCAATTAAAGCCCTTTGCAAATCTTTAACTACACTCTCAACAACATTCTTATCTAGAAAAAGAGCATTAGCTAGTTTATCTCTTGCTTTCCTTAATGCATCTCCTAACTTCTCTAACATACTAAAACGAGTTTATTTAGGGTTAATAAATTTGTGGTTTAGTAAATATATTAAAAATTTAATCACAAAAAGCAGCCGGATCTCCATTACTTAATGCTTCTTCAAACCTTGCGTTTGTACTAAAGATATACTCATAATGTTCCCTTCTTCTATCTCCAAAATTCTTATAATAAGAATCATACTTCATCTTGGCCTCTCCATACATTCTCAAAAAGATATTCTGATAAAAGTTAGCAAGTTCATTATAAGAAACCTCCTCATGAGTCAATCTGCTATTAACATTATTATGAATTGAATTGTAATACTCTCTCCAAATATTTTTATCTATACCCTGTTTAAGCTGGTTACTAATTTCTGTCCAATTTTTCTTAAATTTACTAACTTCCCTGCGCCCATTTAAATAAAGAGATGTTACAAGAAAATAATTCATTATAGAAACAATCTGGAGGTTTTCTTGATTTGGAATAATTAACTTAGTAATTGATCTAGTTCTATTAAAGATATCCTCTATTATCTCAAGATTATCCATTAAATCACTAGAAAAAGGGTTTGTTTATAACAATTTAGCAAATTAGAAATACATTTTAAAATACTCTCCCCTAGAGTCTTATATGCCGGAATGGGACAATGGTACTCCACACGATTGGAAATCGTGATCCGCAAGGATTTCCAGGTTCGATTCCTGGTTCCGGCGTAATTAATAAAATCTAGAATATAAATATATTTAAGTTAAAATTATAATATTATTCTATGCGTGTTTTCGATAAAAAGAGGATTTGGACAAAGGTAATTAAATCGGATAGCAATGATTCAATATATAATCAGGAATTAATCCATGCATTTTATAAAAAAGTTTACAGGTCAAGAGGGAATATTTTATCCCTCCAGGTAATACCTGATATTTATTCAGAGAAAATATCTCCTCCGGAAGGAGTTGACGATGTTGGCACAGAAACATTCATAAGTTCATATCCCATTTTTTATATAAATTATTTATCAAGAAAAGAAGTAAATTTTAGCGAAGACAATTTCAGAAATTTTTATGATAGAAACCTTGAAGGAAAAATAAATAACATTAAAGCAGAATCTCTAGGTAAACTCACTGAAAACTAATTTTACAAACCCAAACTCTCGACAAACTTATTCTTATCAAATTTCTGTAAATCTTTATATTCCTGACCCACTCCAAGATACAAAATAGGTTTCTCTGTTGTATATCCTACACTCAAAGCAGTTCCTCCCTTTTCATCAATATCTGCCTTGCTTAAGATTATTCCGTCTATTTTAACGGATTGATTAAACGATTTAATCTGTTCAATTATATCATTACCCGTTATACTCTCTCCTACAAAGATCTTCAAATCAGGATTACAAACTTTTGCGACCTTTTCAATCTGCGCCATCAGATTTTTTTCAGTATGCATCCTTCCAGCAGTATCAATTAAAACAACATCTATATGATTTTTTTCAGCATATTTTATTGCATCAAAACCAACAGAAGCTGGATCAGAACCATACTCGTGAGCTATAACTTCTATATTCAGTTTAGAACCGTGTTTTTTTAATTGTTCTATTGAAGCTGCCCTGAACGTATCTCCTGCAGCAAACACACAGGATAGTTTTTTATCTTTAAGCATATTTCCAAGCTTAGCAATACTGGTTGTCTTTCCAGTACCATTAATGCCACAAAAAAGAATAACAAAAGGCTTTTTTTCTGACAACTTTTTGTCTTTTATCTTCTCAATAACATCAAAGGGCTCTATGAGTATATTATAAATTATATCCTTAAGAGATTCTCTTATCTGTCCCTCTATCTCTTTTTTTAGAAATTCTTTACCAACCAAATTCTTTCTAAGCTGATTAATTATCTTATCTGAAACTTCAAGTGCAACATTATTCTCAAGCAAAATCATTTCTAAATCACCAGAATATGAGTCGAAATCCTCATCTGATATTTGTACTTTATTTATACCTGAAAATATTTTTTTGAAGAATCCTTTTTTCTCCTCTTCTTCTACTTTTATATCTTTTATTACCTTCTCACTTATCTCTCTTTCTTCCTTATCAAAAACTTTTGGAGCAGGTTCAATATATTCGTGTTCCTCTATTGGCTTTATCTCTTCCTTAGCTTTCTCTTTTTTTTCAATCTCTTGAATTATCTCTTCAGCTCCTTTATTCTTTATCTTGCTATCTTTCTTCTCTTTTTTAGATATTTCCTTAACCTTAGTTTCCTTCTTTTCCTTAACAGATTTTTCACTCTTTTTGGACTTTTCCTTCTTTGCAACTTCCTCAACTTCTTCTACAACTGCCTTTTTTATTATTCCCTGTGTCCAACTTTTTAACTTTTCCTTAAGTTTTCCAAACATGTTTTTTAAAGCAAATAATTAGTTATTAAGGTTTTGGTTTAACAGGTTTAAGCTTCTAATCTAAATTTTTATAAAGAAAGGGCGCTCTATTATATTATGATGAAAGGCATATTTGTAATACTTGATGGATTAGGAGATTTGCCACATAAACTCCTAAATGAACAAACCCCTTTAGAGGCTGCACAAACTCCAAATCTGGATTTCTTGGCCGCCAGAGGACAACTTGGATATGTGTATACAGTAAAACCAGGATTCATTCCTGAATCAGATGAGGCAATAGTCTCATTATTTGGAAATGAATTAATATCAAGCACAAGAGGGCAATTAGAAGCAAGAGGGAGTGATTTAAAGATAACAAGAGGAGACTTGGCATTTAGAGTAAATTTTGGTACAATAGATTCTTTAGAAAATGGAAACATCATTGATAGAAGAGCTGGAAGAACTCTAACAACCAATGAAGCGAATCTCCTTGCAAAGGCGATTAATAAAATAAAACTTCCATGTGAATTTACCTTCAAACCAACTGTTCAGCACAGAGCAGCACTTGTATTCAGAGGAGGATTTTCAGATAACGTATCCGGAAATGATACTACTTATATGGAAGGTATGACCTTAATTTCAAACAAAATTATGAAATGCAGGGCATTAGATGAGGATGAAAACTCCCAATATAGTGCAAACATTGTAAATGAATTTATTGAAAAGGCATACTTTATACTTAATTCACATCCAGTAAATGTTGAAAGAGTAAGAAGAGGATTACTTCCTGCAAATTTTTTGCTGGTAAGAGGAGCCGGAATTGAACCTCCTAAATTAAAACAATACAAAAAATGGGTCTCTTCAAACTATATGCCGTTAGAAATAGGTTTTGCAAATACCTGCGGAATGAAAAATTATTCCTTTGATTACCCTGAACTTACAGGGATAGACGCATATGAAAACTTGTGGAAAGGCCTCCGCAAAGCTTGCAAGCATGCTGCGAATGTAATTAAAAAAAATATCAAAAGGGCAGACTACGCGTATATTCATATAAAAGAAACAGATTTGCCAGGACATGATAACAAACCTGTTGAAAAAAAATTAATGATTGAGTATATTGATATTACTCTATTCAAATATTTGAGGAGCATTGCTCCCCAATACAAAATAAAAATTGTTGTTACAGGAGACCATTCAACTCCCTGTAAACTTAAATCACATTCTGCAGACCCGGTTCCAGTTTTATTTTATGATTGCAGGCATCTCCCAGTTGCAAAGAAATTCTGTGAAAAAGAATGCAGAAAGGGAGAATTGGGAAGAATTATGGGTCCGGAAATTCTAAAGAAAGTTGGGTTTGTGAGATAAGAGTTATTATTTAGATAAATTAATTTATGCTTTATTTTTCATTAAGTATATTTCTGAGGCTATTTATTTTTAAAAATTCTTATCATTGAAAATACATTTAGGGCTTGTCGTCAGTTCAGAGTTTGCGTACAAACTATGAAAGTGTAAAGGGCTTAGTTACTTTTAAAAAAATTTAAAATTAACCGAAAAGTGCACTAAGTCCCTCTGCTGCAGCTTCGTGTTTCTCTTCTTTTGGAGCTTCTTCTTTCTTTGCTTCAGCAGGAGCTGAGCTAGAAGGAGCAGCAGCAACTAAACTAGCATTAGCCAATTCACTTGCTATATCAACACCATTTAAACTAGCGACAAGCGATTTGATTTTTGAATCATCTGCATGTGCGCCAGCAGCTACAACAACACTTTTTATGTTTGCTTCACTAACTTCTTTTCCAAGTTTGTGCAACAAAAGTGCCGCATATATGTATTCCATTTTAATTTCCTTCTCCTGTAGAATTTAATTCAGGAGTTTGAGTATCTGATTTATTTTCCTGTAATCTTTCAATTGCTTTTTCATGCATCCCTGCTTTTCCAATTAAGAATGTAATTGTTTCAGGAGTAGCATACCCTACATTTACTGCGAAAGGGAGTGCTCTTCCATAAGCTTCTTTGAAATCTTCAAGAGTCTTTTCTGGATTCAAATTTATCTCAGGATAAAATAACTTCTTCTCATTATCAAATGCTGCAACTGGAATAAATCCTATTGTAAATGGTTTAATATCCAGTTTACCCATCATATCAGCAGCACCCTGACTTATCTTTTCTCCCTTCTTTGCAACAACTTTAGGGGTTTTGATTGTTATTTTTCCCCCTTCAATTTGAATTTGTATTCCTAAAGCACCTAATTCGCTTATTGCCGGTCCAGGAACCAAATCTGTTGGACCTGCAGGTATCTCGATATCTTCCGGAGCTATTTGTCCAGCCTTTGCTTTAGAAGGACTCTTCTTTCTTATTAATTCAATAGCTAATTCAAAAGAGTCAACATTTGAAAATAACAAAGCAAAATCATTAGTTATGCTTTCTTTTACTTTCTTTATATCTTCATCCTTTGAAGAATCTATAGCTTTTATTATTAAATTCTTCTTAGGAACCTTAACAACAGCTTTCCCCCTCATCTTCTTAACAATCTCTTGAAACTGAGAACCGGGTATATTCTTTATTGAAGCTATAAGCAATGTCTTATTCTCTTTCAAAAGTTTAGATAACTCTGCAACAGCATTCTTTTTCCTTTCAGAAACATGCGTTGTCTTGACAGATTTATCAGTTTTTTTAGTTTTCATTTCATTTAATTGATATTTTGTAAGGTTTAGTCATTGTGAATTTTATTTCAACATTTTTTATGTTCTCTTTATTTCTTGGGAGAGTCTTAAGAAGCAGATTATAAACTGCAAGAATATTCTCAATTATATCCTCATCTTTCATTGTTTGCTTTCCTATCGGAATTTTTATACTTGATTCTTTTACCTTTATCTTAATGCTTGTATTTATCTTAGATGTGAGCTCCTTTAACGTCTTCTCATCAGCATTCATTATAATCCCAAGCTGTGGAGAGGGCATCTTTCCTGTTGGTCCCAAAGCCCTACCAAAATTTGTAGCAACGCTTGGCATAAGACTAGCTTGAGCTATAAAGAAATCGTAATGATTAACAAGACCTTTCATCTTAGCTTTATCATTATATTTCTTGAATTCGTCAGGAGTTATAGTATCTATACTTGAATTTTTAACCTCTAAAAATCCAGCTATTTTCTTATCCTTAATTTTATGCGGAACGCTAACAAAAAGGTTTACATTACTTTTTTTAATATCAAATTTTTGAAGATTTACAATTAAATCGACCGTCTGGTCAAACTTTCTTTCCTTAGACTTTCTTAGCTCAGTCAATGCTTTCTTTAGTTCTTCTTCTAATTCTGCCATCTTACTGTTTTAGCCTCCCAAATTATGCGCCCTGGATATAGAATGTAATCCAGCACGATATGGTTCAAACGGCTATTTTTCTATGTTTTTTTGGGTTTTTAAATGTTAGGTTATGCCCAAAATTACAATAATCCTTAAAAACAAGGAATTTCACTTTTCTAACATGGACGAATATTATGGTTTAAGATATAAATCCTCTCCTGAGAAGGTTTCTTACGTATTACTTAAATCAAACAATAAGCTTGATATAATTGGAAGTTCGATTTCCCCTAAGAAAATGGGAATCAAGTTGAATGATAAAGGGGAATTATCTGTACCAAGATATCTTTTACCTCCTGTTAAAATAAGTAAAACTTCTGCAATTGAAATTATCTCCAAAAATAATGTTTCAAATATTGAGAAATTAGTGGAGAAACTTTAAAATGGAATTAGTAGCATTATTATCTACTGGGAAAGGAAGCTGGGGACAGGTTTCTGGACTTATGAAGCATGGAGAATGGGACAAAATAATTGTTATAGGGGATGAGTTTGGAACAGGTTTTACACACGAAAAAAAATTTGAATTCATAAAAGTAGATTTAAAGGCAAAAATAAAAGACCTAAGAGAAGAATTTCTTAAAAAACTTAAAAATAAAATAGATGGAACTGAAGTGGCACTTTCAATAGCAAGTGGGGAAGGAAAAGAACATATGGCACTTATATCTGCATTAATTAACCTTCCAGTTGGAATAAGATTTGCAGCTCTGACAAAAGAAGGTGTTATAGATTTGTAAAGATGAAAGAAAGTGAGAATACATTAAGGAAAAAAATTCTATGGGCATATAGTTTTGATGAGAGGAATAATTCAAGCCACTTAAACAAACAGATTATTCATAGTTGTACAAAATTAGAAGAAGAAGGATTTGGTATGCTTGAAGACAAAGATTACCCTGGAAATGTGGACAAAAGTCTTTCTGTAGTCTCCCCAAATGGAGAAATATTTACCTCAGAACAGATCCTAGATTACTGGATGAAAAGAGGAGGAAAATTTAATTCAAGAAACACTGAGGATATGAAAATGCATAAGATGAACATATACTACTTTGGGTTTAAAGAGAAATTCAGTTATAAATAAAAGATAATCATCTGTAACCCTTTTTATATAATACAACAATTATTAAAAACGTTGGTTCTTCTTTTTTTAGATGATAACATACAATGATATATATGAGGCTGCAAGAAAAGAGAGATATTCGGAACAACTCCAGCAAATACCTAAGAATTTCATATCTGAGGTTGCTAAATATATAAAAGATAAAAAAGAGATTGCTGCAAAAGATAGCGAGGATTTTTCAGATGTTATAATTAAAACAAAAAAACAATTAGAAAATGCAACAACCCTGTTTAAAGAATTGATAATAAGAAGAAGGAAGAAGATACTTAATCTGGTATTAATAGCAACAGAAACCGGAATCTCAAAACAAGACTTTGAAAATATGCTTGCAATAGAAAAAGAGCTGTTTGAAGGACTAATGAGTTGCATGGATTCTTCAGAAAAGAAACTAAATGAACTTTTAAGTGGGATTAAAGGAGAGGTAACAAAAAATAATGATCTAGTAGTTTTCCTTGATGATGTTGAAGAATTTCTTGGAGCAGATGAAACAAAAATGGGGCCCTATCAAAAAGGAGATATTGCTAATCTTCCAAGAGAAATTGCAAAAATACTCTCTGATGGAAGAAAAGTTGAGATAATTGATAAGTAATATTTATTAAACACCATTCCCTAAATAATATCATGACAATCAGTACAAGCAGAATTATTGTTGGAATAGCACTAATAACACTCGGAGTAATATTAACAATAATCTCGATGTTAGTAACATTATTTATGCTAATATATGGAATACCTCTGATAATAATTGGAATCGTTATAATCTTCAATAAAAAAGAAGACCAAATAGAAAAAAGAAAGGATTTAAAAGAAAAAGAATATAAAAAATAATATGGCAAATAAAGAAATAATTGTTACAACAGCATTTGAGATACCTGGAAGAGCAATTTCTAAAGTAATCGGAATAGCAAGAGGAAATACTGTAAGAGCAAGAAATATTGGCAGAGATATTGGGGCAGGTCTAAAAAACTTAGTGGGGGGAGAAATACAAACTTACACGGAGATGACAGCACAATCAAGAGATGAAGCATTTAATAGAATGATTAATGACGCAATAAAAATGGGAGCAGATGCAATTATAGGTTTTAATTTTTCAACATCAATGGTCATGCAGGGTGCTTCAGAGATGCTTGCATACGGCACTGCTGTGAAATTAAGATAATTCTTTTAATATAACTTTCCTCAAATAAAATAGAAAATAATTTTTATCACTTAAACTTATTCCTATTAGATAAAAATACTCCAAGAAGTCCAACCATAAAAAGTATGGCCCCGTAACTAAAAGAACCTGCAAAAGTATTCGCTATGGCATTTCCGGTCAAAGCAGGATAACCCAATGCAATTCCCAAAGCCATTGATAAGGCTGAAACAGCAGTTATTGATTTCTCTAATCCTACAGCTATATTTCCAACATGTTTATCATAATAACGCACAATATCTGAATCCTTATTTCCATAATCTTGTTTTAAATGAGACTTCTCAACTAACACCCCTCCCCTCAATGCAAGGTTTTTTCTATATTTATCTATCTCTTTAGATAAAACAACTTTGCTTTCTTTTTTGGATATAGCTTCCTTCATATAATAAAATATTTCTCTTCCCTCCGAGAAATTTTCTTTATAGGTTCTATCTTCCAATAAAGCCAGACCATCTTCTAATAATAATTTAACAGATTCGAATTTCTTTTCAGATTTTTTTGGATATTTTTTTATGAAATTATAGCTAGTAATTATTGCTTCTTCTAAATCCTTTTTCCAAGACTCAATTTCATCTCCATGTCTTTTTTTTGCTTCACGTATAACCTTTTTATTGAAGGCAATTTCCCCTCTTTCTACCATATTATAAAATGGGAATAATTATTTATAAATATTATTGGAATACAACAGAAGTCCAAAAGCCTGTAGAGGGATTCAAACCCCCGACCTACTGATTACAAGTCAGTTGCTCTATCGCTGAGCTATACAGGCTTATTAATACCCTAAGCAAAGTGATTTGGCCAGATGTTAATCTGAGCCTATCGCTGAGCTATACAGGTATGATAAAACAAATATATAAGTGCTTTAAAAGATTTCGTATTTTATAGATTGTCTTTAGTTTTCTTCAGAATCCACTTCTTTTTCTTCTTTCTTTTTTGATTTTTTCTCTTTCTTTTCTTTATTGTCTTTTTCAGGGTTTTCTTCTTTATTTTCTTTCTCTTCTTTTGATTTTTCCTTCACTTCTAAATCCTTATCAATATCTACAAATTTGATTTCACACAATGAAAGAGGATAAATCTTCTTCAACAACAAACTTAACTCCTTTTGAAGTTTATTCTTAAGTATATCTTCAAATATCCTCTGAGAAGGTTTATCTTTAATATATCTCTTTATCTCTTCTCTAGCTTTATCTCTTAATCCTCTTCTTACTCTCTTAGAAACCTTTCTTCTGGTTATTAAGAATGGCTTTATTTTAAGAGTTGCATCCCTACAATCTGCAGTAAATGAATCTTCAACATAATCTGTTCCTTTCCTTATCATCCTTCTTAAAAAATAAGGCATAAGAAGAATTCCTCTTGGATAAGCAATAGCCTGATGCTCCTTTATAGAAATCTTAAATTGCATAAGTATGCTTTTACCTCTTAATATTCTTGTTAAATCGTATTTTATGAATTTTCCTTCAAGTTCTGAAAGTTCATAAGCAAAGATTTGAGTTTGTTTGTTTATTAAAGGCATTTCTACATCGAAAAACCTTTTTTTCTTTTTTGCCTGTGCCATTTTAATTAATTTTTATTTACTCCTGTACTTGTTTGCTTAGTCTGATACCTTTCTTCTGGTATTTAGATTTATTGCAGACTTTGCACGTGTACATTATATTTGTTTTTTTAGTTGTTTTAGATTTTCGTTTAAACTTAGAAGCGGCAGGTTTTGAACCCCATTTTCCTTTATTTCCTATTCCTCTTGCTAACCCTCTTAATTTAGCCCTATACTTTGAACCTCTAGTAAGTGTTCCTCTCTGGAATCCCGTTCCAACTAATTTTATTTTTTGTTCTGTCTTTTTCTTACAATAAGGACAAAATCTTTTCGTCACTTTTGGAATTTTCATAGAACTCTTTATTTTAGAGGGTTTAAAAAGTTTTTTATATATTGGTCCCGCAGTTATTTAATGAATAATAGAGTAGAATTCAAGAAAGGAGAACAAAAGAAATTTATTAAAGAAGTAATGAAAAAAATAAATTCACCATCCTTAAGGGAATTAGGGAACAGATTAAGCATTAATTATTCTACCCTGAAAAACTATCTTGCCGAAGAAAGACTTTTGCCTGAAAATCTTTTTAATGATTTATGTTATATTTCAAAGATAAATAAAGAAGAATTGAACATACAAATCTTAAAAGATAATTGGGGACAAGTTAAGGGGGGGAAAATTAGTAAAAGAAATTAGAAAATGGTCCCATGCAGAATCGGACTGCAGCCCTGTCCATTTTGATGTTGTATTCTCAAGGGTAGTTTTTTCTACAATTGTAATTTCTTTTTTTCTACTCTTGCAGTTTTTCTTTTACATTGTAGATTTTCTTTTTCTAAAAGAAAAACCCACTTTCTACCATTGTAGGTTCTTTTCTAAAGAACCCCATCGTCAAGGACATGTTCTACCATTAAACTATGGGACCAATATAAAATATTCATAATAAAAATATTTAAATATACTTCTTTTCTATTTTAACCATGGTAAGAAGTGGTGGAGGAATGATTTTTTTCATATTATACTTACTTTTAGGTATATATTTTCTTAATTTTGGGATAACATTTATACCTAAATTTACGGGATTCTCTTCTGATATAAACAGATGGATAATTTTTGCCGGAGGAATTCTTTTAATTTTTGGAGGAATAAATTTCCTCAAGGTTAACAGATATAACACAATAAGAAAAAGATACTAAAATTTATTTCTTTTTGAAATTTCAATAAACTTTATATATGTAATTTTCATTAAATCTAGATGAGGTTTAAAAGAGGGCAGGTTACTATTTTTATTATTCTTGCAATTGTAATAGTTGCAATGGCTGTGTTGTTTATTGTTTTTTGGAAGGACATTTTCCCGGGGAGAATACCTTCAGAAATGAACCCGATTTACAAAACGTTTACTTCCTGTATTGAAGAAGATGCTAAAGTTGGAATTCAATTATTAGAAAGTCAGGGAGGATATATTTATCTTCCTGAATACGAAGAAGGCTCCGAATATATGCCTTTCTCTTCTCAACTTGACTTCGTAGGAAGTTCAATTCCTTATTGGTATTATGTATCCGCAAACAATGTACCCAAAGAACAAGTACCTTCTATAAATGATATGGAAAAAGATTTATCAAAATTCATAGAATCCAAATCAAGAGGATGTTATTTTGAAGATTATTACAATCAGGGATATGAAATAACTATGGAAGAACCCGATGTAGAAATAGTAATAAACGATAAACAAATAACTCTTAACTTGAAAATGGATTTTTCTATAACCAAAGAAGATGAAACCTATATTGTAAGAGAGCATAAAATTATAATTGATTCCAAATTAGGTTCTCTCTATGAATCTGCCCTTAAAGTATACGAAGAGGAG
Source organism: Candidatus Woesearchaeota archaeon (assembly GCA_964412025.1). Lineage (GTDB taxonomy): Archaea > Nanobdellota > Nanobdellia > Pacearchaeales > GW2011-AR1 > MWBV01. The sequence continues at coordinate 37,705 of CAYPLY010000001.1, read as the reverse complement.
CAAGAAAATCTATTTTTAGAAAATTACACCATTGATATTTTAAGAATGTATGCTCCTGTAGATGGAGTTGAGTTAACTTGCTCTCCAAAAGTTTGGGAAGCAAATAGCATATTTAATGATTTACAGGAAGCAATTGAAATAAATACTATGGCATTAAAAGGAAGCTCAAATAAAAATGATTATTTTGAGGTTGAAATTGAAGATATCCCCTCAGACCATAATGTAAAGTTCCTAAATTCCAAAGATTGGCCTTATAGCTTTGAGGTACTTCCGTCTGAAGGAAACATGCTTATAGCTAAGCCGGTAGGAACTCAAGCCGGATTGGGAGTATTAGGATTCTGTTACGTTACATACCACTTTGTATATAATCTAAAACACCCTGTTTTAGTACAAGTTATGTCTGGAGAAGAAACTTTCCAATTCCCATTGGCAATAGTAATACTGGGAAATAAACCAAGAAAGCCTCTAGAAGGTTCGGCAATTGGAGGAGAATTCTCTGAACTTTGCGACGATAAAACTTCTTTAGTAACTGTAAGTATATATGGAAATGACTTAAAAAAGATAGATGGAAACGTATCTTACCAATGTCTTGGAACAAGTTGTCTAATAGGAGAATCTGAAGGAGGGGTACTATACGACAGATTCCCTGAGTGTGTTAATGGATATATTTATGTAAGATCAGAGGGATATAGAGATGAGAAATTAATGCACACAACCACCCTTGATAAAACAAGTGTATCGATAATCCTTAATAAAATACATGAAATAGGAATAAATCTATATGTTGATAGAAGGGAATATAACGGGCAGGCATCAATCACATTTATATCGGACGATTTCTCAAAGACGATAATGTATCCTGAGGAGAAGAAGGTAGAATTAAGTGAAGGAGATTATGAGATAGAGGTTCAAATATATAAAAATTCCTCATTAAGTCTTGGAGAAACAACAATGGAACAATGTATAGATGTCCCAAGAGGAGGGCTGGGTTCATTATTAGGCTTAACAGAGAAACAATGCTTCAATGTAGATTACCCTCAACAAATGATTTCAAGTGCACTTGCAGGAGGAGGAAAACAAAATTACTCCATATCCGAATATGAATTACAAAACTCAAAAACAATTTATATTAATGCAGAAAGTATGCCAAATCCTTCATCATTCGAACAGATACAAGCAAATTATATTTTATTTGAAACTAAAACACTAGACGTAGACCTTAGATGATAAATAAAAGACACTTAATTGGAATGCTAATACTACTTGTAGGATTAATACTAATTTCATCTGTTTCAGCATATACTCGTGCAGTAACAAGCGGAATGCAATATTCAAACACAATAGGAATAGGAGCATTTGGAAGTGGAAGTAGCCTACAGTTTGATAAATCTATGTGTGAAGAAGGAGGAACTGACTTATTAATACAAATAGTTCCTTTTGGATGCACTCCTGCCGTTGTAAGAAGCGATTTGTTGGAAGAACAAGATGTTCAGGTTTATTGCCAATTAGGAGCAACTCAAATTAATCCCTTAATAGAAATAGAAGCAATAGATTATCTGAGCTTTGCTCCCTCACAACAAGAACTTTCCGAGCAAGTTAGAAGTGTTGGATATTTCCCTTCTAAAGCTGCACTTGGAACTTCAAATCAAGAAGGGGTGTTAACTTCCCCAATATTAAGTGATTTAGGTTATGTTGTAATAACCATAAAAAAACAACCAAACGAATCTCAAATGCCAGAATATGTCCAGGGAAATCTTACAGCAAAAGTAAGATATGACATAAAAAATGCATTTGGAGTTGGAAACACAGATTTTTACCTTAAAGAAATGAGTGATGAAGAATGGAATGAAAAGTATATCCAATACAGCTTTTGGGAAGGAAGAGGATACCTAAGAGCATTATCTGTAGATAATGAAGGAGCCCAAATTGTAATGTACTCCGACGATACAATAGTAAGCTCTGGGACTTTTTCAAGAGAAGGAAGAACCTACAGCAAATCAAAATATGCAAGCTTCCATTTAAATGAAGGAGAAAAATCCGATGAATTGTATCTCCCCGGATTTAGCCCCTGTCTTGCAACACTATCTGTAACATTACAAGATTTAGTTAATCCAGATACGAGAGTAAAATTAAAGGTAGGTTCTGATTACATTGAAGTTGCAAAAAATGAAAAATTCCTTGATAATAAATGTTATGTAAAAGACATAAATAAAGAAGGACTTTATCAAAGCGTAAAAGTACATTGCAATGGAGATAAACCTCAGACAGTATCTCTTGGAATATCTCCAAGAGTTAAACTGAAGATAGATGGAGAAGTAGGAGAGTATGAGGTGGGAGATTGGTTATACAAAACTCCCGATGGGCAAAAATCAGTTTATTTGGGATATGTGGGTTCTTGGGACGGAAGTGAATTATCCAAGGATTTATATGTATATTTATTCGCTGCTCCGGAACACAAAGAAAGACTCGATGCAAACGACCTTGCTTCTGTAAACTCATACGCAAACACCTTACAATCTGGTAAAACAGGAGCAGGAGTTTATGATGCAATTGTATCTGGAGTAACTGGATTTACTCATGCTACTATGACTATAGGAAAGTGGGCGGTCGTTGGAGAAGATTTCTACTTCATACCTTTTGAGCATCCAAAAACAGGAGGGGTTTCCCTACCCAAAGACGTTAAAGGAAAAGAAGTCTCAATAGTTGGATTTGGAGAAGGAGCAGACCAGGGGATTTTAAAAATAGAAGAAAACGAATATAGCTTAGAAAGAGATACTTCCATATTCTCACTATTTGGAAGAACTATATACACCATAAAACAAGGAAATGAAAAGACAGGTTTAATTGTTGAAGAATTAAAATCAGACCTTGGACAATCAATACTTATATTGGGTGCAGACGATATAGTTGCAAAAACAAGTCTTCTAAAAAAATACGGAGCTTTTTATTCAGAAACAGGATGCAATAATTATCTAAATTGTCCTTCTAATTATACTCTATCAACAAATAGCAATTTCGATCCTCCTTCCAACTTAGACGATTTCTTCGAACATATTATAGGAGCAAGAATAATCCCTAAAGAAAACAAGCTTATTGTTGAGAGAGCAACATACACCGATTCTCCTGATGAGCTTTTTAATCAATATTACGAAAATGCAATGAATGACTTCCAAACTGTTAGATCAAGTTTCTCCGGAGAAAAAGATTCCGAGAGCTCTATTGAAACGTATGGAGAAAGAGCATTATATGAAGCAATTGCGTTGTCAATAAAATTAAACAAAAAAAGAACAGCATTGGAATTATGTGAGGAATTTAAAGAAAGATATGAAGAGTCTACTCTTTATCCAACTGTTTTATCAATTTGTGAGGACGATTATAGAATCTCAAGCGATACACTTTCAACAATGGAAGTCTCAATTAATGGAAGAGTTAAGGAAATTTCTCTTCTGGGAATAGATGACCCTCAGTTTGAAGATTATGGAGTAGAGCTTTATGTTAGAGGACCAAATGGGGTAACAAGAACATTTGAACTTGAAAAAGACAAAAAGATAAACCTGGAAGGATTTAGAGAAAATGAACTTGAAAGAGAAGAATATATTATGTTAAGTTCTCTAGAAACAGAATCTGCAGATGTATACATTTATGTGGCTGATGAAAGCACCTGGCAAAAAGGATTTGCAAGCGACACAAAGAAACTTGAAATAGATAAAGCATTCCCATACGGGGGATATGTTTTCACATTAAAGAAAATAAACTTAGAAAAATCTGCAAAGGTCGCAATAAGAGGAAACACGAACTTTGAATATAGCGAGGTAGATTTTAATTTCAAAGTAGGAATTGAAAAAAGAAGTTTCCCTCTAACTCCTGAAAAAGCTGCAAGCAAAATTGAAACCTTAAACAAACAAATAGAAAGCATAGAAAAAGTCTCCAACACTTTAGCAGGAGTTGTTAAAGTATGGAAATATGCATGTACTGGAACAGCTGGTTTCTTGACATTCAAAAATATGCTCTCAAATATGGGAGGAAAATCCATTGCAAGGCAAAAAGTAATGCAGGGAGAAAATGGATGGACTGAAAAATGTGAAAATCTAGTCAGAGATAATCCGAGAGAATATCCTTCTCTAGATTCTTGTTTTTACAAAAATGCAGATGAAATAGATTCCCAAGTTGAAGAAACTTACAAATACATTCAATTTGAAAATCAAAGAATAAAAAAAGCAGAAGAAGGAACAAATACCCAAGAAGGATGGATAAATGATTATTCTGAAAAAACACGAGAAACTTTGAGTGAAAGTTCAATTCAACAAGCAATAAACAACGAAGAAATATCAGAAACAAAAAAAATTGAATTCCAAAACATAAACAACATCCTTACAGAGGGGGGATTTAAGGAAGGAGTATACAGCACAGACCAACTTAAAGAAATAGGGTTATACTCTGAAATATTAAACGATCCTAGTTCCAGTGATGAATTAAAAGAAACAGCAACAAAAAGACTATATACTGTTCTAAGAGATGTTCAGGTTAACTCCCAAACTTATTCTTCTCAAATCTCTCTAAAAGAAACAAGTGGGTTATCCAGTAGCGGAGTATGGAACCTAAAAGGGATAAAAACAACAGAAATTCCAGTTTACTATATAGAGACTTTTGCAAACACAGAATATGTTAAGAATGGTTATACTGGTGCCTCAATAGACAGAAACAAACCAGTTTATGTTGTAAAAGATGAAAGAGGATTTGGAACATTCTTATTAACTTACAAACTTGATGGAGATAAAGGGGTAGTGGAACAAACTTACAAGATTGATGAAACAACAAAAACAATTTCCTTGTATCGAGAAAATGGTAAAGAAGAGGGGGTTGTCCAGGAAAACCCTTTCAATATAGTCTTCCAAAGATACGATAAAAACTCCTTGAAAAACACCTATAAAAATGCTGAATTAAAATACTATGAAGAAGAACCAAATAAGGGAAATCCCGCAATAGTTCCTCTTGATAAAGCAACTGGATGGTATGCAGCAACAAAACCAATGCTTACTTCTGAAACTCTAAAGGCTTATGACGATTCTGGAAGAATAGAAGTTTTCTGGATTTGTAATGTTGGACAGGACGGGTTGGAAGATTTTTTCAGTGAGGCAAGAGATGATAAATGTGAAATGATTAACCTGAGAACGGGACAGGCATTAAATCAGGTTTTAGGATTAAGTGAAAACGAAGCTTCTGCAATGGTTGAAAAAGCAAGACAATCAATTGAAGAAGCACAAAGAGCATATGCAAGTGGAGCAAGAAGAGTTAGAATAGGAGGAGTGTCCTATGATGTTGGAAGTCCTGCAGTACAAACCCCTGCAGTACAATGTCAGGATTTCATGTCCCCTAAAGAATGTCAAATACTATTCAATGTATGTGATCCTGTTGTATGTCCAAGCTCAAGATGCGACTTGGGAGGAACATATCCAGTTCAGGATGTTATACAATCAGGAGTAATAGGAAGTATAGCTTTATGTCTTCCTAATGCAAAAGAAGGAATAGTTGTTCCAATATGTGTATCAGGAGTACAAACAGGATTGGATGGATTTTTAAGCGTACAAAAATCTTACAGAGATTGTCTTCAACAAAATATAGAAACTGGAGAAACGGTAGGAATTTGTGATGAAGTATATAGCATATATATTTGTGATTTCTTCTGGAGACAGGCCCTTCCTCTTGCAAAATTGACCATACCCAAGATATTAAGTGCAATATTCAAAGAAAACCCTCGTGGAGGAGGAGAATATCTGGGGGTAAAGGATGCACTTTCAAAAGCCCAGGATTCAATAGAATTTTTCAAAGGATTCTATGCTGAAAACTCCTGGAAAGCATTCAAACTACGTTCAACAGATGAAGTAGGTGCTGAAGTTTGCAAAAGCTTCCCTTCAGTAATCTTCCCTGGAAGCGGAGATTTCCTTGATAGCTTAACCGACCCAGACTCTCCAACACAATACACAGGAAAATTCCAGGAGATACCCTACACCACAGCAACAAACCCTCCTACTTCCCATTATAAAGTTTCATACCATATATATGCAGGAAAGGACACTGGAGTTTATTATCAGGTTGCATTAAAACAAGGAACAGGAAGCTCTTACTATCAAGATACTATGTTTGATAGAAAGGTTGCATCAGGATATATTCCTGCAGGAGAATATGCAACAAACAGTACAGACTTTACAGCACCATCCGGATTCAAATATTTATGCATTACAGTAAACGGAAGAGAAAACTGTGATTTCGAGCAGGTTTCAACATCTTTTGCAGTTAATTACATGAGCGAATTATATATACAAGAACAAACGACAACCCAGGTAAAAACAGAAGAGGAATGTATTTCTGGAACAGCAAGTTTATACAGTTTGTTAAACCCTAATATTCAAAACGCAGCAGAGGAAATTTTAGACCCAAAGATATACGAAAACGGAATAATAAGAGTGTGTGCAACAGACAATCCTGGAAAAGGAACAGATGAATCATGGGAAGATCCAGAAGAAGCAAGATGGACTCCTGTGGGAGTATGTGGAGATACAAAAGTAAAGTGTTGGCTTGATAGAGATAAGGTTAAAGAAATAGTCCACTCATTGAATATAGAAGATAACATACTAAGCCAAACTGCAACAAACTATGAAAATGTCCTGTTCAATGAAGGAGATTATCTTACAACCAAAGAATTCAAGGAAGCTATAGAAGATATAAAAGATGAGACATATGTTAAAAAGAAAATAGAAATGATAGATGAACTATGGGATAAAATATTCTTTAACAACCAAAAAGCAAAGTTATTTTTAATGAGAGGACAGTTATATTCTGCTCTTGCAATTGGAGAATATTCGGTTAATTTAATGGAAGCAGCAATTGTTAGTGGAACCACAACAGGAGGAACATCTACAGGAACAAGTACAGGAGGGACAACAACCTCCACTCCCGAAAATCTTCAAGCACAATTTAATGCAAAATATATTTCACCCTATTTCCATTTCAATGATAAAAATCCTTTAACGTTAGATGACAGGTGTTATAGATATTATAACTCTAAATGGCAATTTGCATTTACATGTAGCACAACAGTGCCATGGTATGATGTAGATAGTTTAGGAACCGAATATACAAATCATGTTTCTGAAGAAAATGAAGAACTTATAATTGCACTACAAGATAAAGATGGAGATTATCTTGGAGGACTAAAAATACTTATAAACAAGATAATTGGAGATAAAAACGCCGAACTTTCGGATGAAACTTTAGAAACAACGACTCTAGATGAAGAAGGACTATTCACTGTTAAATTTAAGGATGTTGATTATGAACCAATGAAAAAACTTTACTACAAATATGAGAATGGAGATTGGTTCTGGCAAATTGATGATATGTTCGAGGGAGGAGGTGTTTGGCAAAGTATGTCAAATGTTGCTCCTGGATTTAACGAAGAGCAAAAAAATATTATAACGATGTTAAAAGAAAGTGATTTATATAAGGGGGCTGCTATTCTGTTTGATTACTCCTCAGAAGAAATACAAGAAATGTCGGAAGCATTTGGAGAAGGAGAAACTCCCACAACATACACAAATACACTTGATTCTCAGCTTCAAAGAAGAGATTTAACAAAACTGACTAATTTAATGAAAGCATTGTCTACTCTGGGAGTTTTAAACACTAATTTAAGATGTTCTTGTGGAGAAAATTGTGATGAGTACGCTAAATGGATTACAAGTGCTGCTAGTTCAGCCAGTAGCAATATCCCGGATGAATTGTTATTGCTTGCAATAATGGTCCAAGAATCATCTTGTAGATCAGTAACTTCTGGGGGAGATAATGGATTAATGCAAATCAACACAATACATTGTGGAACTAAAGGTTTACCCTCAGATATTACCCAATGCAAATCTATTTTATTATCCAATGAACAATTAAATATCAATATAGGAGCACAAGTATTAAAGGAAGCATATAGTTCCTCAAGTAAAATTTATACTTGTGTTAACCCTATTGAAAGGTATAGTGGATGGGAATATGCTTTAAGAGGATATAATGGATGGAATACTGACTGTTCAACCGGAGACTCAAACTATGTTAGAAATGTTAAAGAGAAATATTTTGAATTAGTTAGATTATACAATGGGGAGGCTCCTTCAAGTTGTGATAATTCACAAACGGGCAAAAGAATACTATCAATAGCAAAAAATAAGCTTGGAGAAGATACAACCCGTGTTGAAAACGGAGCAATTGTTTATGATAATGTTTGCGCTACTTTTGTATCTAATGTATTAATCGAAGCAGATACCCTCCCACAATTTCAAAGCTGCACATCCGATACAATACCTTATAGAGATGCTATAATGGAACTAATAGATATTTTTGATAAAGCGGATTTCACCGAGATACCAGAATCAGAATGGAAAACCGGATTGAAAGAGGGGGATTTAATTATATGGGGGGGAAGTGGAAGTTATGACAGAGAATATCAGCACATAACTATCTTCTCTAATTATGCATCAACAAGTCCAGGGATAACAATTATTCATGATGGAGGGCAGTCTGTAGATATTAGTTCAAAGACATACACAAATCCATTTGGAACTACTTGGTATATAACTCATGTTTGGAGAGCAAAGTGTATTTAAGAAATGCGAGGGCTAGGATTCGAACCTAGGTAAGCACTGAGCTATCAGAGCCTAAATCTGACCCGTTTGACCACTCCGGCACCCCCGCATATGGAATTTAAAAATCATGCATATAAAAAGGTTTAGGGTTTAGAAATTTTGTTATTAATCATCCATTTATTAATTTATAATTCAAACAAAATTTAAGGGTGGATAGAACAATAATATTTTTATTTAAAGAATAAATTTAATCCTGTTGTTTCTTTTTCTTAGATTCAGATTCTTTCTGTTTTATCTTTTCTTCAAGTTTAAGTTTTTCTATTAATTCTTTATATCTGTTTCTTATTGTAACTTCAGTTATCCCCGCAATATCTGCAACCTCTCTCTGAGTTTTCTTTTCATCATTCATCAAAGCAGCGACGTAGAGTGCTGCTGCAGCAATTCCTGCGGGACCTCTTCCGGAAGTAAGCTCAACATCTTCTGCTTGTTTTAATACCTTTAAAGCATCATTCTGTGTCTTTGGACTTAATTTTAACACTGAAGAAAATCTTGATACATAATCTTTTGGAGAAGATTGATTTACTTTTATTCCTAATTTCCTTATAATAAATCTATAAGTCCTTCCTATTTCTTTTCTTTCAACATCGGAAGCTGTTGCCATCTCATCAAGCGTTCTTGGAATATTATAAGAACGACAGGCAGCATAAAGACAGGCAGCAATGACAGATTCCATACTTCGTCCTCTTACCAACCCTCTTTGAAGAACATAATTGTATATCCTTGAAGCTTCATCTCTTACAACATTGGGCAAATTAAGATAAGAGGCAATAACCCTTAACTCTGCCATTGCAAGTCTTAAATTTCTTTCAATTGAAGTTGAAACCCTCTCCTGCCATTTTTTCAATCTCAAAAACTTTCTTGTTTGCTTTGGCTCAAGCCTATAAATATCAGAAATCTCCCCAACATTTGTAGTTAAACCCTTATCAAATTTTTGTATGGAAATTGGAGCTCCACCTCTTCCCTTTTTTTCACTTTTATCAAACTTTCCAGACAGGTCCATCCCTGTATCAACCATCTTTTCTTCTACAACAAGACCACAATCATTACAAATTACCTCTCCAAGATGAGAATCGTAAGTTAAATTGATACTCCCACATTCAGGACATTTTCTTATTCCGGCCATAATGAATTATATTTTACTATTTCAAGGTTTAATAATATGGTTTATAAAGTTTTCCCCTTTATAAAGCTTTCGTATACTTTACAAGGAAGAAATATCTGGGTTTTTAAGCGTTTTGGAAGAATTATTCAACCAAAACCCCATTAATCATCCCTTCCTGAGAAGGTCTGTTGGTTATCTTAACTCTGCCCACCTCAGTCTGAACTATTGTTCCTTTTGTAAGAACATTCTGCCTAGCCAAGAATTTATTTGAAGGGGTTTCAAGAACATTTTTTATCTCAACTTTTTTAGATTTTTTTCCTTTTTCTTGTATATTTACAAACTTAGCCCTAAGAAGATAATTTTTTTTATCTCCCCCTCTGACTCTTGTTGATTTTCTCTTTTCAATCGGAGAAAGTTTCACTGTTTTCTTCTGACCAGAAAGAGAATGTTTCTTTTTCTTCCTACTCTTAATATACCTTCCTCCAGTAATCTTTCTTCCTAATCTCATACTATCATAGTTGATTTTTTGTTTATAAACCTTTTTATAAAAATTTATTGTAAAAAATATAAGAAAAGTTTAAAAACGAATTTAATATATTGTGAATATGGCTAATGGAATTGAAAGACCTTTGGATTTGTTGAACACATCAAAAGGTAAAGAAGTTTTAGTACATTTGAAGGGCGATAAGTACTTTGTGGGTACATTATTGGCTTTCGATATCCATATCAATTTGGTATTGGATAACGTTAAGGAAATGCACGAAGGCGAACTTAAAAAAAGTCTTGGTTTGACTTTCCTTAGAGGAGATACAATAATATATATCTCTCCTGCTTCAACTGCACTTAAGAAGGAATAAATCCCTCAATAACTTCAAAAATTAAAGAATTAAGCGTTGCTTTATTTTTCGCTGGGCTTTTTCTCGGCGTATTAAACTTAGCGTGAGCTTTAGAAAAAATAAATCTTCTATTAACAGCTAATCCTTATAATCTTGTTCAGCAATTACAATGTTAAATTACAGATAACTTATTACTCAATTATGCTAAATGAAACAAATCACTAACTATAAAAATCCTATTTCATTCTATATTTTATGGCATCGAAGATAAAAATAATTTTCTTAGGAACATCGGCACAAATACCTACTGCTAAGAGAAATCATACTTCAATCCTTTTAAGTTACAAAGAAGAAAATATTCTTGTGGATTGTGGAGAAGGAACACAAAGACAATTCAGAAAAGCCAAATTAAACCCATGCAAGCTTACAAAGATACTTATCACACATATCCACGGAGATCATACTTTTGGACTCCCAGGATTATTGTCTACTTTAAATTTCAGTGGATATAACAAAAAACTGAACATATACTGTCCAAAAGGAGCTAAAAAAATAATTGAAAATTTTATTGATCTAAAGAATTTAAAAAATAATTTCAAAATAGGAATAGAAGAAGTCTCGGGCAAGTTTTATGAAAATGAAGAATTTTATTTAGAGGCAGAGAGCATGCAACATGGGATACCTACAAATGCATATAATTTTGTTATTAAATCGAAAATAAGAATAGACAAATCTAAATTAAAAAAATACAAGATACCTGAAGGACCGCTTTTAAAGAATATAAAAGAAGGAAAAGATATTATCTATAATAATAAGAAATACAAGGCAAAAGACTTAACTTACAAAGAGGAAGGAAAAAAGGTTTCATTTGTCTTGGATACATTATTTAACCTCAAAATTAAGAAATTTGTGGAAAATGCAGATTTTTTAGTATGCGATTCAAGTTTTAGTTCAGAAAATGAAAAAGAAGCTAAAGAACACATGCATTTAACTGCAAAACAAGATGGAGAAATAGCCCAATATGCAAAAGCAAAAAAGCTGATACTTACCCATATCTCTCAAAGATATGATAACAGATTAAAAGAGCTTTTATATGATGCAAAAACCTCTTTCAAAAATGTTTCTATTGCAGAAGACCTCGATGAGTTTGAGATTTAATTATCTTTAAAACAAAACCTTTTAAATAGTCGGATGAATAATTTATTTATAATCTATGCCTCTGTAGTTCAGCCTGGATAAAGTGTTAACGCACAATCCAATCTGACTCTTGGCAAAACAACAAGCCCTGGTAGCTCAGCCTGGATAGAGCACTAGCCTTCTAATAAATAGAGAAGAAAGTTAGGGGTCGCAGGTTCAAATCCTGTCCGGGGCATACGCACGGGTGGCACAACGGTACTGCGTTCGCCTGCAGAGCGAATTTTCGTGGGTTCGACTCCCACCCCGTGCTTTTAATTTCCAAAGAATTATTAATAATTCAAAGACTCGTGCTTTTTCTCTTGTTCTCTTTTTCTCTTTTTCTCATCCTTCTTACCAATAAACCATAATATAAACAATAATAAAAATATTACAAGTATAGGGATTAAAATCTTCCATATTTTGGGTAATTTTCTTCTTTGAATATCAAAGCTAACGCTTGTAACAGCAGTCTTTCCTTCATAACCTATCTTTGTTGAGAGAACGTATTTTCCATCTGAAATATCCCTTGGAAGCTTAATTTTTCCCTCCTTTTCAAGATAATCTCCTACCAACACAAGATCCTCTCCCTCAAAGATTACCCCTCCCGAACTATCCTTAATAGAATATTCTAAATATGCCTCAACGTCCTCATCACCACCCAAATTATAAATTAAGGTCTTAAACCAAATATAACTTCCAGGAGTTGCAGGAAGTTTCTCCTCGTCCATCTCTAAACGAACATCAAAGAGAGACTCAACAGATTGAACATCTATAGAAATGACAGATTCATAAATAACTCCATTTGATTTTACCAATATCTTCCCAACATAATTATCTGGAGGTGTATCTTTTGGAATTGAAAAATTAAGTTTTAATGCTTTTATCTCCTGGTAAGGAAGAATAATATTTGTTTCACTTACGCTAACAAAATTTTCAATACCTACAAAACTTATATCTGCCTCAACAATTCCATCATAAGCATTCATCAAATAAAAATCCTGGAAAATAGTTTCCCCTGGATTTAAAGATACTTTTATTTCATCAGAAATTAAAGTAATGTTATCCTCAACTATATCGATAATAGGAGTATCATCATACACTTCTGTAGAAGAAGAACCTCCACCACCTCCTCCCCCCCCAGTTGAAGGAGGAGTATAAGGAGTCTCTTCAGCAGAATAAATACCAAGATGATTTACATAAAACCTTAATATCCCTCCAGAATAACTCTCCTTAATACATTCATCTGTAGGACAAATTACCCCCTCTCTTAATATCCTGGGGTTTGTAAAAGACAATCCATATAACCATAAAGTTGCAGAAGTGTTAAAATTAGGAAGTTCTGTAACATTTAACTCTATTCTATTTGAAGAAACCTGTGAATTGGAATCTAAATCCAATAAATTATCTGAATTAATCCTATCATTAGTTATATTTATTGCCTGATTAAACCTTATTTTTCCATAGAGTGTGTTCTCCAAGACAATACTACTTAAACCTTGTAAATCCTCATAGGTATATTTGATAAAACCTGTAGAATTTCCTCTTGTGGAACCATTATACTCACTATATAAAATTATGAATAAACTTGAATTTGAAACAAAAGAAACCATTTCTGTTACAGAATCATAACTATTGTTTCCATAAATATACAATGTGTGTTGGCCTTGAGAAACATTAATATAAACGGGAGAATTCAAAGTTATATTGCTTCCCGAATCCAAACTATACCAAACATTATCTGCATTAACCGAAGAATAATTTATTAAAATTGATTCATTAGTTAAATAAGTTCCATTTTTAGGACTTAATATGGTTATAACTGGAATAGGGAGGGTAACAGTGATATTTAATGCCAAAGAAGATTGCAATGCCTTTCCTGTAACAGCTTCCCCCGTTATGGTTTGTCCGGTTATATCTGCATCAGCCAATACAAATCCTATAAATAATATAAATAGAGATAAAAAAATACCCCAAAACATCAATCCCTTTTTCATCAATTAGATAAAGCAAAGCAGTATTAAAAAGTTATTCTATTTATTTTCTCTTACTTTTAAGAACCACCAAAGCCACTATCCCAAACAATACTATCCCTGCAATAACATAATATAACCAAGGAGAGATTTTTTCTCTCGGCTCAGCAGAGACCAAAACTGGAACTAATTTCTGAGCACCAGAACCAAAAGTCATCGGCCCTTCTTCTTGACTAGCAATCGTAGAAACATCAAAAACAACGTTCTGTACTCCTCCAATCTCACTTTCTTCTGGAACATTAACAGTAAAATAAACCTCGACCCTCTGTCCAACAGGAACCTCGTAAATCTTTCCAGGTTCATCTAAGGTTGCTATCTCAGATCCCTCTAAAATACCCACTCTAGCACTAACACTCTCTGTTCCTGCCATATTCTGCAGAACAATGTATGCCTGTTGAGTCTCTCCTGGATTAATAGATAACGGATTCTCTTCCCAATACATTGAAGAAACTGCAAAAGCTAAAACATTCCCCATGACAAGAACTCCTGCTAGGAGAACTATCATACTAAGATATACTTTTTTAATTGTTTTCATTTTAATTTCCTGTCTTTATTATCCATGCTCCAAGAGCACCGGTTGAATATGACTGTGCAATTAAGTTTGAGTTTGAAGTCTCAAGACAATAATATAGATTTGCCTGTGCAGTTCCATCATTCAAAGTATAATTACCTCTATTAAATACAGCAACAGAGGTTATATTTGTATCGGTTCTATTCACCATAAGAGTACCTTCACATCCTGTTGCATTCTTAACGCTAAAATTATTTGCACCCAAAGCATAATTCTCATTAACATCTCCAAGAAGATCTGAAGGATTAACATATAATGATCTAGGTCTATTTCCAGTATTGTTTAATCCCATAAATTCATTCGCTTCTGTATTTGCTGCCCCCGGATTTATAGAAGGCCAAGTCAAAGAAGTCTGATTTGCCAAAAGTCCATCAGTTGTTCCAACATAAACATTTTTTGAAGTGCTATTATATCCAGAATTTCCACTTAAATCTTCTATATAGGTATTAATAGTCCATTGTCCGGGTGCATCATACCACCACATTGTAACGTTGCAAGTATAATTTGCTTGGGTTGAAGTACTTTGCCCAGCAACAAAAGTGCACGTTGCCTGCCTTGTAGTTTCACCTGCCAAAGAAAAATTCATAACTGCAGATGAATTATCTAAATTTCCTATTCCATCAGGATCATTTACTCTAAAAACGGCAATAACATGAGTTGGAGCAGGACCCTCATTTGGACCACTTTGCATACTTGTTGCGGTCTCGTTATACACTGCGACTACAACAGGTACACTTCCACCAGTTACTGTTACGCTTAAACTAACATCCTGAGTAGTAGCTCTTCCAGTAATCTTATCCCAAAATTCATCAAAGCCTCCAGCAGAAACCATGGACAAAGTTAATAAAATTGCAAAAAACAGAACAAAAACATAAATTCCTCTTTTCATCTTTTTACTAACCTATCAATTATTTAAATTATTTAGCTTTATAAATATTATTATCTCTTGTTAATCGCTTTCGAATATATTGTCCAGATATTTCTCTGATCTCTATTTAACAATTTACCAATTTCAGAATATTTCTTTCCTTTTTCTTTTAAATATATTATAATAGCTTCTAACACTGTTAGTTTCTCATTTCCTAATCTCTCAATTGGAATGGTAAATCCACTCTCTTTTATCTTAAGAGGTTCTTTATGTTTATCACTTGCTTTCTTATAAGCTGTCCATATTGTCCTTTCATCCCTTCCAAGTCTTCTCGCGATTTCAACATAATTCATATTCAAGTTTTCTTTCATATATTTGACAAGAGCTTCTAATGCTCCAAGATTTTTACTGAATACATCTATAGATACTTCTATTTCCTTCTTTGAGATTATAAATTCAGATATTTCCTTGTTGTTCACTCTGTATTTTTTCTTGACTTCCTTAACCAAGATATTAATTACCTGTTCTTTTTCAGGAGAATATTCTTCCTTCATCTCTTCTGAAACAAGATTTATTGCTTTCAGAAGTTTATCTTTTTCAATTGTCCCTGTTTTTCCTTTCTTCTTTCTTCTCCTTCCAAATGTAACTGCAACAAGGAATATTCTTATTGTCCAACTACCCTGTTGTGTTGTTGAATATGCCTGCGAGATTAAATTGGCATTTGATTCTTCTAAACAGAAATAAATTGTTTCCTGAGCAGTTCCATCATTTAAACTATAATTTCCCTTAGGAATTACAGCTCCAACAACAGTTGTGTACTGATACCAGAACATTTGAGTTCCTCCGCAACCAGGAGAAGTATGAACACTAAAGTTACTTGCTCCCAAAGCATAATTTGAATAGCTTTCTCCAGTAAGATTAGTTGCATTAACTTCAACATTTATTTCTTCATTTCCCGTATTGTTTAACAACATAGGAGATAATGCCTCTATATTAGTTGCACCCGGAGGAATATCTGGCCAGTTAACATTTGTAGAATTAGCTAAAAAACCAGTTGTTGAACCAACTGCAAAAGTTGTTGAATCATTAAATCCAGAGTTTCCATCAACATCTTCTATAGAAGCATTTATAGACCATGTTCCAGGAGCATCCCACCACCACATTGTTACATTACAAGTATAATTTGCATAGTTTGTATCATAGTCTCCCAACAATGCACAGCTTGAATTAACCCTTGAACTTTCACCCGCTAGTGAGAAATTTACCTGTACCGAGCTATCATCCAAATTATCAAATCCCTGTTCATCATATGCTGTAAAGTTCAATAAAACATACGTTACAACAGGTCCTTCATTAGGTCCAGATGAAATATCTGTCATTTCAGTTGAATTATAAACCGAGATTATCTGTGGAGGAGTATTTTCATCTAATGTAAACCAGTCATCAACCTTATTCTGAGTTATTGTAAAGTTGAAGACATTTATATCTCCAACATAACCTGTCTTATTTGCAAAAATTGTGTAATTATTGTAGTAACTTACCGTCCCAGAAGCATTCACATATTCAATAACTTCCTGTCTTGAAATATGCCCTGTTGAATTTGTTAAAGCTGTAAACTGCAAATCTCCGGTTGTGTTATAAGCCGTGATATTTGCACTTTCAACCGCACTTCCCGAGGTATCATTTACATAAGCTTGATAGTACCATTTTCTTATAATCTGATTTACCTCGCCTGTAGTATTTTCAGTGTCATAAGAACAATTTAAGAAAATATTTCCAGCAGAACCTATTGTCTCAAACTCGGCATACACATCCTCGAGAGTCCCGCTCGCATAAATACAATCTGTGATGTTATTGTAACTACTATCTTCAAAATGAAATGCATATTTACCCGAAGAGTTTGTATTTATGAATAAATTACCATTGGCGCTTGATTCAAAGCGTATAGAATCAGTATTACTTTTAGAGGTGTGATTAATAAATGTGTTATTACTTGAACCGCTTGTTAAAGCAGTACCATATAAGGAGTAAGCCCTAATATTATTTCCAACCAAAATATTATAATGAGAAGAAGACAACCTTATTGCCTGGCTAGAAGAAGAAGAAATCGTATTGTTGGTAATATTCATATAATTCGAACCGCTAGTATAAACCCCCTGAGAATTACTTTCGTTTATGAAATTTCTAAATAGAGTAGAATTATGACTCGAAACCAAATAAATCCCTCTTCTGCTTTGAGTACCTATTGACCAATTCCCATCAATAATATTACAATTCTTTATTGTTGTATTAAATTGGTTTGAATATATCCCATACATTGCATCTGTTCCATTTATAGAATGATTTATCCAATACCCATTACAATCGATTGTAACATTTTCAGCAGAGACGGTTAAACATGTTCCCTGAGAGGAAATATTTTCTGTTAAAGTATATGTTTGCCCCTCGACATCCAATTTTCCGGAGTTTCCAATTGTATTACAATCTGCTGTACCTGAATCGTCCAATGTAAACACGTCGTCAACCTTATTCTGTGTTATTGTAAAGTTGAATATGTGATCTTCTGTAAAAGTGGTATTTGTTGCATTTATAGTGTAATTATTGTAATAACTCCTTGTTCCAGCTGTATTAATATACTCAATAACTTCCTGCCTTCCGATCCACCCGCTTCCATTAGTCTGTTCTGTGAATTGAATTTGCGCTGTTATATTATATGCAGTTACATTCGCGTCTTCAACTGCAGCCCCAGAACTGTCATTTACATAAGCTTGATAATACCATTTTCTGATTAGTTCGCTACCAGCCCCAACATATTCCGGAGTGTAATTATAAGAACAATTTATGAAAGTTACATTAGTACTTGCATCACTAATATAAACATCGTTGGTTCTTCCAGTAACATTAATACAATCTCGAATCAAAGTATGATTTGAACCAGATATTGCAATACCTCTGGTTCCTGTTCCTATTTGATTTATTACAGTGTTATTTAAACAATTACTAATATAAAGTCCTCTATTACCATAATCAAGATTTCTTCCAGTATTATTTATAAGAGTATTATTATTAGAGTAATATATAAGGAATCCTTGGCTTTGATAGTTGTTTATACCCGTATTATTTATTAAATTGATATTTGAAGAATATTGTATAGAGATTCCGTTGCTTGTATTACTTGTTCCTATATTATCTATTAAAGTATTGTCCTTTGACGTATAAACAATAATTCCGTAACTTCCTGCTAAACTTATTCCTTCGTTATCTATTAAAGCACTCTCATTTGAGGATTGAATATCTATTCCACGGGCAAAATTACTTCTTCCAGTATTATTTGTTAGAGTAACATTATTTGAATACGCAAGCAAGATTCCACGGCTACTATTACTTAAACCAGTATTATTTATTAAAGTATTATTTGCTGAAGACCAAAGAGATATTCCAACTCCTCCTTCTAAAGAAGTTCCAATATTACCTATTAAGGTATTATTCTCTGAATAAGGATATATATAAATTCCATTGCTATCTTCTAAACTGGTTCCATTATTATTAGTTAAGGTATTATTGTCTGAATGATCAAGAAGCATCCCATGATTAGAAGTGCTTGTTGCATTATTATTAGTTAGATTATTTGTATGCGAGTAATAAACATAAATTCCATTACTTGTATTACTTATCCCAGTATTATTTATTAAGATATTGCCCTCATCATAATATTGTAAAGAGATTCCGTAGCTTGAATTACTTATCCCGGTATTATTTTCCAATAAATTATTAGTAGAATTGTAAATGCTTATTGCAGTTCCAGAAAAACTGTAAACATTATTGTTGATTAAGATATTATTTGAAGACTTATAATTTAAAAGAATACCTAGAGTGTTGCTTATATTAATAGAATTGTTTTGTATAGTTCCGTTTATAACTCCACTAAAATATATTCCAGACCTTCCTGTATTTGAAGTTGTCCAATTCCCATCAACAATATTACAGTTCCTTATAGTAGTATTAAACTGATTAGTGTAGATACCATGATCCCCGCTTTGTCCATTTATTGAATAATTTATCCAATATCCATTACAATCAATTGTAACATTATCAGCTACAACATCAAGACATGTTCCCTGCGATGAGATATTCTCTGTCAAGGTATAAAATGCATTATCAGTATCTAATATTCCTGAGTTACCAATTGTTGTACAGTCTGCTGGACCTCCTCCCTCCAAAGTAAACCAGTCATTAACCTTATTCTGCGTTATTGTAAAATTAAACTCATTACTATCATTAATATATCCTGATTTATTCGCAAATATGGAATAATTATTATAGAAACTTCTTGTTCCTCCTGTATTTACATATTCTGTAACTTCCTGTCTTGAAATCCAACCAGAAGAATTAGTTTGAGCTGTAGATTGAAGAACTCCTGTTGCATTGTATGAAGTTACATTTGCATCTGAAACTGAACTTCCTGAAGTATCATTAACATATGCTTGATAATACCATTTTCTTATTAGCTCGTTATCTGTCCCTCCAACAGTTTCCGTATCATAAGAACAGTTTATGAAAGTGTTGTTCTTGCTTAAAGGAGTTGAAAATAAATTTACATCAAAAGTTGTCCCGGATATCTCAACACAATCTCTGAAAGTTGTAGAATTTGCATTTATTATAAAGACCCCCAGACCACCGTATGCTTTTTGATTAATAAGAGTGTTATTGTAATTAGAATAAATATAAACCCCCTGTCCTGTATTTGAAATTGCCGTATTATTAATCAAAGTATTGTTATTTGAAGAAACTGCAATATAGATTCCAATTCCATTATTTACATTCATACCAGTATTGTTTGTAAGGATGTTGTTGCTGGAAGTTCCCAATACAATTCCAAAATTATCAGCAGCATAACTAGTTCCGTTATTTGATGTTAAAGTGTTATTATCTGAAGATTCTTCTATGTAAATACCGCTTGAGGAAGTACTTGTTGCTTTGTTTTCAGTTAAATTCATATATGAAGAATTGTAAATATAAATTGCCTGACCACTCGCTGAATTAGTTGTAGCATTGTTTCTAAGTAAAGTATTGTTATTGGAAAGCGCCAGAATGTAAATTGCACTTCCAGAATTTGTTGATACATTATTATTTATGAGAGTATTATTTGTTGAATAAGAATAAATAACAATCCCGCCCCCAGAATTACTTGTTATATTATTATTAATTAAAGTATTATTTGTACTGTTCTGGGCAAATATTCCATGATTTGAATCAGAACTAGCATTACACCCAGAGATTAGATTATTAGAAACTGAAGGTAAATAGATACCATAACTATTATATGTAGACTGCCCTGTAGAATTATAAATAGAATTATTGTTACCATATATTCCAATACCTACACTTGTATTCGATATTCCTGTAGAGTTTAATAGAGTAATATTAGAAGCATCAGTCCATATTATTATTCCATGATAATCTTTTGTCCTTCCTGTAGAATTATATACTCTTATACCAGAACCCCCATTAATATCAATACCGTGACAATTACTGACATTAGTAGAAACATTCTGTATTAATCCATAATCTGCCCCAATAGTAAAGAAAACTCCTGCTCTCCAACTATCTGGAGTTGTCCAGTTCCCATCAATTATATTACAATCTTTTATAGTTGTATTAAATTGATTGGAGTAAATACCTCTGGTGCCTGTTGCTCCATCAGTTGAAAAAGTTATCCAATATCCATTACAATCAATTGTTACATTTGCTGCAGCAACAGTCAAACATGTTCCCTGTGATGAGATATTCTCTGTTAAAGTATAAACCCCATTATCCGTATCTAAAATCCCAGAGTTACCAATTGTATTACAATCTGCAGGACCTGCTGCTTCCTCCGTTAAAGTAAACCAATCGTCAACCTTATTCTGCGTTATTGTAAAATTAAACTCATTACTATCATTAATATAACCAGATTTATTTGCGTTTATTGTATAATTGTTATAATAACTTCTTGTTCCTGCATCATTAAAATATTCTATAACTTCCTGTCTTGAAATATGTCCTGTTGAATTTGTTAATGCCGTAAATTGTAAATCTCCTGTTGAGTTATAAGCAGTTATGTTTGCGTTCTCAACTGGATTTCCAGAACTATCGTTAACATATGCCATATAATACCATTTCCTTGTCAACTCATTAACAGCATCTTCAAATATTTCTTTACTGAGGTCATATGAACAATTAACAAACGAACTATTAATTCCTCCCGCATCATTTGATATATATACATCAGCAGACGTTCCAGAAATAGATAAACAATCTCTTATAGTATTATTAGAAGAACCTGTAATACGTACAGCCCTTGAACCTGAAGCATTTAAATTAATTATCTCATTATCATGAGAAGAGGTTGTAAAATACATTCCTCCTGTATTGCCTCCTCTAGCTGTACAATTAATTAAAGTATTTGAATGAGAAGTGCTTCCAGTAATACCAATACCTCCATTTGAAGAACTACTCCCCGTATTGTTGATTAAAAGATTATTATAAGAGGATTCAAGTCTTAACCCCTGATTATTAACAGAAGATCCAAAATTATTAACCAAAAGATTAAAATGAGAGTTTGTAACATATATCCCAGCAGAACTTCCGGAATCAACATAATTATTATATAAAGAAGAGTTAGAACTTCCAGTTAATTGGATACCCATGCTATATGAATACGTAGTTGTTCTATTAGAATTAAAAATATTACAATTCTTTATTGTAGTATTAAACTGGTTACTTGTAATACCAAAATACCACCCTCCTCCTCCCTGGGAATAATTAATCAAACCATTAGCACAATCAAATGTATTACTCTGACCCCCTTCAACATATATTCCATGAGCACTACTGTTTATGTTTATATCTGTGAAAGTATTATTATGTGAATTATTAGTAACTAAAATACCTGCAATTGTAACATTATTAAAAGAAATATTAGTGAAATTGCTATTAGTTGTTCCATTTACAATCAAACCATATTCGCTACCACCAGTTATGTTATACAAAGTTATATTATTTCCATTTAAAGTGTAAATATCTATTGGAAAATTAGAAAACTTACAATTCGTAATTGTTACATTTGAGCTATTTATCAATATACCTTTTGAATTTGGAACATTACTGCCTATTATGTAATTTCCTCCACAATCTAAAGTTATATTTTGAGCTGTTATATTAAAACCATTTTCCAAGGAAGAAATATTTCCTGTTAAGGTACATGATTTATTTTCAATATCTAGAGAACCACATTCAGAACTTCCAGCACCAGGATTCAATATTATTCTTCTGTCTTCTGTATTATTATCAAGAACATTGGAATTTCCATAGCTTGAATTAAATAAAACATCCAACAAGTATTCTTGATTGGGGGTTGTTGATGTAACGTTTATTGTCCAATTTGGATAGAAAGATTCTCCCTCATTAAGAATTACTGAGGAGGTTTGTGGATTTGAGGCTCCTCTGGAACCATTGACTTTGATTTCAATAAAATCAACTTCAATAGAAGTACTAACAATATCAGAATAACCTTTTACAAGAATCTGAATTATTCCATCAGAACCAATTATCTCATCTATGTTTGGGGAGGTAGTTTTGTTAAAGGTTAGATTATGATATTGAAAACCCTCTAAATTAATTGAAGATACTTGCTTCCATGGATCACCCATGATGCCTCCGCTATAATTATATACAAAAACAGTAAATTGATAATCTGAACTAGAATATGATCTTCCATATATTGAGAGATTTATCTCATTTATGGAATCTTTTGACTCTAAAATTTTAAAATCAAATTTCTCATAAGGTTTATTCGATCCAAATCCAGATGGAAGGGAAGTTTTTGTAACAAATCCATCAATAAAAACTAGATTAGAATAACCTTCATTATAAAACTCATATTGATTATTAGGTTGAAATGAGACAAATGAAGAACATGAGCCATTAGTAGCTTTATGTGTTGAAGAAGGATTAGTTATCCCACTAAAATTATAGACATATATATCCTCTCCGCCACTTCCAAGGTTATAAAAAGGAGATCCTCCTTCACTAATATTAATATTTGTATCAGGAGAAGCACTTGAAAGATTATATCTCGCTGTCGCACTTACTGTTCCGCAATATGCTCCACCCACACAAGTAACACTTGCATTTATTGTTAAATTAGTATTTCCAGTGAAGTATCCAGAATAATTTTCAGGAAGAATTATGCTAACATTTAAGATACCATAATAAGGAGTCGTTGTCAAAGTATAAACAGGTGTTGAATTATAATTTGGTGTTGAATAAGAATCTTTGAAATACCACCTATAACCTACAACCATCCCACTAGTTGAATTCAATGTTTTTGTAACATTTGCCCAGGAAGGAGTTGAGGTGAAATTTGTAGCATCAGAATATTTGTAACCAAAAAATATTCCATTTGTATCTCCAGAGATTAAATACCAAGAGGAATCTTTATAAAATACAGAAGGAGATGATTTAGAAATTGTTTTAGACAAGCTTGCATTTATTATTGAATTAGGTAACCATTGAGTACCATCCCAAGCAAAGCCATAAAAATTTCCAGTATTTTCTCCGCTTATTAGGTACCATGAAGAATCTTTATAGAATACATAAGGAGATATGAAAGAAGTTTCTCCAAGATTAGGCAAGCTTGTATTTATTGTTGAATTAGGTAACCATTGAGTACCATCCCAAGCAAAGCCATAAAAATTTCCATCTCTTTCTCCGCTTATTAGATACCATGAAGAATCTTTATAAAATACAGAAGGTACTGAACTAATTCCAATACCGGGCAAACTTGCATTTATTGTTGAATTTGGCAACCATTGAGTACCATCCCAAGCAAAGCCATAAAAATTTCCCCCAGCTTCTCCGCTTATTAGATACCATGAAGAATCTTTATAGAATACATAAGGGTTTGTATTAGATCCAATATCGGGCAAACTTGCATTTATTGTTGAATTTGGCAACCAATTAGTTCCATTATAAGCAAAACCAAAAAACTCCCCTGATTGAATACCGCTTATTAGGTACCATGAAGAATCTTTATAAAATACAGAAGGTTTTGAATTAGTTCCAATAT
Source organism: Candidatus Woesearchaeota archaeon (assembly GCA_964412025.1). Taxonomy (GTDB): domain Archaea; phylum Nanobdellota; class Nanobdellia; order Pacearchaeales; family GW2011-AR1; genus MWBV01. The sequence goes on along the minus strand of CAYPLY010000001.1, from coordinate 13,323 downwards.
CTGGCAAACTTGCATTTATAGTTAAATCTTTTTGCCAAAAGCTATCATTTATCCAAACTCCAGTATTATTAGTTGAGAAAATATATTGCCCATTTGGATGCAATGCGATATTATCAGTCACATTTATTGCAAAATTAGTTATTTGCCCTGCAAGAGTATTATTAACTGAAACAGAATTATACTGAGGAGAAGTTAAATCAACAGGTTCTGCATATGTTATTTTTAACATCCCTTGTGCTCCTGTTCCTCCCACTCCATTAGTTCCTCCTGCTCTTTCTCCTCCCCCTCCAGCTCCACCATAATTAAGTCCAGCGTCTCCACTTGCGTCTGTGTTACCTGCACCTCCATCTCCTCCCCCAATTGAAGTTCCTGTTCCTCCTGTAGCACTTGTACTATTTCCACCCCAACCAGTTGTTCCAGAACCTCCTCCTCCTCCTCCTCCTGATGAACTCCCAGTGTATCCATTTCCGCCCCCATAAATTGTGGTACCCACACCTCCAGAAATAGAACCTAAGCCTCCAGCCCCTGCAGCTTTATTAATTCCTCCTTTACCTCCTTCACCACCCATTGCAACAACATAATTTCCTGTAGAATTGAAGAAACTTGTATTATATCCTTGTGAACCATCACCTGTACCCCCCGTTATTGATGAAGCAATAAAAATGTTAAAAGTAGTCGAAGGAGTTACAGTTAAATTACGTTTAGCATACTGGCCACCTGCTCCGCCTCCTCCACCATAACCATTCGATATAGAACCTCCACCTGCTCCGCCTCCTCCCCAAGCTTCAATCATTATTTCAGTAACTTCGGTAGGAACCTGCCATGTGTTTGCACCAGTTGTAATATTAAATACTGCTATACATGTTCCTGAAACGCAACTTAAGTAATCTGGAGGATCAACAATATAATCAAACTCAACACTTCCTCCAATAATTCTCAAATCAAATGTATCTTGCTCTCCAATCAGACTTGTCAAGAATCTTTTGTTATAAGAATTATTAATAATTGGATTAAATTCGGCAATCAATGTACTTTCATTCACTTCATAAATCTCAATCCTTGGTGTTCCTGAAACTATCCTTGGATATATTGTTATATCTCTATCACTTGTCAAATTACTCTCAAAAGTAACTCTAACATAATCTCCATCAGGAATTTCCTCGCTCCAAATATCATCTAATAGAACAACCTCTTGGTAGATATCCGAAATAAAGTCTCTAGTTGAGTTAAGATGATGTGCAAATATTATTACAATAACTTCAGCAAAAGCAGGATCTTCTGGAGAGAGTGTGAAGTTATATTCTTCTCCTGGAGTGATATCCATAACTTTAATCCATTCCCCATAACAAGATTGATTTGTAAAGTTCCAGTCTTTACATTTGTATAATTCATTACCCGTTGCAAATGCAGTTACTGTAGCATTTGTATTTAAATGAGGATTTAATGCATATACCTTGGTAAAATTTTCTACTTCAGAAGGCTGATCGATATCAATTATTCCTTCAGTGTAGTTTTCAATTAAAGTATTTTCATATTCAATTTGGAATACAGGAGTTCCAACAGGATTTATCAAAATATTCTTCTCTCCTTCTTCAACAGATATTAATTCTGATTCAGTCATAGTTGAGTTCATCTCCACTTCCTGACTCTCAGTATTATAAATTATAACTTCAGCTTCCTGAAAATTCCCTTGCGCATCATTCATTGAAACATTCACCAGGACAAGTTGAGGTAATATTGTAAAATTATTTTGATAATTTGCAAGATTATCTGAGCTATCATTTGCAAAAATAGTATAAGTGTAATTTCCTGCAGATAATCTGGAAGTATCAATTGTTCCGTTCCACAAGTCGTTGCTTGCAGGAGTTGTGTAATTTACTTCAAACCAAACTTCATATATCTTTAATGTTGAATCTGAATTATTAAGATGTATTTCTGTAAGAAGATTGAAATCTGCAAAACTCCAGTCCCTCTCTGATGTAACATCAAATTCTGTTATCTCTGGTGTTTCACTTGTTGAATTAAATTCATGGGTTAAACCTTGCTCTTCTCCTCCATTAGAGCTTGCCCAATGTAAATACCCTATTGTGTCATAACTTAATTTAGAATGAATAACTTTTACCTTTACTGAATTTATTATACCTGCTACGCTCACTCCAGAAGTTTTTATTGTTAAGAGAGGATTAACTGCATTTATTCCTGAAGAAGTATCATTATTATTATCATAAGAGTTAAGATAATTAACCACCCTGTTAGTTTCAATTGTACCTTTTGCAGCAGGCCTTATTATTGCAACATTTGAGATTGTTTGAGGATTTTGTCCTAATGAATAATTTAAATTATCTATCTCAATTATTGCTCCCTCAACTTCCAAATTATCTGTAATATTTGCTGTTAAACTTAGGTTTTCTCCTTCTCTAATTGTTGACGGAATACTCACTGAATTTATTACAGGAACTTGAGATTCATTATAAGTTATGTTTAACTGAGGTCTGATTGTAGCGTTAATATTATCACTTGAAGGGAAATGCCATTGTCCATGTCCGTTTTCACCATAAAGTATAATCCCATAATTTTCGTAAGTTCCATTAACCCAGTTCTGTACTAACTGAGTTATATCCAATGTATAATAAGTTCCTGCTGTTGTTAAATTTCTAATTGCCCATACTCTTGAATCAAAATCCCCTCCAGGGATATCCCAACTTTCTGTTCCGCTTCTGTTAGTCCAGGTTACTCCATCATAAGTATTCTGGCTATCCCCTGTACCCTCAATCCAGCTGTTATTTATCCTATAAACACTTATGGGATTAGTTCCTGTTCCTGCAGAAGATAAATATAAAGTAAGATTTGCATTAACAATATTTGCTGTTTCTGTTACATCGGATAAATCAAATTCTAGCAACATTCTTTCTGTGTTACTTATTATCATAGAAGTAGATGCGCCAAAATTTCTGTTTGGAGTTGAACTATCAATATGAGCATCTTTTCCTTCTGTCCCTGATTGGATAGTTATCAAAAATGTCTGATTGGATAAATGAGGAACAATCCATTCAACATAATCATAAAATCCGTTATTATCTTTGTCTTCAACCCTCTCTGCAGGAAGGTAAACTTCTTCTTCAATCCAGTATATTTTCAGTTCAGAAGGACTTCTTATATCCAAACTTTCACTTAAATTTGTAAATGCTAAAACATTTTCATAATGAACCTCTTCAGAACCTGCAATTATTACTTTCTTTCCTTTTTCAGTTTCTTCTTCAGAAGAGTATGGTGCAGGAGTTTCATATTCAATTTCATATAAGTCAGAATTATCTTCAATTAATACTTCTATTGAGTTTGATTTTTCTTTAACTTTCCTATTTTCAGTAAGAAGCTTCCCTTGGGAAGGACTCGACTCTTCTTTTTGAGAAGCTTCTTTTTCTGAATATGATTCTCTATCAATAATCTTGCTAACAACAATTTTCTCAGAACCCTTTGGAAGTTCAACCTTAACATTTCCTTTTTCAGGAAGTTCGATTTGCTTTTTCCATTTTACTGGTTTTCCAAGAACTGCATCATACTGGACAGTATTTACTGTAATATTCTCCGAGATAAGAGGAACTTCTTCCAGAATAATAGAATAATCAATACTCCCCAACCTTAGTGTAACATTTCCTTCTATCTCTACTCTTAAAGTATAAGAAGAATTTGTTAAATTCAATTTTTCGAGATTGCATGTATCTTCACAAAACTCATTAAAAATATTTTCAGTTAGAGACTCCCCTTGGGAAGGACTCGACTCTTCTTTTAGAGGAGTCTCTGTTTCTGAATATGATATATTGGATTGTGTTTCATTGCTTTCCTGTTCATAAGTAACATTTGTTTGAACTTCTCTCTCATTAGTTTCAATATCTTCTGTTTGATTTCTCTGGGGGTATGATTGATTTGTTTCAGTTAGAGACTCCTCCTGGGAAGGACTCGACTCTTCTTTTGAAGGAGTCTCTGTTTCTGAATATGAAATCGATTCGTTTTCTGTTTGAGGCGTATCATCCAAAGTCTTATCTAAACTTTCAGAAGCTTGAGGTTCCTCCTGGGAAGGACTCGACTCTTCTTGCAAAGGAACCTCGCTCTCTATCTTCTCTTCTGAATATGATACTTCTGATGAAATTGTTTGAGAATTTGTAGTTTCAGTTAGAGACTCCTCCTGGGAAGGACTCGAATCTTCTTTTGAAGGAGTCTCTGTTTCTGAATATGAATCTTCTGAAGTAGTTGTCTGAGAATCTGTTGTTATTGTTTCTGTTTCTTCAATAATCATTCCGGTTAAAGGAGAATTATATTTTGGAGAACTTGATTTCGATTTAATCTTTGAACTATCCAATATTAACAAATCATTGAGATAAACTTTAATCTCTCCCTCTCCTTTTATCTCACCATTAATTTTAACTGAACTTAATTGTCCAGGATTTTCTAAGTTCAATTCATAATTTGTAGATTCATTAGTTATCAGTCCAATTATCTGTGAATACTCTTGTTCCTGAAATCCTTCACCCACAAAAAATCCTGTTAACCCAATACTAGAATAATCTAAAGAAAGAGCAGCAAAAATAAACCCTCCTAAAAATAGAACTCCAAAAAATAAAGCTAAAACTCTGTTCCTTATTACCTTTGCCTTTTGTCTCTCGATCGCCTTTTCGCAGTTCTTAGAATAATTTTCATAATAATCAACCCACTCTTTTATGTTTCTTCCATTGGTTTTTTTCGTGAGCGTCTCTACATATTTTGCCCCAGAAATCTGTTTATTTGCATGTGCTTGATTTAATCTTTTTAAATAATCAACAAGCTCATTTTTTCTGCTTTGAGAAGCCTCTTTATTTCTTTGTAAACTACTAACTAGTGCCTTTGCTAATCGAGTCCTTCCCATTACTTATTATTTATGTAATATACCTTATAAATATATCTATTATTTGTTAAAAATACTTATTATATATGTATAAATAATAAACAGAAATTTGTAGTTATAATAACATTTATAAAACAAAATGTAGTTATCAAAACATGGCTTATATTGTTAAGCAAAAAATAAATGGAAAGGATTATTTTTATCTAAGAAAAAGTGTCAGAAGCGGAAATAAAGTAACGAGCAAACACGTTGCATATTTAGGGACAAACAGAGAAGAGGCTGAGAAAAAATATGCAGAAATGATTAAAAACATTGATTTGAATAAAAAAGAAATTAAAATGGAAAATGAAGAAAAAAACTCAGAAGAAATTGTTGAAGAAAGAGAAGTAAAACCAGAAGAAAAATTAAATGAAATAAATTCAATTGCAAGCAAAAGAGGAATCTTTTTTCAAACAGCAAATATTTATGGAGGAAAAGCGGGATTTTTCACTTATGGGCATCTTGGAAAAATTTTAAAAATGAATTGGGAGAATCTTTGGAGAAAAAATATCTTGGCACTAAACGATAATTTTTATGAAATACAAGGAAATAATATTCTTCCAGAGCCAGTATTTAAGGCATCTGGACATATAGAAAACTTTAATGATCCAATGACTGAATGTAAAAAATGCCATTTTAGATTCAGAGCAGATACTTTCTTAGAAGATAATGGAGTTGAAAATGCAGGATCTATTTCAATCGAGAAAATGAATGAGAAAATGGATGAATTAAAGCTTAAATGCCCAAAATGCGGTGGAGAATTAATTCCAATAAAACAGTTTAACATGATGTTTCCGGTAAATATAGGATTCAATGAAGAAAAAGCATATCTTAGCCCAGAAACTGCACAGGCAGCTTATCTTGCATTTAAAGAAGAATTCCAGGCAACAAGGAATAAACTTCCTCTGGGGTTAGCAATTATAGATAAAGCATACAGAAATGAAATATCCCCAAGACAAATGTTCTTCAGATTAAGAGAATTCTCACAAGCAGAATTACAAATATTCTTTGATCCAGATAAAATAAATGAACATGAACAATGGGAAGAAGTTAAAAAGGGTAAATTAAGAATTAAATTTGCAGATAAAGAATCTGTTGAGGAAGTTGAATGTGAAGAATTAAACAAAAAATTTGAGATTCCTAAATTCTATTTATTCCACGCTTTAAAAGTCCAAAATTTTTATTTGAAAATTCTTAAGATTCCTAAAGAAAAATTCAGGTTAAGAGAATTAAACAAAGAAGAAAGAGCATTTTATAATAAGTTACATTTTGATGTAGAAGTTCTTTTAGACACTCTGGGAGGATTTAAAGAAGTTGGAGGAATACACTATAGAACAGATCATGATTTACTAGGACATAGCAAGATTTCTGGAAAAGATTTAACTGTTTCCTACGAAGATAAAAAGATTCTTCCACATATTTTAGAATTAAGTTTTGGTGTGGATAGAAATGTCTGGACTTTACTTGATATTTTCTATTCTTTAGGAAAAGAGGGAAGCATGTTTAAATTTCCTCCAAGAATCTCTCCAGTAAAAGCAGCGGTCTTTCCCTTAGTTAAAAGAGAGGACTTTGAAAAGATTGCAGATGAAATTGTAAAAGATTTAAGAGAAGAATTTAATATTGCATATGATAAATCTGGAAGCATTGGTAGAAGGTATGCTAGAAATGATGAGATAGGAACCCCTTTTTGTATAACAATAGACGATGATTCTTTGAAAAACAAAGATATAACAATTCGAGATAGAAATTCAAGAGTTCAAAAAAGAGTTAAAATTGAAAAACTAAGAGAGATTTTAAGAAATTTGGTAAACGAAAAGATTTCTTTTAAAGAAATATAATTAATTTTATCGAGGATAAATATTAATATTTAATTAATTTGCAAAACACTTATAAAGTTTTAAGGATTTACAATACCAATTAAACATGAGGTGATAAGAATGGCTAAGAAAAAAGCTGCAAAAAAAGTAGCTAAAAAACCAGCTAAGAAAAAAGCTGCGAAGAAAAAGAGAAAGTAAATCTCTTTTTTTCTATTTCTTTATTTTTTAATTTTTGATTAGTAAGATTTATTAAATCAATTCTTCTTTTCATTGTATAAAAAGATGGTAAAAATAGCAATTAATGGTTTAGGAAGAATTGGTAGAGCTGTTTTGAAAATAGCAATTGAAAAGGGAATAAATGTTGTAGCAATAAATGATTTAGCTAGCATTGAATCAATTGTATACTTGATGAAACACGATTCTGTATATGGGAACTATGAAGGAAAAATAGAATTTGGTGAGAATTTCATAAAAATAAACAGGAAAAAGATACTTGTCTTCTCAGAAAAAGAACCTGAAAATTTACCCTGGGGAGAATTGGGAGTAGATGTGGTTGTTGAATCAACAGGAAAATTTACAGATAGAGAGGGGGCAAACAAGCACCTTTGGGGAGGAGCAAAGAAAGTTTTAATTTCTGCTCCAGGAAAAAATCCGGATATCACAGTGGTTTTAGGGGTTAATGAAAACCAACTAAAAAAAGAACACAAAATAATCTCTATGGCATCCTGTACAACTAATTGCCTAGCCCCAATTGTTAAGGTTCTTAATGATAATTTCAAAATTGAAAGAGGATATATGACGACAGTACATGCATATACCAATGACCAGGTTATTTTAGATGTTCCCCATAAAAAATTAAGAAGGGGGAGAGCAGGAGCAGTAAACCTTATACCTACAACTTCTGGAGCAGCAACTTCTGTTGTTGAAGTAATTCCAGAACTAAAAGGAAAACTAGATGGATTAGCAATAAGAGCTCCAGTTCCTTGCGGGAGTATAACCGACTTTGTAGCGGTATTAAATGCTCAAGTTACAAAAGAGCAAGTTAATACAGCCTTAAAGAATGCTTCAGAAAAAGAATTAAAAGGAATATTAGAATACTCTGAAGAAGAACTAGTCTCATCAGACATAATAAAAAATCCAAGTTCTTCAATTGTTGATTCTATCCTAACCCAAGCCAATGGAAACCTGGTTAAAGTTCTCTCTTGGTATGATAATGAGTACGGGTATTCAAATAGAATAGTTGAACTCATCAAACGTTTAAGATAAGACTTAATTAAAGTCCCTAAGCATAAAACAAAAATGAAAACTCTAAATGATTTTGATTTCAAAGGAAAAACGGTCTTGCTTAGATCTGATTTAAATTCTGATGTTCAGAATAAAAAACTTCTAAAATCAGAAAGAATAAAAGAAGCCTCAATAACAATAAATGAATTAAAGAAAAAGAAAGCAAAATTAGTAATTCTTGCACACCAAGGAAGACCGGGGGATGAGGATTTTATCTCATTAAAGCAACACTGCAAACAATTAAACAAATATTCTAAAGTTACGTTTGTTGAAGACATTATTGGAGAAAAAGCAGAAAAGAAAATAAAAGAATTGAAGGAAGGGGAAGCAATACTCCTAGAAAACGTTAGAAATCTTAAAGAAGAATTTGATACAAAACCAAACGCACTTACAAATTTCTTTTCTAAAAACTTTGAAATTTATGTTAATGATGCCTTCTCTGTATGCCATAGACCTCAAGCTTCTATACTCCTACCAAAATACATTAAAAAAAGTTGTGCTGGAAGAATATTAGAAAGAGAAGTTAATGCTTTAAAAAAATTAAAATTAAACGGAACCCTTTATATTTTAGGAGGAGCAAAACCTGAAGATAACGTTAAACTTCTTGGAAAAAATAAAGTTTTAAGTTGTGGGCTGTTTGGACAAGTATGTTTAATGAATAAAGGTAAAAAATTAGGAGAACAAGAGAACTATCTTAGAAGCAGAAAAATATTCATAGACATCCCCAAAGAAAAATTAACCCAAGTTGAAACCCCCTCGGACTTTGCAGTTAATATAAAAGGTAAAAGAAAAGAAATTCCCGTTGAAAACTTTCCAAATGAAAATGAAATATTTGACATAGGAGAAATAACTCAAAAGAAGTATGTTCAAGAAATAAAAAATGCAGGTGCAATATACATGAAGGGACCTGCTGGAGATTGCAGTAAAAAACAATTTACAAAAGGAACATTTACAATTCTAAATGCAGTTGCAAATAGCAAGGCATTTTCGGTTATCGGGGGAGGACATTTAAGCGATGCAATTAAAGCCTCTAAAGTAGATGTAAAAAAATTTGGACATATAAGTTTAAGCGGGGGAGCTTTATTGAATTACATTGCAGGTGAAAAACTCCCAGGACTTGAAGTTTTAAAATAAAAAAGATGATAAAAAAACAAATATGAAAATAATCCAAGCTAGAAATTATAAAGAGCTCTCAAAAATATCTTCAGATATTATTCTTGAAGAGATAAAAAACAAACCTAATCTAACTCTTGGATTTGCAACTGGAAAAACCCCCTTACAAACCTACAAAAATCTGGTAAACGCTTACAAAAACAAAAAAGTGGATTTTTCTAAGATAAATACATTCAATTTAGATGAGTTTTATCCAATAAAAAGCACAAATAAAAAAAGTTATTCATATTATATGTTCAACAACCTTTTCAACAAAACTAATTTCCAAAGAAAGAACATCAATCTATTAAACGGAGAAACAAAATACCCCGAAAAAGAATCTAAGGATTATGAAGCTAAAATAAAAAAACACCCAATAGATTTACAGATTTTAGGAATAGGTTTAAACGGACATATTGGGTTCAATGAACCAAACACCCCTCCAAACTCAAAAACCCATTTAACAGAATTAACCCATATCAAAGGAAAAGCCCTAACGATGGGAATTTCTACAATCCTTAAATCAAAAAAACTCCTTTTACTAGCTTCTGGTAAAAAGAAGGCAAAAATAATAAAAGATTTAATGAATTCCAAACCAAACAAAAAACTCCCAGCAAGCTTCCTTAAAAACCACAAAGATTTAACAATAATTATTGATAATGATGCAGGTTCATTATTATAAAGAGATTAACTCTTAAATTTTTAGTATTTATCCAAAAAAATAAAATTACCCCTAATTATTAAGTACTTCTATTTTACAGCCTAGTTACAGATAACCCGCTTTAATAAAATATTATTCATAACTTAATATTTAAAAACTATCGAGGATATATTATTTTAGAGGTAGTAAAATATGAAAAAAGGGGCAAAATTACTAATAACGCCAGAAATGATTAAACCTTCTTCAAAGGAATTAGAGGTAATTGGAACAATCAACCCTGCAGCTGCAAGGGGGAGAGATGGAAAAGTAATTCTGTACGTGAGAGTTATAGAAAGGCTAAAGGTGTTAGAAGATAAAAAATACTTTTATTCTCCAAGGATGGGGGGAGAAAAAGATTATGAAATTAAAATAGATAAATTTCCAAGGGAAGAAGTTGCAACAAATTCCGAGTTTGATATAATATTTCATGATTCAACAAAAAGACTCACATTTATCTCCCATTTAAGAAGAGTAGTTATGGATGAATCAGGATTAAATATACTCTCAATAGACAAAAAACCCACTTTCTATGGTATATCTAGTGATTCAGAATTGGGAGTTGAAGATCCAAGAATAGTTGAGATAGAAGGAAAATATGTTATGACTTATGTAAGCCTATCAAGAAAAGAAAACATCTCAACCTCTATTGCATTCTCAGACGATTTAATTAACTGGGAGAGAAAAGGAATAATCTTTGGGGAGCAAGATAAAGATGTAGTTTTATTCCCTGAGAAAATAAAGGGATGGTATATTGCTTTTGATAGACCAGAGGGAAATTTTCAATTTACCCCTCCGCATATATGGATAGCACAATCTGATGATTTGCTCTGCTGGGGAAAGTTAAAATCTATAAGTATATCTAAAAAAGAAGATAAAGATTATGGAAGAATAGGCCCAGGATGCCCTCCTGTAAAAACAAATAAAGGATGGTTATTAATCTACCACTCGGTAAGAAGTGAAGATAACACTCAAAAAGAAGAAGATAAACTCTATATTTATTCTGGCTCCGCTGCATTATTTGATTTAAAAAATCCAATAAAATTATTAGCAAAATCAGAACCCATTATATTACCCGACCAAGAATATGAACTTGAATTATACCAAAAGAAGAGAGTAGTTTTCCCCACAGGAATTGTTGTAGATAAAAATGGAAAAGATTTGTTAATTTATTCTGGAGGAAGAGATGTTGTAACAAGTGTAAGAAAGATTTCAATGGAAAAGATAATGGATGCCTTAAAAGAAGTGAATAAAAATAACAAGAAAGAAAAATCCAAAAGTAAACCAAAAAAGAAAAAATGAAAGACAACACTAAATTAGCCTATCAAAAAGCAAAAGAATGTCTAAAAGCCTGCTCAACTCCAAACGGAATGTTTGCATCTGGAGCTAAAGATGGATATGATGCAATTTGGTCAAGAGATTCCATGATAAGTTGTTTAGGAGCAAGCCTGATAAACACAAAAAAAGAAAAAAAAGCACTAAAAAATACTTTCAAGGAGAGCATAAAAACCTTAAAATACGGACAAAGTAAAAATGGACAGATACCAAATTGTGTTGATAAATTTTCAAAAAGAGACCCTCACGTTGATTTCAAAACAATAGACTCGTCTTTATGGTATATAATTGGAAATTACATTTACAAAGAAAGATATAATGCTAATTTATTCTTCCTATCAAAAAAGTGTTCAATAAGAAAGACCCTGAAATGGTTAAGATGCCAGGATACTGGTGAAACAGGTTTACTAACTCAACTTCCAACCTCAGACTGGCAGGATGCTTTCCCTCATAGATATGGATATACAATAAACACTCAAGCATTATACTATCAAGTTCTAAATATTCTTGGAAAAACAAAAGAAGCAGAAAAACTAAAAAAGATAGTCAATGAAGACAAAGATGATGGATTATGGGAAGGAGATTTCTACTTACCTTATAGATGGAAGAACCACGGGGTTTATAGAGAAGTAGGAGACTGGTTTGATTCTCTTGGAAATCTTCTAGCAATAATATTTGGTTTAGCAGACAAAAAAAGAGCTGAAAAAATACTAAGCTACATTGAAAAAAATAAAATAAATCAACCTTATCCTGTGAGAGTTATTTACCCTCCAATAACTGAAGATAGTCCTCACTGGCAAAGTTATTTTTTAGATTGTGATGCCGGAACCCCTCATCATTATAGCAATGGTGGCATTTGGGGATATGTTGGAGGATTCTATATTCTTGCATTAATAAAAATGAATAAAATGAAAAAAGCAGAAGAAGAACTCAACAAATTAGCTGAAAGAAACTTAAATGGAGATTTTCCTGAATGGACAAACCCTCTAACCAAAGAACACCATGGAAATGTTCAAGCCTGGGAAGCAGGAATGTACATTCTTGCTTATGAATCACTTAAAGCAAAGAAAGTTTTGATTTAGAAATTTTTTCCTTAATATATTTTCCTAACTCTTTCAAATCAATTTCATATGCTCTTACAAACCCATCGTTAATATGGCAGTATAATATTCCTTTTTCTTTGTTTAATCTTAAAAAATCTGATGCAAAGGTTATTGTTCTCGCATCTGGATCTTCTATGAAATGTTCATTGTCTATCCAAGGAATTTCCCCTGTTTTTGTATTAAATAAAATAAATCCTGGGCGAAATTTACCAAATACTTTTTTTTCAAAGACAAAAGTCTCCGGTTCTCTTCCATTAACTATGCAAAGCAATAAATCTTTATTTAAATTTAGACCTTCTATAAAACAGCAGGGAGATAAATGTCCTTTGCACCAATTATCTTTCATTTCAAGAGGATTTAATAATATTTTTTTATATTCCCAAGGAGAATTCATTTTTTTAGCAAGAGCGGAACTTATTGTTGAAACCCATTCTTCATTTTCAAGATAACCCATCTCCATTAAATGGTATCTAGGAGTTTCCTTAACACCTGTAGGTATTGAGACTTCTTTAAATCCACAAATTCTTTTTCCTATTGGTCCAATTATAGGTTTTGTTGCAGTTAATTTATTTAATTCCTTCCCTTGAGCATGTCCCAAATAAATAAAATATTTTGGTTTACCTTCAACCTTGTATGCAATAGTGAAATAAATATGTTTTACTCCTTTCTCATCCGTATAAATATCTGGATCTTCTAATCCAATAAAGAATGTGCCTTTCCGTGTAAGATCTTTGACAATTTTATCAATTCCTTTTATTTTTAAATCAGAATCCTTTTCCCATTTAAGTAAATCATTGCTTCTAACAATTATCAACTTACTTTTATCTAGAAAACCCGGAACATCAACACTTCCCTCACTCTTAATTATTTGTCTCGCAAGACCCATTTTTACTTTATCTTTTAATGTCGATTTATCAACAGCAAGAGCCATATATCTTATTTTTTCATTAATAGTTCCAAGCACAGGTTCAGAATACATAGAAACAGCATTATTTAATTTCACCAATTTCATTATTA